>JAJDXS010000029.1 GCA_022823145.1 Gemmatimonadota bacterium
GGCAGGCAGGCAGGCAGGCAGGCAGGCAGGCAGGCAGGCAGGCAGGCAGGCAGGCAGGCAGGCAGGCAGGCAGGCAGGCAGGCAGGCAGGCAGGCAGGCCACGCTCCGCGTTCTCGAAGAAATGGCCATCAACTCGCTCTCCGGAAGATCACGAGGGCGACCGACGAGCGCACGGGGATCTTCACGGTGATTCCGATCCTCGGCCTGAGCGATTCCGGTACGACCATCGTGTTTGGCTCCTCGTCTTCAGAGACATTGCACGCTCGACGGACCAGAGAACTGCAATCTTCGCCACCGTCCCGGGAACCGCTGTGAGCAACAAGGCCCCGCTCGTCAACGTCGATCACAGTGCATGGCTTCAGGCCCTGCGCGGAATCACTACAGCCACGAACGAGCGCACGGTGATCACGACCGGCCTCGCTTCCGGTGGCGTGGGCAACAGCGCACCGGTGGTCGATTACACCACGGCTCCGGCGGTCGCTGCCGCCCTCATCGTCGCCAACATGAACTCCATCCCTCTCGACTGGGCCGCGAGGTTCTCGGTCGGAGGCGTCAACATGAACTTCTTCATCGTGAAGCAGCTACCCGTCCTGCCGCCGGACGCTTACCTGGAGGACGCCGGATGCGGAAGCAGGTACGTCGAACTCGTCGTGCCCCGCATCCTGGAGTTGATCTACACGGGTCATGAGCTTGAGGGATTCGCTACGGACCTCGGCTACCACGAGCGGCCGTTCCCGTGGGACGATCCGCGCCGCCATCGGCTCCAATGCGAACTCGACGCGATCTTCGCACGGATGTACCGGCTGGAGCGGGCCGATCTCGAATGGATCCTGGATTCTACCAGCCCTGGCACCTCATTTCCGTCGCTCAAGCAGCACGAGACGCGGGAGTTTGGCGAGTACCGGACGCAGCGGTATGCGTTGGCCGCATTCGACCAACTGAGACGAGGCGAGGTGCCAGATCTCTCGGCGAACCCCGCGCCTCACGATGTCCATGATTGATATGCAAGCCCGTAGACGATCCGACACGAACACCCACCTTGGGAGGTTGCACTCATGGAACTGACCGACCCGCGCGCCGACCGACACCTGGCCGGGGGACTTCGCGCGTCGCACCGAACCAACACGGGAAGAGGCACGCGGCCTGGAGTACTCAAGGGCCAAGCCGAAGAACGACGCAAAGCCGGACCGCCCGCCATCGCGGCGGTGCCCGCAGCCGTCGCGGACGTCTGATGGAAGGGGCACGCCAGAAGGAAGCCGACCACGAGTTTGGAGAATGGGTTGACAGGGCACTTGAGCAGGGGCATGCAATCGGGCGGGTATACGAGCAAGCGCGCGTCATGTTCTTTCTGGTGCAGATTGAAGACCACCGGGAGCTGGCCGCGCGCCTCGCGAAACACTTGAATTCGGACCCGTCCCCGTCGGAAAGCGAGGCGGTTCGCGGTGCCGTGATGGACGTGTTTGGCGACGAGCCACCCGAGGAGTGACATTAACCAGCGACCGTGCGGAAGGACTGCGCTGGGGCGGTCCGATCTCGAATGGATCCTGGATTCGCGTAGCCCATGCACCCCCTCCCCGTCGCTCAAGCAACATGAGATAAGGGAGTTCGGAGAGTGCCGGACGCAGCGGTATGTGCTGGCGGCATTCGATCAACTCTCAAGTGGAGAGAAACCGAGGTTGGCGTGGAAATGACTGGAGGTCAGACGGTGCGAAGAGGGGTGAGTGCCCCGGTCCCGATCCCGGTGCCTCAAGACAGCTCGGAGAGTTGATTGCACGAGGAGGGCTGTGCCCATGGTTGAACAAGATCAAGCACCGATGAACGAACCCAGGGGTGATGCCGCGGATGACGACCACGCGAGTACGTGGGAGCAACTGAACGGCAACACACTTCTTGATGAGGCCAACGCCCTCGCGCTGTATGTCGGCCGCCACGGGAACGGTCTGTTTGGAGACGACGAAATCCAGGGTGGCGACGATCCATTGGGCACGCTTGCCGAAGCGATAGCAAAGGCCACGTCATCGCCCTCGGCGACAAGCTGGAAGATCCTGATGGAAGCGTACACCAAGGTCGCGAGCGTGACGTATGAGAAGCGTGGCGTCAACGGCCGTAGCGTTCTGGACACCGCGGCCGCTGGGCTATGGAGCGCGTCGTACCGGCCGTTGTGGGTCGGGGTCGTGCTTTTCGGGATCGCTCTCGTTGTGCATGCGGTCCCGCACCTCCTCCGGCCCGATGGGTTCTGGGTGACGCTCTTGGGAGCGCTAAACTCCCTGCTCATCCCCGCACTCTGGGGAAGTGTCGGCGCATGCACGTTTCTCGCCAAGCATCTCTCTAACAGGCTGTCCGAACAGACCTACGAGCGAGTGCGACAGCAGGGTGATATCGTGCGCATCTTCCTCGGTGCGATGATCGCCGTGTTCGCGGTCGTAGTTTTTACGGACTTCGGATCGCCTGTGGGAGAGTTGGCCGCTCCAGGCAGGGGCGACGCGACGAGCGCGGACGTCCCGGCCCCAATCGCGATGGCACCCGTCGTGATCGCGTTCGCGTCCGGCCTCGCCGTGAAACCGATCTACGCGGCTATCGAGACGCTGGCCAATGCCTTGGCGAGCCGATTCAGTCGCCCGGCCTAATGGATACGGAGTGAGTCCGGTCGCACCGATGGGTGGGTAGTACTCGGCGACGGAAGCGTACGGGACGCGCCTTCGAGGGACGCCCTCGGCGTTCAGGCTCCGTCCGATTGTGATGAACGAAGCGCACCTCGTGCCGG
The DNA here is from genome assembly GCA_022823145.1 of Gemmatimonadota bacterium. Classification (GTDB taxonomy): domain Bacteria; phylum Gemmatimonadota; class Gemmatimonadetes; order Longimicrobiales; family Gaopeijiaceae; genus Bin94. The sequence continues at coordinate 2,765 of JAJDXS010000029.1, forward strand.
ATCCGGCGACCGTCCTCGACGGTCAGCACCGCATCCGCGAACCACCCTCCGCCGCCATTGGTACCCCAGCCCAACGGCGGCGAAGGACCTGTTCACGCGTTGAGTGCCACCTCCAAACCGCATGGAATGCGGCACCAACAAACCGGTTGTCAAGATATCTCCGTGAGGCACCTGGTCAGTCCAAATTCCGTCCCAATGATCCGTTCTCCGCGCTGATTCGGGACGGTGGATTCCGACATGACATAACGGTAAGATACGCAGATCGTGTTTCTCCACCTGAACTTACAGGATTTCTTACCGTGATATGCGTCTGTCGTTCGTCGGTTTGGGAGCAGGAGGTCGCCGGTTCGAATCCGGCCGCCCCGACTCAAGTTACGGGATTTCGCCAAAAGACTCCCGCTTTTTGTTCCCGCCAATTTAGCGGGAACTGGCCCTCTGGCGCTCCTCAAGAGCTTGCCTGAGCCGATCCTCGTCGGCGCGCTGATAGCACTGAAGGACCGTCGCGGCCGTCTTCCAACCGCCGAATTCGCAGAGCACCTTGAGCGGCTGATTCATGAGGTCGGAGGCGAACTTCCGCCTCAGGGAGTGCCAGCCGCGGAGGCGCTTAGGCGGCACCCCGGCGAGCGCCTCGGCCCTGTCCCACCAGTCGCGGGCCAGCGAGCGCCCGATCGGCGGGACGGTTTGACCGAACCGCAATGGTCGACGCAAGTTGCCGTGCACCTGGGCGGGCGATCCGACGCGTGCCCCGGAAAGCTACTGTTCCATGCCAGCGGGGGGATCCGCCTTGACCGAGCTACGTTGGCTGCGCCCGGCCCGGAGGAATCGCCTGTCGCTCGTGCTTGCAGGCATCCTGGCCACCGGGTGCGAGATTCCCTCCCCGGAGTCCATGCGGACCGACGTGGGAACCCCACCCTCGATCGAGGTCACTTCCGACGGGCCCGGCGAGCGTCTTGTTCGCCTCACCGAAGCTCAGGCCCGGACGCTGGCGATCAGGACGGTGACGGTGTCGCGCGCGCCCGTCCGGTTCGGCATACAGGTTCCGGGGACGGTGACGTGGGCTCCCGACTACTACGCGGAGGTAAGTGCTCCGTTGAGCGGACGGATCTCGAGCATGGCCGTCCACGAGGGAGAGGCGGTCGAGCGGGGACAGGTCGTCGCCGAGCTGGAGAGTCTGGAACTGGCGAATCTGGTCTCGAGCTACCGCGAAGAGGAGGCGGAGCGGCGGTTCGCCCAGCTCCAGGTCGAGCGATACGAGCCCCTGGTCGACAGCCGAATCAGTCCGGCGTCCGTGCTGGAAGCCGCGCGGGCGGAGTTGGCCAGGGCGACCGCGCGGTCGGACGCGGCGTGGATCCGTCTCCGAAGCCTCGGAGTCGGCGATCGGGACCTGGCCCGATGGCACGCTTCAGATGTCGACCGTCCGCTTCTGGTCCTCAGGTCTCCCATCGACGGGGTGGTGGGGGAACACCTGATCGAGCTCGGCCAGCCGGTGATGGCCTACGAGAAGATGATGAGCGTCGTCAACACCGAACGTGTGCTGGTCCAGGCTTTCCTGACACCGGACAACGCCTCCTGGATCCGGGCCGGAGACTCGGCCAGGGTGGCCCTGCCCGCCGTGCCGAGCCGCGCGTTCGAGGCTTCGATCATGTCCATCAGCCCCATGGTCGGGGATGGGAGTCGATCGGTGGTGGCGATCATCCCGCTGGTGGTGAACGGTGCACTGATCCCCGGACAGAGCGTCCGTGTAACGGTGCGTGCACAGCCCGGCGAACCCGTCATCGTGGTGCCGCTTTCCGCGGTCGAATACGAAGGGGACACGGCCGTCGTGTTCGTCCGCGGGGAAGACGACATGTCCTGGATCCCGACTCCGGTCGAGGTCGCTCGTCTCGGGGCCGAGGAAGCGATCATCGGGTCCGGTATCGAACCCGGCGATGTCGTCGCGACCACGCAGGTCTTCACACTGAAGGCGCTTGCCCGTTTCGCCGAGTACGGAGAGGAGCCGTGAGGCCACACCCTCCGGGGCCGCGAGCCCGTGACCCGGTCCCTGCAGCCGAGGGGGTCGCCGGGTGCTGAACCGCATCCTCGACTGGAGCCTGCGCCAGCGCGTGGTCGCCATTGCGCTGGTGGCGCTCATGGGTGTCGGAGGGATCTCCGCACTCACCCGGCTTCCGATCAACTCTCTGCCGGATGTCACCCCGGTACAGGTTCTGGTCATCACGAAGGCGGGCCGGTATTCGCCGCTGGAGGTGGAGCAGCTCGTCAGCTTTCCGATCGAAACCGCCCTGAACGGGCTTCCCCGGATCAGTGAGGTACGGTCGATCAGTCACTTCGGGCTGTCCGCGGTCACGGCGGAGTTCGAGGAGGACACCGACATCCATTTTGCTCGCCAGATCGTGAGCGAGAGAGTCCAGTCGGTTGCGGGGGAGCTCCCTCAGGGCGTTGCGATTCCCCAGCTCGGCCCCATCTCGACCGCCCTGGGCGAGATCTATCAGTACGTCGTCGTGGGCGAGGGGTACAGCCTCACCGAACTCCGCACCATTCAGGACTGGCTGGTGGCCCCTCAATTGAAGACGGTGCCGGGGGTCACCGAGATCAACTCCTTCGGCGGATTCGTCCGACAGTACGACGTTGTCGTGGATGCCGAGGCGCTGCGCACCTACGGCGTCGGGCTCAACCGGGTCATCGAGGCGATCAGGGAGAACAACAGCATCTCGGGAGGGAACTTCCTCGAGCACAACCGGGAGCAGTACATCGTGCGGGGGTTCGGCCAGATCCGCGGAGAAGAGGACCTGAGGCGGATCGTCCTCGCCAATCTCGATGATCGGCCGCTCTACCTGAGTGATGTCGCCCGTGTGGAGCTGGGCCGGCAACTCAGACAGGGCGGGGTCACGCAGGACGGGAACGGAGAGGTCGTCACGGGCATCGTCATGATGCTCCGCGGGGGGAACGGCCGCGAGGTGATCCGCGATGTCGAAGCGCGGATAGACGAAGCGAACCGGAGCCTCCCCGCCGGAGTACGCATCGTCAAGTTCTACGATCAGGCCGACCTGGTGGAGCGCACAACGGAGACCGTGACCAGGAATCTCCTGGAGGGCGGTTTCCTTGTCATCGCCGTGCTGCTTCTGCTCCTCGGCGAATTCCGCGGTGCGCTGATCGTGGCGAGCGTCATTCCCTTCTCCATGCTCTTCGCATTCATCGGGATGCAGGAGTTCGGCCTTGCGGCCAACCTGATGAGCCTCGGCGCAATCGACTTCGGAATGGTCGTCGACGGATCCGTGGTGATGGTCGAGAACATGGTGCACCGGCTCCAGAAGGCCGGCGCCGAACGCCCGCGGCTGGCGGTGATGCGGGAAGCGGCCCACGAGGTTGCCCGGCCGATCTTCTTCGGCGTGCTGATCATCCTCATGGTCTACGTGCCGATCGTGACCTTCGGCGGCATGGAGGGAATCCTGTATCGGCCGATGGCGATAACCGTAGCCACCGCCGTCTTCGGCTCCCTGATCCTGGCGTTTGTCTACGTGCCCGCGATCGCGGCGCTCACCTTCCGGCGGGGAGTCAGGCTCCGCGGGAACTACGTCATGGATTGGCTCAGGCCCCGGTATCTGGGCTTCCTGGAAAGGCATCTGGATCGCAGACTCCCGATTCTGGCGTCGGCCCTGGCTGTCTTCGGCGTCTCCCTGGCCGTCCTTCCGCTGCTGGGCACCGAGTTTCTGCCCGAGCTGGACGAGGGCTCGATCCTCGTCGAGCAGGTGCGTATGCCGAGCGTGACGCTGGACGAGTCGATGGAGAACGCCAACTGGTTCGCGGGGGAACTCCTGCGGAACATAGAGGAGATCGAGACGGTTGTACCCAAGACGGGGCGCTCCGATCTCGCGAACGACTGGATGGGGGTGCATCAGACGGACGTATGGGTCATCCTGAAGCCCCGGGAGACCTGGCGGGAGGGGCTGACGAAGGAGCACATCATCGAGGAAATCCGTCCGTTCCTGCTCACGGAGCCGGGGCTGAGCTACAACTTCACGCAGCCGATCGCAATGCGCGTGGACGAGCTTACCAGCGGCGTGAGGTCGGATGTGGCCGTCAAGGTCTTCGGAGAAAACCTGGAGGAGTTGAACGGGATCGGCCGGGACATCGTCGCGCTTCTCCCCGACCTGCCCGGCACGGAGAACTTCTTCGTCGATCGAAACACGGGGCAGCCCTATCTGAACGTCGAGATCGATCGCGAGGCCATCGCGTCGTTCGGACTCAACGTGTCCGATGTCCAGGAGGTGGTGGAGGCGGGGATCGGAGGTCAGGCGGTCGGACAGGTCTTCGAAGGACAACGAAGGTTCGACATCGTGGTCCGTTACGCGGAGGAGATGCGAAACACCTTTCAGGACATCCTGAACACGCCGGTCGAGCTGCCGGGCGGCGGGTGGATTCCGCTGTCTCGGGTAGCCGTTGTCAACGCACGGGAAGGGCCGCGTGAGATCGCCCGGGAAAACGGATGGAGGAGGATCATCGTGGGGATCAACCTCGCAGATATCGACATTGGGACGTACGTGGCCAACCTGCGTCAGGCGATCGACGAGCGGATCGAGTTGCCGGCGGGGAACTTCCTGCAGTACGCGGGAGCGTTCGAAGACCAGCAGCGCGCGATGCGCCACCTGTTCGTCGTGGTCCCGCTCGCACTGCTGATCATTCTCGGCCTCCTCTACATGATGTTCGGGGAGATGCGCCATGCCTTTCTCATCCTCCTGAATCTTCCGTTCGCGCTTTCGGGCGGCATCTTCATCCTTCTGGCGCGGGACCTCTATCTGTCGGTATCGGCCAGCATCGGATTCGTTGCCCTTTTCGGCGTCGCCGTCCTGAACGGGATCGTGCTCGTCGCCCATCTCAACGATCTCAGGAGGTCTGGAATGGGGGTCCGCGAGGCAACGGTGCAGGGAGCGGGTGATCGGTTGCGTCCCGTTCTCATGACAGCGCTGGTGGCGAGCCTCGGATTCATCCCCATGGCATTCAACGTGGGGCCGGGATCCGAGGTGCAGCGCCCGCTGGCCAGCGTCGTCATCGGTGGGTTGATCACCGCGACACTCCTCACGCTCTTCGTCCTGCCGACGATATACCACTGGATGGAACGCGACGCCCGAGTACCCGCGGGACCGAACCGGACACCCCGGGGTTGGTCCGTTCCCATCGTCGGCTTCCTCCTGCTCTCCTGTGGGATCCCGTCGGGCCTTGGCGCCCAGGCATCGGGTTCGGAACGCGTGTTGCGGTCGGTCTCCGTCCGGGAAGCGATCGAGCTGGCCGAAGCCGGGAATCCGGGTTTCAACCAGATGCGGGAACAGGCGGAGGCCACCCGGGCTCGCCGGTGGCAGGCTCTTGGGCTGGAGGCGCCAACGCTCGCCTACATGAAGGAGGGTATTCCGCTTTCCGACGCCTCCGGCTTTCACGAACAGCGCTGGAGCCTCGCTCAGCGGCTGCAATTCCCGTTGACGACCTGGTACGGCCTCAGCCGCGCGTCCCGGACGAGCAGCGCGGCGGCCCTCGATGTGACGGCCATGCACGCGGAGCTGCGGGCGTCGGTCAAGCAGGCCTATGCGGAGGTCGTATACGCGCGCCAGATGCTGCAGCTGGCGGAAGCGGAGCTGCGGCTGTACCAGGAGCTTCAGGAGGCCGCGCAGCTGCGTGTCGAGGTCGGAGAGGCCGGTGGGCTCGAGTTGATGAAGGCCGAGGTCGAAAGGGCTCGTGCCGAAAACACACGGGCGGCGGCCCGGCAGGCGCTTGCGAATGCCCGGCACGAACTATTGGCGATCATCGGGCTCGATGCGGATTCGGCTTCCCGGTCCTTCCAGTTTCCCGACAGCATGGCGTACGTAGCAGTGGACATCGCGCGAAGCGAACTGCGGTCTGCCGTGTCGGACCATGCCGGCCTGCTCTCTGCCGTGGAAAGGCTGGCCGCGGCGAACGCCGGTGTCAGGGAGGGCTGGAGCCGTCTGTTTCCGGACATCGAGGTCCAGTACTATCGCCAGGACTTCGGCCAGGGATGGGTGCACCACGGTGCGCAACTCGGCTTGCGGGTTCCGCTCTGGGGCGCGATAGACGGCCGGGCGCGCATTAGGGAAGCCAGGGCAATCGAACGGCATGCGGCCTGGACGGTCGAGGGCACCCGGCTCGACCTCGGGCGCGAGGCCGAGCGTGCATGGGCAGGCTACGAGACGGGTCTCGCCGCCGTGGCGAGGTTCGAGAGCGACATCCTGGAGCGCTCGGCGGAACTGCTGGAACTGACCCGGGAAGGCTACAGAGTCGGGGAGATCGGGCTGCTCACGCTCCTCGACACCCAGCGGACATTCCTGGATGGCCAGCGCGGCTACTGGGACGCCATCCGCAGGTATTATCGGGCACTGATCGACCTGGAGCGCTTTCTGAATCGTGAGCTGGTTTTCGTCTCCGAGGCGTCCGGGGACAGTTGAGCCGTCGCGGCGCTACGGCGCCACGCTGAGGCCGAACACCAGAAAAGCGCGGTCCGAGTCGGGGTTGAAGATGTAGGATACGCTCACCGGCGGTGCGAACGAGTCGGTAATCTCGAGGGCTTTGCTGGCGCTGACGCCCAGGTTGACCACCGCGGCGCCGTCGGTGCCGTAGAACCCGCTGGCGCCGGCGACCATGCCCGCGACAAGGCCGACATCGACATCCGCGAATGCCGAGACGGGCAGGCTGGCCTCGAGATACACGGAGTTGTCGGGGTCGTTGCGGGCCATCATGCCCCCGTAGAGCGAGATCGGGAAGCTCTCGGGGCCGGTGAAACCGACCGCAAGTTCCAGGGTGTGGGAATTGGTGTACGAGAAACCCTCCTCGGCGCCCGGGGCGGGGAAGTAGTAGTCGGTCACGGTGAAGGCGATGGACGCCCCGTTGGAGGCGTTGATCGTGTAGGTCGCCCAGAGGTCGTTCTCGTTCGCGTCCGCTCCCGATGCCGAAATGGAGTAGGAACCCCACGCCCCGACCTCCAGGCCTCCAAACCCGAAGGTGAGCGCGGGCTGAACGGACAGCGACTCCCCGAAGTCGGTGCCGCGCCAGACGTAGCGACTGACAATGTCGGCTCCGACGGAGGCGGACTGGCCGATGACCGGGGCGGCGGTGAAAAGAGGGGCGAAAAGGGTCGGAAGCCAAAGGGTCCGGAGGCAGTGGGTTGCGAGTCGGGACGGATTCATGCTTTGCTCCTTCCAGTGAGGGCTGGCCTCGGCGGCGGTTCGCTGCGGAGGCACGGGGTTCAGGAATCGGTGGGATTTGGCTCCTGCCGGGTCACGGAGACCTCGGTTTGGAGCGTCGAGTCGGCGTCACCACGAAAGGTGCCGCGTACGGGGGGCACATCTGCGTAGTCGCGCCCGACGGCTACTCGTATGTGTCGCTCGTCGCAGTCGCAGTCGTTGGCCGGGTCGAAGCCGCGCCACCCGAACCCGGGCAGCCAGGACTCCACCCAGGCATGACTCTGGCTGTGCTGGTCGTCGTTTCCGTCCGGGCCCAGGTAGCCGGATGCGTACCGCGTCGGTACCCCCCAGCTGCGGAGGATCGAGGCCATGACGTGAGCGTAGTCCTGGCAGACGCCCCGCCCGGCCTCCAGGACATGCTCTATCGGAGAGTCCACCACGGTGCTCCCGGGGGCGTACTCGAAGGCGCTGTGCAGGGTCGACCGGAGTTGCCGGATGCTGGTGAGAAGATCCGCGGCCTGGCCGATCCGGTTTCTGGACACGAAACCGGCCAGGGAGGGTGACATGCGCACAAATCGGCTCGGCTGGAGCATCAGCCAGCGGTCGGGTGTGGCAATGTCCTTCCGCAGGGCCTCCCACGAATCCGGTGCGAGCTGTGCGGGGAGTGTTGCGGGGGGAGCCACCTCCACGCTGGAACGAACGCGGATCGTGAGTCTCCGGTGGCGGCCGTGCCGGTCGAAGAAATGTCCCCTGTTTCCGAACGGGCCCGTGAACTCGAAGATGGCACCGGGGGGGTCGGTGCGGACCGAGAGGTCATGCAGAAGCTGCCGGCGGCTTCGCACGGGTGATACATGGAGCGTAGTGACCGATCCGCCGACCGGAGCGTCGTACCGAAACTGCAGGTTGTGCCGGATGAGGAAGTGCGCCGTCAAGAGGGAAGCCCCCGCTCGACCGGGTAGTTGACATAGGTTGCCATGATCAGGTCATGTAGCTGGCGGCTGTCGCGAAGCAGGACCGAAAAGGAATCGAGCTCACTCCCCCGCGTCTGGTCTTCGTCGCCAGGGTCCATCTCGACCGACGCGGCGAGCCGGATGGCCATGCGGTGCGGCGCCGCAAGAGGATAGCGCGCCCCTCGCGGATCGATCCCGGAAAGGAGCTGCTCGATGCGGTGCACCGCGAAGCGCAGCGACCGCGGCAGTTCGGGATTGCGCACCAGGAATCCGATAGCGGATTCACGCCGGACCTGGATCGAGCGCCGGCGGCGGTAGAGCTCGTAAGCCCTGCACACGCGCAGCAGGTCCGACCAGGAGAGACGCGGCCCGTCCGATGGCTGGCCCGCCCTGACCCAGGTGTCGAGCAGAACGGCCTGATGTTGAAGGCGCTCCACAAGCCGACCGAGTTCCATGAACCTCCAGGCGTCGTCCCTCGACATCATTGCGTCCACGACACCGACCAGCAGGTGCAACCGGTCGATTGCCTCGAGAGCGAGCTCGGCAGGTCCCTCGGCCCACGCCCTGGCAAAGTCACAGTCCCGGATCCACATGAAGCCCTGGTTCAGACAGGTCCAGACTCTCACAGGGAGCCAGGGACGGAGTTGCCTGGCGTTTTCCCTCGCCTGCGACCAGCACGAGATCATCGAGTTCGGGTTGGTCACATCCTCGACAAGCGTTCCCGCCAGAGTGTACGCGTCCGCGATGAGAAACACCTCGGCCTCGTCCGCGTCCGTAGGCACCAGGGGCACCGGGTGTCCGAGGGTCGTGTAGACGACGCGCCAGCCGAGGGCCAGTTGATCCGCGGGAGTGTCGACCAGCCGCGTCAGCTGGAACTCCAGCAGACGAGCGGTGTGTTCGGTGCGCTCGAGGTATCGCCCCATCCAGTAGAAGTCTGCGGCGGCCCTTGCTAGCATCGGTCCGGCCTTCCTAGTCGCGGAGGATCCACAGGTCCTTGCAACCGCCTCCCTGGCTCGAGTTCACCACCAGGCTGCCCTTTCGCAGAGCCACGCGGCAAAGGCCGCCCGGCGAGATGTGGATATCCTCTCGGCCGCGCAGTACAAAGGGCCGCACATCCACATGACGGGGCTCGAGACGTCCGTCCACGAAGCAGCTGGCGCGCGACAGATCGAGGACCGGCTGTGAGATGAAGTTGGTGGGGTCCGCGCGTAGACGCGCGGCGTAGGCCTCCCGCTCGGCGGCAGTGCTATGGGGGCCTACCAGCATTCCGTATCCACCGGAACCGCCGACTTCCTTGACGACGAGGTTCTCCAGGTGGTCGAGCGTGTGTGCCAGTCCGTCCGGTTCCCGGCAGAGGTGCGTCTCCACATTCGCCAGAATGGGCTCCTCGTCGAGGAAGTACCGGATGATGCGCGGAACGTAGGAGTACACCGCCTTGTCGTCCGCGACGCCGGTCCCGGGGGCGTTGGCGATCACGACGTTGCCGGTCCGATATGCGTTGAACAGCCCCGGCACTCCCAGGAGCGAGTCGGATCTGAAGGTGACCGGATCGAGGAAATCGTCGTCGACCCGCCGGTAGATCACGTCGATCCGCTTCAGCCCGGACGCGGTCCGCACGTACACGATGGCGTCGTGCACCACCAGATCCCTCCCTTCCACCAGCTCCGCACCCATTTCCCCGGCCAGGAAGGCGTGTTCATAGTACGCGGAGTTGTAGTGGCCGGGAGTCAGAACCGCCACCCGCGGATCACGTCCCCACGAACCCAGCGACGTGAGCGTGGTGTAGAGGTGCTCCGGGTAGCGGGAAATCTCGCGGACTCCCTGTGCACGATAGAGCCGTGGAAAAGCCCTCTTTATCGCTGTGCGGCACGCGAGCATGTACGAGACCCCCGACGGCACACGGAGGTTGTCCTCGAGCACCGCGAATCCGTCGTTGGTGCGCACCACATCCGTCCCGCAGACGGCCACGTACACATCGTGCGGGACCTTCAACCCGCGCATCTCCACCCGGTATTGGGGACACCCGAGCACCAGTTCGTGGGGGATCACGCCGTCGCGCAGCGAATGCCCCTCGTGGTAGATGTCCCGCAGAAACAGGTTCATCGCGGTAAGACGCTGCCTGAGCCCCCGATCGATGTGGTCCCACTCCGCGGCGGTGAGCACCCGGGGCACACAGTCGATGGGGATGATGTGCTCGGACATCCTGGTCGCGCCCAGGACGGTGAAGGTGATCCCCTCGTGGACAAAGCGACGGGCCACGCCCTCCTGCAGGGTCGCGAGATCGTCGGCCGACGCGCGCGACAGCGAATTCACGAGCTTCCGGCACGACTCCCGCGGCGTGCCGTCGTTCTGGAAGACCTCGTCGTAGAACCGCGCCTCGAGATCGTAGTCGGCGAAAGCCCCGGACCCGGCTGCGCAGGCCCGGGGCTCGTCGTCGAAGCCGTTTCCGAGGAACGCGGAGACGGTCACGCTATCTGTGACTCCCCTAGGCTTCGCGATAGTCGGGCTCGTCGTCCTGGTCGACCATCAGGACAAACTCCGGATACGCGTCGATGCCCAGCTCCGCCGCATCCTGTCCCATCTCTTCGACCTCGCGCGATACGCGAACGCCGATGGTCTTCTCAAGAACGGTCCACATCACCCACGAAACCGTGAAGACGAAGGCTCCGATGCTGACGACCCCGATCAACTGGGTGACGAAGTCGGCCCCGGCGGCGATGCTTGCGGCCAGCGTCCCCCAGATGCCGGCGAAGAGGTGAGCCGGAACCGCTCCGACGACGTCGTCGATCCGGTGCCGTTCCAGGAACCTGAGGCCCATCGTGCACAGCAGTGCGCCGACGGCGCCGATTACGATCGCCCATCTGCCGTCGTCGAGGTTGGGCCCGGCAGTGATTGCGACGAGCCCGGCTATGGCTCCGTTCAATCCGGCGAAGAGATCGGTGCGCCCCAGTATGGGCCTGGACACGAAGATGGCGGTCACCACACCGGCAGCTGCGGCCAGGTTCGTGTTCACGATCACGTTGCTCATGCCCACGGCGTCGGCCGCGCTGCCGAGGGCCAGCTGCGAGCCCCCGTTGAAGCCGAACCAGCCCAGCCACAGGATGAAGACACCGAGCGTTACGGCAGGAATGTTGGACGGGGGCGTCAACTTCACCGTGCCGTCCCTGCGGAACTTGCCCCACCTGGGCCCAACCACGATGGCCCCCGCGAGCGCGGCCCACCCGCCAGTCGAGTGGACGATGCTCGAACCGGCGAAATCCGTGAAGCCCGTCTCGCCCAACTCGGCGAGCCAGCCCCCGCCCCAGGTCCATGCGCCCACCACCGGGTAGATGATTCCCGTCAGGACCGCCGTGAACGCGAAGAACGCCCACAGGTTTACCCTCTCCGCCAGAGCGCCCGAAACGATCGAGGCGGTGGTCGCGACGAACACCATCTGGAAGAACCAGTCGGAGGTGACGGAATAGCCGTTCTCGACGACTGCGGAGGTTGCTCCTGCATCCCCGGCGAGAAGCGCGAGTTCGTCGGCTGAAGGTCCGTAGAAGAAGTTCAGCTTCCCGATGAAGCCTCCGGCGACGTCGGTGTACATCAGGCCGTAGCCGACGATGTAGAACGTGAGCCCCGCAATCGCGTACAGACCGATGTTCTTCAGGCAGATCACCGAAGCGTTCTTGGACCGCACCGAGCCGGATTCCAGCATGGTGAACCCGGCGCACATCCACATGACCAGTGCGCCCCAGACGAGGAAGGAGAACGTGTTGAAGATGAACGCGGTCTCGGATCCGACCTCCTGCGCGGCAGCGGCTTCCGGCCAGAGGGCCAGAGCCGCTGCGGCGACGAGTCCCGCGGTCACGGCACCGAGTGCGAGTCGGACGGCTGAACGTGAGACGGGGGCAGGAAACTTGGTGGGATTCATGGCTGCTCCAGACGCGCGGCGGCGGAGTGAAGCGGCGGACTTGGACGCCCCGCGCATGACGCCGGGTCCGAGAATGGTGCGTGTCAGGAAGCGTTGCAGGGCAGAATGGGAATCCGGGCGCAACCACGCAAGGCCACCGGGCCCTCCGGCCTGGAGAACGGGTCGGCGGGTGCCTCTTAAGGACTCCCGCGGACTGACTTCGCTCACTTCAGGTCCCCCACTCGGGGTCTTGACTGGACCGGACCTGCGTCCTTCACTTTGGCAGGACCCCAGCAACGCCCAAGGCAACGCATGGAGCGAATCGGTGGCCCGCTCCGCGCACGGACGAACCCGTCGGGAGAGGCATGGACATGACGATACGCGCTCTGATCCCCGTTCTTTTGGTCGGTCTTGCCGCCGCGGGCGCTCCCGCGAAGGCGCAGGAAATCAGCGCCCGCAGCGGGTCGCGCGTGGTGCTGGGAGCGCGGGCCCAGATCCAGTACGAGGCTTCCGGCGAAGCCGATGTGCCGGCCACGTTCTTCATCCGCAGGGCGTGGGTCACCATCGACGGCACACTCAATGACCTGGTCGGCGGCAGGGTTCAATTCAACGCCCACGGGGCTTCGGTTCTGGAGGCGTACCTTGAGCTCAGGCCATCGGAAGCATTCCAGGTACAGATCGGGCAGTTCAAGAAGGCGATGTCGTATTTCTGGCTGGCTGCCAACTCGGATCTGCCGCTGATCGAGCGAGACGGAAGGGTCACCGGGGTCGACCACTGCCCCGGGGTCGGCGGCGTCTGCTCTTTCGGCCAGTTCACGGGTTCACTCGGACTCGACAACTACGAGCCCGGCCTCCTCATGACCGGCCGCTTCGCGAACCGGCGCATGGGCTATCGCGTTACGATCACCAACGGTGAGGGTCTGGGCCGGAAGGACATCAACACCCGAAAATCCGTTTCAGCTAGACTCTCCACGTTTTTCGGGGGCAACAGCCGGCTCTCCGCCTACCTCGCCATGGACGAGACCCTCGACTCGCGCGGCAAGACGATGGGCACGCCCGCGTACGGCGCCGAGTTGGAGGTGGGTACCTGGCGCAACGGACCTCACCTGCTGGTCAACGGACTGCAGGGACGAAACTGGAAGCTCGCAGACGACGCGAACTTCTCGGCGTTTCAGGTCATGGGTCTGTGGTATCGGCCATTCCCCGAAGGCTCCTCGCTGGCCGCATGGGAGCCGCTGATTCGCATCAGTTGGGCGAACTCGGATGCGGAGGGTCCGGGGAGCGTCACCGGCACCGTGATCACTCCAGGCGTGATGATCTATGCCGCGGGTCGGAACGGGATTTCCGCGAACCTCGACCTCTATCAGGCCTCGGGCGACAGAAGCCACTGGTCCTTCAAGATCCAGGCGTTCATGTTCTTCTAGGGTGCCGGGCTAACCCCGTGGCCTTGCACGGACGCCCGGCGGGGTATGCGCGGACACGCCGAAAGCGGCGACGCGCACGGAACTGCAAAACCGAACGCCGCCGCCGCTTCCGACGTTGCGCTATGGGGCTGTGCCGGAAACTGCCGACTCAGCCGGAAAAGCTGGCCTGGGCGTCTTCCGGGGTATCGAAGACCTTGGTGAGGCGCACGAAGCCGCTCACTTCCAGCACCTCACGGATGTGCTCGGGAACGCGGCACAGGGCCAACCCGCCACCTGCGGCGTTGGTCTTCCGAATGGCGATCAGGAGCACGCGCAACCCGGCCGAGCTCATGTACTTGAGTCCGCTGCAGTCGACGACAAGACCGCTCACGCCCTGGTCGATGATCGCGCGCAGGGCCTGATCAAAGTCCTTCGCGTTGGCGGAGTCGACGCGACCGCTCACTGTCGCGACCGCTGTGGTTCCAGAAACGCTGGTTTCCACGTTCATGCATGTTCCTCCGGGTGCGCCGATAGGGGCTGCACGAGGCTAAGGCGATTCCACCCGTCTTTTCGCTCGTAGTCGAGCGTTTCGACGAACGCCTTGGTGAGATGTATTCCGAGACCACCGACGGTGCGGTCCTCGGCGGAAAGGTCCAAATCGGGTGCGGGTGCGTCCTGCAGGGGGTTGAAGGGCCGGCCGTTGTCCTCGATCACAGCCGTCACCTGAGCGTCCGTAAAGTGGAGGACAACGGTGATGACCGGGTCGGCGGATTGGTCGAATGCGTAGGAGACCACGTTGGTCAGGAGCTCATCGAGAGCCAACTGGAACTTGAACACGATTCCCATGGGGACCCCGTGCTCCATAGCGATTTCCTCGAACTCTTCCGCGACCCGTCTGGGTTCGTCCTTATCCAACTTGAGGTGTAATTCACTCCTGACCTCCACCTTGTTCCTCCTCCAAGGGGGGAGCTGACTGGACGCTGCCCTCGGCGATGCACTGCAAGCTGACGCGATCACCGGATCACTCTAAAGGCGTGCTTCCTTTCGTGGTCAATCGCCGAAAGGTACTGGCCTATCGCGTGGAAGTCCAGAACCGCTCCACAGGTGTCTCGCCCGACGAGATCCAACGGACGGCAGGAAGGTCGCTGGCGTACGGCTTCCCCCTTCCACTCCGGTCGTGGCCCCACGACGTCCGCGTGCGCCCGGTCGCGTTCGGCGACCGCGGAAGTGTTCCAGCCCCTTGTGGCGACGAGGGGACATGGCGATTAGACTACATTGATCCTGTTCCGTGTTCACGTGACCGATGCCTCGCAGGCACCTGGTGGCCCCCAGACGCCGATCCAATCGAGGAGTGGCTTGATAGTGGCAAAGATTCTGGTTGTCGACGACGAACCCGATCTCGAGCTGTTGCTCAGACAGAAGTTCCGCAGGCAGATCCGGAAGGGGACCCTCACACTCGTCTTTGCCCAGAACGGTGTGGAGGCGCTCAGGCAGTTGGAGGCTCACGACGATGTCGACATGGTGCTTTCCGACATCAACATGCCGCAGATGGACGGCCTCACCCTGCTCAACCAGCTGAACGAGCTCAACCGTGATCTGCGCGCGGTTATCGTAACCGCCTACGGCGACATGAAGAACATTCGCACCGCGATGAACCGGGGCGCGTTCGACTTCATCACGAAGCCCATCGATTTCAAGGACCTCGAGGCGACGATAGCCAAGACGCTCGCTCACCTGGAGGTCATGCGCGAGGCCCTCCGGTCGCGCGACGAGCTCGTGGCCATTCGGCGCGAGTTGGGTGTGGCCGCCCGGATGCAGGAATCGATCCTGCCGACCGATTTCCCCAGTGACACCCGGTACGAAATCCACGCGGCGATGACTCCGGCGCTCGAAGTGGGGGGCGACTTCTACGACTTCTTCAATCTCGAAGACGGGCGGATGGGCATCGTGATGGCCGATGTCTCGGGCAAGGGTGTTCCGGCTGCTCTCTTCATGATGGTCAGCCGAACGCTGATGAAGGGTACGGCGATCGGCGAACCCGATCCGACAAAGGCGCTCGCCGAGGTCAACCAGCTTCTGGTCGAGTCGAATGAAGAAGCCATGTTCGTGACGCTCTTCTACGCCAGCTTCGATCCGTCGTCGGGTCGCGTGATGTTCGCGAACGGCGGGCACAATCTGCCCTACGTGATCAGGCAGAACGGAGAAGTGCAACAGATCGACTGTGAATCGGGTGTGGTGCTGGCAGTGCTGCCGGGTTTCGATTTTCCGGGGGGCAGTCTGGACCTGGAACCGGGCGACGCGATCTTCTTCTACACCGACGGTATCACGGAAGCGATGAACGAAGTGGGCGAGGAATTCGGCGACGATGCGCTGGCTGAGGTTCTGGCCGAGGTAGCGGGGTCCGACGCTGCCTCGTTCAGTGATCGGGTCGTCGCGGCCGTGCGCCAGCACGCCGGGGAGGCCGACCAGTCCGACGACATCACCTGCCTCTGCCTGCGCTACGAAAACCGGAGTTCCTGATGAGTTGCGGCCGCCTCTCTTCGGTCGCCGCACTGGGGCTGCTTTCTCTGGTCGGCTTTCAGGTTTCGCCAGCCCATGCTCAGACGGGATCGGGCGGCAGCGGCGTCTTCCCCGATTCCATCGTCTTCGGCCAGTCGGCGGCGCTGAGCGGCAACGCGCGCGAACTGGGCGAGAACATGAATCTGGGTGTCCGGGCCGCGTTCGAGGAGGCGAACCGGAACGGCGGGATCCATGGTCGCGCGCTTCGGCTCGTCGCTCGGGACGACCTCTACGAAGGAGAGGCGGCCATCGCCAACACGAGGGAACTCATATCCCACGGGGTGTTCGGGCTGATCGGGGCGGTTGGCACCCCGACCTCCAGGGTGGCCGAGCCGATCGCCAGCGCGGCACAGGTTCCGTATATCGGGGCGTTTACGGGTGCGGAACTGCTAAGGGGGGATCAACAGCGGTACGTGGTCAACCTTCGTGCCTCCTATTACCAGGAGACCGAGGAAATGGTGGAGCGACTCACCACGGACCTCGGATTCAGACGCATCGCGATCCTCTATCAGGACGACAGCTACGGGTTCGCCGGACTGACAGGCGTCAGACAAGCGCTCGATCGGCGCAACATGGCCCTTGTCGGCGAGGGCACCTATGTCCGAAACACGGTCGCGGTGAAACGCGCCCTGCTGGATCTGAACGACGCCAACCCCCAGGCGGTCATCATCATCGGGGCGTACGGGGCCGCGGCGGAGTTTACGCTCTGGGCCCGCAAGATCGGCATGCGGGCCGTGTTCGTGAACATCTCGTTCGTGGGCAGCAACGCACTGCTCAACGCGTTGCGGGGGGGTGGGGACGGAGTCGTGGTCACCCAGGTCGTCCCGTTTCCCCGCGACACGAGTATTCCGGTGGTGGCCCGGTACCAGGCGGCCCTGCGCGAAATCGACTCCTCGGCTCAGCCGGGCTTCGTCTCGCTCGAAGGATACCTGGCCGGCCGGCTGGTGGTGGAGGGGTTGCGCAGTTCCGCGGATCCTGACGGCGCGCCGCCGACCCGCGAGTCTTTCATCAGGACCCTGGAGGAGTCCGATCCGATCGATCTCGGCGGCTTCGTGGTCGAGTACGGGCCCAGGGACAACCAGGGATCGGACGCCGTTTTCCTCACGGTCATACGTGACGGACGATTCGTTCCGGTCATGCGCTTGACTCGATGAAGGATCCGACGAATACACTGGATCACCGGCTGCACGCGGCCTTCGCGTGGTTGCTGGGCGCGCTTCCCGACCGCGCTGCCGCCAGGGTCCGAAGGTGGACCGGCGGACGTCTCGGCATCGGTACGCAGATCGTGGTCGGACTGGGTGGCGGAGTGCTGCTTACGCTCGGGGCCATCGTCATGGCGCTGGGTCTCATGCGAGTCATCAGCGCCCGCCAGTCCGAGGTCACGGAGCAGCACATGCCGGCGCTGGTGGGCGCGTTCGATGTCGCACAGCAGAGCGCAGAACTCATGCGCGCGACACCCCGTCTGGTGGCCGCGACCGATCTCATCGCGCTCGACTCGGTGATGCTCGATGTCCGCCGTACCGAAAACGCGCTACGCGCAGCGGCTGCTCTGTTAATGGGCGCGGAGACCACTGACGAAACACAGGGGGGCGCGGGCGAGAGCGTGGTGACGCTTGACGCCCTGATCGAAATCGTCGAGTTGATCCACGAGTCCGTGCAACGTCGCATGGCCTATCAGGCCCGACTCCAGGAACTCGACGTCGAACTGGCCGACGTGAACCTCGCGCTTCAACAGCAGGTGGAGCAGGAACTCGACGATCAGCAATTCTTCATGTACACCGGCTACCGGGAACTGGCCGGTGGCGCCGCGCCGCCAAGCCAGCGGCGGACCGATCTGGAACTCAGACACTATGGGGGCCTGCTCAACTTCAAGGCATACCAGAACGAAACCACCGCCCTCATCGCGCAGGCGATCGCGGAGATCGACCTCGAGGTGCTGCGGGCGACCGACGAACGGGTGGAGACCGCGCTGAGCGATGTCGTCGGCGCGCTGGACGACATCCGTGCCGGACCTCGAACGCGACTGCAGTCAGACGTGGACAGACTGCGGGACATCTATTCGTCCGCCGAAGGTGTGCTGGAAACGCGTACCGGAGAACTCGAGGAACTGGCTCGGGCGGACGAACTCGTGGCGCGCAGCAGGGAGACGACGGCGCAGCTCGGAGCCGAGGTCGAGGGTCTGGTGGACGACGCCGAGTTTGCTGCCCAGGACGCGGCCGGCCGTTCGAGCACGATGGTCGCCCTCGGTTTCTGGTTCATGCTGGCGGTAACGAGCTTCACCGTCGCTTTCGCCATCTTCGGCTGGAAGTTCTTCGGGGAACGCCTCGTGGTCAGGATCGGCAGCCTGTCGCGGGCCACGCGCCGCATGTCCAAGGGCGACCTCGAGGTTCAGGTGGCGATCGAGGGCAACGACGAAGTCACCGACATGGCCGGCGCGCTGGAAGTCTTCCGCCAGCACGCGGTCGAGGTACAGCGGCTCAACCTGGTGGAGAAGCTGGCGGCGGAGGTGCAGGCGAAGAACGACAAGCTCGAAGACACGCTCGACAACCTGCGCCGTACCCAGCAGCAGGTGGTCAAGCAGGAGAAGCTGGCATCTCTCGGTGCACTGACCGCGGGCATCGCCCACGAAATCCGGAACCCGCTCAACTTCGTCAACAACTTCGCGGCGCTGTCGACCGAGCTCATCGAGGAACTGCGGGAGGAGATCGAAGAGGGAGCGGACGGCAACGGGGAGATCGACCGGGAGTACGTGGACGAGATTCTGGGCGATCTCGACACCAACGTGAAGAAGGTCAACGAGCATGGCGAGCGGGCCAACCGCATCGTCGAAGGCATGCTGGCGCACTCCCGCGAAGAAGCCGGGCACGTCGAATCGGTGGACATGAACCTCATGCTGGACGAATACACGAAGCTGGCCTACCACGGGATGCGCGGGGCGGACGCGACCTTCAACGTCGACATGATCAAGGAATTCGATCCGACCGCGGGCGAGGTCGAGGGGATCGCGCGCGACCTCAGCCGCGTCTTCCTCAATGTGGTCACCAACGCATGTCACGCAACCCATACACGCCGGCAGAAGTCGGGCGATCCGGACTATTTTCCCACGGTCACGGTCCGGACGAAGGGAGCGGAGGATCACGTCAGCGTGTTCGTGCACGACAATGGCACCGGCATCCCCGACGAGATCGTCGGGAAGATCTTCGATCCGTTCTTTACGACGAAGGCGGGCACGGGCGGTACGGGTCTCGGACTTTCGATCTCGCATGAGATCATACAGGAGCACGGCGGCAAGCTCGAAGTGAGTACCGAGCCCGGGGAGTTCACCGAATTCGCGATCACGCTACCCCGGAAAGGACCCCTGTCCACCGGGATTCAGGCCTGATCGCCCCCCTGGGCCGTGGCTGAACGCCCGCCCCTGGCCGCATTTCGACCCTCCGGACCCGAGTTTCGGGATCTGGTCAAACTGGCGCTGCCGGTGGCGGTGGTGCAGATGGGGCTCGTATCGCAGGGTCTGGTGGACACAGCGATGGTGGGTCGTGTCGACGCCATCGAACTGGCGGCGGTCACCCTCGGCAATCTCTACTTCTTCGGGACCTCGGTTTTCGGGATGGGGCTGCTCTTTGCGCTCGATCCACTCGTCGCGCAGGCCTTTGGCGCCGAGGACCATGATCAGATACGCGTGTCAATCCAGCGTGGACTGGTGCTCAGCCTCATTCTCGCGGTGGCGATCACCCTGCCGATGGCGCTCGCCGGTCCGGTTTTCACCCTCCTGCGACAGCCGGCGGAGGTCGTTCCCGTCGCCGCGGGGTATACCCACACCCTCATCGCAGGCATGTGGCCCTTTTACGGATTCATCGTCTTCCGCCAGGTACTGCAGGCGGTGGGACGGGTGTCGCCCATCGTGTGGACGATCGTGCTGGCCAACGTACTCAACGTCTTCGCGAACTGGGTTCTCATCTTCGGCAACCTTGGCGCGCCGGCTCTGGGGGCGATCGGCTCCGGCTGGGCCACCGCCATCTCCCGGTGGTTCATGTGGCTCTGTGTTCTGGCGCTGACCCTGCCTCTGCTCGGTCCGTATCTGCGGCGTCTGCACCCGGATGTAATGCTCAGGGCGCCGTTGTGGCGGATGATTCGCCTGGGAGCGCCGATCGGGTTCCACCTCTTTCTCGAATTCGGGGCCTTCGGCGCGATCGGCATCGCCATGGGATGGCTTGGGGCAACGGCGATGGCGGGCCACCAGATAGCCGTCAATCTGGCGGCGTTCGCTTTCATGATCCCGGTGGGCATCTCCCAGGCGGCGGCGGTGCTGGTCGGGAGGGCGGTCGGACAGGGCAGGCCGGACAGGGCGAGGCGGTGTGGGGGCGGCGCAGTGATCGTATGCTGTGTTGCGATGACGGTGACCGCTGCCGTTTTTCTTGCCCTCCCGAGCGAGCTCGCAGCCCTGTTCACCACGGCAAACGAGATTGCCGCCGTGGCTGCGGTTCTGATCCCGGTGGCGGGCATGTTCCAACTGGTCGACGGGTTGCAGGTCGTCTGTACAGGCGCGCTGCGGGGTGTGGCGGACACCTTCCGGCCGATGGTATACAACGTCCTGGGGTTCTGGCTGTTCGGTCTCCCGATCAGCCTCTGGTTCGGTTTCGTGCGCGGCGCGGGACCCGTCGGGTTGTGGTGGGGCCTCGCAGCGGGGCTGGGAGCCGTGGCCGTGTTGCTGCTGCGCAGGATGTGGAAGCGCTTCCGGGGGCCGCTGACCCGCTTCGCACTCGGCGGTACGGGTTGAATCGGATCCACCCGAAGCTCCCCGCCATCCGTTGATCCTCGGCAGGGCCGGGACCGCCGCGTCAGAACTCTCCCACGAACTCGATCTCGGTCTCGAGCTCGAATCCCGTTTCGCGGGCCACCGTCTCGCGCGACAGTTCGATCAGGGTCACCACCTCTGCCGCGGTGGCACCGCCGAGGTTGACGATGATGTTGGCGTGCTTGTGGAAGATCTGCGCAGCGCCGTGCACGTGCCCCTTCAGCCCGCACTCATCGACGAGCCGCCCCGCGCCGATCCCCTGGATCTTCTTGAAGATGGACCCGGCGCAAGGGTAGAGCCACAGGTCGGGGTGGCGCTCGTCGCGCCAGGCGAGATTCTCCCGCATGACCCTGCGGAGTTCCGCGACCTCGGTCGGTACAAGCTTCAGTGACACGTCCAGAACCACGTCGCCGGTGTCGTGGATGATGCTGTAGTCATAGCCGAACCGAAAGTATCCGGTGCTCTCGTACCGCACTTCGCCGCCGGGAGTGAGGATCGTCGCCCCTTCCATGAACTCCTCCCAGAACATGGTTCGCTCCCGGGCGGGTGCCGGGGCGAGGAAGTGCAGGTTCTGCCAGACCGCACCGCCGACCGTACTCGGGATGCCGACGAAGTGGTGGAGACCGCCCAGGCCGCGCGCCACCGTCGCGTTGATGAGGTCTGGAAAGGTGTCCAGGCCCGCTCCGGCCACGACCCGTCCGCCGGGCCGAAACTCCATAGTGGCGATGTCGCACCGTATGACGACGCCCCGGAATCCCCCGTCACCGACGAGGATGTTGGCCCCCCGGCCGAGCAGGAAGCTCGGAACGCCCATCTCCCGAGCGACGCCCAGGGCGTGGCACAGCTCTTCCGAAGTCCGCGCGCGGTAGAAGAGATCCGCCGGACCACCGATGCGGAAGGTGGTCAGCGGCGCCAGGGGGACATCCCGGCGCACGCGCCTCGGGTCGACCGTCCGCGCGTACCGCTCCAGGAGTGTTGCTTCAGGCTCGTGCAAGGGTGCCAACAGGGTCGCAGGGGGCGCCGATTCCGCTACATTGACGGTGCTGGACCACTCGAACGACCGTCACACGAATATGGACAGATCACTGATACGCCTCAATGAGGTCGGCAAGGTGTTTCGCACCGACGAAGTGGAGACACGCGCCCTTTGCGGAATCTCCCTGACCGTCGGCCGCGGCGAATTCCTGTCGATCGCCGGCCCTTCGGGTTGTGGCAAGACCACGCTGCTCTCCATCCTGGGACTGCTGGACTCTCCCACCGAAGGTGAGTACCTCTTCGACGGCGAATCCGTTGCCGCGCTCTCGGCTCGCGCACGAGCAAACATCCGCAATCGATCCATCGGGTTCATCTTCCAGACCTTCAACCTCATCGGCGACCTCACCGTGTTCGACAACGTCGAATTGCCGCTCACCTACCGCGAAACGCCGAGCAGGGAGCGTCGACATCGCGTCCGTACCGTGCTTGAGCGCGTGGGGATGGCCGACCGCGAGAACCACTTCCCGTCTCAGCTCTCCGGAGGACAGCAGCAGAGGGTGGCCGTCGCTCGCGCCATGGTGGGCGAGCCGCTCATCCTGCTGGCCGACGAGCCGACGGGCAACCTGGACTCCGGCAACGGCGGCGCGGTAATGGACCTGCTGGGGGAACTGCACGCGCAGGGAGCCACCATTTGCATGGTCACCCACGACCCGCGCTATGCGCACGTGGCCGAGCGAACCGTGCACCTCTTCGACGGACGGCTCGTGGCCGAAGGCGAAGGCCTGGCCGCTTCCCAACCCGGGGAGCGCGGTTTCGAGGTCCCCCGTTGAGGACTATCATTCCAGCGGTCTGCTTCGTGGAAATGCCCTAGGAGATCGAATGCCGGAGTCCGACAGAAGGATTCGTGTGTTGGTCGCCAAACCGGGGCTGGACGGGCATGACAGGGGGGCGAAGGTCATAGCGGCGGCCTTTCGCGACGCGGGGTTCGAAGTCATCTACACGGGGCTCCATCAGACTCCCGAGATGGTCGTTGCGGCGGCCGTCCAGGAGGACGTCGACGTCGTCGCCATGTCGGTCCTCTCGGGCGCCCATATGACGCTCTTTCCCCGGGTCCGCGAACTCCTCGACGCCGAAGGGCTCGGGCACATCCTGCTCACCGGCGGCGGCATCATCCCCCGGGAAGACGCGAACTCGCTCTCGAAACTGGGGGTCGGCCGGATCTTCGGCCCCGGAACAACCACCGGCGAAGCCGTTGCCTACATCCAGGACTGGTTCGCCGAGCGGGAAGACCCCTACTAGCCAGGGGATCGAGCAGCCTGTGAAGCCTGCCGACGCCCGATCGTCCGCGCGCCCGGGCCGCATGGGCGAGTTGGCTAGCGAGCTGATCGACCTGCGCGGCCGGCTGCGCCTGGGTGGCGGCACCGCCAGGATCCGGCGACAGCGCGACCGAGGGAAGCTCACCGCGCGCGACCGGCTGCACCTGCTCCTGGATCCCGACACGATCTGGGCCGAGGTCGGACTTCTGGTGGCGCACGACCGCTACGACGGCAAGGCCCCCGGTGCCGGCGTCGTCACCGGCGTCGGCGTGGTGGAGGGCCGCGAGGTGGTCGTCGTCGCGAACGACGCCACCGTAAAGGCGGGATCGTGGTGGCCCGAGACCATCACCAAGATCCTGCGCGCCCAGGAGATCGCGATGCGGTGCCGCATCCCAATCATCTACCTGGTCGACTCCGCGGGCGTGAACCTGCCGTACCAGGGCGGCGTCTTTCCGGGCCAGTACGGCGCCGCCCGGATCTTCTACTACAACTCGATCATGCGGCGCTACCTGCGGATTCCCCAGCTCGCCGCGGTCATGGGTCCCTGCATCGCGGGTGGAGCGTACCTGCCTGCGCTCTCTGACTTGATCCTCATGGTCGAGGGAACCAGCTTCATGGGTCTCGGAGGCCCGAACCTCGTGAAGGGCGCCACGGGCCAGTCGGTCGACCGCGAGGCGCTGGGCGGAGCGGCCGTGCACACCGGCGTCAGCGGCGTCGCGCACTACCTGGCTGCGGACGACGAGGACTGCATCGCGAGGCTGCGGGCGCTGGTCGCGGACCTCCCGAAAGATCCGGACCGCGGCACCGGCGAGCAGTTCGATCCCCCCAGGCGCCCCGCTGCCGACCTGTACAAGCTCATCCCCGACGACCATCGGCGGCCCTACGACATGGGTGCCGTGCTCGAAACCTTCATGGATGGAGAGGGGTTGATCGAGTTTCAGCCGGACCACGCCGCCGAGCTCATCTGCGCCACCGGTTCGGTATCGGGCATTGGCGTGGGAGTGATCGCCAACCGGCGCAGCGTGGTGAAGGACTCGCGCGCGGGTCCCCCCCGGTTCGGCGGGATCATCTACGCCGAGTCGGCCGAAAAGGCTGCCTATTTCATCGAGGCGATGAACCGTCAGGGCACCCCGCTCGTCTTCGTGCAGGACGTCTCGGGCTTCATGGTGGGGCCCGATGCCGAGCACCGCGGGATCATCCGCGCCGGCGCGCGCTTCGTGGAGGCGATGGCGACGGCCGTGGTCCCCAAGCTCGTCGTCACGCTCAACCACGCCTCGGGCGCGGGCTACTACGCCATGGCCGGGCAGGGGTTCGACCCCGACTTCATCCTGACGCTGCCGACCGGCCGAATGGGGGTCATGGAGGGCGAGAGCGCCGTGGTGGCGCTGTTTGGGCGCCAGCTGGAGCAGCTTGAGGCCGAGGGAGGGACCCCCGACGACTCGCTGCGTACGGAGATGGACGCCGTGCGCGCCGAGTATGACCGCCAGCTCGACGCCACGTTCGCGGCCGCTCGCGGATTCGTGGACGCGGTGGTCCTCCCGGAGGAGCTGAGGGATTGGCTCACCCTGCTGCTGAGGGCGGCGCTCAACAACGAAGGCGCCCACATCGGGCCGTTCGTGCTGCCACCGGGACTCGGGGTCCGAAGCCGGTGAGCGAGCACCCGGTCCGCATCGCGAGTGGCCAGGGGTTCTGGGGCGACGACCTCGAGGCCCCCGTCCGCCAGGTCGAAGGAGGTCCGATCGACTACCTCATGCTGGACTACCTGGCCGAGGTCACCATGTCGATCATGCAGAAGCAGCGTTCGCGGAACCCGGCGGCCGGATACGCCCGCGACTTCGTGCCGCTGATGGAGCGGATCTTCCCGGCCTGCGCGCGGCGCGGCATCAGGGTGGTGAGCAACGCGGGGGGCGTGAATCCGGGGGAGTGCGCTCGCGCAGTGGCCGAGGCCGGGCGGCGGGCCGGGGTGAGCGGACGCGCGAAGGTAGGGGTGGTCAGCGGCGACGACCTCATGGACCGGCTCGACGAACTGAGCGCGGCCGGACACGAACTGCGCAACATGGAGACGGACGAGCCGCTGGCGTCCGTGCGGCACAGCGTCCGCAGCGCCAACGTCTACCTGGGCGCGCGCCCCATCGTGCGCGCATTGCAGGGTGGGGCCCTGGTGGTGGTCACGGGCCGCTCGACCGACACCGCTCTCACCTACGCCCCGATGGCGCACGAGTTCGGCTGGCGCTGGGACAGCTGGGACCGGCTCGCGAGCGGGGTGGTGGCCGGCCACATCAACGAGTGCGGCGCGCAGGCGAGCGGCGGCAACTGTCTGGCCGACTGGTGGACGATCCCGGACCTGGCCGAGGTCGGCTTCCCCATCGTCGAGGCCCATCGGGACGGCAGTTTCGCCGTCACGAAGCACCCGGGCCTGGGCGGCGCGGTCTCGCTGCGAACCGTGAAGGAGCAGATCCTGTACGAAATGGGCGATCCGGCGACCTACATCACCCCCGACGTGATCGCCGACTTCACGACGATCCGGCTGGCCGCAGAGGGCAGCGACCGGGTTCGCGTGCACGGGGTCAGGGGGCGCGCTCCCACGCCGTACCTGAAGGTGTCCATCGCCTACGCCGCGGGCTTCAAGGCTGTGGGAACGCTGGTGTACGCCTGGCCGGACGCCGCTGCGAAGGCCCGGGCCGCGTCGCGGATCCTGCGGGAGCGGCTCGATCGCCTGGGTCTGGCGTTCGACAGGGTGCTGGTCGAAATGGTCGGATGGGACGCCACCCACGGTCCCCTGGCCGGTGAACCGCCACGCGACCTGCCGGAGGTCCAGTTGCGCGTGGGCGTGAGGGGGCCCGATCGCGCCGCGATCGAGCGGTTCACCCGGGAGATCGCCCCGCTCGTTCTCACCGGCCCGCCCTCGGTGACCGGGTTCGCCGGCGGCAGACCCCGGGTGCAGGAGATCGTGGCCTACTGGCCCGCGCTCATCGACCGCACGGTTGTCGAGCCTCAGCTTTCAGTCGATTTTGTCGACATATGATGAACGGCGACACCACACGACACGCGTCGGACGGGTAGCGTGGCCACGATACCCCTTCTCGAACTGGCCCACGCCCGATCCGGCGACAAGGGCAACACCGCCAACGTGGGCGTGATCGCCTACGAGCCGAGCGACTACCCCCTGATCCGCGACCGGGTCACCGCCGATAGGGTCGTCGAGCACTTCCGCGGCCTGATCGAGGGTCCCGTGGAGCGGTTCGAACTCGACAACCTCCATGCGCTGAACTTCCTGCTGCACGGCGCTCTCGACGGCGGCGGGACGGTCTCCCTGATGACCGACGCACAGGGCAAGGTCTTCAGCACCGCGTTGCTGCGGATGGAAATCGAGGTGCCCGACGAGGTGGCGGAGCGGGTGCGGGGCAGGGGACGCGTCCCCGCGGCAGGCCCGGGCGCATCACCATGAACGGCGCACCAGTCCTGCGCCGGGATTCCGGGGACGGCGTCGCGGTCCTGGTCCTCAACCGGCCCGAGAAGCGGAACGCGCTGGACCGGGCAATGGTGGAGGAGCTCGCGCGGCTCCTGGCGCAGGTCGGAGAAGACCCCGACGTACGGGTGGTCGCGCTGCGCGGCGCGGGCCGCGACTTCTGCGCCGGCGCGGATCTGGGCGAGATCGCGGCCTCGCAGGCGCGGGGCCCCGAAGCCGGGCTCGCAGACGCACGGCGGCTGGGCGAGGTGTTCGTCGGGATCCGGCGGCTGCGCCAGCCGGTGGTGGCGGCGGTGCAGGGGCGGGCGCTGGGCGGCGGCTGCGGGCTGGCCACCGCGTGCGACCTCGTCCTCGCGCACGAGGACGCCAGCTTCGGCTACCCCGAGGTGCACCTCGGCTTCGTGCCGGCACTGGTCATGTCCTTCCTGCGCAGGAAGGTGGGCGAGTCCACCGCCTTCGAACTGATGATGAGAGGACGCGGGATCACGGCCGACGAGTCCGCCCGCATCGGGCTGGTCAACCAGGTGATCCCCGACGACACCTTCGATAGCACAGTGAAAGAGTACCTGGCCGCGCTCGCCGCACGTCCGGCGACGGCCGTGGCGCTGACCAAGCGGCTCTTCTACGGGCTCGACGGCGTCGGCATCGAGGACGCGATCGCGCGCGGGGCCGAAGTGAACGCGATCGCGCGCCTCAGCGACGACTGCCGCCGCGGCGTGGCCGCCTTTCTCGAACGGCGCCGGGAGCGCTGACGCGCCGATGTTCCGGCCCACAAGGGAGCGCCGGGAGGTGGACGCCGGGCTGGTCGCCTGGAAGGTGCGCCTCTTCGCCGTCGGCGCCGCACTGGCCCTCGCCGGCATGGGATTCGAGCTTCGCTGGCTCGTCTGGGCGGGGATCGCCGCACTCCTCGCAGGCTTGACGCTCAGATTCCTTCCCCGGCGCGGCTGAAAGCCCCGCGAACACGAGCCAGACTGTAAACACAACATTACATAATGTCATGTTGTCTTTACACACTCTTGTCCCATCCAGCCATTCCATCGCCCCCGTGCCCCGATACCCTTCAGGGGTGAACGACGAACACGACTCCACCCACAGTCCCGAGGCGCGTACGGTCCTGCGCGAGCGGTTCGGATTCGACGGCTTCAGGCCCGGACAGGAACGCCTGATCGCGGGGGTGCTGGCGGGACGGGACACCCTCGGCGTGCTCCCCACCGGCGGCGGCAAGACCCTCTGCTACCAGCTGCCCGCCTTCATGCTGGACGGCCTGGTGGTTGTGGTCAGCCCCCTGATCTCGCTCATGCAGGACCAGGTCGACCGCGCGCGCCGGCTGGGGCTGAGAGCGGCGTCACTAACCTCGCAGGACCCGCGAGAGGTCCAGGACGAAGGCCAGCGAGCAATCGCCGAGGGGCGGCTCGACCTGCTCTTCTGCTCGCCCGAGCGGCTCGAGGCGGCGAAGCTGAGGCGGCTTCTCGGTGCCTCTCCCGTATCGCTCATCACGATCGACGAGGCGCACTGCATTTCGGAGTGGGGCCACGAATTCCGACCCGCCTTCCGTCGCATCCGCCGTCTCCGCGCGATCGTCCGCACGCCTGTTCTCGCGGTGACCGCCACCGCGACCCCGGCCGTGCGCGAAGACATCGTCCGGGTCCTCGGCATGCGCGACCCGGTCCGGGTGGTCACGTCGTTCGACCGCCCCAACATTCGCTGGCTGGTCGCACGCCAGCGCCCGGGACCTCAGCGCATCCGCGCCATGGTGCGCCTGATCCGGCGCGCGCCGCCGGAGTGCGCGGAGCGGGCGCTCATCGTGTACGCACCCACGCGGCGGCAGGTCGTGAGCGTGCGGCGGGCGCTGGCCGGCCAGGGTGTGATCGGTGATGCGTACCACGCGGCGCTGCCCAAGGAGGAGCGGCAGGCGGTACAGCAGCGCTTCATGTCGCGCGAGTCCAATGTCGTGGTGGCCACCTGCGCCTTCGGGATGGGCATCGACCGGGGCGACGTTTGGGCGGTCTTCCACTACGCCTTTCCCGGATCGCTCGAGAGCTACTACCAGGAGGCCGGCCGTGCGGGCCGCGATGGCGCCCGGTCGATGGCAATGGGCTTCGTCGACAAGGGAGACTGGCAGGTTCCCCAGGCCTTCCTCGACCGCGCCTATCCGGCGCCCAGGGACGTGCTGGGATTCCTCAGGCGGCTCAGGTCGCGCAACGGCGCGGCCACGCGCGTTCCAGCCTCGGCGATCATCGGCCAGGGATCGGCCCACCTGCCCCACCTCAAGTGGCTGATGCGCTCCGGGGCGGTGGCGCTGGCCCCCGACTTCGAGCGCTGGATCGAGAACTGGCCCGACGGCGAAGAGGAAGGACCACCGTCCATCACGGGTCCGCCGCTCACAGTCACCGGCGAGCCGCCCGACCTCGACCCCCTCGTGTCGGCCCGGAACCAGGCACGCCACCGGCTGCGTGCCATGCAGAGGTACAGCGGCAGGCGGGGATGCAGGCGCATGTCGCTGTTACGTTATCTTGGTGAGACCGTGAACTGGCGCTCGTGCGCTTCGTGCGACTGGTGCGAGCGCCGCCGGACCGGCAGGAGCTGAAGCACCGGTTCGGTGCCGACCGCCGGGCAACACTGCCCTTCGCCCCAATCGGATGTATCCCTACCTCCACCAGCACCACATCGACCTGCAGCGCGAAGTCCGCGAATTCGCGCTTGAAGCCATCGCGCCCGTCGCGAGGGAACTCGACGAGACCGCCCGCTTCCCCTGGGAAAACGTGCGCGCGATGGCCGAGCGGGGCTGGTTCGGAGTGCCGGTACCCCGCGACCTGTCGGGGATGGGGTGCGACTACCTCAGCTACGTCCTGGTCGTCGAGGAGTTGGCGCGCCACGACGCCAGCCACGCCATCACGGTCTCCGCCCACACCACGCTCGCGATGTCGCCGATCGTGAACTTCGGCGACGAAGACCAGAAAGCGCGCTTCGTTCCACCGCTGGCGTCGGGACAGGTCCTGGGCGGATTCGGGCTGACCGAGCCGGGGGCGGGTTCCGACTCGTCCGGGACCGCAACGCGGGCCGTGCGTGCGCGGGGCGGCTACAGCATCACAGGCAGCAAGATCTTCATCACCCACGGCGGGGTCGGCGAGATCTTCGTCGTGACCGCAGTCACCGATGCCGAGGCCGGCTCTCGCGGGATCAGCAGTTTCATCGTGTGCAAGCCGACCGTCGACGTCGGGGAGGCCAGGCGGGTCGGGGTGGGACACAAGCCGACGCTCCCATACACGGAGGGCGTGAGCGCCGGCGCAAAAGAGGACAAGCTGGGCTGGCGCGCCTCGGATACCCGGCAGCTGTTCCTGCAGGATGCGTGGGTCGCGGAAGAGCAGCGCCTGGGAGCGGAGGGCGAAGGGTTCACCAACTTCATGAAGACGCTCGACGCGGGCCGGATCGGGGTCGCTGCGCTCTCGCTCGGAATCGCTCAGGGAGCCTTCGATGTCGCCCTCGACTACACCACCCGCCGCCGCCAGTTCAGCCGTCCGGTCTGGGACTTCCAGGACATCCAGTTCGGCCTCGCCGCCCTGGCCGCCGAGATCGAGGCCGCCAGGCACCTCACCTATCACGCGGCGTGGCTGAAGGACCGGGGCAGTCCCTACGGCAAGGAGGCCTCCATGGCCAAGCTGGTGGCTTCGGAGCTCTCCGCGAAGAGCGCGCGCCGTGCGGTGCAGTTCCTGGGAGGTGTCGGGTACACCTCCGACCATCCCGTCGAGCGGATGATGCGCGATGCCAAGGCGTGCGAAATCGGCGAGGGAACCAGCGAGATACAAAAGCTTGTAATCGGAAGGCACCTGCTGAAGGAGGCTGCCCCGTGAGGGGATCCGCGCAGGCGGCCCGGCGGGGACCGTTCGGCTGTGCCACACTGTTTCATGATCCTGCACCCGGAGACCTGATCCCGGTGCCCGATGGCCGAGCTGTGTTCCGTGTCCGCCCAGGACCGGGATGCCGCCGGGAGCGGGCCCACCGATCGGGCAGGGGTGGGGATCGACTATCGGAGACTTCAATTGAGAAGAGAGATTCTGATCAGCGCCTCGGACGAGGAGTCCTGGGTCGCGCTGAAGGAGGACGGAGGGCTCACCGAGCTCATGTTCGACCGGCCCGATCAGGGCCGGCTGGTCGGTGACATATTTCTGGGCCGCGTCGAGGCGGTCCTTCCTGGCATTCAGGCCGCGTTCGTAGACATCGGCGAGGCAAAGGCGGCCTTTCTGCACGCCTCGGACCTCGCCCACGATGACGAAGAGGACAAGGGCCGGAACGGGTCGAGGGGCCGCCACCGCAACGCGCCCCCGATTCAGGACGTGCTGAGCAAGGGCCAGAAGGTCCTGGTCAAGGTCACCAAGGAGGCGATTTCGACCAAGGGCCCTCGGGTGACCATGCAGATATCCCTTCCGGGCCGTTTCCTCGTCTACATGCCCGACTCGAATCACGTCGGGGTCAGCCGCAAGATCGACCATCGCGGCGAGCGTGCCCGGCTGCGCAACATGGCGAAGGAAGCGGTGGCCGGCGACCCCGGCGGAGTCATCGTCCGCACCGCCGGCGAGGAACTCACCCAGGAAAAGCTCGTCAAGGAGTTCCGACACCTTCGCGACCGCTGGAAGACGATCAGGCGAAAGGCTGCCCGGGCCCAGCCTCCCACCCTGATCCACGAGGAGGCCAAGCTGATTTCGGGGGTCATCCGCGACCTGTTCACCAATCGTTTCGAGGCCGTGACGATCGACAATCGCAAGATACACGAGCAGATCGTCGAATACGTGCGCACCTTCGATCCGGATCTGCTGGACCGGATCCACTTCTACAGCGGCAGGAAGCCGCTCTTCGACCACGCCGGCATCGAGGAGGCGATCCAGCGGTCCTTCCGCCGCAAGGTGGATCTTCCGTCAGGCGGGCATGTGATCATCGAGCCCACCGAGGCACTCGTCTCGATAGACGTCAACACGGGGAGGTTCACGGGGAAGAAGAAGGATCCCGAGGAGACCATACTCAAGACCAACCTGGACGCCGCCCGTGAGATCGCCACACAGTTGCGCCTGCGGGATATCGGCGGGATCATCGTCATCGACTTCATCGACATGGAATCCCAGGCCAACCGGGACCGGGTCCTGCACGAAATGCGGAGCCATCTGGGGCGTGACCGCGCGCGAACCCGCACCTGGGAGGTCTCCGAACTCGGGCTGATCGAGATGACACGGCAACGCGTCCGCCCCTCGCTGCTTCAGGCGCTCACCGAACCCTGCGGGGCGTGCGGCGGCACGGGCCACATCTGGACGGCGCCGACCCTGATCCGCGAGATCGAGCGGTGCGTGCACCGCGCGGCGGCCGTTGGCGACGACACCGACCTGCTGGTGCGCGTCCACCCCGAGGTCGCGCTCCAGGTCATGGAGTCCGAGCCCCGCTTCCTGCGCAAGCTCGCCAGTCGGACGCGGCTGCGCGTGGATATGCGCGACGATCCGCTCATGCGCCACGACGATTTCCGCATTCTCGCCGGGCGCTCCCGCATGGACGTCACCGCCAAGTACAGGGTCGCCTAGCCGTGCGACCGACCAGGACCCTTCCAATCCAAAGGGAAAACGACGAATGACACATCTTGCCCACCGGATGCGCCGCTTTGGCGGCACGGTCGCCCTCGCCCTCGCCCTGGCGTACGGGCCCGCGGGCGGCCTCACGGCCCAGAAGCCCGTCCGGATCCCCGACGATGCCCCCGCGCAGATCCAGCCGCTGCCGACGCTGCGGGAGCAGGCGGTGGAGCAGCAGGAGTGGCTGGAGCTGCGGATCAGAAGGGTTCTGCCGAAGCTGATGGCGGAATACGACGTGCGCATGTGGATCCTGTCGATGCGCGAGTACGCGGAGGACCCCGTCTTCTGGTCGATCACCTCGCCGACGACTTTCGCCGCGCGCCGCCGTTCCATCTACGTCTTCACCCGGCGGGACGACGGAACGGTCGAGCGGCTGGCGCTGGGCGGCACGAGCCAGGGCGGCGTCTTCGAGGCGTACCGCTCCACCAGGCCCGCGCCCACGCAGCCCACCGCCGAACTCGTCGGCAACGAGCAGTGGCGGCTCCTGCGCGAACTGGTGGAAGACCGCGATCCCGAGAACATCGTGCTGAACATCGACCCCGACTGGGCGTTTTCGGACGGTCTGCACGCGGGCGAGCGCGAGGCCCTGGAGGAGGCGCTGGGTCCGGAGCTGCTCAGCCGGGTGAAGCGCGAGCCGCGCCTGGCCATGAACTACATCGCGCTCCGCCTCCCCGAGATGATGCCGCGCTACCGCAAGATCCAGGAGACCGTCCACGCGGTCATCTCGCAAGCGTTCTCGAACGCGGTGATCACGCCCGGCGAAACCACCATCGAGGACGTGGAGTGGTGGATGCGCCAGCGCGTGCGCGACCTGGGCTACACCGTCTGGTTCCAGGCCAACGTGGATGTCCAGCGCGCGGGCGAGGTGCCTCCTTCCGGCGCGGTGATCGAGCGCGGCGACCTGCTCTGGACCGACTTCGGGGTGGTAGCGCTGAATCTGCACACCGACACCCAGCACCTGGGCTATGTGCTGAAGGAGGGAGAGACCGGCGCGCCGGCCGGGCTGCAGCAGTGCCTTGCCAACTCGAACCGGCTGCAGGACATGCTCATGGAGCACATGGAGCCGGGGCTCAGCGGCAACACGATCCTGGCCAACACGCTGGCGCAGATGCGGGCCGAGGGGATCAACGGCACCGTCTACACACACCCGATCGGGGACCACGGGCACGGAGCGGGGCCACTGATCGGCCGGTGGGATGGGCAGGAGGGCGTGCCGGTTCGGGGCGACGCGATCCTGTTGCCGTCTACCTGGCATTCGATCGAGCTGCAGGCGACGACGCCGATCCCGGAGTGGGGCGACAAACCGGCCAGCTGCCGACAGGAGGAAGAGGCCTACCTGGACACCGAGGGTGAACGGCACTGGGTCTTCCGCCGCCAGGATCGCTTCCACCTCGTCTGGTAGGGGCCGGCCGGCGGTCGCGCTCAGGACCTTGTGCGGTGCGGTGCTTGATCTTGGCCGTGGCTTCGATACCTTTAAATGCTGTGCATCAACACCGCCCGCAGGGCGCATTCGAACACATTTCATGGCGGGACCAACATGTTCGCGGTTATCAGGACCGGCGGGAAACAGTTTCGGGCCGAGCCCGGGGCGACTCTGCTGATCCCCACTCTGGACGCCGAACCCGGGACGACGGTCACCTTCGACGACGTTCTTCTGGCCTCGCAGGGTGAGGACGTCTCGGTGGGCACGCCGATTGTGGAGGGCGCCAGCGTGACGGCGGAGGTGATCGCCCACGACCGCACGCGCAAGATCACCGTCTTCAAGCGGAAGCGCCGCAAGGGCTACCGGCGGAAGCAGGGTCACCGCCAGGGATTCACCGTCGTCCGCGTCGCCGAGATCATCGTCTAGCCCGGAACTGCCAGGAGGGGTCCCATGGCTCACAAGAAAGGCGTAGGGTCGTCCAGGAACGGCCGTGACAGCAATCCGCAGCGGCTCGGCGTCAAGCGCTTCGGGGGCGAGCGTGTGATCGCGGGGAACATCCTCGTCCGGCAGCGTGGAACCAGACTGCACCCCGGCAACAACGTCGGCTGCGGCAGGGACCACACGCTGTTCGCGCTGGCGGACGGCGTTGTGAAGTTCGAGAACCTCCGCCGACGCAAGGTGGTTTCGGTCTATCCGGCCACGAATTAGCCCTGCCGGGGGTGTTTTCGGATCTCGGCGGGGGTGACGGGGGTGCGGACGGGGGTGCTGCTGTAGCGCTTTGGGGGTGAAATCGGGTCGCTTCTGGCCGTTTTCCGTCGATTTTACCCGTTTTCGCCGGCTGTCGCGTAAGGAAGTGTTGCGGTTTCCGCTCGAGGGCGTTACTGTGTTTGTCCGCGACTGGAGGAGACGGGCCGAAAGGACCGAAGCCGAAGGAAGCGGGACGGGCGCCGAGAGGGCCCTCGAAGGGGGAAACCCCGGAGGGGAAGCCGGTCGGACCCGGAGCGCCGAGGACGCCGGAGACGGGGTTTGAGGCGGGCGCGGATCCGGATTCGGCGGAGACCGCGACGGCTGTGAGGTCGCTGGATGCAGCCGAAGCCTCAGGGGACTGGGGCAGCCGGGCGGCGGAGACGCCGCCGGGTGAAGAGACGGGGAACCGGCCGTCGCACATGGCGGCGCCGAAACGGAGCTTCCCGGCTCGCCAGCGAGACGAGGCCCCCGCGCGGGTAGTGTGCTGCCCGCCGGGGGCTTTCTCTTTGCCCCTGGCCTGGTCTCAGCCCCTTCGCCCGCTCTTTGCGCCTCCCCCGGCAAACCGACGATTCACCCCCGGGGCCGTTCTGCACCCTCCGTGAATTGCCGCGTCCGGGCCGAGGACATGACCTGCCAGATCAGGCTCCGAATCAATTCCTCGTCCAGACCCGCCTGCCTCGCGAACTCGGCGGCCTTGCGGACGACCGCGGCCTCGCGTTTGGGATCGGTGACGGGAATGCCCAGACTGGCCTTCAACTCGCCGACCTCCCTGGCGAGATCCTGGCGCCGCCGGAGAACGGCGACCAACTCCCGGTCGCAGTCGGTGATGCTCCGGCGCAGCCGTTCCAGCCGGTCGCGCCGGGCGGCATGTTCGTCAGACACGGAGATACCCGTCCACATGCTCGTCGTCCTGCGGAGCGCCGCGCAGGCTCACGCCCACGAGCACCGGGATGTGGACGATCAGTCCCAGGATCCCCTCGTGCATGCCGAACGGCTTGAGTTCCGGGAAGAGGAAGAAGAAGACCGACACCGCCGATCCCGCCACGAGCCCGGCCACGACTCCGGCCGTGGTCGCGCGCCTCCAGTACATGGCTGAAAGCAGCCCCGGCATGAACTGGCAGATGATCCCGTACGACGCCAACAGCAACTCGACCAGCGAGAACCCCTCGCTGAGGGCGAAGACGTAGGCCGCCGCACCGACAACGATCACAAGCACGCGCATGAGCCGCCGCTGCGCCCGGTCCGAGAGGTTCATGAACGGCTGCACCCCGTCCTCCACGGTTACCGACGCCGCCCCGTGCAGGAGCGCATCGCCCGTCGACATCGAGGCCGAGAGAGCGCCCGCGCAGAAGAGGCCGACCACGAGCGCCGGCAGGTCCGAGCGCAGGATGAGGAAGGGCAGGATGAAGTCGGCCTGTTCCGGCCCCTCGGGCAGCAGCACGCCGGCGAAGCCGATCAGGAATACGGGGATGAGGAAGAGCTGGAAGGTGGGGAAGAGGATCACCGTGCGGCGAATGGTGGCGTCGTCGCGTGCGGTGAACGCCTTCATGAAGAGGTGCGGCCACATGGTGAGGCCGATCGCGCTGGCGAGGATCGCGGTGGAGTACGCGCCCCAGCTCCAGGGATCACCGGCTCCGTCCAGTCCCGGGAGCGACAGCAGCTCGGGGCGTTGAGCGAGGATCCGTTCGAACATCGGGCCCACCCCGCCGTAGAGGCGGTTGGGCAGGTAGATGCCCAGCGCCCACGCGATCCCGACCATGAACACGCCCTGAAAGGTGTTCGTCCAGCCGACGGCCGACACGCCGCTGGTGAGGACGTACAGCATCACGATCCCGTAGGCGACCGCGGCGCCTGCCCAGAGCGGAATCGTGCCGTCGGTGACGGCCTCGATGACGATCCCCGCGCCGCGCATCTGGATCGTCACGTACGGGACGAACGCGGCCAGCGTGAGGAGCGCCATCAGCGCGGACAGCCCCCGAGACGGGAACCGACCCACCAGCAGCTGTGACTGCGTCACGAATCCGAAGCGGCGTCCGAGCGCGGCGGCCCTGGGGCCCATGGCGTACCACGGCGCCATGCCGAGCACGCCGTAGGTCAGGATGTAGAACGCCGCCGCGCCGCGCGAGTACGCCCAGCCGGGACCGCCCAGGAAGGCGAAGGCCGAGAAGACCGTGGCTCCGGTAATGAAGTACATGACCAGGAGGCCGAAATCGCGGTCCCCGGCGACGTACCCCTGCACGCTGCGCGAGGCGCGCCGCCCCGCGACGAGGCCGACCCCCAGCGTAACTGCGAGATACGCGAAGATGATGACGGTGATGAGCGTGGACCTGTCCATCATCGTTGACCAGCGGTTGGAGTCGTCCCGAGCACAGCCCGGGCCCTGGCCGAATCGAGCCGCCAGAGCACCACGAGACTGCCCAGCAGCCAGGCCGCGCACCACGCCATCTGTCGGGGAAGTCCGAGGATGAAGGGTGCCGGGTCGTTCACCAGGGCCTGGACAGGCCAGGTGACGGCCGCCGCGAAGACGAGGTGGTAGGCCCAGGCGATGCGCTGCCAGGTCTGGAGGGACATGGGGGTGTGCTCTTTGCGGTTCGGGGGACGACGTCGACGGCTACGATTGTACCGTGACGCACCCGCGACGGCGAGTGGGCGCCCGTCAGCGTCCGGTGAACCGTGGTCGCCGCTTCTCGACGAAGGCGGTGACGCCCTCGCGCCCGTCGCGCGAAGCGAAGGCCTCGAGGAAGAGTTCCTTTTCGGCGTCGAGACCATCGGTGAGGTGGCGCTCGAAGGCCTCCCGCACGGACTTCTTGACCAGCTGCAGGCTCACCGTGCTCCACCGGGTCATGCGGCGGGCGAGCTGGCGTGCCCGGGTGAGGTGTTCGCCCTCTTCGGCAAGAACCTCGACAAGGCCGATCCGATGGGCTTCCGCTGCGTCGATCAGGTCGCCGCAGAGGCCGATGCGCAGCGCCTGCCCCGGCCCCACCAGGCGGGCGAGCCGTTGCGTGCCACCGGCGCCGGGGATGAGCCCCAGACGGATCTCGAACTGGCCGAATCGGGCGCTGGTGTCGGCGACGCGGATGTCGCAGGCCAGCGCGAGTTCGTTGCCGCCCCCGATGCAGAAGCCGTGGATGGCGCAGATCACGGGCTTCGGGAACTCGGCGAGCGCATCGTAGACTCGGCGGTGACGGTACACCTCGCGCTGCTCCTCGGCAGTGCGGGCCGCGAATTCGCTCACGTCGGCGCCGGCCACGAAGGCCTTGTCGCCCTGGCCGTGCAGGATCGCGACCTTCACGTCGTCCCGAACGGCCATGTGGTCGAAGGCCTCGGTGAGTTCGGTGCGGACGGTCTCATTCAGCGCGTTGAGCTTCGCGGGCCGGTTGATGGCGACCTCGGCGATGTCGTCCCGGACCGCAACGAGGATCGTCTTGTGGTTCACCGTTCGTCGTCCCAGTCGTAGAATCCCCGGCCCGACTTCTTTCCGAGCCTGCCCTGGGCCACCATCCGCTCCAGCAGGGCGGGGGGACGGAAGGCTTCGGAGCCGAGCGACTCGTGCAGGTAGCGGGCGATTCCGAGGCGAACGTCGAGTCCGACCAGGTCAGTCAGTCGCAGGGGGCCCATCGGGTGGCGGTATCCGAGCACCATGGCCTTGTCGATGTCCTCCGGCGAGGCGACGCGGGCCTCGACCATGCGGATGGCCTCGAGCCCCAGCACGATCCCCAGCCGGGACGAGGCGAAGCCCGGCGAATCGGCAACCACGATCGGCTCCTTGCCGAGGCCCAGTGCGAACCAGTGTGCGGTGTTCAGGGCTCGAATTCCCGTGTGCTCTCCCCGCACGATCTCGACGAGGGCCATGATGTGCACCGGGTTGAAGAAGTGGAGGCCGAGGAAGCGTCCCGGCTCCCTCAGCCCGGCTCCCATCTCGTTGATGGACAGCGACGACGTATTCGTGGCGAGGACCGTCCGGGCGCCCACAGCGGGCTCCACCTCGGCGAACAGCCGCTTCTTCAGCTCCATCACCTCCGGCACGGCCTCGATCACCATCCCCGCGCCCTCCACCGCTTCGAGCAGCTTCCCGGTGCCCGAGAGGCGCGCCAGCGCCCGGTCGCGGGCCGCATCGGCCACCTTCCCCAGGCGCACGCCCTTGTCGAGCGTGGTCCGGATGCCTGCAAGCGCGCCCTCCAGCTGCCCGGCGTCCACATCGCACAGCACGGCCTCGTGGCCGGCCATCGCGGCGACCTGGGCGATCCCGCGGCCCATCGTCCCGGCGCCGATCACGGCCACCCTCCCGATCCGGGGGCCAGCCACCTCAGCGCCGCTCCACCACGGCCGCGATCCCCTGTCCCACCCCGATGCACATCGTCGCCAGCCCCAGCGCGGCATCGCGCCGCACCATCTCGTGCAACAGCGTGGTGAGGATACGCGCGCCGGAGCACCCCACCGGATGCCCCAGCGCGATTGCGCCCCCGTTCACGTTGACGCGGTCCGGGTCGAGCTCCAGTTCGCGGATGCAGGGGATCGCCTGCGCGGCGAAGGCCTCGTTGAGCTCGACCAGGCCGAGATCGGGGGCCGTCACCCCGGTGCGTGCCAGGCAGCGCCGCGTCGCCGGCACGGGACCCACGCCCATGCGCTGCGGCTCCACCCCCGCCACCGCCGCCCCGCGAATCGCCGCCATCGGTTTCAGGCCGTGGGCGCGGGCCGTCTCCGCCTCGACCACGAGGAGGGCGGCGGCGCCGTCGTTGATCCCGGACGAGTTGCCCGCCGTGACCGTCCCGTCGCGCTCGAATACGGGGCGCAGGCGGGCCAGGGCCTCGGCCGTGGTGCCCGGCCTGGGGTGTTCGTCCCGGTCGACCAGCAGCGGATCGCCCTTCCGGCGCGGCACGCTCACCGGCACGATCTCGGCGTCGAAGCGCCCGGCCCGGGTCGCCTCCGCGGCCTTTCGCTGGCTGTCCGCCGCGAAGGCGTCCTGCTCCTCGCGCGTCACGCCGTACTCGCGCGCGACCACCTCGGCCGTACTTCCGAGGCTGATCGTCCACTCGTCGGGCAGCTGCGGATTGGCGAAACGCCACCCCAGCACCGTGTCGGCCACCTCGGGCACGCCGCGCGTGTATCCGCGCTCGGGTTTCAGCATGACGAAGGGCGCGCGGCTCATCGACTCGACCCCGCCCGCCACGAAGGCGTCGCCCTCGCCGGCGCGGATCGCCTGGGCGGCGCTGGCTACCGCCTGTAGCCCCGAGCCGCAGAGCCGGTTCACCGTCTGGCCCGGGACGTCGACGGGGAGGCCGGCCCTGAGCAGCCCCATTCGCGCCACGTTGCGGTTGTCCTCGCCGGCCTGGTTGGTGCAACCGAAGATCACATCGTCGAGACGGCCGCCGGGCAGCCGGTTGCGATTGAGGAGCGCGCGGATGGTCACGGCGGCCAGGTCGTCGGGGCGGACCGGAGCAAGCACGCCGCCGTGCCGTCCGATGGGGGTGCGAACCGCGTCGACGATCCACGCCTCACGCAAGGGAGACTCCGAGCACTAACGGTCGAGCGCCACCCAGACGCTCTTCAGATGCGTATACTTTTCCAGCGCCGAGTGAAACCCCAGATCCCTGCCGAAGCCGCTCTCCTTGTAGCCGCCGAACGGCGACGCGGGCGAGTACTGGTTGTAGGTGTTCACCCATACCGTCCCCGCGTCGATCTCCGCCGCGAGCCGGTGCGCCTTTCCGATGTCCCGGGTCCACACTCCGGCCGCGAGCCCGTATAGCGAGTCGTTGGCCTTGGCGACCGCGTCGTCCACATCGTCGAAGGGGATCACCGCCGCCACCGGGCCGAAGATCTCCTCGCGGGCGATCGTCATCGCGGGGTCGACATCGCTGAAAACCGTCGCCGTCACGAAGTTGCCGCGCCCGTTCACCTTCACGCGCTCGCCGCCGGCCACCAGGTTTGCGCCGTCGCGTCTGCCGGCATCGACGTACCCCATCACGCGGTCGAGCTGCTCCTCGCTGACGATCGCCCCGAGGCGGGTCGTGGGGGCCATGGGGTCGCCCACCGTCGCCTTCGCGGCAAGCCCCTTCAGCCCGTCCAGGAATTCGTCGTGCACCGCGCGTTCCACCAGAATGCGGCTCCCCGCGGCGCACACCTCGCCCTTGCCGTAGAAGATCCCCATCGAGGCGCCCTTCACGGCCACCCGCAGATCCGCGTCGGCAAAGACGATGTTGGGTGACTTGCCGCCTAGCTCCAGCGACACCTTCTTCAGCGTTCCCGCCGCCTCGCGCATGATGATCCGGCCCACCTCGGTGGAGCCGGTGAACGCGATCGCATCCACGCCCGGGTGGCGCACCAGGGCCGCGCCCGCCGTATCCCCGAAGCCCGGCACCACGTTCAGCACTCCCGCGGGCAACCCGGCTTCGGCGGCCAGCTCGCCCAGACGCAGCGCGGTCAGCGGCGTCTGCTCGGCGGGCTTGAGCACCACCGTGTTTCCGCAGGCGAGCGCCGGCGCCACCTTCCAGGCCGCCATCGACAGGGGGAAGTTCCATGGGATGATCGCGCCGACCACCCCCACCGGCTCGCGCAGCGTGTAGTTGAGGAAGGGTCCGGGCACCGGGATCGTGTCGCCCTGCACCTTGTCGGCGAGCCCGGCGTAGTAGCGGAACGTCTGCGCTGCGCCGGGCACGTCGATGCGCCGCGCCTCGAAGTAGGGCTTGCCGTTGTCCCGGGTCTCGAGCAGCCCGAGTTCGTCGGCGTTCGCATCCACCAGATCCGCCAGCTTCCAGAGCAGCCGGGCGCGTTTGTGCGGGTTCATCCGCCGCCACTTGCCGTCGCGGAACGCCGCGCGCGCCGCCGCCACCGCGCGGTCGACGTCCGCCGCGCCCGCCTCCGCCACATCGGCGATGGTCTCCTCGGTCGCGGGGTTCACCGTCTCAAAGGTGCGGCCATCCTGCGCATCCGCCCACTCGTTCCCGATCCAGAGGCGGTTGCGGATCGCTTCGGTCGCGCTCACCGCTGCCTCAGCTCCCCGAAAAGTCGGCCCTGCGCTTCTCGACGTAGGCGTTCAGCCCCTCGCGCGCATCGTCGCTGGCGAAGAGCTGCTGCTGCAACTCCCGCTCCAGCGCAAGAGCGGTCTCGAAGGGGATCTCGGCACCCGTCTGCACCGAACGCTTGATCAGCCCCACCGCCTTCGAGGCCCGTCCCGGCGGGCAGAAGCCGCGCGCATAGTCGATCACCCTCGCCATGAAGTCGTCGAGCGATTCCGTCTCCCAGACGTCGTTGACGATCCCGAGTTCCTTCGCGTCGTCGAAGCCGAAGGTTTTGCCGGTCGCCATGAGTTCGATCGCCCGCGACTTGCCGACGAGGCGGGCGAGGCGCTGCGTCCCCCCGGTCCCGGGCAGCACGCCCAGGTTCACCTCCGGCAAGCCGCACATGCTGCGCCCGGCCCGCGCGATGCGAATGTCGGCGGCCATGGCGATCTCGAGCCCGCCGCCCACCGTGTGTCCATTGAGCGCGGCGATCGTGAGCTTGGGTGTGTGCTCCAGGCGGTTGAGGGTTTCGTTCGCATGCAGGCAGAAGCAGTACTTGAAGCCGGTCGTCACCTTCGCGAGCATCCCGATGTTGGCCCCGGCCGAGAAGAACTTCTCGCCGT
This sequence comes from Gemmatimonadota bacterium, assembly GCA_022823145.1. GTDB lineage: Bacteria > Gemmatimonadota > Gemmatimonadetes > Longimicrobiales > Gaopeijiaceae > Bin94. Next base: position 44,708 of record JAJDXS010000029.1, read on the forward strand.
TGCCTGTGAGGACGATCACGTGGACGTCGTCGTCGAAACGCGCCTCGAGGATGGCGTTGTCGAGCTGGCGCATCATCTCGTGCGTGTAGGTGTTCGCGGGCGGATCGTCGAGTGTGATGAGAGCGACACCGCCGCCGGCGTCTGATTGGCGAACGAGGGTCTTGTCGGTCATTTCCGGGGTCCCTGGAGGTTGGCGTGACGGAGGAAAAGATAACACGCGTGCCACCGCGGCGGGGTTACATTCAGTGCATGAAAACGATTGAACGCACAGTGCTCGCGGCAGTTTTGGCGGTCGTATCGGCGGGTTGCCACGAGACGCTCACGCAGCTTGAGCCACAACTCAACACTCCCGCAGGCCAGGCCGCGCCCGGCTTCGCCGAAGCACTGCCCGGACTCGCCGACATTGTGGCACGGGACACACTCGAACTCACCCCTCCGTTGATCGCAGAGAGGCTGATCGCCGCCGCCGAGGCGGCACTGGCGGCAACCGAAGACCGCGAGACGGAAACCGTCCCGGACGATCCGGGCAACGGAGACGGTGAAGCCGAGGATCTGGAGCGCGCGCGTGAACTCATCCGCTGGGCGAGGGCGGCGCTTGCGTCCGGGGACCATGCGCGGGCCATTCAGCGCGGGTACTACGCATGTCGTCTTCTGGGAGTGCTGCCACGGTGAAGGCCGGCGTGGGCGCAGAAGGAATCGCGGGCGTAGATTGGACTGGAAGCCCCGGACGTATGCGGCGGTTATGGGATCGGGGTTTTCACTTTGACCGCAGGATTGAGCGCCATGGGTAGAATGTATCTGGCGAGCCAGGCCCGTCTGGGGCCCCTCGCAATGGTGTCGCTCCTCTACGCGGTGGGCGCGGCCGGGCAGGAGCAGGTCGTCCGGGTCCCCGTGTCGGGGGTCGTCGAAATGGGTCTGGCGCCGTTCATCGAACGGACGCTGGAAGAGGCTGCCGCAGCGGGCGCCGCCGCCGTGGTCCTCGACATCGATACGCCGGGGGGGCGCGTGGACTCGGCCGAGCGGATCACGAACGCGATCGGCCGTTCCGAGGTGCCGGTCTACGCCTGGGTGAACATGCATGCGTACTCGGCCGGGGCGATGATCGCGCTTGCGGCCGAGGGCGTGCTGATGCAGGAAGGCGCGGTGATGGGTGCCGCGACTCCGGTGGACGGAAGCGGGACGAAGGCGTCGGAGAAGATAGTGTCTGCCATGCGCGCACAGATGCGTGCGCTCACCGAAGCCCGGGGCCTCGATCCGGTGATTGCGGAAGCGATGGTGGACGAGGACATCGCCGTCGAGGGTGTGGTCGAGGAAGGCAAGCTCCTCACCCTGACGACGCGTGAGGCGGTTTCGCTCGGCTACGCCATGTCGGTGGACGGCTGGGAGGACGTGCTCGCGGCCATCGGGGTCGAGGAAGCGGCGGTGGTGCAGGCCGAGGTCAACTGGGCCGAGCGGATCGTGCGTTTCTTCACCAACCCGGTAATCGCGCCGTTCCTGCTGTCGCTCGGCTTCCTCGGGCTGCTCGTCGAGATCAAGACCGCGGGATTCGGCCTGGCGGGTGGAGCGGGGATCCTCTCGCTGGCACTGTTTTTCGGGGCGCATCTGCTGGTAGGCCTCGCCGGCGCCGAAGACCTGATCCTCGTCGCGGCGGGCATCGTGCTCATCCTTGTGGAGGTGTTCGTCATCCCCGGCTTCGGCATCTTCGGGATCGCCGGAGGGCTGGCGCTCCTGGGCGGGCTGTTCATGGCGCAGATCGGGAGCCTGCCCAGCCAGCAGGACCTGGCGCAGGCGGCCACCGTAATCGGCGCAGCCGCGCTCCTCGTGATCCTGACGTCGTGGGTGTTCCTGCGCTCCGTGTTCGCCAATCGCCGTCTCGGCCGCAGCGGCATCGTGCTCCCCGAGGCCACCGACCGGGAAGAGGGCTACACGTCGGCCGATCTGCGCCCGGAGCTGGTCGGGCTCGAAGGTGTCGCGATCACCTCGCTGCGGCCGGCCGGAGTAGGCCTGTTTGCAGATGAGCGAGTCGACGTTGTGTCCGAGAGCGAATGGATCGAGGAGGGCACGCCGATCCGGATCATGAGCGCCGAAGGCTACCGGCACGTGGTCCGCGCCGTCCGCTCCAGACAGATATCCAACCCAACCTGATCAACCGAAACCAGAAGGAACCGACTTCATGAGCCCGCTGCCGCTTCTGTCCCTGCTTCTACCTTTTCTCATCGTCGTGGGCCTGCTGGTCCTCATGTGGGCCGTCCCGGTTCGCCTGTGGATCGAGGCCAGATTCTCCGGGGTGCCTCTCGGGCTCGGCAACCTGGTCGGCATGCGGCTGCGCAAGGTCAGTCCACCGGCCGTGGTGAGGCCGCTGATCGCTTCGACCAAGGCGGGGCTCTTCCTCGACGTTTCCCACCTGGAAGCGCACTACCTCGCGGGCGGGAACGTCGATCGCGTCGCGCGGGCGCTCATCAGCGCCGACAAGGCGGCAATCGACCTGCCGTTCCAGCAGGCGGCCGCCATCGACCTTGCGGGCAGGGACGTCTTCGAGGCCGTTCAGGTGTCGGTCAACCCCAAGGTGGTCCAGACGCCGCGCGTGGCGGCGATGGCCAAGGACGGGATCCAGCTGATCGCGGTCGCCCGGGTGACGGTGCGCGCGAACATCAACCGCCTGGTCGGGGGCGCCGGCGAAGAGACGATCCTGGCCCGGGTGGGCGAGGGCATCGTGTCGACGATCGGCTCGGCGAACTCCCACAAGGCGGTGCTCGAGAACCCCGACGCGATCTCGAAGACGGTGTTGCAGAAGGGGCTGGACTCCGGCACCGCCTTCGAGATCCTCTCCATCGACATCGCCGACGTGGATGTCGGGAAGAACATCGGAGCCGAACTGCAGACCGACCAGGCCGAGGCCGACAAGCGCGTTGCCCAGGCCAGGGCCGAGGAGCGGCGCGCGATGGCGCAGGCGCGCGAGCAGGAGATGAGCGCCCGGGTGGAAGAGATGCGCGCCGAGGTGATCGCGGCCGAGGCGCAGGTGCCGCTGGCGATGGCCGACGCCTTCCGCAGCGGCAACCTGGGCATCATGGACTACGCCCGCTATCGCAACATCGAGTCGGATACGACGATGCGGAAGGCCATCGCCGAGGGCGATTCGTCCGACGAACTGCCGGAGAACTAGGGGGCGGCCCGTGGACCTCCGGTTCATCGCGGTGGTGATGGCGATCGCCGTCATCATGGACATGCTAGGCCGCATGGCGAGGAAGCGCGCGGCCGAGCAGCAGGGTCCGCCGGGTACGCCGGGCGAGGAATGGGACATGCTCAAGGCGCTGGCGGAGGGACGGGAGCCGCCGGGGCCCGCCGCGGAAGAACCACAGCCAGCTCGCCGGGAGCAGCAGGTTGCGGGCGGTTTCGAGTTGTGGTCGGAGACTCCGGCCCGGCCGCGTGCTCGCGACCTGGCTGAGCTGAAGCCCGTCGTCGAGCCCGCGGCGCCCGAGCCGGTAGTCCGCGATCGGGCGGCCAGACCGATCGTCGTCCGCTCGAGGGAGCCTCGGCCGGTGGAGCAGAGACCGGAGCGTCCCGACCCTCAGGACCCCCATGAAGTGGTGAGCGTCCGTACGCGTCCACTGCCGGCACCACTCCCTCCGGAACGGAAGCTGCCCGTGCCGACCCGGCAATTGGCGTCGTCTCCGCACGCGCCAAGGCGAGCGACACGACCCCGTCGTACCGGGACGGCCGGTCCGGAAGACAGACTCGGCCTCGGGACGATCGGCGGCTTGCGGAAAGCGCTGGTCGCCCGGGAAGTGCTCGGACCGCCGATCGCCCTGCGCGGCGAAGAAGGAGAGCCTGAACGGCGGTAGCGCCCGGCGGCGGCAGGACTGCGTCGGGACGACGGCGATCAGCTTCCCTTCGATGCGCGCAGACGCCCGGTGTCGTCGGGCGCCACGAGGATGACGTCACCGGGAGCCGCAGCCACGTCGGCGTTCACCGCCATCGCCATGGCCTCGGAAGCACTCGCGGCTTCGGGTGCGAATTCCACGGCAATCCGGTGATCGCCGGGAGCAATCGCGAACCTCTCGTACACCGTGATCGCACGGATCCGCCCGCCGGCTCGCGCCACCGGGCCGGAGTGCAGCGTGTCGCCATCGAGGAGCACCGTGAGCCGGTAGGGAATGGCTTCGTCCGTGCATACCTCAGAAGGACGCATGTGGGGAAGCACGCCCTCGATTTCGGCCTCGGTGGGCGGTCGGCAACTCCGCTCCGAAGGGGCGGGGATGCGCCAGGACAGGCGCAGTTCGGCCGTCTCGGCGGCAGGGTTCCGCCACCGCACCCGGGAGAGACCCGCCATGGCCACAACCCCTGCGATGGCCAGCAACGAAGCCACGGACCTTCGCGCCCAGGTTTGCGCACTCATGGGTCGAGGGTGTGCTCGGTGCGAGGAAGCGACGGGTCATGAGGTGCCGCGCTCTCCGCAAGATCGCACTCCGTCTCGACCTCGACCGCATCGTCTCCGACCGGTGCGTCGAGGCGGGCAAGGTCGATGGCGAATTCGTCCATGGCCTCCTCCAGCGACCACTGGTCGAAGGCCGACGCGTGGGCCACGCGCACACGCCGCCGGTCCACGCGTGCCTTCAGTTCCGCTTCGCGCTCGTGAAAGAGCCGCTCCACGAGCCACTTGGGCCCCTCTCGACCCCAGCAGTCGCGCGACGGGCACGCGACGATCAGCACGCCCCGCGCGCCGGATCGGACGAGGTACTCCACGACCGAGGTGTGAAGGTTCCCCGCGCAGGACACGAGGAATCGGCGGGCCTGGTCCCCGGCCCACGCCCCGGCCGCGGAACGGCCGCATCCGACCACGACGATGTCCTCGCCCGGGTCCGGGTGTCGCTGCACGAACTCCTTCACGCGGCTCATCTGGTCACGGCCGGTGCGACCCGGGGGGCCGACGCCCATCGGCGCGCAGGAGCCGGCGCATATGCCGCAACTGACGCAAGCTGCGGGATTCACCAGCGCCACCTTGCCCCCGCGGCCGCCCTCGCGGTCGACCATCCGGATGGCGTCGTAGGGGCAGTCCGTGTAGCACTGCTCGCACCCGGTGCAAAGCCGCGTCGACGCGAACGACGGTGCCGGACGGCGATCCGTGCGGGGGCGCGTCAGGAACGGCACGGCCACAATGACCGCACTCGCCACCCCGGCGGCGAGCCATGCCATTCCGGGAGGAACCGAGCGCGTCCAGGGTAGCCAGAAGGTGTAGAAGACATCCAGCGTCACGTCTCCGGGAAGGCGCAGGAGGTCGGCGGCCGGCCCGAGCGCTGCCGGCAGGACGAGCGCGGCCGCGGTCAACAGTCCCACCGTCGCCCACAGCAGCGGCCGCGGCGGCAACAGCACCGGACGTGCGACGCGGGATACGTGCAGCCAGAGGAAGATCACGATCCCGACCGGAACCGCGATGTGCAGGAACAGGTTCATGAAGAAGAAGGCGGACGGCATCGGGTCCGCTCCCGCGAAGGCCCGCGAGATCGGCTCGGAAAAGAGTGGGAGCGCGTCCAGGAGCCGGGCACCCTCCGCGGCGAGGAGCTGGCCGTGCGTATCCCACACCATCACGTAGCCGGTCAGCCCGCAGACGTAAAGCAGAAACACGAGAAAGACGCCCGAAATCCAGGCGAGCGCCCGCGGTCCCCACGAGCGTCCCTGGAAGAACATCCTCAGTGCGTGCAAGACGGCCGCGACGACGGCTCCATCGGCGGCATACCTGTGCAGCGAGCGGATCCAGCGCCCACCCCATGGCTGACCCTCGATCCGCACGATGGATTCGTAGGGTGCGCCGATCCGGTAGAAGAAGATCAGGTAGAGGCCGGTCACCAGCATGACCGCGAGGCACAGCACCACCAGCGCGCCGGACTGGTAAAGGGGGTTCCACTTCGATCCATACAGCCGGTCGACCCAACCGTCCGTTCGAATCAGAACCCGTCCGAGCAGTCGCTTGAGCATTGCAGATCCTGTGGGGACTCCGGAAGTGAATCCAGCAGGCGAGGTACATCGACGCCTTGCGTTACACTAATAACCATATCATCATGATCTTATCTGGAATAGATGTCAGCCGAAATGATCGAGGGTCGCGGGAATGATCTCCAAGACCGCCAGGAACGCACTTCGCGCTGTCGTGCGAATCGCGGAAGGGGAGTCGACCGCCCCGGTCTCGGCAAAGGCCCTGGCCCGGGAGCTCGATCTGCCACAGAACTACCTCTCCAAGACGCTCTATCGACTCGTTCAGAACGGAGTGCTTCGCGCGGTTCGCGGCCGGGGCGGCGGCTATGCCGTCGCGGTCCCCGCTACGGAGCTTCCCCTGGGCCGGATCGTCGACGCGATCGATCCCGAGGGTCCTGAACGGCGATGCCTGCTGGGTCGCGCGGAGTGCTCGGAAGTCAACCCGTGCGCGACGCACCGGCGCTGGTGCGTGGTACGTGAGGCCATAGACGATTTTTTTGCCGAAACGACGGTGGGGGACCTTCTTCTCTCGCCGCCCGCCCCCGACCCGCCGGGGGCGCCCCCCGTTTCCACTTCCAGGGAGCAAAGGTCCATGTCCGAACCCTCGCCGGCGTCCTCTTCGCAACCGCCCCCCGGCCGCACGGAGAACTCGTCCATTCCTCGCATGCAACGGCTCTACGACAGCCCGTTCCTGCTGCTGGTCGCATGCATCGTGGTGATGTTCGTGTTCTTCACAGCCTGGGGCATGCTCGAGATCATGTCCCTCGAACCCGCACCGCTGCCGTAAGGGAGGGCTGAACCGATGTACCGAACCGGAATAGAGCCGCCGGAACGCGTCTGGTGGAAGAAGGTGGAGCGGCACGAGAAGGTGTGGGTATGGATCGCCTTCGCCTGGTGCATGGTCCTGTTCGCGATGATGCCTGTGTGGCACCTGAGGGGTGGCCAGAACCCGTCCGGAATCCGGCACCGCGTGGATCCGGCGGACTTCCAGGCCAGGGTGGCCGAGTTCGTGCAGGAGTACCAGGTGGGCACCGACAACGGTCTCCCCGTGGTGGCGCCGCCGCCCGGAAGCCACGTCTACCTGCAGGCGTCGCAATTCGCCTGGATCCCCGTCGTGCGGCTGCGCCAGGGAGCCGAGTACACGCTCCACCTGTCGTCCCTCGACGTCAACCACGGCTTCGCCCTGTACCCGCTGAACATCAACTTCCAGGTCGTTCCGGGCTACGACTACGGCCTTCGTATCGTGCCGAACGAGCCCGGCGAGTTCCACGTCATGTGCAACGAGTTCTGCGGGATCGGCCACCACCTGATGGTGGGGAAGATCATCGTCGAGCCGGCGGACGCAGCGGCGGAAGCGGTGGACGCGCCCGCAGCCGGGGTCTCGACCGCGGGAGGTGACCGATGAGCGCATTTCGCACATGTCCGACCACGGGGCTCCAGGTCCACCGCACCGCCGACCGGCTGATCAAGGCCAACGCGGTCGTGGCGACCGTGGCGCTCCTGGTCGGGGGAATCGCGGCCGTGCTGGTCCTTCTGACGCGCTGGGAAGCCGTCCTCCTTCTCGAAGCGGACATGTTCTACCGCATGCTGACCGTGCACGGCATGAACATGCTCATCTTCTTCATCATCTTCTTCGAGATGGCGGTGCTCTATTTCGCGTCGGCCGTGCTGCTGAACTGCAGGGTCCCCGCGCCGACGACCGGATGGGTCGCATTCGTGCTGATGGTGGTGGGCACCCTGATGGTGGAGTGGACGATGTGGACCGGCCGGGCCGATGTCCTCTTCACCTCGTATGTGCCGCTGAGGGCGCACCCGCTCTTCTACCTCGGCGTGATCCTGTTCGCGGTCGGGGCGCTCACCGTGGTCGGCCACTTCTTCGCCATCATCACGGTGGCCAGGAAGGAGAAAGCCTACGAGGGCTCGCTCCCACTGGTCACCTACGGAGCCCTGACCGCGGCGGCGATCGCGGCGGTAACGCTGCTGCACGGGGCGATCATCTACATCCCAACCTTCCTCTGGTCGCTCGACCTGATGCACGTGGACGCCCAGATGTACCGGCTGATCTGGTGGGGGCTGGGTCACTCGTCGCAGCAGATCAACGTGGCCGCGATGGTCTCCATCTGGTATCTGCTCGGGGCCCTCACGGTCGGTGCGGTCGTACTCAACGAAAAGGTGAGCCGTACGGCCTTCGTCCTCTACGTCCTCTTCATCTCGATGGCGTCGGCGCACCACCTGCTGGTCGACCCCGGCATGGGACCGTCGTGGAAGGTCTGGAACACCAGCTACTTCATGTACATGGCGGTATTGGCGTCGATGATCCACGGTTTCACCGTTCCCGCCGGGACGGAACTCGGCATGCGACTCCGGGGGGCCACCCAGGGACTCTTCGGGTGGCTCAAGCGAGCCCCGTGGGGCGATCCCGGCTTCAGCTCGCTGGCCTTCTCCATCGTCGTGTTCGGCTTCGTGGGAGGGATCACCGGCGTGACCTTCGGCACCGAGCAGATCAACATCATCGCGCACAACACGCTGCGCATTCCCGGGCACTTCCACGCCACCGTGGTGTCCGGCACGGCCATGGCCTTCATGGGGATCACCTACTACGTGATTCCGCTCATCTTCCGCCGCGAGATCGCCTTCTACCCGCTCGCCAGGATCCAGCCGTACATCTTCGCCATCGGCATGCTGATCTTCTCGATGGCGATGACCTTCGCCGGTACCTTCGGCGTGCCTCGCCGCCACTGGGACATCGGTTTCACACAGGCGCTCTTCCAGCCCGAGTTCACACCGGCCGTCAACCTCATTATCGGCGTCATGGCCGTGGGCGGGCTGATCGCGATCGCAGGCGGCGCGATCTACATCGTGGTGACGGTGGTTTCGGTCTTCTTCGGCCGGAAGATGGCCGCGGACGATTCCGGTCTTGGTGCGACCGGGCGCGGTCTGCCGCCGGGGATAACCAATCCGCCGCGTGCGCTCAAGCCGGAGGACAAAGAGGTGCTGCAGCCGTCGGGCCGCCTGGGTCCGGTTCCGGGCACGATGGTGCTGGTGCTGATCTTCCTGGCCGCGTTTATCCTCTACTATTTCGTAAACTGGATGCTGCTGTCGTTCCTGTGGGAGGTGGGATGAGCTCGAGATCCGCGGCGCGGAGGGCCCTGGCCGCCCTGGCGGCACTGCTCGTCATTACCGTCGCCTGGTGGGCCCTGGCGCTCTGGCCGGTGCAGGGCGTCGCCCCGGCCTGGCTGGAGCGCGCGCGCCTGGTGTGCTTCAACACGGGCCCCTCCGGGCTCCCGGACACATCGGGGTGGCTGCTCCTCGTGGGGCAGCCGATCGGGATGCTGGCGGTGCTGATGGTCATCGCGGGCGATGCCGTGCGCGCGGGGCTCAGGCGCGCGCTCGCGTCCCCGGCGGGGCTGCTCGGGATCGCTGGCGGCTCCGGGGTCATTGTGGCCGGATTGGTGCTGGCCGCCGTGCGTGTCGCAGGTGCCCCGCTCGACTCGGAGTGGCTCGAAACGGCACGCGCGGATGTGCCCGCCACCTATCCGCGCCTCGATCGTCGTCTTCCTCCGGTCGACCTCGTGGACCAGGGCGGCGCGGCGTTCGGCTGGGGTCGTGTCGCGGGGCGCCCGACCCTCCTCACCTTCGGCTTCGGGCACTGTGCCACCATCTGTCCGATGACCGTCATGAACGCGAGGCAGGTCCAGGACCGGTTCGCGGCCGAGGGGCGCGACCTGGCGCTGGTGGTGATCACCCTCGACCCGTGGAGGGACACGCCGGCGAGGTTGCCGTCGCTTGCGCGCCAGTTTCATCTCGTTGCGTCGGACGCGGTCGAGGAGGATCGGGCCTATATGCTTTCCGGTACCGTGGAGGGCGTGAACGCGGCGCTCGACGCGCTGCAGGTCGCCCGGCAGCGCGTGCCGGAGACGGGCGACATCGTACACCCCGCGCTGGTGTATCTGCTCGACGCGGATGGCACGATCGTCTACGCGGCCAGCGGGCACGCCGACCTGATCGAGGAGCTGGCGCGCCGCATGTGAGCTACCCGGTCGGCCTCACGATCTCGTACTGGCTGGGCGGCTCGGCGCCCAGCAGGTGGCGGACGAAGTAGTCCCAGCGCCTGCGGATGAAGTAGGGCTCGTTCAGCCCGTGTGCCCGGTCCGGCGCCCAGATGAGGTCGAAGTCCCGGTTGGCCCTGATCAGTTCGTCGATCACCTGCACGGTCATGGCCGGATGGACGTTGTCGTCCATGTCCCCGTGCATCAGCAGAAGCTTGCCCTCGAGGTTCGCTGCGTAGGTCTTGTTCGCGGAGGCTTCGAAGCTGTCGGTTCCGGTGGAATCGGTCCGCATCACCCCCTGGTACTTCTCCGCCCAGTAGATGTGATAGCTCCGGTTGTCGTGGTTCCCGGCTCCGGAGACTGCCACCTTGAAGAAGTCGGGGAAGCGCAGGATGGCGTCGGTGGAGGCGAACCCGCCCCCCGAGTGCCCGTAGATGCCCACGCGGTCCAGATCGATGAACGGGTAGCGTGCGGCGAGCTGCCTGATCACCGCGATGTGGTCGGGAATCCCGTTGTCGATGAAGTTGCCGTAGTAGTTGTCGTGGAACGCCTTGGAGCGGTGCGGCGTCCCCATGTGGTCGATCTGCACCACCACGAATCCCATCTGCGCCAGGGCGAAGTCCTCGCCGCCTCCCTTGAACTCCCAGGCGCCGACGCTGCCCACCTGGGGTCCCGGGTAGATGTGCGAGATGATCGGGTACTTCGCGTTCTCATGGAGGTCGGGCGGCAGGTAGAGGACGCCGTAGAGGTCCGTGATGCCGTCGCGCGCCTTCGCCGAGAACACCTCGGCCGGGGTGAACCCGATCTGTTCGAGCCGGGAGATGTCCGCACGCTCCAGCTCCCGCACGATGCTCCCGTCGTCGGCACTGCGCAGAACGGTGACGGGCGGCGCCTCGATGCGCGAGTACGTGTCGACGAAATAGCTGCCGCCGGGCGAGAACACGATCTCGTGGTGTGCGTCCTCGGGTGTGAGCAGCGTCAGGCCAGAACCGTCGAAGCCGACCCTGTAGACGTGGGCGTAGTAGGGGTTGCGTCCCGGTTCCCTGCCACGCGCGACGAAGTGGACGCGCTGGCGGGCCTCGTCCACATGGACGACCTCGCCCACCACCCACGGCCCCGAGGTGATCCGGTTCTTCAGGTTGCCCGCGCCGTCGAAGCGATAGAGGTGTCCCCAGCCGTCGCGCTCCGACCACCAGATCACGTCGTCGCCGCTCTCGGAGACGTACCACGACGGCGTGCCGCCGCTTGACCCGCCGCCCCGGTGCCCCAGGGAGACGAAGGTCCGGGTGGAGTCGCCCAGAATGACCCGCGACGTGCCCGTCGCCGCTTCGATCTCGGCCAGGAACACCCGCTGGGACCCACGGGTGAAGTAGTTGACGTGCAGCCTCGTGCCGTCCGCGCTCCACGCCGAATCCGGAGCCGAGCCCGCGAAGGAGAGCTGATGCGGGGTCGGCGCCACCTCGACGCGGTGGTTGGCGGTCGCGCTGAGGGCCGGCGCGTCGCCGGAGGCCGCTCCGGTCTCCTCGAGGACGAGGATGTGAACGGTCGGCAGGGGGATCACCGAGTCGCCGGGAAGCGCGTACGGCTGGGAGAAGTGGCGGGGGCGCTGCGGCGTGTACGAGATGTAGTGCATGTGCTCGACGTTGCGCTCGTCTTCCCTGGCGACCGCGATGTAGCGCGAGTCGGGTGACCACGCGAGGGTCGGAGCACGCGGCCTTACCCCCTGTCGCAGCTGGTTGGGGCCGGGCTCGTTGTAGCCGTAGGCGTAGTACTTCTCACCGTCTGTGGTGAGCTGGACCGAGTCGCCTCCCGCGGCGGGGCGCACATACAGGTTGTACTCGTGCGCGAACGCCTCCCAGCGCCCGTCGGGAGACTCCACGTAGGGCACCCGGGAGGGGAGCGTGTCGGCGACGATACAGGCGTACTGCACGATGTCGCAGACGAACCGTCTGCCGCTGGCCGCGAACTCGATCTCGCTCTCGGTGTCGCCGAAGTCGAAGGTGCTGAAGGGCAGCTTCCCGGGGACGTAGCTGGTGTCGTTGGCGAGCGACATCGCACCGGCCAGCCGGTAGTGGTCGAAGAGCCGTTCACGGCTTCCGGCGGCCGGGTTCACGAGCACGAACTCGTAGCCCGAGCCCGTGTTGTTCCGGTACCAGAAGCGGTCGGTGTCACCGGTCTCCAGCCAGTTGGGAGCCACGCGCGCGCCGGCGATCAGGCGCTCGGTGTTCCAGGTCAGGAAGCGCTCGGCGCGGGAATAGTCGACGGTCTGGGCGACGGCCGGGGAGGCGGCGGTCAGCGCCGCGAAAAGGGCCGCCGCGACGATGGCGGGGACGCGGACGACATCGGCGCGGGGCGCCTGGGCGGGGTACGGCATCGGGACCTCCAGGGAGCAGCCGGGATTGCGGTTGTGCGGCGGACGAACAACGGATTCCGCCGGCGGCAGGATAGTCCGCGGCGCGACCCGGGAAAAGCCCCGCCTGCTACTCTGCGGCCAGCCTCCGCAGCACGGTGTGCAGGATGCCCCCGTTGCGGTAGTAGTCGACTTCCACATCCGAGTCCAGCCGCACCATGGCGCGGAACTCAACCTTCGAGCCGTCCCGTCGGGCCGCCACCACCGCGACTTGTTCTCCCGGCTCCAGCCCGTCGGCGATCCCGGCAATGTCATAGACTTCGGTGCCGTCGAGCCCCAGCGCCCCGGCCCCCTCACCATCCTGGAATTGGAGAGGAAGCACACCCATCCCGACCAGGTTGGAACGGTGTATGCGCTCGTAGCTCTCCGCGATCACGGCCTTGACCCCGAGCAGCATCGTCCCCTTGGCCGCCCAGTCCCGGGAACTCCCGGTCCCGTACTCGCGCCCCGCGATCACGACCAGCGGCGTCCCGGCGGCACGGTACCGCTCGGATGCCTCGAAGATCGTCGTCATCTCGCCGCTCGGCATGTGGACGGTGTAGCCGCCCTCCTTGTCCTCGAGGAGCAGGTTGCGCAGCCGCACGTTGCCGAAGGTCCCGCGCATCATCACCTCGTGGTTGCCGCGCCGCGCACCGAAGGTGTTGAAGCGGATCGGCGCGACACCGTGGTCCTGCAGGTAGCGGCCGGCCGGTTCGTCACGGGGGATCGCGCCGGCGGGCGAGATGTGATCGGTGGTGACGGTCTGGCCCAGCAGCGCCAGGACACGAGCCCCCTCGATGTCCACCAGAAGGGCCGGTTCGGCGGTCATCCCCTCGAAGAACGGAGGATTGCGGATGTACGTGGAGTCCGGGTCCCACTCGTAGAGATTCCCCTCCTCAGGCAGCGGGAGGGCTCTCCAGTGTTCGTCTCCGTCGAATACGCGCGCGTATCGCTGATGGTACATCTCGGGCCGGAGCGATGCGGTGACCGTGTTGCGCACCTCTTCGGGAGAGGGCCAGATGTCGGCGAGGAAGACGGAGCGGCCGTCGGCGCCCTGACCCAGCGGCTCGTTGTAGAGATCAATGTCGATGCGGCCGGCCAATGCGAACGCCACTACCAGCATCGGCGAGGCGAGATAGTTGGCCCGGACGAGGGTGTGGATGCGGGCCTCGTAGTTGCGGTTGCCGGACAGGATCGATGCGACCACCAGCCCGTGCTCCGAGACCGCGTCGGCAACGGGCTCGGGCAGGGGGCCGCTGTTGCCGATGCACGTCGTGCAGCCGTACCCCACCAGGTTGAAGCGCAGTTCCTCCAGGTACCGCATGAGCCCCGCCGCCTCGAGGTAATCGGTGACGACCTGGGATCCGGGGGCCATGCTCGTCTTCACCCAGGGCCTGACCTCCATCCCGAGCTCGCGTGCCCTCTTCGCCATCAGGCCGGCGCCGACCATCACCGACGGGTTGGAGGTATTGGTGCAACTGGTGATCGCGGCGACGACGATGGTGCCGTCGCCGATCTCCATCCGCTCGCCGTCCATCTCGATCTCGACCGTCCTGCGTCGGCCGGCCGCAACCGCCGCCCCGGTGCCCCCGCCGTTCGCACCACCCGCACCGCCCGCGCCGCCCAGGTCGAACCCCGCCGGAACCAGCGTCGGCAGATCCCTCCCGAAGGCGGGACGCACATCGGTCAGCGCGATTCGATCCTGCGGGCGCTTCGGTCCCGCAACGCAGGGCTCGATGCTCGAAAGGTCCAGCTCGAGGGTGGACGTGTACTCGGGATCGGGGGTCTCGTCGGTGCGGAAGAGTCCCTGTTCGCGGGCGATCCGTTCGACCCGCGCGACCAGCTCCGGACTCCTCCCGGTTCCGGCCAGGTAGCGCAGCGTCTCGTCGTCGACGGGGAAGAACCCCACCGTGGCGCCGTATTCGGGCGACATGTTGGCCAGCGTGGCCTTGTCGGGCAGGCTCAGACCGGAGAGCCCGGCTCCGTAGTACTCGACGAACCGGCCCACCACCCCGTGCCCCCGCAGCAGCTCGGTGACGCGCAGCACCAGGTCCGTCGCGGTCGCGCCCTCCGGGAGCGCGCCGGTCAGCTTCACGCCCACCACCTCGGGCAGGAGCATGTAGTAGGGCTGACCCAGCAGAACCGCCTCGGCCTCGATCCCGCCGACGCCCCAGCCCACCACGCCCAGGCCGTTGATCATCGTGGTATGGGAATCGGTCCCGACCACCGTGTCGGGGTACGCGAGGTGGACGCCGTCGGCCGCCCGCCGGTGGATCACCGAAGCCAGGTATTCCAGGTTCACCTGGTGCACGATCCCCGTCCCTGGCGGCACCACGCTGTAGTTCTCGAACGCCTCCTGGGCCCAGCGGAGCAGGGCATAGCGCTCGCGGTTGCGCTCGTACTCCCGCGCCACGTTCTTCTCGAAGGCATACCCCGTGCCGAAGAAGTCGACCTGCACGGAATGGTCGATCACCAGGTCGGCCGGCACCAGCGGGTTGATCCTCGCCGGATCGCCGCCCATCGTCCGGATCCCGTCCCGCATCGACGCCAGATCCACGATCGCGGGCACGCCGGTGAAGTCCTGCAGCACCACGCGAGTGGGCATGAAGGGGAAGTCGGCGCCCGCGTTCGTCGGGCTCCACCCCGCCACGGCCTCGACGTGATCCGCCGAGACGTACCCGTCGCCCGCGTTGCGAAGCACGTTTTCGAGCAGGATCCGGATCGAGAATGGCAACCGGTCCAGCGACGCGAGGCCCATCTCCTCCAGACGTCCGAGCCGGTAGAAGGAGGTGGGGCCCTCCGGGAGGTCGACGGTGGCGAGTGCGCCGAAGGGGTCGGTAAGGTGCGGCACGCTGTTCATGCTCCGGAAGAGGGGAGGGTCTGGTCCGCCAAGCGGCCCGTCCCATGTAGCATAGCGAGCCAACCGATCCGGCAGAAGACGGCGGGGCGCGGCGGACCCCTATCCCCCCGGGGGATATTGGTCTCGCGTTCACCCCGGCCACGGCAACTGCGTTAGCTTGATGGTCACCCCAACACCGTCGGCCGAGGTGGCGGAACCGGTAGACGCGAAGGTCTCAAAAACCTTTGCCCTTGCGGGCGTGAGGGTTCGAGTCCCTCCCTCGGCATTCCACCCGTCAGGAGGAAACCATGAATCTCAAGAAACCGGCCGCCGCGGCCCTGCTGCTGGGCGGCGTTGCCCTCGTCCTGTCCTTCCGTCCCGCCCCCTCGAATCCCGAGGCGGATGTGGTGGTCTACAAGTCTCCGACCTGCGGATGCTGCTCGCTCTGGATCGACCACCTGGAGGAAGCCGGGTTCACCGTGCGGGCGGAAGACGTGATGGACATGGCCACTGTGAAGCATCGCGAGGGCGTGCCGATGGACCTCTCGTCCTGCCACACGGCGATCATCGGCGACTACGTCTTCGAGGGGCATATTCCGGCACATGTCATCCGGGATTTCCTCGACGAAGCCCCCGATCTGGCGGGCCTCGCCGTGCCCGGCATGCCGATCGGATCGCCCGGAATGGAAGGCCCGAACCCGACCCCCTACGACGTGATCGCCTTCGACGGGGACGGCAACCGGGGCGTTTTCGAGCGCATCGAGCCGTAGGGAGCGGGCACACGGATTTCGGCGGGCGCCGATGACCAAATCCCTTTGTCCAAAGGGCTTCCGGTGATAGAATAAGGGCTGTGCAGCATGGCACGCGCCCGCCCCAGCCCGGCACCGACCGGCACCGGAGACGAGATGTCTGACAAGGTCCAGCGAAACACCCTTTCGATAACCGACAACCGCACGCGGCGAGAATACGAGGTGGAGATCCACGACGGCGACGTGATCCGCGCCATGGACCTTCGCCAGATCAGGGTGAACGACGGCGACTTCGGGATGATGGCCTACGATCCCGGATTCACGAATACCGCCTTCACCACAAGCCGCATCACCGATGTCAAGGGCGGCAAGGGCATCCTGGAGTATCGTGGATACCCGATCGAGCAGCTGGCCGAACAGGCGAGCTTCCTGGAAGTGGCCAGCCTGATCATGAACGGGGAACTTCCGAGCCGCGAAGAGCTGGACCAGTTCGTGCACGACGTCACCTACCACACGTACGTGCACGAGAACGTCACCACGATCCTGCAGGGCTTCCGCTACGACGCCCACGCCATGGGAATGATGATCTCGACCGTGGCCGCGCTTTCCACCTTCTACCCCGAGGCCAAGGAGGTCGATGACCCGCTGAACCGGCGGATCCAGATGATCCGCCTGATCGCGAAGATGCCCACCCTGGCCGCCTTCGCGTACCGTCACCACAAGGGGCTGCCCTACGTCTATCCCGAGAACGGGCTCTCCTACACGGCCAACTTCCTCAACATGCTCTTCCGCATCGGCGGCCGTGAGTACAAGCCGAACCCCGTCCTCGAGCGCGCTCTGGACGTTCTCTTCATCCTGCACGCGGACCACGAGCAGAACTGCTCCACGACCGCCATGCGCGTGATCGGGAGTTCGCGCGTCGATCCCTTCTCGGCGATGGCCGGAGCGATGGCGGCGCTCTACGGGCCGCTGCACGGCGGCGCGAACGAAGCGGTCCTGAGGATGCTCACGGAGATCGGGACCAGCGACAACATTCCCGCCTTCATGGAAAGCGTGCGCCGGGGTGAGCGTCGCCTGATGGGTTTCGGCCACCGGGTGTACAAGGCCTACGACCCCAGGGCGTCGATCATCAAGCGCACGGCTGAAGAGGTGTTCGAGGTCACCGGTCGCAACCCGTTGCTGGACATCGCCTTGGAGCTGGAGGGAATCGCGCTGCAGGAAGAGTATTTCGTCAAGCGCAACCTCTACCCCAACGTGGACTTCTACTCGGGGCTGATATACCAGGCGATGGGCTTCCCGGTCGAGCTCTTCCCGGTCCTCTTCGCGATTCCGCGCACGGTGGGGTGGCTCGCGCAGTGGGAAGAGATGGTCGTCGACCGCGAGCAGAAGATCGCGCGGCCGCGACAGGTCTTCAAAGGGCAGGCGCGCCGCGACTACGTCTCGATGGACGCGCGCTGAACGCCACGCGGCACCGGCCGCTATGACACCGGGCGCCTCTGCGTGGCATACTTGTCGAACCAACCCTTGACGGTCGTGATCTTGGAGATCCCGTGCGAGGGCCGTCCCCAGATGCCGTGGGCCTCGCCGGGCACCCGCACCAGCACCGCTTCGACCCCGACCATCTTGAGCGCCTTGTAGTACTGCTCGGACTCGGACATGGGCGTGCGCCAGTCCTCTTCGCCGGTCATGATCAGCGTCGGCGTCGTCACGTTCTCGACGACGGAGAGCAGCGAGCGGCTCTCGTAGTGTTCGACGTTGTCCCAGGGCAGCCCGGGGAACCAGTACTTGACGGCCACCGGGGCCATGTCGGCGGTGAGCGCGAAGCTGTACCAGTTGATCACCGGGTAGAAGGACACCGCAGCCTTGAAGCGGTCGGAGTTGCCGATCATCCACGCGGTGAGGACGCCGCCGCCGCTGCCACCCGTCACGAAGAGGTTGTCCTCGTCGATGAATCCCTGCGCGATGACCGCGTCCACGCCCGAGTCGAGGTCATGGAAGTCGTCTCCCGGGTAGGCGTGGTGGATGAGGTTGCCGAACTCCTCGCCGTAGCTGGTGCTGCCGCGGGGGTTGGCGTAGAAGACCACGAAGCCGGCCGAGGCCCAGAGCTGCTTCTCGACGTCGAAGCGGTCACCGTAGTTCGCGAACGGTCCTCCGTGGATCTCGAGGATCAGTGGATACTTCTGGTCGGGATCGAACCCGGGGGGCTTCATGATCCACCCCTGGACGGGCAGCCCGTCCTTCGACGACTCCCACCAGATCTCCTCGACGGACGCCAGGGTCTTGCCGGCGAAGAGGTCGGCGTTGACCGACGTCACGTAGCGCGGGGAGCTTCCCCGACGGCCGACCACGATGTCTCCCGGACGGTCGGGAAGGCTGGTGGTGTAGGCGAAGGTCCCGTCTGCGGCCAGCGTGTACGACGTTCCGAAGCCGCCGTAGGCCATCGAACCGCTCCCGCCGTTCCCGGCGAGCACCTCGTGACTGCCGTCCGGCTCGAAGAACGCGAGCTTCGTGTTCCCCTCGTCGTCAAAGAGCCCGAAGATGCCGCTTCCGTCGGGGGCCCATTCGATCATGTAGACTGAACGGTCCAGCGCACCGCTGATCACGCGCGGGTCGGACCCGTCGCGATTCATGACGTGCAGGCGCGTCACCTGGTACCCCTGATACCGGTCGTCGTACCCGAGGTAGGCGATCTGCCGGCCGTCGGGCGAGACGGCAGGCGAAGTGTCGGGACCGCGCCGGTCGGTGAGCCGGCTCACCGCGCCGTCCGCAAGAGAAATCTCGTAGATCTCGGAGTCCAGCCACTCCTGGTCGCGGTCGTCCCTGAGGTTGGCGTCCAGGACGATCGCGTCCGAGGCCGGAGCCCACTTCGGACCGCCGCCGGGAATGGGCACGAACCCGGCCGTGTAGCTGGTCTCGCCGGTCGTCAGCTGGCGCGGAGTGCCCCCTTCGGCCGGGATCACGAAGATGTGCCAGGCGCCGGAGGGGACGTCTCCGATGCCGTCGAAGCGGAAGACGATTTCGTCGGTGTACTTGGCCGGTTCCGCCCACTCGGCGCCCGGCGGCGGCGCGGGCATCTCCCCGATCACAAGGGGCGCTTCGGGAACCAGCTTGCTAAAGGCCAGGTGGGAGCCGTCGGGCGACCAGGACAGGCCCCCCGACGGGTCGGTCAGGTTGGTGATCGCGGCGGTCTGCCCCGACGCGAGCCAGTGCATGTAGATCTGCGGGACGCCGTCGCGGTTCGACATGTAGGCGATCCGGGTACCGTCCGGCGACCAGCGCGGACTGTTGTCCCTAAACTTCCCCGTGGTGAGGGGCCGGTGTTCGCTGCCGTCGCTCCGCACCAGCCACAGGTTCGAGTAGTTCATGTCGGTCATGACGTCGGCGAACTGTCGCACGTAGACTACCCACTCCCCGTCGGGCGATATGCGGGGATCCCCGGCGTACTCCAGATCGAAGACGTTCATCTCGGTCAGGCGGTCGTTCTGGGCAGCCAGCGGCGCGGCGGACAGAACAAGGAGCAGGCAGGGGAGAGCGCGGAATCTCACGGGGAACCTCCATCGAAGTGGGAACGGCCGGGCGCAATCGGCGTATAACCATTATTGTACTGGAGCACTCTGGAACAGGGAGGGACCATGCCGAGCACCGCGAGCGCATTCGGCCGCAGCCGATTTTTCGTTTTTTTCGTTTCGCTGCTCCTGCCCGCCCTGACCGGTTGCGCGACTACCGATGCGGGGCGTCCGGCCGACAATCCCATGGATCCGGCCACGATGGAAGGCGACGAGATTCAACTCCTGGTTCGCAACCTGAACTTCAACCAGGTAACCGTGTACACCGCACGGGGTGCCTCCGTGCGCCGCCTGGGAATCGTACCGGGCAAGGGCGAGGCCACCTTCCGCATGAACTGGCACCTGCCGGACATTCAGCTGAGGGTGAAGGAGCTTGCGGGCGACGACTACCTCACCGAGACCCTGCCGGTCAGTCCCGGAGACTTCCTCGAACTCATCCTTCCCATCCGGTAGCGCCCTTCCGACGATTCCGCGGGCGTATTCGTCCCCGCCGCACACCCCCGCACCGAGCTTGCTGTCTGGCGGCTCCACGCGCGCGGCCACAGTATCTTATCTGACCGCGTCCGCGCCTCGGCGGAGGTTCGCCCGTGGCGCGCCGCACCCACAGTTGGATCGCCGCCCGGAGCAGCCGAAATGCGCAAGAGCAACGCCGTCAGAGTCTTCGCCGTCCTTATCACCGCCGCCGCGCTGACCGCGCCGGGCGCCCCCCGTGCGCCCGCGCAGCAGTCGGCCGGACCCACGCTAACGATCGACGAGGTCATCGACATGGTGCGCGTGTCCTCGCCGCAGATCTCTCCCGACGGATCCCGGGTGCTGTTCACGAGGAATGAACTCGACTGGGACGAGAACGAGCGCAACAGCCGAATCTGGGTGGTCGGCGCGGATGGCCAGGGAGCCAGGCCCTTCACCGGGTCGACCGACGACCGCTCCGCGGAGTGGTCGCCGGACGGACGCTGGGTGTCGTTTACGCGCCCCGCGGGAGAGGGTGACCGCCGGGCCCGCCAGCTCTTCGTCCTTCCCGTCGACGGTGGAGAGGCGGTGCAGCTGACGAAACACGTGACCGCCGTCGGCAACTACCGCTGGGCGGAGGACAGCCGCTCGATCTTCTTCGTGGCGAACGACTCACTGCCCGATGACGAGGAAAAGGAGCGCAAGAACGGCGACGACGCGGTGTTCATCGACGAGGGGCCAAGCGGGCAGACGCAGGGCTCGTGGAACGGAGTGTGGATGATCACGGTCGAGACCGCCGAGGCGCCCCACGACGCCACCCGCCTCACTCCCCAACCGCGCCGGGTCGGGAACTTTGCACCCTCGCCGAACGGGAACTTCCTGGCCTACACCTACCGCACCGAGAATCGGCGTAACGCGAGCCACCTCTCCGAGATCTGGCTGCTTGCGATCACCACGGGAGAAGAGGAGCGCATCACCGAGAACGATGCACCCGAGTCGAACCTGGCCTGGTCGCCCGACGGAAGGTCACTGACCTTCGTGGCCCCCGACCTGGAGACGTGGGAGCTCGACCAGGGCAATCTCTACCTCCATGACATCCCGAGGGGCGAGACCCGCCAGCTGATGCCCGACACCGATGTCGACATGCGCGGCTATCGCTGGAACCCGGGGGGGCGGTCCATCGACCTGGTCGCGCTCGACCGCACGGACGCCAACCTGTACCGGCTCGACGTCCGGTCGGACGAACTGGAACGGATCACCGATCTGACCGGAGTGGTCTCTTCCGCGTCCTACGACGCGCAGCATACCATGGCCGCCTTCCAGTTCGCGTCTCCCACCGAGCCCGGCGATATCTGGCTGGCCGACCTTCGGGACGGGACACGGACGCGGCTGACAGAGGCCAACCCGTGGATCTCGGAAAAGACCCTCGTGGAACCCGAGGTGATCCGCTGGAACAGCCACGATGGTCTCGAAATCGAGGGTGTGCTGTATGTGCCGGCGGACCGGTCGGCGCCCGGGGCCACCGTCCTGGAGATTCACGGCGGGCCCGCTGGCGTCTTTACCCGGGGATTCGACTCGGACGCCCAGCTGCTGCTCGCGCAGGGGTACGCCCTGTTGCAGCCGAACGTCAGGGGTTCTTCGGGGTATGGCGACGCGCTTTTGCGCGGCAACATGAACGATATCGGCGGCGGGGACTACCAGGATCTCATGACGGGAGTGGACGCCATCATCGAGCGTGGCGTGGCCCACCCGGACTCGCTGGCCGTCAAGGGATGGAGCTACGGCGGCATCCTCGGCGGGTGGACCATTACGCGCACGGAGAGGTTCAAGGCGGCCAGTCTGGGTGCCATGGTAGCCGACTGGCCGAGCGAGTTCGGCGCGGGCTTCAACCACGACGTGGTGCGCTGGTACCTGGGCGGGGACCCATGGTCGAACGGAGACTACTGGAGAGAGCGCTCCGCCTATACGCACCTGGACCGGATCACCACACCGACCATCCTCTTCCACGGGGCCAACGACCGGACCGACACGATGGAACAGTCGATGAACTTCTTCGCGGGGCTTCGTCATCTCGGGGTGGAGGCGCGGTTCATCCTGTTCCCCCGGGAGGGCCACGGAATCGCCGAGCCGCGGCACAGACGGACGCTGATGATCGAGGAGCTTCGCTGGCTGCAGCAGTACGTGAAAGGCATGACGGACTGGGAGGCGCCGGAGCGCCCTGATCCCGCCGAGGAGGTGGTGGCGCCGATCTCATGAAGCGCCGGGGACGGCGGCCGCGTGTGCCCTCGGTGGCCCGGGTGGGGTACCTCAGCGTGACGTTCCACGGTCTGACGGCGGAGAGCTTCGTCCTGGAGGCAGCCCTGCCGCGCGCAACGGAGCCGCATCGGTGATTCCGCAGCATATCATCGCCCGGAAGCGTGACGGAAAGACCCTGGCTCCGGAGGAGCTGGAAGCGTTCCTGACGGCCTACCTGTCGGGCGCCGTCGGCGACGACCAGATGGCCGCGTTCCTGATGGCGGTCTACTTCAACGGTCTCGAAGGCGCCGAGCTCAACGCCATGGTCGAGGTCACGATCCACTCGGGCGCGGTGATCGGGCGCGGCGATGGCCGGGCGGGACCACGGGTGGACAAGCACTCGACCGGTGGGGTGGGGGACAAGGTCTCGCTCGTTCTGGCGCCTTTGGCGGCCGAGATGGGCATGGTGGTGCCGATGATGTCCGGGCGCGGGTTGGGGCACACGGGGGGCACCCTCGACAAGCTCGAATCAATTCCGGGATTCCGGACACGTCTGGCGCTCGACGAATTCGACCAGGTCCTGCGCGAGGTCGGGTGCGCGATGATCGGTCAGACCGACGAGGTCGCCCCGCTCGACCGCAGGCTCTACGCGCTCAGGGACGTCACCGCGACCGTCCCGTCTCTTCCGCTGATCACCGCGTCGATCATGTCCAAGAAGCTTGTCGAAGGGCTCGACGCGCTGGTGCTCGACGTGAAGGTGGGGAGGGGTGCCTTCCTGTCGCGGATCGAGGATGCGACGGCGCTGGCGCGGGCGATGGTCGACGTGGGCGCCGCGCGGGGACTGGCGGTGACCGCGGTGCTGTCGGCGATGGACCGGCCCCTCGGCAGGGCGGCCGGAAACGCCCTGGAGGTGCGCGAGGCGATCGCCTGCCTCGCGGGTGGCGGCCCGGCCGCGTTTCGGGAGCTATGTATCGAACTGGCCGCCGAGATGGCCCTGGCGGGGGGACTGGTGGACAGTGTTGCGGAAGGGCGGGGCACGGCTGCGAGGGCGCTTGCCGGAGGTGGGCCCATGGAGCGGTTTCTGCGGCTTGCCTCGGCGCAGGGAGGACGCCTGGATCCGTCGAGGAGCGACTTCGGACTGCCTGCGGCGCCGTTGCGGGAGGTGGTGACGGCCGAACGGGAGGGGTTCGTGGCCGCGATCGATCCGCTGAGGCTCGGCTACGGTGTCATCGCGCTCGGTGGAGGCAGGACGCGCCAGGACCAGGCTATCGATCCCGCGGTCGGATTCGAACTCGAGGTCGGTGTCGGTCATCGGGTCGCGCGGGGCGCTCCGCTCGCCGTGGTACACGCCGCGACGGCCGACGGGCTGGCTGCCGGGGCGCAGGCCGTCAGGGAAGCGATCGGTCTGGAGGCGGACGCGGCGTCCAGGCCTCTGCCTCTCGTGATCGACAGGATCCGGGTGAGGCCCGGAAACGCATAGAACGGAGGTTGCCGTGAGACTGCCGAGGATTCGAACATGTCTGGGGATCGCGGCGTTGGCGTGCGCATGTACGATGCCGCCGGCGTCGGAGGAGGGAACCGGCGGCGATGCCACCGGCCGCGTGTACTCGTCGGCCCGTCACGATTTCCGCGTGGTCACGGTCGCGGACGGGCTCGACCATCCGTGGTCGATGGCGTGGCTGCCCGGAGGCGAGATGCTGATCGTCGAACGTCCCGGACGGATCCGGGTGGTGCGCGACGGCTCGCTGCTGCCCGACCCGGTGGAGGGCTTTCCGGCCGTCTACCGTGACCGGGGACAGGGCGGTTTCATGGATGTCCTGGCGCACCCGGACTTCGCGCAGAACCGCTGGCTGTATCTGAGCTACGGGAAGCCGAACGCCGACGGGTCGGAGGGCGCCACGACGGTGGTTCGGGGCCGCTGGGACGGAGGGCGGGTCACGGATGTGGAGGAGATCTTCGAGGCGGTGGCATGGCACGGCAACAACAACCACTTCGCCGGCCGCATGGCCTTCGATCCGAGCGGGTTCCTGTACATCGCCGTGGGCGACCGGATGCTTCCGCCGGACATGTTGGACGATCATCCGGCGCTGGACGTTACCAACCACATGGGGACGATCGTACGGCTGCACGATGACGGGAGCGTGCCTGCCGACAACCCGTTTGTCGGGCGCGACGACGCCCTTCCGGAGATCTGGAGCTACGGCCACCGCAACATCCAGGGACTCGCGGCCGATCCGCTCACGGGGAACGTGTGGGCGAACGAGCACGGACCCCGGGGCGGAGACGAGCTCAACCTGATCGTGGGAGGCGTGAACTACGGCTGGCCGGTGGTTTCCCACGGCATCAACTACGACGGCACCGTCTTCACGGCCGCGACGCGGCGTTCCGGCGTGGAGCCGTCCCGTTTCGTCTGGACCCCCTCGATCGGCATCTCCGGGATGATGATCTACCGGGGCGACCGGTTCCCCTGGTGGCGGGGCAGCGCTTTCGTCGGCGGACTGGTCGGCGAGCAGCTGGCGCGGGTTACGCTGGCGGACACCGACGCGGTGAGCCTCGAGACACTCCTCGAAGGGGAACTGGGTCGGGTGCGGGACGTGCGCGAGGGACCGGACGGACTCATCTACCTGGCGCTCGAGCATTCCGAAGAGCCGACCGCGGTCGTGCGGCTGGAGCCGGTCCCCAACGACATCGAGCCGCTGTTCAACACCTTCTCCATCGTGGCGATCGATCCCGCGACAGGTGAATCCGGCGTCGCGGTCACGACCCGCAACCCGTGCGTTGGCAACGCGGTCCCCTGGGTTCGCGCGGGGGTGGGTGCAGTGGCGACCCAGGGGGGAACGCGGGTGGAGTATGGCAACGACCTGCTCGACCTTCTGGAACAGGGCGTCCCGCCCCGGGAGGCGATGGACCGGGTGGTGGCCGCCGACGAAGGGCGGGAGCGCCGGCAGGTGGGTGTGATCGGCGCGGACGGGCGATCGGCACAGTGGACGGGGTCGGCGCAGTACGGGGCCGAGGAGCGGGGCGACTGGGTCGCCGAGCGCGCGGGCCTGAACTACGCCGTGCAGGGAAACTCACTGGTGGGTACGGCGGTCGTGGACTCGGTGGCGGTGGTCTTCGAGCGAAGCGAAGGGTCCGGCCGGCACCTTGCGGACAGACTGATCGAGGCGCTTTACGCGGGCCAGCTTCTGGGCGGCGACGGCCGTCACGGAGAGACCCAGTCCGCGGCGGTGCTGGTGGCGGATCCGCGGCCGGACGTTTCGAGACGGCCGGACGGAGTCACGACCGACATCAACGTGTGCGAACACCCGGAGCCGGTCCGGGAGCTGCGGCGCATCCATGACGTTGCGTCCGAGACGCTCGGATTCCGGAAACTCGAACAGTTCGTGGGGCGCGACGTGTTCCAGCTCAAGGTGATGCTCCACGCCCTCGGCTACTACCGGGCCGAATCTCCCGCCCCGACCGGGGATTCGCCCGGGGTGCTCGTGTACGACCAGGAAACGGTGGATGCCGTGGACCGCTTTCGGGCGGATCAGGCCTGGCAGACGACCGTGCCCGGATATGTGGACGCGCGCGCCATCGATCGGCTATGGCGACTGCTCGAGGAGGCGGGCCGGACCGGAGAAGTGCGCGACCGGATCCGCGACGTGGTGCGCGTAAGGCGGTAGGCCTGCCTGGCAGCCGTGGAACAAGTCCCCGCGGGGGATTGTCCAGACCTGCTACGAATCCAGGATCCGGTAGGGGATGCCTTCGCTGCCAAGCGCAGCGGCCAGTTCGTCCTTCTGCCGTCCGGACACGCGGAGTGCGGCGCCGCACCTGGCCCCACCCTCGGGTGGCGCCGGTACCACCTCGGCGGCGATCGCCTGCTCGCGCGCGACATCCTCGGCCCACATGGCATGGTGGGTCGTGTCGAAGGTGAAAACGCTGGATCCCGGTTCGGTGCTCATGGCGTGGGCCCCTGAGGCTGAAACTCCCGGTTGATGGGTTGTGCCTGGCGGTCGCAGACGGTGCCCGGTTCGGTACCCGGAAGGTAGACTTCCTCGTAGGCGTCTTCCGCCGGACACCACCTCGAAGCCAGCGTTCCTGTCTTGCTGTCGACGCGCCGCGTCACCAGACCCCGCGGATTTGGCCAGGGTTCCGGGATCGAGAGCAGGGGACCCATGGCCACCACGCCATCCTCTTCGGAACCGTCCTCAGAGTTGCCGAAGTACACCTCCCGCATGAACTCTCCCCAGACCGGTGCCGCGAATCCACCTCCCGTGGCCCTGTCCACGATCGACACGGGAAGATCCATGCCGAACCAGACCCCCGCCGTAAGGTTCGGCGTGAAGCCCATGAACCACACGTTGCTGCCCTCGTTGGTGGTACCGGTCTTCCCGGCGGCGGGGACATCGTAGGGCAGGCCGGCGACCAGGCGCACACCGCCGTGGCCCGTTCCCGACGAAACCACGGACTCCAGCATGGATACCATCAGGCGTGCCACCAGCGGGTCCAGTACACGGGTCCGTTCGGGCTGGGGCGCCCACAGCACCTCGCCGTCCGCGCTTTCCACCCTCACGATCGGGAACGGGCGCACTCTCGTTCCAAGATTCGCGAAGGTGGAGTACGCCTCGAGCATCTGAATGGGAATGACCTCGGCCGCGCCGATGGCCGTCGAAGGGAAGCGCTCGACCTCGGTGCGGATGCCCAGGCGGCTCGCCATCTGGCCGACCGCTTCGAGCCCGACCCGCATTCCGACCTTGATCGCGACCATGTTGATCGACCGCGCCAGCGCCTCGCGCATGGTTATGGGGCCCAGGAATTCCGGATCGTAGTTGCTCGGCCGCCAGATGGTGCCGTCGACCTGATCCTGGACCACCGGCGCGTCGACGATCACCTCGGAAGCGGGGATCCCGCTTTCGAGCGCCGCCGCGTACACGATGGGCTTGAAGGAAGACCCCGACTGGCGGCGCATGTCGGTCGCGCGGTTGAATTTCGAGTGGACGTAGTCCCGGCCGCCGATCATGGCGCGCACATGGCCCGTCTCCGGGTCGGTGGCGATGAACATCCCCTGCACATAGGGGAGATTCGCGAAGTTGGCACCCTCGTTCGCGGCTGCGAACTCCTCGTAGGTGGGGTGGTCGTACCCGGTCCGCTCCTCTATCCGGGCCCAGCCTCGCTCCATGGCCGCCTGCGCCGCGGCCTGCATGTCCAGATCCAGCGTCGTATGGATTTCGAGGCCGTCGGTGTACAGCTTCGCGCCGAACCGGTCATCGAGAATGCCCCTGACCCACTCCACGAAATACGGCGCCTGCGCCCTCGGGAGGCTTGCAGCCTCGAGCGGCACCGGCTCCTCCTTCCAGAACGCGGCCTCGTCCGCCGAGAGGAAACCCTCGCGCGCCATCACGTCGAGCACCAGGTTGCGGCGGCTCAGCCCGGCGTCGGGGTTGTTGAGCGGGCTGTAGCGCTCCGGCCGGTTGGCGATCGCCGCCAACAGCGCGCCCTCGGCGGGATTCATGTCGACGGCGTCCTTGCCGAAGTAGCTGCGGGACGCCTTCTGGATCCCGTACCAGCCGTGCGCGTACCCGATCTGGTTCACGTAGGCTTCGAGGATCTGGTCCTTGCTGTAAGCGCGCTCCAGGGCCATGGCGACCTGCCACTCCTTGAGCTTGCGGACCAGCCGCTTCTCGAAGCCGATACGTTCGGTCCACATGTGGCGTGCCAGCTGCTGGGTGATCGTGCTTCCCCCCGCGCCCGAAAGCGACTGTGTGCGGAGGACGCCGATCGCTGCCCGGCCGATCCCCCGCCAATCGAGGCCGTTGTGCTCATAGAAGCGACGGTCCTCCATCGCGATGAAGGCCTGCGGCACGTGGGGGGGCAGGCTGGCGAGCGGGACGACCGTGCGCCGCTGCTCGCCGAACTCGTATACCAGCGTCGAATCCCTGGCGTAGAGCTTGCTGGTCTGGCGGGCCTCGAAGGTGTAGATCTGTGCGACGGAAGGGCAGTTGGCGCAGAGGTTACGCCAGCTTCCCACCGCGACCCCGATGCCGGCCGCGCACAGGAAGAGGCAGGCCAGCCAGACCTGGTGCGGCACACGCACCCGCCGCGCCCTCTTCCGCACGTCCCTCAACAAGGCTTGTGGGGCCACTGATCCATCATCTTCCCGTTCGAGTTCCGCCGCTCTTTCGGCCTTCGCAATCTAGCACCTTGACCCCCCCGGTGAGTGGATCAAGCTTTAGCCGCGGCACGGGATCGCGCCCCGGTGGCTGCGGCTGCCCGGTGGGTCCCGTGTGCCGAGCGCTTACGTGTCCCCTTCCGACGAGGCGAGGGTCCTGATCCGTTGCACCGATGTCCCCGTGCGGTCCTCTCTGGGGCAATACGCGGTCCGCGTGGGCGCGGGCGTCCGAGGCCGCCTGCCGGCAGCGGTCGAGGCGGCCGCACCCGCGGGTCGGTGTGCGCTGATCTCGGATCGTACCGTGGCGGGGCTCTGGTGCAAGGAAGTCGCCGGGATCCTCGGCCGAAATGGCGTCGATGTGATCGAGGCCCTCTTTCCGGCAGGGGAGGCAAGCAAGACAAGGGAGACGTGGGCCCGCCTGACCGACATGCTCCTCGATGCGGAACTCGGGCGCGACTGCTGTGTCGTTTCGCTCGGCGGCGGGGTCGTGGGGGACCTGGCGGGATTCGTCGCCGCGACGTTCCTGCGGGGGGTGCCGCTGGTCCAGGTGCCGACCACCACGCTGGCCATGATCGACGCCTCGGTCGGAGGCAAGACGGGGGTCGACCATCCGGCCGGAAAGAACCTTGTGGGAGCCTTCCACGCGCCGGCCGAGGTGCTGGCCGACCCCGACTTCCTCGACACGCTGGACATCGGCAGGCGGGCCGAGGGCTACGCCGAAGCGGTGAAGCATGGGGTGATCCTCGACGCCGCATACGCCGAGTGGCTCGGAGCGAACGCGAGAGAGTTGCTGGACGGCGATGCCGCGGCGGTCGAGCACGCGGTCGTGCGCTCGGTGCGGCACAAGGCGCAGGTGGTCTCCGACGACGAGTTCGAGGGGGGCCGGCGCAAGATCCTCAACTTCGGCCACACCGTTGCCCATGCGCTCGAACTGGGATCAGGGTATTCGTTGCCGCACGGCCATGCGGTGGCGGTGGGCATGGTGGCCGAGGCCCGCATCGGCGAGGCGCTCGGATGGACCGCGGCGGGAACCGCCGAGGCGATTCGCGGCCTGGTGCGTGCCTTCGATCTTCCCGAAAGTCACCCGCTCATGGGCCGGGTCCACCGCCTGGCCGGCCTGATGATCACGGACAAGAAGACTCGCCGGGGCATCGTCCACATGGTTCCGTTGCGGGAAGTCGGGCGGACCGCCGATCGGCTCGGCTCAAGTGTGCCGATTCCCGGGGACGAGTTGTTGAGTGTCCTGAAACACATATCGTCCAGTTTCGTTTGACTGGTCATCGAAGTTCGGCGATGATAGGCGGCTGTCGACCGCCCGCCGCGCCCTTGAAGCTGGCTGGAGGATGAATGGCGCCACCTGAGCGCTTCCGGAACCCCACGATCGCGTCCGTTCTCACCCACCGGGCCACACGAGACCCCGGGGCTCCGTTCCTTGTCGGGGACGATACCAGCCTGACGTACGCGCAGGTGGAGGACCAGGCCGAGGCGATGGCGGCGTCGCTGGCGCATCTGGGCATCGAGGCCGGCGAGCGGATCGCCACGGTTCTGCCCTCGTGGCCCGAATTCGCGATAACCGTCTTCGCCGCGGCCAAGCTCGGCGCCGTGGTCGTGCCCCTCGATCCAAGGCTTCCACGGATCGAACTCCGCTACATGCTCAGACACTCGGGCGCAGCATGCGCGGTCACGGCCGAGGATGCCTTCGGGACCGACTACCTCCAGCTCTTCGAGGATCTGCTGGAGGAGCTGCCCGAACTCGGCTACGTGGTGACGGTCGGCGAGGAAGACCTCTGGTACGACGACCAGATATTCCAGTGGGAGGACCTGCTGTCGGCGGGAGCGGGCCGCGACTTTGCAGCCGGACGCACCGACCCGGAAGACACCTTCGCGATCGTGTACACGGCGGGCACCACCGGCAAGCCCAAGGGGGTGGAACTCACTCACCGCAACCTGCTGCAGGCGGCGGCCGCCACCGCCGGGGCCATCGATCTGGGCCCCCGCGACGTCGTCGTGGGAGTCCGTGCGCTCTTCCACGTCTTCGGATTGGGGCCGGGGCTCCTGGGCACCCTTCTCGGGGGCGCGGGCCTGGTTCTCGCCGATGGCGCGGACGCGACCGAAACGCTCGATCTGGCCGACCGGCACGGGGCTACCGTCCACTACGGCATTCCCAGCATGTTCGCGCGGGAATTGCGTGAAATCGAGCGGCGTGGAAGACGCCCCGAGTCGATTCGCGTCTGCCTGGTGTCGGGCGCCCCCATGAAGGACGAACTGGCCCGGCGCATCGAGGCGTCGTTCGGCGCCCCGGTTGTAGCCGCCTACTCCCTGACCGAGGGTGCCTCCACGCTCGCGGTCGGCCGCCTGGACGACCCGCCGGACAAGCGGATCTTCACTCTCGGCCGACCCATCGCCGACACGTCGGTGCGGGTGACCGAGCCCGACGGTGCCGACCTCCCGCCCGAGAGCGTGGGCGAAATCCGGGTGCGAGGCCCGGGCGTGATGCGGGGATACCACAGACAGCCTGGGGGAACATCCGCCGCCATGGACGCGCGCGGCTATCTGCGCACCGGTGACCTGGGCATGCTGGACGAAGACGGGTACCTCCACCTCCTGGGGCGCCGGGAGGATGTGGTGATGCGCGACGGATTCAACGTCTACCCCCGCGAAATCGAGGACCGGCTCGTGGCGCATCCAGCCGTGGCACGGGCAGCGGCGGTGGGCGTGCCCGACGAAACCCTGGGCGAGGCGATCTGCGCATGTGTCGTGCGGGTTGAGGGCGGCGTCGTGACCGGCGGGGAAGTCCGCGAGTGGTGTTCGGTCACCCTGGCCGAATACAAGGTTCCCGATCTTGTTACCTTCATGGAGGACCTTCCCCTGACCCGCACCGGCAAGGTGTGGCGCACCGAGCTGGCTCGCCGCTTGTCAGCGGAGCCCCCGGGCCGGGTCGAGGGGTAGCTCGGAAACACCGCTGGACAGAAGACAGAATGATCAATCCCTATATGAAGGCCCCCCACAACGAACCGGGGCGCCCGATCTCTCCCGATGCACCCAACGCGGCGCTGCTCATCGACTTCGACAACGTCACGATGGGCATGCGCAGCGACCTTGCAAAGGAACTGAAGAACCTCCTCGACTCGGACATCATCAAGGGGAAGGTGACCGTCCAGAGGGCCTACGCGGACTGGCGCCGCTATCCCCAGTACATCGTCCCCCTCTCCGAGGCCTCGATCGACCTCATCTTCGCGCCCGCCTACGGGAGTTCAAAGAAGAACGCCACCGACATCCGGATGGCCATCGACGGAATCGAACTCGTCTTCATCCGTCCCGAGATCGGGACCTACATCCTGCTCACCGGAGACTCCGACTTCTCCAGCCTCGTCCTGAAGCTGAAGGAGTACGGAAAATACGTGATCGGGATCGGCATTCAGGAGTCCAGCTCGGACATCCTGGTCCAGAACTGCGACGAGTACTACTCGTACACCGCGCTGACCGGCCTCAGCAGAGCCAGCGAAGACGGCACCTCCACGCCCGACGCCTGGGAGTGCGTCGAGGAGGCCGTGGGCCGCATGATCTCGCGCGGCGACGTCATGCGGTCCGACAGGCTCAAGCAGGTCATGATGGAGTTGGCCCCCGGCTTTGACGAGCGCAGCCTCGGGTTCAAGAACTTCTCGAAGTTTCTGCTCGAGGCGGCGAAGAAGGGGTTGGTCGAGATTGAGCGGGGCGAGAACGGGCAGTACCAGGTAGGACCGGTCGGTGGTCGCGCGGCGGCGCGTGCGAAAGGGTCGGAACCCAGGCCCGGTGCGTCGGCCGCGAATGGGGACGACCAGCGCGGCAGGACCAGACGCGGCCCGCCCGCGCGGCGGGCACCGGCTGACAGGGGGGCGAAGGAAGCGCGGCGCAAGGCCTCTGCGGCCGGAAGCGCGCAACCGGCCGGGAATGCGCAGCCCGCGGCGAGCGCCCCGGCGACGGCGGTTCGGGAACGCCCCCGGCAACCCGACCGCGCCCCCGCGCTCGAACTGCTCGCCAAGGCGGTCCGGGAACTGGGGGGCAGCGACTCGGACGCGGCCCGGGACTCCGATGTCAAGCGCAAGATGCTCGCCATCGACAGGAGCTTCAAGGAAGGTGCGCTGGGCTTCGGGAAGTTCAGCAAATTCCTGTTGTACGCCGAAAAGGAGGGGGCCGTTGCCCTTGAGCGGGGCAAGAGCGGGAGCTTCGGAGTCCGGCTTGTGGCCATTGAATCCGGCCCGGCGGCGCGACCCGTCGACGCGAAGGCGCTCGGGCTGCCTACAACCGAGAGCTCGATCAAGAGCTACCTTGCCCATCGCTACAAGGGCGTCGGCGTCAAGACCGCGGCGCGCCTTGTCGATCACTTCGGCGCGGACGTCTTCAGGGTCCTGCAGAAGGATCCCGAGCGCGTGAGAAAGGTACTGCTGCGAGCCCGGGCCGAGAGCGTGTTGACGGCCTGGACAAGCGATTTCAAGCGCCGGAGCGAGGCGTTGGCCAGGCAGGCCGCAACCGAACGGCCTGTTGCGAAAAAGGCCCAGGCGGCACGCTCCGAAACCCGTTCACGAGGACGGCACGGCCGCGGCGGAAAGCGGGAAGAGAAGGCCGCTGCCGTGGAGCAGCGCCGGTCTCCCGGAACCGGCGAGCCCTCGCAGGAACGGGCCGCGGCGGTGGGGGTGGCGGCCGACGCGAATCCTCCCGCCAGACAGGGCATCCTGGGCCTGTTCCCCTGGGGTCGCCGCTCCAGGCGCCGACCCGATGCGGAGGACTGATCTCCCGACGACCGGGACAGCCTCCCACCTTTCCGATCTTCTCGCCGGCGACGCTGCACGCGTGGCCCGCCGGCTCCTCGGATCCACCCTTGTCTCCCGGGTGGACGGGCTGGAGACCAGGGGCGTCATCGTCGAAACCGAAGCCTACCTGGGGCTCGACGACCCTGCCAGCCACGCGCACGCCTCGAAAGGGCGCACTCCGCGCAACGACGCGATGTTCTCGGCCAGGGGCACCCTCTACGTCTACATCTCGTACGGCATCCACCACTGCAGCAACGTGGTGACGGGGGCCGAAGGCGACCCGGCGGCGGTACTTGTCCGCGCCCTGGAACCGGCCGGCGGCATCGAGGTGATGGCCGGGCGACGCGGCCGTACCACCGACCTCTGCAGCGGTCCCGGCCGCCTCTCCCAGGCGCTGGGGATCACGATGCGCCACAACTACCACGACCTGGCCGTCCCTCCGGTTCAGCTGCTACCCGGGAAGGCGGTCGCCGACCGGGACGTGGGCACTTCGGGCCGTATCGGCGTCTCCCGCGCGGCCGACTGGCCGCTCAGGTTCTTCGTGAGGGGACATTCGGCGGTCAAGCCGCCGAGATGGTAGGTTAGAGGCATGAACGACCCGACCTGGATCTCAGTCCTTCCACCACTCCTCGCGATCGTCCTCGCCATCGCCACGCGGCAGGTCTACCTGTCGCTCGCCGGCGGGATCTGGCTCGGCTGGACGATTCTGCTCAACTGGAACCCGGCCGCCGGAGTTGCGGAGTCGATCGAGTCGGCCGTCAGGGTTCTGGGCGACGGCTACGACGCCAGGGTCATCATGTTCACCCTGGTCATTGGCGCGCTGATCGCGACGATGTCGTCGTCGGGGGGCGTTGCGGGGTTCGTGGCGTGGCTGGAACGGAACCGCTGGGTCACCAACGGGAAACGCGCGCAGATGCTGGCCTGGCTGATCGGCGTTCTGATCTTCATCGAGTCCAACATCACGGTACTGGTCGCCGGATCGGTGTCACGTCCGCTCTTCGACCGCTACCGGGTCTCGCGCGAAAAGCTCGCTTACCTGATCGACTCCACCAGTGCCCCGATCTGCATCCTGATCCCGCTCAACGCCTGGGGCGCCTACAATCTCGGCATCCTGAACGGAC
This sequence comes from Gemmatimonadota bacterium, assembly GCA_022823145.1. Classification (GTDB taxonomy): domain Bacteria; phylum Gemmatimonadota; class Gemmatimonadetes; order Longimicrobiales; family Gaopeijiaceae; genus Bin94. The sequence continues at coordinate 79,017 of JAJDXS010000029.1, forward strand.
TGGGCGTGGAGGATTCCCTCGGTGTCTTCCTGCGCTCGATCTTCTTCAACTTCTACTCCTTCGCGGCTGTGATCCTGGCGCTGGCCGTCGTACTCGCCAGACTGGACTGGGGGCCCATGAAGCGGGCCGAGGCTCGCGCCGCGAAGGGCGAGGTTCTGTCTCCGGGGGCGACGCCCATGATGGACGAGGGGATCCTCGGCTCTGGCGAGGATGCCCCCATCGTACCGCGCGCGATGAACATGGTCGTTCCGGTGCTGGTCCTGGTGGGGCTCATGCCGCTGGGGCTGTGGGCCACGGGTGAAGGCGATCTGAGGGCTGGTGACGGCTCGATTGCAGTGCTCTGGGCCTCGCTCGGTGGTCTGGCGGCCGCCTGGATCCTCCTGCTGGCGCAACGCGCGTATTCGGTGAATGAACTGGTGAAGATCGCGCTGCGCGGGGCGGGGGGACTCGTGCCCCTGGCACTCATCCTGCTTCTGGCCCTGGCGCTTGGCGACGTGACCGGCGAACTGGGGACCGGCGAATACGTGGCCGGGCTTACCGAGGGTGTGCTGGCCCCGATCGTCCTGCTGCCGCTCGCCTTCGTGGTGTCCGCGGCGATCGCCTTTTCGATCGGCTCCAGCTGGGGCACCTTCGCGATCATGATCCCGATCATGGTGCCCGCCGCCGCGGCGCTGCAGCTCGACCTGGCGCCCTTCCTGGCCGCTGCGCTGTCGGGTGGAATCTTCGGCGACCACTGCTCCCCCATCAGCGACACCACCGTGATATCTTCCATGGCGTCGGCCACCGACCATGTCGACCACGTGCGCACCCAGCTGCCTTACGCATTGGCGGGAGGCGCGGTCGCGACGGTCTGCTTCGCGGTGGCGGGTGCATTTCTGTAACGGGGTCGCGGCAGGAAGCCTGCCTGCCCGCCGAGGAGCGCCGTGAACATCACCGTGTGCGTGAAGCGCGTGCCCGACACCGCGACGAGGATCCGGGTCGCGCCGGACGGACGCGACATCGAGCGGGACGGGGTGAAGTACGTACTCAGCCCCTACGACGAATTCGCCGTCGAGGCCGCGCTTCAGCTGGTGGAAGCGGCGGGGCAGGGAGAGGTGACGCTGCTGAGCTACGGCCCCGAGGCCACCCAGGAGTCACTGCGCTCCGGTCTGGCTCTGGGCGCGCACCGGGCAGTGCTGCTGACCGGCACCCCCGACATGGACGGGTGGGCCACCGCGCGCGTCCTGGCCTCGGAACTGGCGGACGACGATGCGGGGCTGGTGCTCTTCGGCGTCAAGGCGGTCGACGACGACCAGCAGCAGGTGGGTCCGATGGTGGCTGAACTGCTGGACCGGCCGTGCGCGACATCGGTCGCCGCGATGGATGTCGCGGGGGACGTGGTGACCTGTCGGCGTGCGGTGGAGGGCGGTCAGGAGGTGGTCGAGATGGATCTGCCGGCGGTCGCCACGATCACGAAGGGGCGGTACGAGCCGCGGTATGCATCGCTGCGGGGCATCATGATGGCCAAGCGGAAGCCGCTGGTGGTGAAGCCGGCGCCCGAGGTGGCCCCGGGGGTCGCGGTGGAGAGCCTGGCGTATCCTCCGGAACGCCCGGATGGTCGGATCGTGGGGGAGGGGACCGATGCGGTACCCGAACTCGTGCGCCTGCTCAGGGAGGAGGCCAAGGTACTCTGATGGCGGACGTACTTGCGGTAGCGGAGGTCCGGGAAGGCGTCGTTCAGGGCGTCTCCAGGGAGGTGGTTACGGTGGCGCGCGGCCTCGCGGACGCTCTCGGGGGACGCGTCGACGCCGCTGCGGCGAGTGGCCGGGGCGCGGGGGAAACGGCCGCGGCGCTGGGTGAGCAGGGCGCGGACCGGGTGCTGGTGATTGATGGTGCCGAGCAGGTGGACGCGCGCGCGGTGGCCGTGGCGGAGGTCGTCCGCGGTGGCGACTATGGCGCGGTCGTGTTCGCCGCGACCGGGCCGGGCAGGGACCTCGCCCCCAGGGTCGCGGCAAGGCTGGGGGTCGCCCTCCTCACGGATGTCGTCGCGGCGGAGATCGACGCTGGCCGGGTCGTCGTCACCCGTCCCGTCTTCGCGGGCAAGGCCCTGGCCCGGGTGCGGGCCCTCGGCGCGCCGGCGCTGCTCTCCATCCGGCCCAATGTCTTCCCGGTGTCCGATGCTCCCCGCACGGCTCAGGTCGAGCACATGGCGCCGTCGGGGAAGGGGTCCGCGGGCGGCTACCGCGTGGTCGGTTTCGAGGCGTCGGCTGGCGCGGCCCTCGACGTATCGGAAGCGGCGATCATCGTCTCGGGTGGCCGCGGCTTGAAGGGGCCCGAGAACTGGCACCTTCTTGCCGACCTGCGTGACGCGCTCGGAGAGACTGCCGCGCTCGGCGCTTCCCGAGCCGTCGTCGACGCGGGGTGGCGCCCTCACGCCGAACAGGTCGGCCAGACGGGCAAGACCGTGACGCCGAAGCTGTATTTTGCCGTGGCGATCTCCGGCGCGATCCAGCACCTCGCCGGGATGCGCACCTCCGGGGTCATCGTCGCGGTCAACCGCGACGCCGAAGCGCCCATCTTCGGTGTGGCCGACTACGGGATCGTCGGCGACGCCTTCGAGATCGTGCCGGAACTGGCGGCCGCCATTCGCAGGCTGCGCGAGCAGCAGGGGTAGCCGCCTCGGCGCCTCGCCACCCCCGGGACGACGCGGGGTTGGTCCGCGAACTGCCCGCTAGTCCCCCGGGGGCCGCCCCAGGAAGTGGACCGGGTCGACCTCGCGCCCCCAGCGCCACACCTCCAGGTGGAGGTGCGGGCCCGTGACGTTGCCGGACCGGCCGCTCAGGGCGATGACCGTCTCCTTCGACACCTCCTGCAGCACCTCGACGCTGATCTCGGAGAGGTGCCCGTACACGGTGATCAGGTTTTCGCCGTGGTCGATCCAGATCACGTTGCCGTACCCGCTCATGGTTCCGGCGAAACGCACCCGTCCCGGTAGCACCGGCCGTACCGGAGTCCCCACGGCAGCTTCGAGGTCCACGCCGCGGTGCAGATCGGCTCCGCCCTGCGAGCGGATCCCGAACGGCGACCGCATGGCTCCCTCGACCGGCCACTGGGGGGTCTGGCACCCCTGCTGGGCCAGGGCCAGGGACAGGAGAGCCAGGGGCAGCAGCCCGCGCGCGAGGGTGTATCTCACTGCCGTCCCGGCAGCAGAAGCACGGACACCGGGTCACCCGCCTCGATGCGCGAGGTCCCTTCCGGCACGACCGCCAGTCCCTCCGCGTCGCGCAGCGACCGCACGAGTCCGCTTCCCTGCGGGCCGGTGAGGGTACACCGCTCAGCCTCGCCCGGCGCACGGGGGGGCAGGAACCGGACCCGGTAGAACTGGGTGAGACGTGGCGGTGAGCCGAGCGCCGTATCGGTCACCGCGGTGACCACAGTGCCGGCGGGACGCCGTGATCCGAGCATGGCGCGCAGATACGGGGCGACGAAGACGTGGAAGGTCACGAACGCCGACGCGGGATTGCCGGGGAGTCCGAAGACCGGGAGGTCGCCCGCGCCGCGCCGCAGGTGGCCGAACGAGAGCGGGCTTCCGGGACGGACCCGGGCGCGCCAGAAGTCCAGCCGGAAGGAGAGGCCGAGGAGGATGCGCTTGAGGAGATCCTTTTCGCCCATCGAAGCCCCGCCGGTCGAGACCAGGACATCGACATCCTCCACGGACTCGAGTGCGGCCCTGAGAGCGTCCGGATCGTCCGGCGCCACTCCCAGGTCGACCGGGATGCCCCCGGCCTCCGCGACCGCGGCGGCGATCATGTCCCTGTTGGTGTCCGGGATCCCCCTTCCCTGGACCACGAGATCGAAGCGATCCTGCCCCACCAGCTCGTCTCCGCTCGACAGCACGCCCACACGGGGGCGGCGGAAGACCGCGAGGCTCCCGGCCCCGCTGGCCATGATCACGGGCAGCGTTCCCGAGTGCACGACCGCGCCTGCCGGCACGGTCTCGTCTCCGCGCCGCATGTCCTTGCCATGCGACCGGATGTGTCTGCCCACGTCCTCGGTCCGGTGGATCTCGACGAACCCGGCCGAAGCCTCGCCGTCGGTGTGCTCGACCCGTATCACCGAATCGAAGCCGACGGGGACGGGTCCGCCCGTCATGATGCGGATTGCAGCGCCGGGGGGCACGTCCTCGAGCGGCACCGAGCCGGGGTAGGAATGACCCGCAACGGGGAGGCGGATGCTCGGGGAAGACGTGTCCCGCAGATCCCCGCTTCTCACCGCGAAGCCGTCCATCGCGCTGTTCGGCCACGAGGGCAGGGTGGCGCGGGCCGCGACCGGGGCGGCAAGGGACCGCCCCAGCGCGCGGGCCGGTGCCAGGGGCGTGGCCGGCATCGGGCGGGCGTCGGCCAGCACACGCGCAAGTGCGTCTCCGTACGAAAGCCAATCCGCCTGGAGGCGCTCGAAGCCCGCCATTCCGCTCAGTCGGTCAGAACCGCCAGCCGGCGCTCAGAGTAACGCCGTATCCTCTGACCCACTCGCTCTGGACCACCGGTTCCAGCTCCATGTCATCGTTTTGCGGCCGCTTCGCCGGGTCGTCGAAGCCGCTCGGCGTGTTCAGCTTCCAGAGGGTCAGGCCGGCTTCGGCGTGCAGCATGAGCCTGGACGAGACGGCGAACCGGAATCCCGTCCCGGAGGTCGCGGTAAAGGCGGTCCCGAAGTCGTAGACGTCCTCCGGAAGCAGGAAGTCCGCGAACTCGCTCTGGCCGGCGATGTCCAGGGCTATCCCTCCCCCGAGAAAGAGATGGGGGCTGAGCCCGTGCCAGGTGCGGCGACCGGTCAGGCTGAAGTCGAGGCGCGCGTCGGCCATCAGCAACTGCACGTCGGTCTCGCCGATCGTGCGGTCCCCGACGGCGCGCCGGGGGTCTACCACGTCCCGGGTGGTCGGCAGGTACATCACCAGCCCCTCGAGGAAGAGCGGGCCGCTGGCCTCGATCGAGTAGCGCGCTCCAGTGAAGGAGCCGGACTTGGGTCCCAGGTCCAGCGAACCCTGGCTGAGGAACATGCTTCCCCAGAAGATCGAAGTCTCCTGGCGGTGCTCGATGAAGCGGTACGCGGACGGAATGGTCTGGGCCCGGGCATCCTCGAGGGAGGAGACAAGCAACAGAAGAAGTGCGGAGGCGCGGGTGGTTCGAGTGAGGATCATCTATTCGGGAAAGCGTGGCCTGGTTTGCGCTCGACTCCAGTGAATGTAATCTGATTCTGCTCGATGGTTCCCGTTCCGGCTCGGGGTGTGACTCCTGACGGGCGGGATTCCGTAGTAGGAGGGTGTTCGGAGTGTCAACCGTTGCCGGCGCCGAGGCCGGCGGAGGGATCGGGGAATAGATGCGGTGTTCGACTTGTGGCGAGAGTATCCTGGCGGGTGAGGACCGATGTCCCACCTGCGGCGCCGTCGTGGAGCGGCGCCGCCGCGCCCCCGTCATGAAGCGCAACGTCCGGCAGTGCGCGCGCTGCGGACACCACAGCGAAGGCGTCCCCTATTTCCGCAAGACCGGCCACCTGGCCCTGCTGGTCGGCCTCAGCGTGTTCACCTACGGGGTCGGCGGCCTGGTGTACTACGCCAGGTGCCGCAAGCGCCAGGTCTGTCCCAACTGCGGCCTTGCGTGGGAACACTCCCGTGCCCCGGGGGACCCGGAGGGGTGGGACGCCGGCTCCGGCGTCCCGGCTCCGGTCCAGTCCGTGTCCGCTCCGGCGCGCGACAAGCCCCTTCCCCCGAGCGGCATAGGCAGGCGGGTGTTCGGGGCGGGGCTGGGCGTCATGGCCACCCTCATCATCACCGCCGGGATCGCGGGCGGAATGGACGGTCCCCCCATCGTCATGGGCGCGTTCCTGGGGATGGGTGGATCGGGAATGTTTCTGTGGGGGTGGAGGGCGCTGCAGGAGCGGCGGCAGGCGGTCCTCCAGATTCTCAACCGGAAGGTGCTGCAGCTGGCAACGCAGCGCGGCGGCGTCCTGACGGTAACCGAGGTCGCGGCCGAACTGGATCTGAGCCTGGAAGCCGCCGAAAAGTTGATGATCGGCATGGACGACGGCTTCCGGGTGAGATCGGATATCAGCGACGAGGGCGTGATCTACTACGAATTCCCGGAGGTCGTGCACCAGAAGAAGCTGCGCAGCGGGAAGCCCGCCTGACTGCCCGGCAGATCGGCAGGGAGGGGCTCGTTGTTGCCGGCACGTCGCGGCTATTATGTTCCCAGCTGCGGAGACCATCACAAACGGGGACGGCCAAGTGCGACGATTCAGCGATGAACGGGGTGTCGAATGGGTGGCTTCGGTGGCCGCCGAGCAGGGCGGGGACTACAAGGGACGGTACTACCTGATCCTGCACCGGCCGGAGGCGGAAGACGAAGAGCCGGTTGCTCTTACCGACGTTCGCTGGAATTCGCCAAAGACCGCCGAGCGCACCATGAACACGATGTCGAGCCTGGAACTGCGTCGTCGTCTCCGTTCGGCGCGGGGGCGCGCACGGGCCGGCGCGATCGCCTGAAACCGGGGCGGGAGGCGGTTCAGGCGCAGGCCGCGCAGAGCCCGGTCAGCTCCAGCCGATACCCGGTGACATGGAAGCCGGGGCACACGCCGGGATCGGCGACGATCTCCGGCGGCGGGTTGCCGGGGATGTCCATCACGACGCCGCAGCGGTCGCAGCGCGCGTGATGGTGCGGGTCGGTGCGCCCGTCGTACCGCGAGGAGCCGTCGGACCAGGTGAGCTTGAGCGCCATGCCGCAGCCGACCAGCGTCTCGAGGTTCTTGTAGACCGTGGCGAGCGAGATCGCGGGCAACTCCTCGCGGACGCCGTGAAAGACATCCTCTGCGGTCGGGTGCGTGTCGGTACCCGAAAGGAACCGGTGCACAGCGCCTCTCTGCTCGGTGAAGCGATGCCCGTGCGCTTCCAGCGCTTCTCGCAGCCGGTCGACCTCGACGGATTGACTGGACGGGGACAAGCAGGTTCTCCTTCGGCGAAGCCTGTTGCTCACATGGAGTTACGATGCATGCCGGGCGCGCGCGTGTCAACCGTCGGATCGTGGATATCATAATGATAGCATAATGATACTAACGACAATCGGGGGCCGCATGGATCTCCACCGGGCGATGTTGCCCCCGGCGCGGACTTCGGGCCATACTCGATCAGCCGATCGCTCACGCGCAGGCTCACCGGGAACGCACGGGCCGCCGTGGCGCGGTTCCGCTCCCCGAAACGGCCACAAGGCAATCTCTTCACCCCCGGAGAACCCCGAATGACGCACGACCCCACCGCCCTCGACGCGCTGCTCACCGAGAAGCGGAAGTTCGCGCCGCCCGCCGAGTTCGCTGCGGATGCGGTGGTTTCCGACCCCTCGATCTACGACGAGGCCGAGGACTTCGAGCGGTTCTGGGCCGAATGGGCCGGCGAACTCGACTGGTTCCGCAGGTGGGACACGGTGCTCGAGTGGAAGGCGCCGCACGCCAGGTGGTTCATCGGCGGAAAGCTGAATGTCTGCCACAACTGCGTGGACCGGCACCTGGGCACCCGCAGCGGCAAGCGCGCGCTGGTCTGGGAGGGGGAGCCCGGGGACCGGCGGTCGTTCACCTACGGCGAGCTGGCCGTCGAGGTGGGGCGCTTTGCGAACGTGCTGAAGGGGTTGGGGGTGAAGAAGGGCGATCGCGTGGCCATCTACCTGCCCATGATCCCGGAGGCCGCCTTCGCAATGCTCGCCTGCGCGAGGATCGGCGCGCCGCATTCGGTGGTGTTCGGGGGATTCAGCCCCGATTCCCTTGCGGACCGGATCAACGATGCCGCAGCGAGGGTGCTGATCACGGCGGATGGCGGGTATCGGCGCGGCGGCGTCGTTCCGCTCAAGGACAATGCGGACAGGGCCGTCGAGCGCTGTCCGTCGATCGAGCACGTCGTGGTGGTGGCCCGGGGAGGCCTGGAAGGAAAGGTCACGGCCGGCATGACCCCGGGACGCGACCACTGGTACCACGACCTCGCCGCGGGCGTGGGCGGCGAGTGCGAAGCCGAGGTGATGGACGCCGAGGACATCCTGTACATCCTCTACACCTCGGGGACGACGGGAAAGCCGAAGGGCGTGGTCCACACGACGGGCGGGTATCTGACCCAGGTGCACGCGACGACCCGGATCGTGTTCGACCTGAAGGAGGACGACATCTACTGGTGCACGGCCGACGTGGGCTGGGTGACGGGGCACAGCTACATCGTCTACGGGCCGCTCGCGGCGGGGGCGACGGCGGTGATGTACGAAGGGGCTCCCGACTGGCCCGACAAGGGGCGGTTCTGGAAGATGTGCGAGGACTATCGGGTGACCATCTTCTACACCGCTCCCACCGCGATCCGCGCCTTCATGCAGTGGGGCGAGGAGTGGCCGGACGGCTACGACCTCTCGCGGCTGCGGCTCCTTGGGACCGTGGGGGAGCCGATCAACCCGGAGGCGTGGATGTGGTACAACCGGGTGATCGGCGGCGAGCGGTGCCCGATCGTCGACACCTGGTGGCAGACCGAGACGGGCGGCATGATGATCACGCCGCTGCCGGGGGTGACGCACACGCGGCCGGGGAGCGGCTGCCGCGCCTTCCCCGGCATTGCCACCGCCCTTCTCAACGACACGGGCGAGCCGGTCGACGCCGGGTATCTGGCCATCACGCGGCCGTGGCCGTCCATGCTCCGCACGATCTGGGGCGACGACGAGCGCTACCGCGAGACATACTGGTCGAAGTGGGACGGGATCTACTTCCCCGGCGACGGTGCGAAGCTCGACGACGACGGGTACCTGTGGATCCTGGGGCGGGTGGACGACGTGCTGAACGTCGCCGGACACCGGATCGGAACCATGGAGGTCGAGAGCGCGCTGGTGGAGCACGCCGCGGTGGCGGAAGCGGCCGTGGTGGGGATGGCGCACGAGGTCAAGGGGCAGGCGATCGCCGCGTTCGTGACACTGATGGGGGGCAGGGAGGGGGACGATGCCCTCGTGGCCGAACTGAAGGCCCATGTGGCGCGTGCCATAGGACCCATCGCTCGGCCCCAGGTGATCCTCTTCGCCGCCGACCTGCCGAAAACGCGGTCGGGGAAGATCATGAGACGGCTGCTGGGGGACATCGCGGCAGGGCGGGCACTGGGGGACACCACCACGCTGGCCGACCCGGCGGTGGTGGAGCAGCTGAAGGCGCGGTACGAGACGCGGGAGGGCTGAACGCGCGCCGGTGGCCCGGTTGCCCCGGGTCGCCGCAGCCCGTGCAGGGGTCGGCGTCAGCCGTCGGCGAGCGGATCGCCTGTCGGTGGGCGGCGCTGGCTGGCGGGCTTTCGCCGAACCGGCCTGGCGGGCATTCCGGCGACGACGGTGGACGGCTCGGTGTCGCGGGTGACGACGGCGCCTGCGCCGATCATCGAGTCGGGCGCCAGGGTGACGCCGGCCAGAACCGTCGCGTGGTAGGCGACCCGTACGTCATCGCCGATGACGGTCCGGGGAGTGCGCACGTCCCGTCCGTCGCTGATGTGGTGGCTGTGCGAATAGACGTTGACGAAGTCCGAGATCGACGCGCGATCCCCGATCCTGATCCCGCCCCGGTCGTCGAGGAGGACGTGGCGGTGCACCACGACGTCGTCGCCCACCTCCAGCCCGTAGCCGAAGCTGAGCTTCACGAAATGGAACGCCTTGAAGTTCCTGCCGCAGCGGGCGAAGATGCGCCTGGCCAGGATGCGTCGGAACCGGATCCCCAGGTGAACGTTCTGGCCGAGCAGGCTCTTGTCGAACATCTCCCAGAGCCAGATCAGCGGCTTCACGCGGTAATACCGTTCCTCGTCGATTTCCCGATAGTATTCCGGTTCCAGGGTGACGTTGCGGGGGTCGAGCTGGTCGCGGAGGATGCGGCTCGCGAGCGAAGAGGCAGTCATTTCGCCGGGGAAGTAGATCTCCTCGAGCACCCTGCGGCAGAGTTCGTTGCGGTCGGTTCCGGGATCCGAGAGCTCCTCGTCGAGGCGAGCGAGCCAGCGGTCGCGGCGCCGCTCGGCGTCCTCGCGGATCGGCACGCCCCGCAGCGGCAGAAAACGGTACTCCTGTCCGGACTCCATGCCCAAGAATAACCCGTCCTTGCGCCGGGGATCCATCAGCGGCTTCTTAGATGGCATGCACGACGTCCTGCGCGCCCGCGTGATGCGGAAGATCGAGAGTCTGCCGGAGGAGCAGATCTACCAGGTGCTCGACTATATCGAGTTCCTGGAGTCGCGGTACGGATCGCCGGAAGACGAGCAGCCGGCCAGCGGCTTTCAGCGGATGGGCGAGGGGCTGGAGGACCGCATGCGCAAGCGGTCGTTCAAGCCGTCCAACCTGCGCGAGGCCTTTCAGGTGATCGCGGCCGCCGATCGGGCGCTGAGCGGAGTGGCCAGGGCGGGCCGGCAGCTCTTCGACGACCTCGCGGGGGGATCGGACGCCGGCGATGCCGGAGCGGAGCGCCGCCGCGACGCGGAAACAGGGGTCGAGGCCGACGCGGATTTCTCGGACCTGTCCGACCGCCCCGACCGCTCCGACTCCTCGGACGCGGCCCGCCGGGACCCCCCGGAATCGCGGGAACGATAGGCGCCCGGCACGATTGCCGGCCCGGTTGACCCGAATTCCGCGGCCCCGGTACATTTGTCCATGGAAAGCGGCAAGGAGCCCCGGTCAGCGTTGCGCGGCAGGGTCGTCAAGGAGGCCCTGACCTTCGACGACGTGCTGCTCGTGCCGGGCCATTCCAGGGTTCATCCGGCGGACGCCGACATTTCCACGCGGCTGACGAACCGCATAGCCCTTCAGGTTCCCCTGATCTCGGCCGCGATGGACACGGTGACCGAGGCGCGCATGGCGATCGCGGTTGCGCGCGAGGGCGGTGTCGGCGTCATCCACAAGAACATGACGATCGACCTGCAGGCCCAGGAGGTCGACCGGGTGAAGCGGTCGGAGAGCGGCATGATTCTCAAGCCGATCACGCTGGAGCCCGCCGCTTCGCTCCGTGACGCCCACCAGCTGATGGCGCGCTTCTCGATCAGCGGCGTGCCGATCGTGGAGCCGGACGGCACCCTGGTCGGGATCATCACCAATCGCGACCTGCAGTTCGAGTCCGATCTCGACCGCCCCGTCGCGTCGCTCATGACCTCGCGGGGACTGGTCACCGCGCCTGTCGGCACCACTCTGACCGAGGCGGAGCGCATCCTGCACCGCCACCGGATCGAGAAGCTGCCCGTCGTGGACGAGGCGGGGAAGCTGAGGGGGCTGATCACGGTCAAGGACATCTTCAAGCGCCGCCAGTTCCCCAACGCCTGCAAGGACCAGCACGGACGGCTGCGCGTGGGCGCGGCCATCGGCGCAGCCAGGTCCGATCTGGCCCGCGCACGGGCGCTGGTCGAGTCGGGTGTGGACTTCCTGGTAATCGACACCGCACACGGACACGCCGAGGGCGTTCTGAGGGCGGTGGCGAGGGTGCGCGAGGCGTTTCCCGACCAGGATCTCATCGCGGGGAACGTGGGCACGGCCGAGGGCGCCGACGCGTTGATCGAACGCGGGGCCGACGCGGTCAAGGTCGGTGTCGGTCCGGGCTCGATCTGCACCACGCGCGTCGTGACAGGTGTCGGCCTGCCGCAGCTGACCGCGGTCATGGACGCCGTCGACGGCGCCGCCGGCCGGGTTCCCGTGATCGCGGACGGGGGCATCCGCTACTCGGGCGATGTGGTCAAGGCACTTGCCGCCGGCGCCCAGAGCGTGATGATGGGTTCGGTGCTGGCCGGCACCGAGGAATCCCCCGGCGAATCGTTCCTTCTCGAGGGACGACGCTTCAAGACCGTTCGCGGGATGGGCTCGCTGTCGGCCATGGAGGAGGGGTCCGCCGACCGCTATTTCCAGGAGGGACGCGAGCTGCGGAAGCTGGTGCCGGAGGGGATCGAAGGTCGCGTGGCCTACAAGGGCCCCGTGTCGGACACGGTCTTCCAGCTGGCCGGCGGACTCAGAAGCGGGATGGGGTACTGTGGCGCCGGGTCGCTCGAGGCCCTGCGCACCTCGGCCCGTTTCGTGCGCGTGACGCCGGGGGGACTGCGGGAGTCGCACCCCCACGACGTGACGATCACGCGGGAAGCGCCCAACTACAGCCATTAGAAGCCCGTGGACAAAATCCCCCCGGCATTCGAGCGGCGATGCATCCGGGCCGGACCGCTTCGCTCTGCGTTGCTCCTCGGGCCCGAAGCGCTGCTACTGGCCCTTCGTCGCGCCTTGCCGGCCCGGCGCCTCGCCGCTCTCGGTGCTCGGGCGGCTTTATCCACGGACTGCTTGAGCAGATGAACTATCCCGCACGTGGGCAGATGGCCGCCCGAAACGGTCTGGCTGCGGTTGCGCTGTTGCTGGCGGGTTGTGCGAGGCAACCGCCGCCCCTGCCCCCCGCTCCCGCCGGCGACGCCCCCGAGCGGCGTGAGCCGGCCGAGCGGGCGCCGGTAGTCCCGTCGCTCGTGGAGGGGCGCCGTGCGCTGCCGGAGGCGGTCGAGCCGCTGGACCCGCTGGAACTGGCCGCTTTCGATCCGATCATGACATCGCCGGCGGTCCGGGAAGAGCAGATCCAGAGGCGGATCGACTGGTGGATGGAGTACTGGCGCGGGCGGTCGACTGCGCCCTTCCAGCGGGGCCTGGCGCGCATGGGCCAGTACCAGGACTTCGTGAATGCGGAGCTGGCGAAGCGGGGTCTGCCCCAATCGCTCGTCTACCTGCCGCTCATCGAAGCCAACTACTACACCACGGCCGTATCGCCCGCCGGGGCCGCGGGACTCTGGCAATTCATGCCTAACACGGCGCGCGGGCTCGGCCTGCGGGTCGACGGCATCGTGGACCAGCGCTTCGATCCGTTCGCCGCGACCCCCGCGGCGCTCGACTACATCGTCCACCTGAACCGGCAGTTCGGGTCGTGGTTCCTCACCCTTGCGGCCTACAACGCCGGTCCCAGCCGGGTGGAGTCGGTGATACGGCGCCACGGCGGCGGCCAGCCCCGTGAGGACGAGCTGTTCACCCTGATCCGCGAGCGGCTTCCCTCCGAAACCCGCGACTTCATCCCGAAGTACCTGGCGGCCGTCCAGATCGCCAGCACCCCCGCGTACTACGGCCTGCCGAATCCCGTCAAGTCGCCGCCCATCCGCTTCGACACCACCGCGGTCGAAGGCGCAGCGACGCTCGACGTCATCGCAAGGGCGGCGGGTGTCGGGGAGGAGGAGGTGGAGCGGCTGAATCCGCACCTCCACGCCGGCATTACGTCCGCCAGGGGATCGACCACGGTGCGCCTGCCGGAGGGTCGGGCCAGCGGCTTCGGCGCGCGTTTCGCTACGATCCCGCCTCATGAGCGCGTCGCGTGGCACATCGTCTCCGCGGGCGAGACCCTGACCCATATCGCACGCTACTACAGGATCTCCGTCGACGATCTGCGGGCCGCCAACCCCGACGTGGAACCCCGGCGCCTTCAGATCGGCGCCAGGCTGGTCATTCCGGTATCCAGCCGCGCGCTCCCACCATCAGACTGACCGGTCCCCGGCGCGCCAGCTTCCCGAGCGCCCCCCCGACTTCTCCACCAGCCGGATCGACTCGATTGTCATGCCGCGGTCGACGGCCTTGAGCATGTCGTAGGCCGTGAGGAGCGCCACCGAAACCGCGGTCAGCGCCTCCATTTCCACACCGGTCCGACCCGCTATCCGCGCGGTGGCGGTCACCCTGAGCCCGGGTAGCGCGGGGTCCGCTTCCACGTCGACACCGATGCTCGCTGCGGGCAACACGTGGCAGAGCGGGATCAGTTCGCCCGTGCGCTTGCCTGCCATGATCCCAGCGACACGCGCCACCTGCTCCACGTCTCCCTTGGGGTTTGCCCCGCCGGCCAGCAGCTCGTAGGCGCGCCGGGAGCACCTCAGCACCCCCTGGGCCAGGGCCTGGCGGGAGGTGACGTCCTTGTCGCCCACCTCCACCATCGTCGCCTTTCCGTCGGTGTCGAGATGGGTCAGCGCGGGGGCTGGTCGCGGATCGGGATCCTTCATTCTCCTGTCCGGGTTTTCGGGTGTCACGGCGGTCAGGCGGGCTCGAGGATCTCCTCCAGATCCAGGAGCAGGGTACCCATGAAGAGTTGGGGGTTCACATTGCCCCGCGCCAGCATACTGGCTTCCTCGACCTGTCCGACGGCGCGTGCGATCCGGTCGGGCGTGAGTGCCAGCCGTCGGGCCGTGTCGCGCAGGAACGGCAGCTCATCCACGTTGACGACCTGGTCGTCACGGCCGAGACTGGCCGCACCGAGGTCGCGGATCCAGAGTTGCAGCGCCCCCATGAGGCCCAGTAGCCCGCGCCCCCCGGCGGGGGGGAATGCCGCCGCGGCCGTGTACGCGTCGGCACGCCGGCCCCCGGTGGCCGCGCGCAACAGGTCGAGGGCGCGGGTGCGCTGGCGGCTCTGATCGCCGTCCGGTTCGAGGTATCCGATGGCGGCGCCGATCGAGCCCTGGGACAGTTTGGCGGCGCGTATCGCGGCCTCGGGGTCCGCGCCGCACTCCTCTCGGAGGAAGGCTGCCACCTCCTCGACCGGCAGAGGAGGGAGATGGATCGGCAGGGCGCGTGATCGTATGGTATCTAGGAGGCTCCCCGGTCTTCCCGAGGTGAGGATGAAGCGGCTGCCGTCCGGGGGCTCCTCCAGGAGCTTCAGCAGTGCGTTGGCGGCTTCCGGACTGGCCTCCTGCGGGACGAGGTATTCGGCGTCCCCGATGATGAAGACCTGCTCCTCGCCCACGGCCGGCCGGCGGTGGGCGTGGTCGCGGATCGTCAGAACGGCGGCCAGATAGATGCCCTTGACCTCGGTGTCACCCTCGGCACGGAGAGGGCTTTTACGGAATTCGGCAAGTTTCTCGAAGCGCGCGTCCTCCAGCGCCGCCGCCAGTTTCGCCGGCCCCGAAGTGCGCTTCGGGCGGGGCAGCGGGAAGTGCCAGTGGATATCGGGGTGTTCCAGGCTGAGTGCGCGCCGGCAACTGTTGCAGCGGCCGCAGGGCTTGTCCGCCCCGCTGCAGAGCCGCGTGCGCGCCAGCCACAGGGCGAGCGACTGCTTGCCGCACCCGGGCATCCCGTGAATCAGGACGGTGGCGGGAAGCGTGCCGCGCGCCAGGGACCGGCGTAGCGACGCGCGGAGGGCCTCGTGTCCAAGGAACCGGGGTGGTTCCGGCCGCCCGGCTGCGGGAGTCACCTGATCGGCGCGGCCGGTGCGCGGGACGTGTTGGCAGAGGCGGCCCGGCGTGCCCCGGCCAGGCGCATGGCCAGTCGGACGGCCTCCACCATCGAGGAAGGGTCGGCGACTCCCCGGCCCGCGATGTCGAACGCGGTCCCGTGATCGGGCGACGTGCGGATGAAGGGCAGGCCCAGCGTCACGTTGACGCCCCTGCCGAACGCAGCGGTCTTGAAGGCGGCCATTCCCACGTCGTGGTACGGCGCCACCACGGCGTCGAACTCGCCGGAGAAGGCACGGACAAAGACGGTGTCGGCGGGAACGGGTCCGGTGACATGCCACGGATCACCGTCCAGGGCCGCGATCGCGGGCTCGTAGACATCGCGCTCCTCGGTGCCGAACATGCCGTTGTCGGAGGCATGGGGATTGAGTGCACACAGCGCAATCCGGGGCGCCGCGAGCCCCCAGTCGGAACGCAGCGCCGCGCCGAGCAGGCGCGTCTGCGACACGAGCAGCGCCTTGTCGACCGACGCGGCCACCTCCGCGAGCGGAATGTGGATCGTGGCGAGCATGACCCGCTTGGGGGCGGTGCCGGTGCCATCGCCCTCGTCACACATCAACATGCCCGCCTCGGCCGCGCCCGACAGCGCCATGAGCATCTCGGTGTGGCCCGGGTGATACCCGGCCGCGGCCAGCCCGGGCTTGTGCACCGGCGCGGTCACGATCGCGTCGACCTCGCCCGCCAGCGCCAGCTCGATCGCGTGCTCGATGGCCATCCCGGCCGCCCTGCCGGGGTGAAGTCCCGCGGCACCTCCGCCCACCGCCTCGAACCGCCACGATCCCGAGAAGTCTCCGGCGCATTCCACCGGCCCGATCACCCGCACGCTGTCGGCGCAGAGCGGCGGATCGAACCGCGCCCCCGCGGCCAGGGCCTTTGCGGCCACCTCCGGGCCGATCCCGCCGGGATCCCCGAGCGTGACGGCGAGCTGCACCTCGCGTGGGCCGCGCGGCACGTCCTCTATCGCCCCGGTTCCTTGACCTCGACGTAGGTCCTGGCCCGCAGCCCGTCCAGGAGCGCTTCCTCTCTCTTTTGCGCCATCAGGGTGGCGCGAATCTGCGGCTCCAGATCCTCGTAGCTGAACTCTCCCGCATCGCGCAACTGCTCGATCCTGATGATCGCGAAGAGCTCCTCGCCCTGGAAGGTGAACTGTATGGGGCCGACGATCTCGCCGATTTCGCGCCCGGTGAGCGCCGCCACGTATGCGGGGGCGAGATACTGCGCGATCTGGCGCTGCGGCACGGTCGCGGAATCGGGAAGGCTGGACTCGTGATACTCGTCGATCAGCGACTCGAAGTCCTCGGCCCTCGCCCTCTCGGCGATTTCGGCGGCGAATGAACGCGTCGCCCCTATGTCGCCCAGCCCGATATCGGGCCGAATGAGGATGTGCCGGGCCCTTCGTTCCGCGTATCGCACACGCTCCACGAGTATGATGTGATATCCGAAGTCGGTCTCGACGACGTCGCTGATGCCGCCCTCCAGCAGACTGAAAGCCGCATCGTCGAATTCGTCGACCATCAGACCCCGGCGGAACCACCCCAGGTCGCCTCCGGCCTCGGCCGAACCGGGATCCTGCGAGTACTCGGTGGCCAGCGCGGCGAAGTCCTCGCCCGCGCGGACGCGTTCGAGGAGGTCCTCGGCCCTGGATCGGGCCGCGTCCAGGGTGGAATCGGATGGTTGCACGGTAAGGAGGATCTGCTTGAAGGTCACGGTGGCGGGGCGCTGCTGCAGTGCGGCACGCTGTACCTCGAAGAACTCGCGTATCTCGGCCTCGGTAACCTCGACCGCGCTCTCGCCACTGTACCTTGCGACGTACAGCTGGATGAGCATGCCCTGGCTGATTTCGTCTCTTAGCAACTCGCGATAGGCCTGCAGCGAGAGTCCCTCGGCCTCCAGCTGGCTCTCCATCGCCGCCCGGCCGCCGAAGGAGGCCTCGACGGTGTCGAGGCGCTGTTGCAGCTGGCTCTCCAGGCGGTCGCTGTCCACCTCGAGCAGCGTGTCCTGCGCCGCGGCCTGCAGCACGATCTGGTTGGCGATCAGTGCGTCCAGCAGGGTCCGCCGGTGCTCCTCCGATTCAGGCGTGCCTTCTTCGGGCACGGGTTGTCCGCGGGCGCGCTGCTGGCTTTCGACCTGGACCAGCTGGGACAGGAGCACGACCGAATCGCCGACGATCGCCACGACCCGGTCAACCGATTCTTCCTGCGCCTGCGCGGGGGCGGCAACGCCTCCCACGGCGACGCAAGCGAGCAGCGCCCGGACGAGCAGCGCACCGGGTGTGGGGAAAGGCCGAGATGATCTCATGGCGAGCCTGCCTTGCTGCATCCTGTGTGCCGGGCTAACGGAGTTCGATTTCTTCGACGCGGTCCAGGGTTGTACCGATCCGCGATTCGTGGATGCGCCACGCGTCCGTTTCCCTCAACAGGAATGTAACGCCACCCAGGGGGAGGATTTCCTGCTGCCCCGAGATGATCCGGGCCAGGGCCCCGTGAACGAGTTCCTGAGCCGTCGGCGTCGCTGACTCGGTGCCGTCCGTCCCCGGTCGCGGGATGAGTCCGATGACCTCGGCCCGCTCCCTGATCGCGGCCCGCGCCTCCGCCGAGACGGAATCGACCTGAACGGCCGTCGCATCGAAGCCGCCCTCCCGGGCCTCGGCAAGCAGCAGTTCCTGTTGCGCGAGCCGCCGCACCACGGCCCGCAACTCGGTGTCCGAAGCGGCCAGAACACCCTGGGCGAACCCCTCCGGCGAGATGCGGGCCAGCTCCAGGAATTCACCGGTCGTGTAGACGCCGCCGTCCGACCAGGTCATGAGCGGGCGCTCCGCCGCACCGCGCGACAGCCGCGATGGCGCGGTCTCGATAAGCGCCCGGGCGAGTTGCAGGGCATCCGGCGCGAATTGCAGGGTGGCCGCCGAATCCAGTTGAGCGATGTACGCCCCTTCGGCCCGGGTCAGCCGTTCCTGCTGGATCCGGGCGCGGAACTCGGCTCCTACCTCGGACAGCTCCGGTACGGCGAGCGCGTCGAGCCGCAGCAGATGGTAGCCGAGTTGAGTCTCGACGGGGTCGCTGAGCTCGCCGGGCTGCAGACCGAAGACGGCCGAGTCGATCGGCGCCAGCATTTCTCCGCGCCCGAAGGTACCCATGCTGCCGCCGCGGCTGCCGCTGCCGGGGTCTCCGCTGTACCGCACGGCCATGTCGGCGAAGTCGGCGCCCTCGACCAACTGATCGCGGAGCGAGCGCGCCACGGTCAGGACGCTGTCCCGCTGCCGGATCGTCGCGCTCGGCGGAAGGAGCAGCAGAATCTGGGAGGCGGTCGCGCGTGCGCCGGGAAGGTCGGCGGCGAAGCGCTCGGCGAGTTCCTCGTTGCTGACGACCGTGTCGACATCGATCACCGCGTCCCTCAGGCGGTCCAGCATGATCTCCTGCAGCGGCTGTTCGACAATCAGCCCCACGTCGAGCGACCCGAGGGTGGTATCCGCGCCCAGGTGCGTGGCGAGCAGGGAATAGTCCACCCACAGTTCGGCCAGGACCCGCACCACCTGGGTGTCGGCGGGCACCGTACTGTGCTCGGCGATCAACCCGGCCGCGTCCTCCACGGTGAGCCGATGGTGCGCGGCCTCCGCCAGGTTCCCGGAAACGCACGCCGACAGCAACAGGGCTCCAAGGACGCCAGCGAGCCCCAGGGCCCGGCTGCCGGCGGTGCGCAGGCAATCAGTATCGGGCATCATGGGTGGATTCTGCCAAAAGACCCGTCCTTGTTCCAATCGGGGATTCCAAAACCCTCTCGGCGGTGTCGCGGGTGTTTGGCTCATTGCGGGCGACATCGTCGACTCCGAAGGACGAGTCGCCACCGCCAAGGGCATCGATCGCCCGCACTACCAGATTAGCCAGACGCCGTCGATCCGAACACTCCAGGATCACCGACAGCGGGGAGATCCGGCGCACCTCGATGCCTACCGGTTCGCCCGCGAGCGCCTTCTCCAGAGCCGACATGCGGGGCACCACGGCAGAAACGAAGTTGATGCGGGCGCTGTTCCGCCGCACCAGGATCCTGCTCACGCCAGCCCGCTGACCCGTGATCGCGAGCAGGGATTTCTCGAGCAGCCGGCTGGCTTGGACGGGGATTCTGCCGAAGCGGTCGCGAAGCTCTTCGGCCAGCGCTTCGACCTCGGCGTGGCCCGACATCTTCGAGAGGCGCCGGTAGAGATGCAGCTTCTGATGCTGATCCGGGACGTACTCGTCCGGCAGATAGGCGTCGCCGTCCATCGTCACTTCCGGGCGCGGGTGGTCGCGGCGGTCCGGTCCCTCGCGGATCCGGCGCACCGCGTTTTCGATGAGCCGCATGTAGGTATCGATCCCGACGGCGTGGGCGTACCCGCTCTGGTCCTCGCCCAACAGGTTGCCCGCACCCCTGACTTCCAGGTCCCGCAGCGCGATCTGGTAGCCGCTTCCCAGCTCCGTGTAGTGCTCGAGAACACGGAGCCGCTTCTCGGCTTCCGGCGTGATCTTCTGCGGTACGATCAGGTAGCAGTAGGCACGGCGGTCCCAGCGACCGACGCGGCCGCGAATCTGGTAGAGCTGGGAGAGCCCGAACCGGTCCGCGCCCGTCACGATGAGCGTGTTGGCGTTGGGCACGTCGAGCCCGTTCTCGATTATCGATGAGCAGACCAGGATGTCCGTATCGCCTTGAACAAAGTCCGTCATGGCGCGGTCCAGCTGCCGTGCCGGCATCTGACCGTGCGCGACACCGACGGCGGCGCGCGGCACCAGCCTTCGCACCCGCTCGGCGGCGGTGTCGATGGTCTCCACCCGGTTGTGGAGGAAGAAGACCTGTCCGCCGCGGTCCAGCTCCTGCTGGCAGGCCTCGGCGATCAGGTGGTCGCTCCAGCCAATCACATGGGTGACGATCGGCATCCTGTCACGGGGCGGGGTCCGTATGAGCGACAGATCCCGGACGCCCGTCAGCGACAGATACAGCGTCCTCGGTATCGGGGTGGCTGTCAGCGTGAGCACGTCGACGGTCGTCCGAAGGCGCTTCAAGCGCTCCTTCTGGCGTACGCCCATGCGCTGTTCCTCGTCGATCACGACCAGGCCCAGATCGCGGAAGGCTACGTCCGGGGACAGAAGACGGTGTGTGCCGATCACGATGTCCGCGGTGCCCCCGGCGAGTTCGGCGATCACTTCCCGCTGGCGGGCCGGCGAATCCAGTCGCGACAGCGACACGACACGCACGGGGTAGTCGGCGAGCCGGTCGCCGAACGTCTTGGCGTGCTGCGCGACGAGCACCGTCGTCGGAGCCAGGACCGCGACCTGCTTTCCGTCCTGGACCGCCTTGAAGGCGGCGCGGACCGCGACCTCGGTCTTGCCGTATCCGGCGTCGCCGCAGACCAGGCGATCCATGATGCCGGACGACTGCATGTCGCGCTTCACGTCCTCGACCGCCCGTCGCTGGTCCGGAGTGTCCTCGTAAAGGAAGGACGACTCCATCTCACGTTGCCACCGGGTGTCGGCTGAAAACGCGTTCCCGCGCCGGGCGCGTCGGGCGGCGTAGAGATCGAGCAGCTCGGCGGTCATCCGGTTGATCGCCGCCTGGGTCTTCCGTTTGAGGCTCTTCCAGCGCTTGCCTCCGATGCGGTGGAGACTCGGGGGGCGATCCTCCGGGTGCGCTCCCACCCAGCGCTCGACCTGGTCCAGGAGGTATACGGGGACACGCAGCACTTCGTCCTGGTCGTAAACGACGACCAGTGATTCGATCGACTCGTCGCCGATCACGACCCGTTCGAGCCCGCGGAAGCGCCCTATGCCGTGCTCCATGTGGACGACGTGGTCGCCTGGCGTCAGCTGGGCAAGGCTCTCCAGCGCCGCCGCTCCGCGGAACCGCTTGCTGCGTCGCAACTTGCGGCTTCGGCGAAAGATCTCGTGGTCGGTGAGGAAGTTGGCTGGAGGACGCGCGTCGGAGACCATGAACCCGCCGGAAAGGGATCCCACGACCACATGACACCCCCGGGGGGATATGCCTTTGCGATCGGTGATGAGCTCCTCGAGTCGCGCCGCCTGTCCTTCGTTGTCGCACAGGAGGTGCGTCGTGGCGCCTCGAGCCTCTGCTCCGGCCAGAAAGGACGCCAGTCTGCGGGTGTTGCGCTCGATCGGGGGTGGACGGCGAACCTGAAAGACGGGGTCGCCGACATGCTCCTCCACGAATACGAGCTGCGGATGCCGGCGTGCGCGACCGGCCAGCGTCTCGGGGGTCAGGAAGAGTGCAGCGGGTGACGTGGCGGGGTTACCGTGGCGGACGGCTTCGGAGTACTGCTTCTCGACCTGTCGCCAGGGATGTCCGGCGCTGTCGGCCCAGGGGCGGTCGGAGTCGCGTACCAGCACGGTGTCACGGGGAAACCTCTCCAGGATGGAGCACCTTGCCGGGTCTGCCGTCGCGTGTCCTCCGAAACGAACGGGCAGGATGTCGGCGCGATCCGTCGTGTTCGTGGAACGCTGATCCAGGATGTCGAAGGACCGGATGGACTCGACGTCGTCACCCCAGAACTCGACCCGCGCCGGAGCGGCGGCGCCGAAAGAGAAAAGGTCGATGAGCCCACCGCGGACGGCGTAGCATCCGGGACGCTCGACGATCGGCACCCGCTCGAAGCCGCGCGCATCCAGGGCCTCGATGAGGGTGTCGCGGCGCAGCCGCTGGCCGGTCTTCACGGTGAGCCGGAGAGCAGCCAGATCGTCCGGGATCCGGGCGACCTCCTGAAGTGCCCGCCGCGTCGTGACCATGACCCTTGCGCGCGCCGTGAGGAGGGCCTCGAAGGCTTCTACCCGCCGGCCCGCCAGCGTGAGCTGGGGATCGTCGCCGGTGTCATCGGCGGATACCCCCTCGCGCTGAGGATAGTGGGCGACCGCGCCCGCACCCAGCAGTGTTTCCAGATCGCCCAGATGCTCGCCGGCCTCGCCGGGTGAGGAAGCTGCGACAACCCACAGCCGGTTGGGGAGCCGCTCCGCGAGTGCGGCGATTACAGCTAGCGGAAGAGAGCCGACGGCGCCGCCAACTGTCCGTGTGACTCCGGGCGCGGGCATGCCGTGCAACAGCGTCTCAAACGCGGGAGTGGACGTGACCGCCCCGGTGGCGGGATGTGAGCCGGTCCTAGACACTTGCGGCCGGATTGCTCCCAACTCGCCTGGGCCTCGTCCCGTCCCTCGGTCCGGGACGGTCGCGCACGAGACGGTCCTCGCCGCCACTGGGCCGGGAGCGCAATCCGCGCGCGGCGGCCACGACTGTCTCGAGGATCAGAAGCGCGAGCAGCAGCGCGGCGAGCGGGCGCCACGGCTCCGGTCCTCTCCCGGACCGGAAGATGTGGCTCGACCACGAGGCCGCGTCGTCGACGATGTCGAGGGTGCCCGGGATCGCTTGCCGCACCTGGGCAACCGATGCCGGGGTCAGGTCGGTTTCGGTGGGTGGTGCGTTGACCGGAACGGCATCCAGAATGCTGTCTCCGGCGACGGGCTGGTACAATCCGACCAATGTGGTCGCGAAGAAGGGCTGGTCTCCGTCGACCGCGTGCTCGGTTCCCTCCGGACCCTGTACCGCCGTGGTCACCGGGGGGGGGCGAAAGTTGGATCCGGCCGTTACCGAAGCACTTCCGTCGCCTCCTGCCGACCAGCGGTCGATCGCCCATTCCAGCAGCGGTATCATTGCCGCCGAAACGGGGAGGCTCGTGGATTCCCCGTCGAAGGGCGACGCCAGGAGTACGTAGGGACCCGCCGCGGAACTCCCCGCCAGGAGCCACGGCTCTCCGTTGGACAGGGTGATCACCGCTCCTGCCGAGGGAACCGGCGCATCCGCCCCGCCCGCCGGAACCCCGTCGCCGCCGCCTCCCGCACGCGGCGGCGCCTCGGTCGAGACCAACGGAAAGAACCGCCGGATTTCGAGATCGCTCACATCGATCGGAAGATCACTGGCAGCGACGCGCGCTCCCCCGATCCTCCCGGGTTCGTACCGGAAGGGGATTCCGGCTTCGGCCAGACGCCGGTTGAGCGCGGGCAGCTGTGCGGGGTCCGGGTGGGGCGCCACGAAAGCACTCTGCGCAAGACCCCGGCGCTCCAGACCCTCGCCGCCGATGCTCACGAGGGTGGCGGCACGACCCGGTCCCCCCAGCACGATACGGTCGTTCTCCTCCAGCACCGCCAACGCTTCCTGGAGAAAGAACGAAGCCTGACCCAGCACCGCCACCGGGGTGGGTTCGCGCACGGTGAAGGAAAAGTAGCGGCGGTCGTCCGCGGTGAGCGGATCGGGGTCGATCTCGGCGTAGCCGTCCACACGGCCCGCGGGGAACGGGCCAGCCGGCAGCCGGACCGTGGCGCCCACGGGAACCGTGGCCGCGGCCCGAACCTGTCCGTCGATGTAGAGCCGAACGCCTGCCGTGTCCGCCGTGCCGCTCCCGATGACCGCGATCGCCGCCTCGGTGCGCCGGCCCGCGAGCGGCGGGAGCCCCCCTCCGAACGAGATGCTCGCGATCCCTCTGTTCTCGGAAGCGCGTGCGGACGCCCCGAACAGGACGACGGGGATGTTCTCTGCCGGCGGAGCCGCTTCCGAGAACCCGGAGGCCTGGAGGTCGGTAAAGACGTGGACTTCGTGATTCGGCAAATCGCTCTGCCCGACCAGTGCTCTGGCGCGTTCAACGGCCCGGGTAAGGTCCCCCCGTGTGTGGGCGGGGTGCGTGCCTTCGATGGCTTCGAGCGCCTGGGCCGTACCTCCGGGCACGGCGGGATCCCAGGGCGTACCCGCCCGGACCACCCAGATCACGTCGTCATGACTCGCTCCCGTGACGCTTTGCCGTGCAACCGCCTTCAGCGTATCGAGCCGCCGCCGACCGTCCTCGATGATCGTGGTGCTCATCGAATTGTCGATGACCAGGGCCAGAGCGGTGGGGTCGTGGCTTCCCCCCGCACCCGGGAAGTGCATGCGGGCTCCGAGCACGACGGCGATGACCACGATCGCCGTACGCAGAAGCAGCAACAGCAGCTGCTGGGTGCGGATCTGCCGCGCATGGTCCCGCTCCGTCCTCAGCAGATACCGAATCGCGGGGAAGGTGAAGGTCTTGCTCTCCTGCCGATAGAACAGATGCAGGATGATCGGGACCAGAACGGCCGCTCCCGCCACGAGGAACAGAGGGTTGAGGAAGCCCATTCAGGGGAGGCGCTGGCGTTTCCAGAGGTAGAAGCGCAGCGCGCGCGAAAGGGGTTCGTCGGTCCCGATGGTCGAGTAGGCGATTCCTCGGCTCGTGAGGCTGGTCGTCCAGTCCGTCACGGCGTTTTCCACCGCGTCGCGGTACTGGCGCCGGACATCCGCCACCGAAACGCGTAGCGAATCACCGGTTTCGGGATCGACGAAACGCGTTTCGCCGGTGGTCGGCAGGTCGCGCTCGCCGGGATCGATGAGGTGGAAGACGAGCACCTCGTGTCCGGTGTGCTGCAGGTAGATGAGGGCTTTGGCCGTCTCGGCGGGATCGACCAGCAGATCCGAGATCAGAATTACCAGCCCCTTGCGCTTCAGCTGCATCGCCACCTTGGTGATCGCCGACTCCGCGTCGGTCCTGCCTCCACCCTTCAGGGCGTGCAGGTGTTGAAGGAGGAGCCGCCAGTGTACCTTGCCGCCCCGGGCGCGTACCTGCCGCACAATCCTCTCATGGAAGGCCATGAGACCCACGATGTCGCCCTGACGGGTCAGGATCAGTGAAATCGCCGCCGCGAGGTGCTTGGCGTACCACAGCTTGGTGGGAAGGTTCGGCCGGGAGGACCAGTCCATCGACTCGCTGATATCGATGAGCATGTAGGCGCGCAGATTGGTCTCCTCCTCGTACTGCTTGACGTAGAAGCGATCGGAGCGCGCATACATCCGCCAGTCCAGCGTACGCAGGTCGTCGCCGGGCTGGTAGGCCCGGTTTTCCGCGAATTCCGCCGAGAAACCGCGGTTAGGCGAGCGGTGCAGGCCGAGGAGGAAACCGTGAACGACCTGTCTGGCGATGATGTCGATGCCGCTGAGCTGTGCGAGCGTCGCGGGATCAATCAGATCGGCCCGGCGGTCCCGGTGGGGCGTGACCGTTTCGTTGGTAGCCATGGCCCATACAATCTGCGTGCACGCCCCCGCGCACGGAAGAGTCCCGCCCGGGGGAGCCACCATTCCGGGCGCAACCGCAAGGTGTCAACCAGGGTCGTCAGCTTCCCGGACGATACGTCACCTGCAGCTTGATCCGCCGGCCCTTCGGGCTGTGCGTAAAGCCGTCGTAGGACTGCTCCCACCGGACGAGCGGCGGGGCGCTGCCCAGCACGTTCATGACCGAAAGGCCCAGATCGAGTTGTTCCGACGTGCGGCGCAACACGCTGAAGTCCAGCGTCGCGAATCGGTCGATGTCCTCGAACTCGGTTCCCGCGAAAGCCCCGTTGGTGTACCCCGAAACGGTGTTGAGGTAGCTCACCGCGCTGTAGTCGCCCACGTGATACCCGGCAGAGAAGCTCGTCTTCCATTGGGGCAGTGGAGGTGCGATGGGATTGCCCCAGTTGAGCTTGCCCGCCGCTTCGTGCGCCGGGAACACTTCCGTCCCGTTCAGATCGAGGGCCCGGACGAAGAACTCCCTCGTGTAGGTGCCATCCACCCCGAACGACACGATCGCCTCACCCACTGGCATGCGGCTGGCCATGTGCAGATCGATTCCCGACATGCGGATCCCCGGCCAGTTGACGAAGCCAGCCTCTATGCGTTCCACGGACTGAACGTCGCAGGTACCGGTGCCCCGTCCATCAGGACAGGTCACGAACTGCTGCACCGCCGCCCGCTGGCTTCCACCCGCGGCGTACAGGCTCGCAACGCCCTCATAGGGGAACACGTCGATCACGTCCTTGAAATCGTAGCTCCAATAGTCGACCGATGCCCGAACGCGAGTGAGCTGCAGGATCGCTCCGACGTTGTAGGTGAACGCCCGTTCCGGCACCAGGTCCTTGTCTCCGTAGGTGTCGATGGCCTTGTAGATGCCGGCGGCGCTCACATACTGCAGTCCCGTGTTCAGATCCTCGTTGAGATCGTCAACCGAAGGAGTCCGGAAGGTGGTCTGAACCGAAGTGCGCAGCGCCAGGGGCTCCGCGAGTTCGATGCGCAGTGCAACCTTCGGGTCGAAGCTCCTGACCGAACCGTGAAACTCGTAGTTGGCGGCGATCTGGCCGCGAATCCGGGGGCCGAGTCGAAGTTGCGATTCAGCGAAGAAGCGGTGAACGGTCTGGTTGTCGTCGTAGTGGAAGAAACCGCCCGTGAAGTGGAAGGGCCCGAACTGGTCCGGACAGCTGCGGTCGTCCGGGACGGGGCACGGCGTCAACGCGAGATCGCCGGGGCGATTGGGAACCGCGCCCACGCCAACCCTGCGGAACTGGTAGCCGGTGGCAAACTCCGTCTCATCCGTCAGGGCGCCCTTCAGCATCGCGTCGAAGGCGAAGAGGTTGGCGTCGTTGTCCAGATCGACTTCGTCGTTGATCCAGTCGATCAGCTCGGGGCGGTTCTCCAGGCCGGCAACGTAGTCCGGGTTGGGCTGGTTACGAAAACGGGCGCCGGGCTGGGTTGCGTTCGCGTGCGCGTTGCTGAACGGATTGTAGTACCAGCAGTCGCCCTGGCCGGCCGTCTTTCCACCCGTCGGCCCCAGCGCCATGCCCGAGGGGCTCGACGGATCGACGACCACTCCAACCCCACAGTCGGGCCCACCGAAGCCCCTGTACGCCAGGAATTTGCGGTAGAGATACTCGCCGGGGAGATTGGAGTTGCCTGCCGACCTCGAAAAGCTGCCGGCGAATTCGAACGCCATTTCTCTTCCGCCGAGGCCTTCGAAACTCCGTTCGACGGAGCCGGCGATCCGTTGCGTCCGGGAGTCGCGCCGCAACGTCCGGGGCGGGCCGGCATTCCCGACCATGCGGCCGAAAAAGTACCAGTCGTTCTCCAGGCAGCTTTCGGTGGTCGAGAACCCGGCGCTCGGTCCGTGCTGGCGGCAGAACGCCTGCCTGCCCGGATGCTCGGGCGCGATAAGCTGGGCTCCGTTGTAGGCGGAGATGGGCGGGTAGGAGGGCGTGGTCACCCAGTTGGGCGTGGTAGCTTCGGCCCACAGCGCTTCCAGGTGGTAGTTGTTGCCGCGACCGAAGCTGCCGTTGAGTTCGGCGAAGGCGCGGATCTGCCGCGAGGCGTCAGAGACGTTGTCGTAGGGGTCGTATCGAAAACGACAGGTCTCCGCCTCTTCCAGGAAGCCCCCGAAGTCACGGCAGTTGGGATCGACGAAGACGCCTCCCCAGCCGCCGTAGTGCGCGTCGGTGAGTGCCGAGACGAACTCGTCCTTCGTTTCATTGCCGGTCAGCCTGGGAAAGAGAAAGGCGCCCGGGTTGCCTGTGTACGACCAGCCGCCGCCCCCCGGGGTGAAGTCGCTCAGGGCCCAACCCACCTCTTCGGGCGTAAGCTCCTGCGTGAGGAACACCTCTGCCGAGACGACGGCGTGCGCGCTCTCACCCACCGGTGAGCCCCAGATGGCTCCGGCATTCGTTTCTCCCGCATTCGCGAAATACTCATGGGAGCCGGAGATCTCGAAGCCCTCGAAATCGCCGCGGGTCAGGAAGTTCACGACTCCCGCCACGGCGTCCGAACCGTACACCGCCGACGCGCCCTCCTTGACGACCTCGACCCTGTCCAGGGCGATCGACGGAAACGCGTTGACATCGACGAAACGGCCGCCCCTCAGGCGGATCGGCAGGTATACCTGGCGGCGCCCGTTGAGGAGAACGAGGGTTCGCGAAGCACCGATGCCGCGAAGGTTCACGGTGGCCACCGTCTCCGACACAAGGCCCGGGGGTCTCGTGTTGTACCAGCCCTGGCGGGCTCCGAGAATCCCGTGGCTGGCGGTGACGTTCCGGAAGAAGTCGAACGCCTGCGGGGATCCCTGCTCGGCCAGCGTCCGGCGGCCCGCAACCGTCACGGAGTAGGGCAGTTCGACGGGCGACTCGGCGAAGGCGGTGCCGGTCACCACGATCTCTTCGAGATGGAGAACGGTGTGTTCCAGCAGCAGTTCCACCGCCACGGTCGCACCTTCCGCGACGGTGACACTCAGGGTGGTGGTCAGGTGTCCGACCATCTGCGCCTGGATCTCATGCGTACCGGCCGGCACTCCCGGAAGCACGAACCGCCCGCCCGCACGTGACAACACACCGATCTCCAGCGCCGGTATGCTGACCTGGGCCCCCACGAGCGGCTCACCCGTCTCTCCGTCGGCAACGGTTCCGGTGATCGTACCGGGTGACTGTGCCGTGGCCGTCGCCAGCGGCAGAAGGCTCAGGACGCACGCAGCCTTCACGACCACGATCGCCTTTGTGCGCAAGGACATCGGACCCTCCAGGCAGTCTCGTCAGGATTTCAAGGCCAGCTCCGCTCTCTATCACGCTGCACGCCAACCCCGCGCAAGGTCAAGGCAATGAGCACGATTGACCTGCCAAAACCGCCTCGGTTAGCTTCCGGCACCCCCGCTGGCCGGGAACGCACGGACGCGATTTCCGGGGGCACGGATGTGCGAAGCGGGCGTTTCCCCCGTTCCCGGCCCTGCTGACACGTGCGAACCGACCTGATTCGCAACTTCTGCATCATCGCGCACATCGATCACGGCAAATCGACGCTGGCCGACCGCCTGCTGGAGGCCACGGCCACCGTGGAGCGCCGGCGCATGCGGGATCAGATCCTGGACTCCAACGAGCTCGAAAGGGAGCGCGGGATCACGATCAAGCTCCACGCCATCCGCATGGACTACAGCGCTCGCGATGGGCTGGAATACCGCTTCAACCTGATCGACACACCCGGCCACGTCGACTTCACCTACGAGGTGTCGCGCTCGCTGGCGGCGTGCGAAGGGGCGATCCTGGTCGTCGACGCGACCCAGGGCATCCAGGCCCAGACCCTCTCCAACCTCTTCCTGGCCCTCGACGCGGACCTCGAGATCGTGCCCGTGCTCAACAAGATAGACCTGCCCGGCGCCGAGCCGGAGCGCCGCCGTGACGAGGTTGCGGATCTCATGGGGATCCAACCGGAGTCGATCCTCGAGGCGAGCGCCAAGGAGGGGACGGGCATCGGCGCCATCCTGGAAGCGCTCGTGGAGAGAATTCCGCCGCCGTCGGGCGACCCTGAAGCCCCGTTGCGGGCGCTCATCTTCGACTCGTACTACGACCAGTACCTCGGCGCCGTCCCCTCGATCCGCGTGGTCGACGGCACGGTCCGGACGGGCACGAAGATCGCCTTCGGGACCGTCGACGCCCGCTACGAAGTCACCGAAGTGGGACACATGCAGCTCGGTCGCTTCCCATCCGCCTCCCTCGGCCCCGGCGAGGTGGGATACCTGGTGGCGGCCATCAAGGCGGTGTCGGATACGCGCGTCGGCGACACGATCCTCGACGCCGCGCGTCCCGCCGGCGAATTGCTCCCGGGATACCAGGAGGTCAAGCCGATGGTGTTCGCGGGCCTCTATCCCACCGATTCCGATGGCTACGAGGAATTGCGCGACGCGCTGCACCGGCTCCACCTCAACGACGCGTCGCTGAGGTTCGAACCGGAGACCTCACGGGCGCTGGGATTCGGGTTCCGCTGCGGCTTTCTCGGCCTTCTGCACCTCGAGATCGTGCAGGAGCGGCTGGATCGCGAATTCGGCGTCAGGCTCATCACCACCGTCCCCAACGTGAAGTACCGGGTGGACATGCAGGGTGGCGGCAAGGTCTGGGTCGAGAACCCCTCCGAACTCCCGGACCGGGCTCTGGTCGACGCGGTCGCGGAGCCCGTGGTGCGTGCGCGGATCGTGGTGCCATCGACCTATATCGGCAATGTGCAGAAGCTGTGCCACGAGCGCCGCGGCGTCTTCAAGGGTATGCACTACCTGGATCCGCACCGGGTCGAGCTGGACTTCGAGTTGCCGCTGGCCGAAATCGTCCTCGACTTCTACGGGCGCCTGAAGGGCGGAACCCGCGGCTACGCGTCCCTGGACTACGAGTTCCAGGAGTATCGAATAAACGACCTCGTCAAGCTCGACGTCATGGTCAACAGGGACCCGGTCGACGCCTTCTCCGTCATCCTCCACCGCGAGAATGCATACCATCATGGCCGCGCCCTGATCCGCAAGCTGCGAAAGCTGATACCCCGACAGCAGTTCGAGGTGGCGCTGCAGGCCGCGATCGGCGGTCAGGTCATCGCCCGCGAGACCGTCAAGGCGCTGCGCAAGAACGTGACCGCCAAGTGCTACGGCGGCGACATCACGCGCAAGCGCAAGCTTCTCGAACGCCAGAAGGAGGGGAAGAGGAGGATGAAGCAGGTGGGCTCGGTGGAGATCCCGCAAGAGGCGTTCATGGCCGTGCTGGAACTGGATAGCACCGAGTCGTGAGTGTGGTGCCGACGGCCGCGCCTGGCAGCCCGCCAAGGCACGGCAGCCCCGTCGATGGCTGAGCGGCGCGCCCGAACCCGATGGATCGCCGGAGTCGACATCGGCGGCACCAATCTGAGGGTCGGGCTGGTCCCCTTCGCGGGCGGACGGCCTGTCGCGGTTTCGAGCGCTCCCACGTGCGCCGCGCGGGGGCCGGCGGCCGTGGTGGAGGAAGTGGTGTCGATGCTGCGGATGGTGATCGCCGAGGTCGGCAGGGCAAATGTGGCCGGGGTCGGGATAGGGGCGCCGGGACCCCTCGACCGCAGCAGGGGAGTGGTGCTCGAGACGCCCAACCTGGGATGGCACGACGTCCCCCTGGTCGACATGATCGCCAGTCCGATCGGGCTGCCGGTCATCCTGGACAACGACGCCAACTGCTTCGCCTTCGGGGAATGGTGGCTGGGCGCGGGACGCGGCGCTGAACGGCTGATCGGTGTGACGCTGGGCACCGGGATCGGCGGCGGCATCATTCTCGGCGGTGCGCCCTATCGCGGGGCGTCGGACGCGGCGGGCGAGGTGGGGCACATGTCCGTCGACTACTCCGGACGGCGTTGCGCCTGCGGATCGCGCGGCTGCGTGGAGGCCTACGCCTCGGGGTCCGCGATCACGGCGCGGGCTGCCGAAGGCATCGCTCGCGGTGCCGACTCGGCACTCGCGGCGGCGGTCGGCGACCCCGCCGGAATCACTGCTGAAATGGTGTGCAAAGCCGCCGCGGCTGGCGATGGATTCGCTACGCTCATGATCGATGAAACTGCACGCCTGATTGGAGTTGCGATATCCAACCTCATCCACCTTCTCAATCCCGATGTCGTCGTGATCGGGGGTGGGGTGGCCGGGGCGGGCGAACTTCTCTTCGCTCCTCTGCGTGACGAGGTAAAGCACCGGGCATTTCGTTCCGCGGCCCGCGCGTGCCGCATCGTCCAGGCCGAACGCCCCGCCACTGCGGGACTGGTCGGCGCCGCCGGGGTCTTCAAGCTTACCGTCCATGGGAACGTCTGAATCCACTCGCAACCCTCCGAAACGGCTCGGCGTCCTCGGCACGCTGGTGCGGGACACCATTCTTCTCCCGGGAGTGCGCCGCCCCGCGAAGGCGTGGGGCGGGATCGCGTACGCTCTGGCCGCCTTTGATCATGTGCTTCCGCCGGGCTGGGTGGTGGTTCCGGTGATCAAGGTCGGGAACGACACGGCCGACCGCGCATTGCCGTTCCTCCGCTCCTTCGCGACCGTCGGCGACCTTGCGTGCGTGCTGGTGGTCCCGGAACCGAACAACCGGGTCGAGCTCACGTACACGACGCAGATCGACCGCGTCGAGGTGCTTGCCGGAGGGGTTCCGGGGTGGTCGGCTCGGGAGATCGCCGTGGTTCTTCCCGGCCTCGACGCGCTGTACGTCAACTTCATCTCGGGCGTCGAACTCGATCTCGCCGGGGCCCTGACGGTGGGTGACAAGCTGCATGGCCCCAGCTACGCCGATCTGCATTCCCTCTTCCTCGACATCGGAAGCGACGGGAGGCGGAGTCCTCGCTATCTTCCTTCGAGCGGTAGGTGGGCAGGCTGCTTCGACACGGTTCAGATGAACGAGAACGAATTCGAACTCTTTGTCAGGGGAGCGCCCGATCCGTGGCGGGTGGCGGAGAAGGCGATGGCGGGCCGGCTCGGCAGGATCGTCGTCACTCGGGGAGCCGATGGAGCGGAGATCATGACAATCGGGCAGGACGGCGCTCCGCCCGCGCGAGAGTCCGTGCCCGCGGCGACAGGGCCGGCTGCGGGTGACCCCACCGGTTGTGGCGACGTCTGGGGCGCGACCTTCTTCGCCTCGGTCCTCGGGCACGCGGCACCGGGATCGGCCGCGCACCGCGCCAACAGACTGGCCTGCGACAAGGTGGCGTACACCGGCTCCGAAGCCTTCCGCGATGCCGCCCTCCGTGATGCCGCCTCCGGCGGCTCCACTCCCGGGAGCGAGTGAGGTGCGGGTCATCGAGATCCCGCGCTCACTCGACTATCGCAACATCGAGTCCCTCTACGACCAGCTGGATTCGGCCACTGCCGGACCAGTGCTCTTCGACGCTCGCAGGCTCCGTTGGATCGACCCGAATGGCATGCTCTGCCTGCTGGCCGCCGGACAGATGGCCGCAAAAGCCGGATCGGCGCCCCGCATTTCGCTTCCCAACCAGCCGGAAGTCACCGGATACCTGGATCGCATGGGTTTCTCCGAGGCCGCCAGGCGGGTATTCGAGTTCGGCACGGGCTCCAGGTGGCGTCGTCGTCCGGGGCCTTCCGACGTGCTGCTCGAAGTCACCCCGGTCACGAGAAACTCCGATGTGCACGAGGTGGTGGAGCGGGTCCAGGCACGCGCCGGCGCAATCCTCTCGAACACGCTGAAGTACCCGGCGTCGGCTGTCGTCCAGTTTTCGGTCATCCTCTCGGAGGTCTGCCAGAACATCATCGAGCACGCCGAAGGGCCGGGCTGGGTCGCGGCCCAGGCATACAACTGGAAGCAGCGTCTGGGCCGCCAGGTGGCCGTGATCGCCGTCGCCGACATCGGCCGCGGCTTCCGCGCGTCGCTCGAAGACGAACATGCGGCCCGGTTCGGCGAGCGCTGGGGGGACGTCGCCGCGCTGGAGGCCGCGTTTCTCCTGGGTCTCACCCGCTTTCCCGACACCGGCAGGGGACAGGGCATTCAGCAGATCCGCAAGCAGGTGGCCCGCTGGGACGGACTCCTCTCGATCCGCAGCGGAACGGCGCGCATTGCAGACACGCCCGGGTGGAGCAGCAAGCCACCGATCGAAGAGGGCTTGCGCGCCTTCCCCGGTGCTCAGATCAACATCATACTGCCCGAGAGGATCGGGTGAACACCACAGGCCCCCGAGCCGTCAGGATCGACGTGCGCAGGCTCCTGCGAGATACCCTCGCGCCCTTGCGGCCCAACCTCGTCACACGTCCTACGGGCCGTGCGGTTCGCGACGCCATCGAAAGATGCCTGAAGGGAGCCGCGGGGGCGCCCTTCGTCTCGCTGATCGACCTTGCACGGGTGCCCGTGCTCGACTTCAGCTGTGCCGATGAAGTCGTCGCTCGACTTCTCGTCAAGTACCAGACGCCCGATCGACCGCTCGACGCCTTCTTTCTCTTTCGCGCCGCCGGAGACACTCATCGTCACACGGTCGACGCCGTCCTGGGAAGGCACGACCTGGCAGCCGTCTGCGACCTTGGCGACGGATGTTGTCACCTTCTCGGTACGGCATCGGAAGACGAGGGCGTGGCGTGGCGCACCCTGGAGCGGCGGCGCCGGATCGCACCCGGCGGCCTCGCCCCGGTGCTGGGAGATCGTGGCGATGCGGTGCTCGCCAGGCTCGCCGAGCGGCGCCTCGTCTTCCGCGGACCGAACGGCACCAGCCTTGCTCTGAGTGCGGTGGCGTCGCACCGCGCACACACCTGAAGCACCACGGAGAAACGAACATGACTGTCGACGGACCAAAGCACGAGCGCCCGGGCACCGCCACCGACGCGGTCCACGCGGGACAACCCGTCCCCCGGCCCGGCGAGCCCGTGGTCAACCCCATCGTACGGAGCTCGACCTTCCACTGGTCGGGGCCGGGCGACGGCATTGACCTGCTCTACAGCCGCTACGGCAACAACCCCAACCAGCGGGCGGTGGCGGGCAAGATCGCCGCGCTCGAAGGCACCGAGGACGCCTTGGCTCTGGCGAGCGGCATGGCCGCGATCTCCATGACGCTGCTGGCCGCCGCCGGGTCCGGTGACCACGTCGTGGCCAGCCGGCACCTCTACGGCGCCACCCACGCGCTTCTCACAGATGAATTGCCCCGGCGGGACATCACCACCACCTTCGTAGACCCCCACGACGCCTCGGCATGGCAGGCGGCTCTCACGCCGCGAACGCGGGTGGTGCTCATCGAACTGCCCACCAACCCGACCCTGCGCGTTTTCCCCGTCGGCCCACCCCGCGAGGCGGCGCGCTCGGCCGGTGCGCTTCTTGCCGCCGACATGACCTTCGCCACGCCAATCAACATCCGAGCGGCCGAACACGGGGTCGACGCGGTGATCCACTCGGCCACCAAGTACCTGGGCGGCCATTCCGACCTGATCGCGGGGGTCGTCGCGGGCAGCTCCGCTCTCATCGCCCGCGTCGCGAAGATGATGAAACTCTACGGCGGGTCGATTGACCCGCAGGCCGCCTGGCTGCTGGAGCGCGGCATCCGCACGCTGCCGGTCCGCATGGAGCGCCACAACCGCACGGCCCTGGCCCTCGCCCGGTGGTTCTCCGGGATCGAGGGCGTTCGCCAGGTCATCCACCCGGGCCTTCCCGCGCACCCGGACCACGAGTGCGCAACGCGCCTGCTGGACGGGTACGGCGGCATGGTGTCGATCGTGCTGGAGGGAGGGGGCGAGGCCGCCGACCGCTTCTGCTCGCATCTGCGGCTCGCCGCGCCGGCGCCCTCGCTCGGCGGCGTGGAGACGCTGGTCTCGCAGCCGCGTCACACCTCGCACGTGGACCTGAGCAGCGCCGAGCGGCACGCGCTCGGAATCCCCGACGGTTTCGTGCGCATCTCGGTCGGACTCGAGGACCTGGAGGACCTCAAGGCCGACTTCGGCGCGGCGGTCGCCGCCGCCTTGCCGCTGGCTACTCCTCTGCCATGAACGGGTATTCGTAGCTCGTCGGAGGCACCAGGTTCTCCTTGATGCTCCGCGGCGACAGCCATCTGGCGATGTTGGCCGCGGACCCGGCCTTGTCGTTGGTCCCGGATGCCCTGCCGCCTCCGAAGGGCTGCTGGCCCACCACCGCGCCGGTCGGCTTGTCGTTGATGTAGAAGTTGCCCGCGGCATGGCGCAGCCGGCCCATCGCCTCGCGCACGACCCCGCGGTCGCGCGCGAACACCGCCCCGGTCAGCGCGTACGGCGACGTCGAGTCGACGATATCGAGCGTCTCCGACCAGGCACTGTCCGGGTACACGTGGATCGACATCACCGGCCCGAAGATCTCGTCGCACATCGTCTCGTGATCCGGCCGCTTCGCGTGGACGATCGTCGGACGGATGAAGAACCCGTCCGCGTCCGAATACCGCCCCCCCGCGATGACCTCTGCGTCGGCGCCGGCTTTCGCACGCCGGATGTACCCGGTGATCGAATCGAACGCCCCGCGGTCGATCACGGCGTTGACGAAGTTGCGAAA
Organism: Gemmatimonadota bacterium; assembly: GCA_022823145.1. Taxonomy (GTDB): domain Bacteria; phylum Gemmatimonadota; class Gemmatimonadetes; order Longimicrobiales; family Gaopeijiaceae; genus Bin94. Next base: position 114,942 of record JAJDXS010000029.1, read on the forward strand.
GTCCGCGGGATCGCCCATCGCGAGGCCGTCCGTCTCGGCGACGAGCTGGTCCTTCATGCCCTTCCACATCGACGCAGGGATGTAGGCCCGGGAAGCCGCGGAGCACTTTTGTCCCTGGTATTCGAAGGCACCACGTACGATGGCCGTGCGCACGGCGTCCGCATCCCCGGACGGATGCGCGAGGATGAAGTCCTTGCCCCCCGTCTCGCCCACAAGGCGGGGATAGGTGCGGTACGATGCGATGTTGCGCCCAACGGTAGTCCACAGCGACTGGAACACCCCGGTGGATCCGGTGAAGTGGAGCCCCGCGAAGTCCCGGTGCTCCAGCACCGCGGCCGTGATCTCCACCGGATTGCCCGGCACGAAGTTGATGACCCCCGGGGGCAGGCCCGCTTCTTCCAGGAGCCTGTAGGTGTGGTAGCCCGAGAGGACGGCGTGCTTGGAAGGCTTCCACAGAACCGCGCACCCGACCATGGCCGGGATTCCGGCGAGGTTGGCCCCGATGGCGGTGAAGTTGAATGGGCTCACCGCATAGACGAAGCCCTCGAGCGGCCGATAGTCGGTGCGGTTCCAGACGCCCTTCTCCGAATGGGGCTGCTGGCTGAATACCCGCTCGGCGAAGTGCGCTCCGAAGCGGAAGAAGTCGATGATCTCGCAAGCGGCGTCGATCTCGGACTGGAAGGCATTCTTGCTCTGCCCGAGCATCGTGGCTGCGTTCAGCCGTGCCCGCCACGTCGTGGAGAGCAACTCGGCCGCACGCAGGAACACGGCCGCGCGGTCCTCCCAGGGCCAGGACGCCCACTCCCTCTGTGCCTCGAGCGTATCGGCGATGGCTTGTCGCGCCTCGGCAGCGCCTCCTTCGTGCCAGAGGCCCAGTCGGAGTCCGTGGTCGTGGGGGGCGTATATCTCGTGGGTCTTCCCGGTGCGGATCTCCCGGCCTCCGATGATGACGGGGATATCCACCTCCTGGCTGCTCATCTCGTTCAGGGCCGCCTTCAGCTCGGCACGCTCCGGCGTGCACGGCGCGTACGAGAAGATGGGTTCGTTGACGGGCGGGGGAACACGAATCGTTCCTGACATGTCTTCTTTCCCGGGTTGTGGTTGGCGGGAGCACTCGAAGCCCTGGGGTTTCGGACCCGGATTCGAAGGCAATCTCACCAGCCGGAGCGGCGTTCGCAACCCGTTGACGTCCCGGAAATCCCCGCGGTAGCTTCCGGGCGCATCACGGCCCCTTCCGGGGCTGGTCGACAGGACGCTGCCTGCCGGACGAGGGAGCAGGGAAGGGTCGAGGTGCGGTTGATGGGGACACGCGAAGCTGTCCCATCTCCATGTTCACGTTGACAGGGGATTGAAGGCGGCTGCGGGCCGCCCTCCCCGAGGTGGTGACCGTTGACGCAAGCTGAACCCCGGGCATCCCGGAACGGAATCGTCCAGACCCTGACGCGCGCGCTGGCCGCGGTAGTGAATCCCGTCACGGGCAAGGATGTGGTCGCCGGAGGCCAGGTGAGCGACGTGGCTGTGGACAGCTCCGGCAACGCGACCTTCGTGTTCGCGCTGCAGAGGGGCGACCCGGGCAACCTCGTCCGCCAGGCGCGCGCGGCGGCCAGGGCCGTCGATGGCGTCAGCACGGTGAAGGTGAACGTACAGCTCCCACAGAGTGCTCCTTCGGCCGCGTCCTCGGCGGACACTGCCGTGCCCGCACCCTCCGCCGGTGCGCGTCCATCGCCCAGGCCAGGACGCGCGCCCGCCGCGCCCCCTGCGCCGTCGCGCGGGCTCCAGCCTGGTTCCGTACCCGCGCCCACGCCCCGCCCCGGTATCCTCGCGGGCGTCAGGCGGGTGGTCGCGGTGAGCTCGGGCAAGGGCGGCGTGGGCAAGTCGATGGTCGCGACCAACCTCGCCGCCTACGCCGCGTCGCAGGGCCTGGCCACCGGTCTCCTGGACGCGGACATCTACGGTCCCAACATCCCCACCATGTTCGGAGAGGGGCGCCGTCCCTCGGTGACCGGAGCCAAGGGCTCGGAGATGATCGTCCCCCTGGAGGCTCACGGCGTTCGACTGATGAGTCTCGGGTTCCTTCTGGAGCGCGAACAGCCCGCGATCATGCGGGGTCCGCTGATCGCAGGCATCCTCAAGCAGTTCATGGAGCAGGTGTCCTGGGGACGCCTGGACCTCATGGTTGTCGACATGCCCCCGGGTACGGGTGACGCACAGTTGTCGCTCGTGCAGACCGTGGATCTGGACGGGGCGCTGATGGTCACCACTCCCCAGAAGGTGGCCACCGGCGACGTTCGCCGCGGCGTCAAGATGTTCGAGCGGGTCAACACCCGGATCCTCGGCATCGTCGAGAACATGTGCGGCTTCCAGGTGCCGGGGTCGACCGAAGTCATCGACCTTTTCGGAAGGGGTGGCGGGGAAGACCTCGCCCGCGAGCTGTCGGTCCCGTTCCTGGGCCGGATCCCTCTCGACATCGAAGTGCGCCGGGCGGGCGACGCGGGGCAGCCCACGGTCGTGGCTGCGCCCGGTTCCCCGGCGGGCATTTCGCTGGCCGCAATAGGAGGGCGCTTCCTGGCCGACCTGAAGAAACTCCCGGCCCGCGTCTAGGATCGGGAGCGCGAGCGGGGAGACGTCAACGCAGGGCCTGGCGCCGTCCCTCGATCAACCCTCCTCGAGCCATTTTCGGTCGGCAGCCGTAAGAGAACCACGGCCGCGCACCCTCGCCAGCAGCTTGAGCACGACCCAGCCGACCAGCATGACCGGCGCGACCTTGAAGAGCAGGAATCCGGCGATTCCGAGCGTGAGACCCAGCAGAGCCCCGACGACGGAAAGCACGATCCACACCACGACGATGCTGACGATTCCCATCGCCAGGAATGTCAAGAGGGTCCCGATCATGCGTCCTCCAGAGAAGCCTGCCTGATCATCCGGAAGCGGACCGCCCGCCCCGGCTCGCAGGGCCGCAACCGCTCCCTGCCGAATTTCAAGTATAACACCCTCGAGAAACGACCGATGCATGTCAGGGGATCCAGACCACATCGATGTCGCCCAGGGCCGCGGTGACCTCCAGCTCGATCCTGCGCCCGGCGGCTTCCCAGTTCCGCGAAAGGTAGGTCCTCCCGCGCCGCTCGAATCCGTCGGCGTCGATGGAGGCGAGAAAGCTCTCCCGATGGATGCGTACTCCGAGGTCGGCGGGAATCCGCACTTCGAGCGCGCCCACGCCCATCTCGACCGAAACCCGGGCGTCCTCGGTCCAATCGCCTTCAAGCCCCAGCGTGACGGAACCCACTCCCGCCTTGATGGTGACTCGGTCCGCTCTCAGGTTCCCCATCCCCCGGATGGCGAGGTCCGCGGCCCCGGCGTTGATCGAGGCCGATTCCATTCGCTCGGGATTGGCCTCCCGGATCCGGACCTCGGATTTCGACGCACCCGTGTTGTAGTCGAAACTGCGCAAGGGTATCCCTGACAGGTCCACGTCCGCCTCGGCCGCGCCGACGTCGAGACGGAGGTCCACGGGAACGCTGCCGGGCAGCCACAGGTCGAGCGAGGAATCGACCGACCGGCGCGACCCGAAGCGGCCCCGGTCAGCCACCCTGATCCCGATGTCCAGACGGCCGTTTCGATAGTCGTGTCTGGGGGTGGCGACGGCTTCATCGTGGTTGAAGACGGCCCGGTAGAGAAGATCGGATTCGCCGCGTTCGATCGTCAGTTCGCCGGCCCCATAACCCACCTCGACCTCCAGGCGCTCCTCGTCCGTCACCTGCCGTGACCAGGTCGTGGTCTTCTGCTGAGCTGCATTGAGTTCGGCGGTCCCCGAAAGCAGCAGCATCGCTGCGAGCACGCGGATCATTGTTCCTCTCCCGGCGTATCGTCGGTGTCGTCTGCGCTCGGCGTGTCGTCCAGATCGTCTACGGGCGACCATTCGGCCGCGGTCTCCAGTTCGTCGTCCAGGCTTCCGGGCCAACTCGTCGCATACCTGCCGCCGCGCGTGATGACGACCGCGCCGAATCCGACGAACAGCGCCGCCACACCGGCGATGGTCCCCAGCACCTCGATCAACCCGCCGGCCCAGCCGATCAGGGGCAGCGCGCCCAGTGCGCTTCCGGCGGCGAAGGGCAGCATGAGCGCCCCCAGCCCGGTGAGCAGGACGTGTGCATCGCGGTTACGGTCCACCCGATCCAGCCAGGACCAGTTCTGGTCCAGAACCCAGCGGCCGACATGATGGCTCACGCCGACGTATCCCGCGAACGCCGCCACGGCGACCGCCAGCGGAAAGAGGGGCAGCCATACAAGGAGCAGCGGTATCCCGATCAGCGAAACCGTCAGTACCACGGCCCCGATGACGAAGACCGGCAGCAGGAGAAAGCCACCCGCGAGGCCCACGGCGCCCGCCCGCCCCGGACGGTGCTGGATCTCCCGGGTAACGGAGTCCAGGCGCGGCCCGGCGAAGCGCATCAGGAGCAGCGCCAGGGCTCCGGCCACCAGGTAGGTGAAGACGGTGCCCAGCACATCTCCCGCGGCCCTCAGCGCTCGTGGCGCGGAGTACCCCGATGATCTGGTCCGTGCCGGCGACATCTCACGCTCGAACTCGCGGCGCAGTTCCTCCCGCACCTCTTCCCGGATCTCATCGCGAAACCGTGCAAAGTCGGGAGAAGGAGGGTCGGGAGGCGTGGCGGGCCGTACCTCCGGGGCCGCCGGAACCTCGTCCGGCCTCTGGCGCGGGGCGCGCCCCTGCGATTGCGCGGCGCTCGTGAAGGCGTCTTCAAACGCCGCATCGACCTGCCGTATCAGTTCGAGGTCGTCACCCTCGAGTCCGGCCCCCGGACTCCATCGTTCCAGCTCTCGCACCAGAGGCCCGTCCGACAGGGACAGCACCTCGGCCAGCAGGCTGCGCCAGGCGCGGTCCGAGGCGCCGCCCGGTTCGTAGTTGCCGAGTGCTTCGCCGTCGAGCAGCGCGACTCCGTCCGCGAAGCGCAGCGTGAACCGCTCGCCGTCCGAGAACTCCAGGCGCAGCGAAGCCTCGCTGTTCGAGACCTCCACCTGGCTCGACACGACGTCGCGCTGCTGCGCGGTGGCGCCGGGCGCGGCCCAGGCCATGGTCGGGACGAGGGCCGTCAATAGTGAAATGAAGTGGCTAGACCGATACATGGCGACGTTCCGATGCCGTGGTGTAAACTGCCGTGGTGCGGAAGATGTTCCTGTAGAGAATCCAGGCTGAGACCAGCGTCAGCCCGCCAACGAGCAGCAGGCTGGCCAGAATCGCCGGCGTGGAGGCCATTCCGGCGAAGCCGCCCGGCGCTGCCGGGATGCCCAGTCCGGCGTCGAACAGGCTCTGGGATACCCCCAGGAATGCCTCCCGACCCTTGTCCCAGAGAAAGCTCCCCAGATTGGAGAGGGTGACCAGAGGATTGTTGGCGAAGAGCAGGTAGGCCATGCCGGCCACCGCCGCCGTGGGTCCGAAGGCGATGCCCGAGGCGGCCGCCAGCCGCTCCTGGCGTCGTGGCCAGAGGCCTCGGATCCACACCGCGGCGCGGGCTCGGGAAGGCCGGGCTTCGGGCAGCGTCACCCTCGCCATCACCCGGTCGGCGAACCCGTGGGCGGGCGCGAATTCGGGCAGCCGCGACAGCTCGTGTCCCAGGCGGCGCCATCCGGCGATCACGCGGGCGGCTTTCGCGTCGCGCGCGGCAAGAGACGAGAGCGCGGCGACCTGCCGCGCGGTGAGGCGCCCATCGAGGATCGCGTCGAAGGGACCAACGGGCGGCTGTCCATGCAGGCTCCCCGTGAACCAGCCCCACAGGCGGTGCAGCGGAGTGGGACGGGCCTGCAACGCCGCGATCACGCTCACCTCCAGATCGGGCGGAGGCGCAGGGGACACCAGGTCCTTCATGGATGCGAAGATGGAACGGAAGGCGCGAAGTTCGGCCCGCAGCGCGGGATCCGCCGCGGCCTCGACCTCCAGGGCGGACCGGTCCACCGGAGACAACTCGCCGTCGAGGTACGCGAACAGCCGCGTGGCCCTCGGGTCGAGCGTGTCTGTTTCTGGTCGGTTCCGCTTCACGATTCCGGCTCCTCCTTGCGTATCGGTCCCAGTACGCCCCCCGTGCCGCGGTGGTTTCAGCCGATCGGGCGGATTTGCGTCTTCAGGTAATGGGCGCGAGCGCAGCCTTGAGTTCCAGCCGTGCACGGTGGATATAGGTCTTCACCGTGCCCAGGGGCAATTCCAGAATATCGGCGATCTCCTGATAGGAGTACCCCTCGACGTGGCGGAGCAGGGTCACGGCCCGGTATTCCGGCCTGAGCCTCGCGATGGCCGCCTCGATCTGACCTCCCAGTTCGATGTTCTCTACGTAGGCGTCAGGGCGCTCGTGGGTCGATTCGAGGACCAGGCGCGTTCTGGCCTGCTCATCGGGAGTGACCGCGTCGGGAGAGCCGTGGATGGAGATCGTGTCGATGCGCTTCTTGCGGAGGTGATCGATGGTGAGGTTGTGGGCGATCTTGAAGATCCAGCTGGAGAACTTGTATCCGGGGTTGTAGCTGGCGATCGCGTTGAAGGTGCGGATGAAGGTCTCCTGCGAGAGGTCCTCGGCGATGCCGCGGTCGCGCACCATTCGGTAGATCAGGCTGAAGACCGGTCTCTCGTACCGCCGAAGCAGCTCTCGAAAGGCTTTTTCGCTGCCCTGGGCGGCCTGCGCGGCGAGCGCTCTGTCGTCGGGAACCGGGCTTTGCAAGGTCGTCGGCGTTCCTCTTCATGCCTGGTTGTGGGCCGGGGCCGCGGATTCGTCCGGCGCCGCGTCGGCCCGTTTCCGGGGCCACTGAACAACCTACTACGCGCAAGGCCCCGGTTCCCATTACACTCCGCTATGCGCAAAGGTGACAGGTGACCGCTTCCCGCGATGCGGATCCGGCGGGCGGGCGCGCGCGTGCCGCCCAGGTGCGCACGATCTTCAGCGAGATCGCGCCGCGCTACGACCTGCTGAACCACGTTCTGAGCTTCAATATCGACAGAAGGTGGCGCCGCCGGGCGATCCGGGAACTGGGCTGGGAGCGGGCCCCGCACGGGACCTACCTCGACGTGTGCTCGGGGACCTTCGACCTGGCGCTGGAGCTTGCGGGGCGAGAGGGCTTTCGGGGGTGCGTGATCGGCTCCGACTTCGCCTTTCCCATGCTGGCGCAGGGACTCCCCAAGATCGAAGACGGGGCCGTGGCCCCGGTGTGCGGGGACGCCCAGCTGCTGCCCTTCGCGGACGACTCGGTCACCGGGGCCACCGTGGGCTTCGGCGTGCGCAACCTGTCGGAGCCGAGCGCGGGCTTTCGCGAGGTGCTGCGTGTCCTGCGGCCGGGGGGACGCTTCGTGATTCTCGAATTCACGGTGCCGCCGGGAAGGCTGATGCGCCGGGCGTATCTGCTCTACTTCAACCACATACTGCCGCGGGTCGGAAGGTGGGTGTCGGGGCATCCGTGGGCGTACACCTACCTGCCCAGGTCGGTGGAGGGATTCCCCGGACCGGACCGGCTGGCCGGACTGCTGCGCGAAACGGGATTCGAGCCGGTGCGCTGGTTCCTCGTCAGCGGGGGGATCGCGGCCGTTCACGTGGCGACGAAGCCTCCGCGGGGATGACGCCCCCTCCGTCAACGGGCTCGTCCGACAGAACCGTGACCGGTCCGAGCTCCGACGCCGAGCCGTCGAAGCGGGTGGTGTCGCCGACCAGCAGAACGGTCATTCGCGCCGGATCCACCTCGCGCCGGAAGACGCGCTGAACCCGGGCGGGCGTGACGTCCTGAATCCCGTCCACGTATCGCTCCAGCCAGTCCGGAGGCAGGTCGAGCCTGCGGTAGGCCATGCCCCGCGCAATGATCTGAAACGGCGTGCGGAAGTTGAAGACGAAGCCGTTGACCACCTCGTCCACCGCGTGCGTGACCTCTGCCTGGGCGGGTGGGGAGGCGCGCATGGAATCGATCGCGGCAAGGAGGAGCCGGGCGGCGGCCAGCGTTGTTTCGGGCCGGGTGCGCGTCAGGGCGCCGGCCAGGCCGTCGTCGCGGCGCGACGTGGTCCAGATGGAGGACGCGCTGTAGGCAAGGCCCTCCCGCGTCCGCAGTTCCGAGGCCAGACGGCTTGAAAGGCCGGAGGCCCCGAGGATCGCGTTCCCGATCCGCGAGGCGAAATAGCCGTCGTTGTCGCCCTGCCTGATCGAGGTGGCGTGGGCCATCACCACCACGCTCTGTTCGATCTCCCTGTGGATCACGAAGACGCCCGGATCCGGCCGGATCGCCGGCCCCGGATCTTCCTGAAGGTTGCCCGAGCACGCCGGCCATTCCGCCAGCATCTCGTTCAGCAGCGCGCGGATCCGCCGCCAGGAGATGTCTCCCGCGACCCCGAGCACCATGTTCTCCGGGCACACCACCGCCGCGTGGACGTAGCGGAGGCGCTCGTCGGCCAGATCGGCCGGTTCCAGGTCGGTCGCGCCCATCTCCCACCCGACCGGGTGCTCGCCGTACATGATGCGGTTGAAGCGCCCGAACGCGAGTGACGCCGGGTCGTCACGCCGGCGCCTGACGCGCTCGAGTTCCGACCCGCGCCACAGTTCGACCTGTGTGGAGTCGAAGCGCGGGGAGCGAAGCATGTCGGCCCAGAGCCGCACCGCCTCGTCGACCTGCACCGACAGCGTGTTGACCCACGACGACGCGCTTCCGCCCCCCTGCCCGAAGCTCATCGCCAGCGCCATCAGCTCGATGCGGGCGTCGACCGAGTCCGGCGGCAGGGCGAGGGTGCCCCCGGTACGCAACAGCCCCGGCATCGCGGAGGCGGCGGCGAAGAAGTCACGGGGGAAGTGGCGCACGCCTCCCTCGAAGGTGGCGTAGACGGTGACCAGCGGCAGTTCGTGGTCCTCCAGGAAGTACACGGGCACGCCGCGCACGCTCTCCTCCCTGGGCTCGATCCGCCTGAAACGCAGGTCGGGGAATCTCATTTCGGCGATCCGCTCCCGCACCGAATCCTGGGTGTGCGCGCGCGAGGGAGTGCCGGCGGGGACGAGCGCCGGCAGCAGCATTGTGAAGATCGCCGGGAGCAGCGAGGGTCGGTACGTGCGCGTCATGGCGGATCCCCGCGCACCATCGTCGCCACCGTTCGCGAACGGTCGACGAGGTATTTCACAGCGACGCGCCGCACGTCCTCCGGGGTCACCTCGCCGACCCGCCGGGACAGGCGGAAGGTCTCGCGCCAGTCGCCCAGCGCGGCCTCCGATTCGGAGAGCTGCATGGCCAGCTCCAGGTTGGACGACAGCCGCCGGAACTCCCCGGCCCGCAACTGGTTCCTGATCCGTACCAGGGCGCTGGAGTCGGGTGCCGTCTCCTGGATCCTGCGGACCTCGTCGTACACGGCCGCCTCGATGGCCTCGGTCGTGTGCGGTGCCTTGGGTACGGCCGCCACGGTGAACAGCCTCGGATACCGGAAACCCGGCCCCAGGTAGGTGGCGACCTGGAGGGCGGACTGGTCTTCGGCGACGAGGCGCCGGTAGAGCGGCGTGGTCCGTCCGCCGCTGAGCACCGACGCGAGCATGGTGAGCGCCGGCGCGTCCTCGTGGAACCCCGAGACGGTCCGCCACCCGATCATGAGGCGGGGCTCGGCGTCGTACTCCACGATGATCCGGCGTTCGCCGGCCTGGTCCGGTTCGCGCGCCAGCACCGGAGGCGCGGCACGCCCCGCGGCGACGGGCCCGAAGTACTCCTCCGCCCACCGGGCCACCTCGTCCGCGTCCACGTCGCCGACGATTCCCGCGACCGCGTTGCGCGCCCCGTAGTAGTCGCGGAAGTACTGCACCGCCTGGCGCCGGGTCAGGGCGTCGAGGTCCGAGGCGTGGCCGATCACGGGAACCCCGTACGGGTGCACCTGGAACGCGGTGGCCAGGAAGGCCGTCTCGAGGAGCCCCCCGGGGCTGGTCTCGAGCCGCATGCGGCGCTCCTCCCTGACCACGTCCAGCTCCGTGAAGAACTCGCGAAAGACCGGATTCTTCATGCGGTCGGACTCCAGCGCGAACCAGAGTTCAATCCGGTTGGCCGGAAGCTCGACGAAGTACCGTGTCGCCTCGTGCGAAGTGGTGGCGTTGAGCCCGCGCGCCCCCTCCGCGGACAGGATGCGGTCGAACTCGTTCGGGATGACGTGGGCCCTCGCCCGGTCTTCCAGCAACGAGATCCTCGAGCGCAGCCGGTTTGTCAGAGCCGTGTCGGGCTCGGGTCGCCCCATCGCGGCGACCAGCGAGTCGCGGGCCACGTCCATCGCCTCCAGCAGCGGTCTCTCCAGCGCCCGGTCCGAAGTCCCGATCTCGTCCGAACCCTTGAAGAGCATGTGCTCCACCACATGCGCGATCCCGGTGTTGCCCAGGCGCTCGTTGACCGAGCCGACGGGGTAGTGCACCACCAGCGCGACGGTGGGCGACTGGCGGCGTTCCAGCACCAGAAACGTCATCCCGTTGTCGAGCGTGTGGCGGACGACCGGCAGTTCGGTGCCGGGGGCCGGCGCGACCGGCTGCTGGGCGGAGGCGGCGGAGCTTGCTGGGGGTGTGAGGATGGCGCCGGCCGCGAGGACGGCCAGTGCGGCGCGGGCGGGGTGGAGGCGCCGCTGCGGAGCCTGCGGGAAGGGTCTGGCCGTCACGTTACGGCTCCCTGCTCGCGCGGTGCCGGCTGGCAGCGTGAGCAGACGAACGCGGAGCGGCCACCGAAGACGATGCGCCCGATGGGGGCGCGGCAGCGGAAGCACGGCAGCCCTTCGCGGCCGTAGGCGTGGAGGGCGCGGCGGAACCGCCCCTCGTTGCCGTCCGGGGCGCGGTAGTTGCGCAGCGTGGTGCCTCCCGCCTCGACCGCCCGGCGCAGAACCCGCCTGAGCGAGCGGTGCAGTCGGGCCCCCGCGCGGTCGCCGACCGCGTTGGCGGGCGTGCGCGGGTGGATGCGCGCGAACCACAGCGCCTCGACGGCGTAGATGTTGCCCACGCCGGCGATCCTGCGCTGGTCGAGCAGCAGCGAACGCACCGGGGACCTGGAGCGCGCGAGGATCCCCCGCAGCCGCGCCCCGGTGAAGGACCGGGCGAGTGGTTCCGGTCCGAGCCGGCGCGACCAGCGCATCCATTCCGCCCCCGGGACATGGGTGAGCAGCCCGAACCTGCGCACGTCGTCGTAGGTCAGCGAGCCGCCGTCGCGCAACCGGAAGAGGACGGCGGGGTGTGTGGATGCGGACGCGGGACCGGCGCCGGATCCGGGCACCAGGCGGCCCGTCATCCCCAGGTTGACCACGACGCGGTCGACGGCGCGGCCCACGGTCGCCCCGGACGGGTCTTCGAGTGCGAGGACGACGTTCTTGCCACGCCTCCCGGTCGCGCCGAAACGCTTTCCCGCCACTGCCGCCGCAAAGCGGGAGGGCGTACCGCTCACCACGTCTTCGCGCAGCACGGTGACCGCGCTGACGACCCTCCCGGGCAGAACCCTGTTCAGCCCCCGCGCAATGGTCTCGGCCTCGGGGAGCTCGGGCACGCCACTACTCCAGCGCGACCGCGGTGCCGCTCGACGAGACCATGAGCATCCCGTTCGACGTGCCCAGCACCTCGTAGTCGAGATCCACGCCGATCACCGCGTCGGCACCGCGGGAACGCGCCTGCGAGGCCATCTCGCGGAGCGCCCCCTCGCGGGCCGTCCTGAGCGCGTCCTCGTACGCTCCCGAGCGGCCCCCCACGATGTCGCGGATGCTGGCCATGATGTCCTTGAAGACGTTGGCGCCGATGATCGTCTCCCCGGTCACGATCCCGAGGTACTCCCTGATGCGCTCTCCCTGCAGTGTGGGTGTGGTTGTGATGATCAAGGTCGTTCCCTCCATGTGCTATCGTTTTGATATTGGCCGGACGCGCTCTCAGCTTCGGCGTTCGGCCTCGCGCCACCCGATGTCCCTTCGATAATACCTGCCTTCGAAGGTGATCGCCTCCGCGACCGCGCGGCTCACCGTCCGGGCGCGCTCGAAGTCGCGGTCGAGAGCGGTGACCGCGAGCACGCGGCCTCCCGACGCGACCAGGCGGCCGGACCGGCGCGCGGTGCCGGCGTGGAAGACCTCGGCGCCCCGCGGCAGGGGCGGGATGTCGATGGCGGCCCCCTTGTCGTAGCTCCCCGGATAGCCGGAGGCCGCCAGGACGGTCGTGACCGCGGCCGCGTCGGCGAAGACGGGTTCATGGTCCGCCAGGCCCGATCCCTCGGCGACGGCCATCATCGGCTCGAGGAGCGACGAGGCTAGCAGCGGCAGCACCGCCTGCGTCTCCGGATCGCCGAAGCGGCAGTTGAACTCGACCACCTTCGGTCCCTCCCCGGTGATCATCAGCCCGGCGTAGAGGAGGCCGCTGAAGCGGTTGCCGCCCTCGGCCAGCGCCGTGAGCACGGGCGCGACGATCCTGTCGCCCACCTCTCCGATCAGCGCGTCGGTCACGAATCCCACCGGCGCATAGGCCCCCATGCCGCCGGTGTTGGGTCCGGTGTCCCCCTCGCCGATCCGCTTATGGTCCTGCGACGACAGGAGCGGCACGAACTCTTCCCCGTCGGCGAGACAGAACACGGAGAGCTCCTCGCCCTCCATGTACTCCTCGATCACCACCTCGCGGCCCGCCTCGCCGAACGACCCCGAAAGCATGTCGCGCGCGGCCGTCACGGCCTCCTCCACGGTGCCGCACACGATCGCGCCCTTGCCCGCGGCCAGACCCGACGCCTTGACGACCACCGGCGCACCAACCGACTCGATGAAGGCCGCTGCCCGGTCGGCGTCGGTATGCACCTCGTAGGCGGCGGTGGGCACACCCGCGCCCGCCATCAGATCCTTGGCGAACGCCTTGCTGGACTCGATCCGGGCCGCTCCCGCCGAGGGCCCGAAGACGGGGACGCCGGAGCGCTTCATCCGATCCGCAAGGCCCGCGGCCAGGGGTGTTTCGGGGCCCACGACGGCCAGGTCGATCCGGTTGGCGGCCGCCCATCCCGCCAGCGCCACCACATCCGTGGGCGCAATGTCGACCGCGGCGCAATGAGGCGCCATCCCGCCGTTGGGGCGAGTCGCGTAGAAGGCGGTCCCGGGCGCGTCCCGGCGCAGCTTCCACAGCAGCGTGTGTTCACGCCCACCGTTTCCGACGATCAGGATCCGCATGCCCGTCAGGGCTGCTTTCTGAAGGAATCCCAGAAGCTCTCACCGGCACGTCTGGCGGCCCCGGCCATCTGCCCGAGCATTTCCCTGGCGCCGGTCTTGTAGCTGTCGGCGGCCTCGGCCAGGTCCTCGGCGTAGGCGGGATCGGGGTCGCCCCGCCGCTGGTATTCGCCGCGCAGGATCCGGTCGTAATCGCCCGTCTCGATCCAGCCCCGGAGTTCCGATACGCGCAGGACCCAGAAGGGGTGCGACTGGCCAAGCAGATTCAGGACCTTGAAGACCTGGTCGGCCATGTCGCCGGACTGGCGGTAGTCTTCCGCCTGCCGGATGAACTCGGGCAGCGACGTCTCCTCGTCCCGCCCGCCGCCGGCCATCTTCAACATGGAGCCCATGACCTCGTCGGGCTCCTGGATCGCGAGAAGCCCCGCCCGGTCCGACGAGAGCTCGCTCTTCCTCGACCATTCGAGGAGCGCGATGAGGATCGCCCGGGCCGCGAGCCCCACCAGCGGAAAGCCCAGCTTGGCGAGCTCGGTGAGCAGAACTGTCATGGTCCTGTAGAGGACGTGGTCGCTCATCACATGGCCGACTTCGTGGCCCATCACGTACGACACCTGCCGGTCGGTGAGAAGCTCCAGGGTGCCGGAGTTGAGGATGATGAAGGGCTGCTTCATCCCGTATGCGCCCGCGTTGACGACCGGGTTCTGGGAGACGAACAGGGGGTAGCGCTCGGGGGCGTCCAGCGTGGTGCAGACCTCGCAGTACAGGTCCCAGAGGTGAGGAAACTGGTTCGGTCCCACACGTACCGCGTTGGCCTGGAAGGCGAGCCGCACCGGCTTCTCGCCGAAGATCCCGAAGAGGGTGCGCAGCACCTGGTCGAAGCCGGGCAGCTTGCGCAGGGCGGCCAGGGCGGCCCGGTCCGCGCTGTGCTCCCACGATCGCGACGAGATGCCGCTGAGGATGCGGGTGGCGCGGGGTTCGCCGTTGGCGCCGGTGTCGTCTCCGTGGCCGTATGAAGTGTCGAAATCGTCGTAGTTCATCGTTGGATGTGTCCTGTACCATGGTTGTCGAGGGCGCGTTCCAGGTCTTCGACGAGATCCCGCGCGTCTTCGATCCCCGCCGAGAGCCTGACCAGTCCGGCGGTGATGCCCAGGCGCAGGCGGGCCGCCTCCGGGACCGACGCGTGGGTCATTACGGCGGGGACGCAGATCATGGATTCCACGCCGCCCAGACTCTCCGCGAGGCGGAAGAGGGTGGTGCCCTCGGCGAGGCGCTTCGCGTCCGCATGCGAAAGCTCCGCCGAGAGCATGCCGGAGAACCCGCGCATCTGGCGCCGGGCCAGATCGTGTTGGGGATGGGCCGGCAGCCCGGGGTAGTGGACGGCCCGCACCGCCGGGTGGGACTGGAGGAACCGGGCGACCTGCATCCCGTTCTCGTTGTGGCGGTCCATGCGCAGGTGCAGCGTCCTGGTGCCGCGCAGCGTGAGCCATGAATCGAGCGGTCCGGGCAGCGGGCCGGTGGACTTGCGCACGAAGTGAAGGTCTTCGGCCAGGGCGTCGTCGTCCACCACGAGGATGCCTCCGAGGAGATCCGAGTGTCCGGCCAGGTACTTGGTGGTCGAGTGCACCACGACATCGGCGCCCAGCGCGAGCGGCTTCTGGTTGAAGGGTGACGCGAAGGTGCTGTCCACGCAGACGAGCGCACCGTGCGCCCGGCCCAGCTCCGCGACCGCCCCGATGTCGGCGATGCGCATCAGCGGGTTGGACGGAGTCTCGAGATGGATGAGCCGGGTGTCCGGACGCAGGGCGGCCCGGATGGCGCCCGTGTCACGGGTGTCGACCAGCGTCACGTCGATGCCCACGCGGTCGAAGACCTGCGTGAACATCCGCGTGGTACCGCCGTAGGTATTCTCCTCGCTCACGATGTGGGCACCCGGCGCGACGGTCTTGGCGAGGCACTCGATCGCGGCGAGGCCGCTCGAGAAGGCGACGCCGTGCCGTCCGCCCTCGAGCGCCGCGATGTTGGCTTCGCAGGCTTCACGGGTGGGGTTCTGGAGCCGCGCGTATTCGTAGCCGCGGTGGCGCCCCAGCCCGTCCTGCACATACGTCGAGGTCTGGAACACCGGCGTCGTTATCGCCCCGGTGACCGGTTCCGGAGACTGTCCGGCATGCACGCAGCGGGTGTCGAAACGTTGGGTATCCAATCGTCTTGGCGGTTCGGACAACGGATTCTCCCTGAATCCGGGGCTCCAATGGCGTCTGCCAATATACGCTAATTTCCCGCATGCCCATTCTCCTGCCCGACGACCTGATGGTCAGCGTATCCGGGTTCCGCGGCCGCGTGGGCGGCGCGCTCACGCCGGAGCTGGTCGCGGGACTTGCCGCGTGCTACGGGGCCTTCCTGCGGGAAGAGGGAGACGAGGGGCCGGTCGTGGTGGGTCGCGATTCGCGGACCTCGGGGCCGATGCTGATGCGCGCGGCCGTGGCCGGGCTGCTGTCGGTGGGGTGCCGGGTGGTGGAGCTCGGGGTCGTGCCGACGCCGACTCTGATGCTGGCCGTGCGGGAAGGGGACGCCGCTGGGGGGCTGGGCGTGACCGCGAGCCACAACCCCGCCGAGTGGAATGCGCTGAAGTTCGCGGTAAGGGGGGGGACGTTCCTTCCGCCAGCCCGCATGAGGCGTTTCCAGGCGCGGGTGCGGGAGCGGGAACCGGGGCGCGCACTCTGGCACGCGATCCCGCGTGTGGAGCGGGACGGGGGCGCGGTGGAGCGTCACATCGAGGGGATCCTGAACCTGTCTCTGCTCGATACCCGACAGATCCTCAGCGAAGGGATGCACGTTGCGCTCGACTGCGGCAACGGGGCAGGTGGTGTGATCATGCCGGAGCTGCTCTCGCGGCTGGGATGCGAGGTCAGCGCCATCGGGACCGAGGCGAACGGACGGTTCCACCGGAATCCCGAGCCCGTTGCGGCCAGTCTGGCTGCGCTGGGGGAGCTTGTGCGCGAGTCGGGGGCGCGGATCGGGCTGGCGGTCGATCCGGACGTGGACCGGTTGTCGCTGGTGGACGACGAGGGACGGGCCCTGGGCGAGGACCTGACGCTGGCGCTGGCGGCCGACGTGGTGCTCTCGCGGCGGCCCGGGAGCGTCGTCACCAACCTCTCGACGAGCCGGGTCGTGGACGATGTGGCGGAGAGCCACGGTTGTCCGGCGATCAGGGCGCCGGTCGGGGAGATCAACGTCGTGGAGCGGATGATCGCCGAGGATGCGGTGGTGGGGGGCGAAGGAAACGGGGGGGTGATCCTGCCGGAGCTGCATCACACGCGCGACGCGCCGGTGGGTGCCGCGCTGCTGCTTCAGTTTCTGGCCGACGAGCCGGGAGTGCCGCTTTCGGTGCGCGTGGGGCGCCTGCCTGCCTACCGGATCGTTAAGGAAAAGGTGTCGTTTCCACGGGAGCTGCTCGCCGATGCCTTCGAGGCCCTGGGGCGGGTGCTGCCCGGCGGGGTCCGTGAAGAGAGCGACGGCCTGCGGATCGAGTGGCGGTCGCGGCGGTGCTGGCTGCATGTGCGGCCTTCCGGAACGGAGCCGGTTGTGCGGCTCATCGCCGAGGCGGGTGGAGCGGCGGAGGCGCAGTCGCTTGCGGACCGGGCCCGGGCAGTGCTCGCGGGGGTGGCCGGCGGCTGATGTGCGGGATCATCGGGTATGTGGGGCCCCGGCCAGCGGGTCCAATCCTCCTGGAGGGCCTGAAGCGGCTGGAGTACCGCGGATACGACTCGGCGGGGCTCGCGGTCCTCGCGAATGGTGGACTGGCGGTCGAGAAGCGGCCGGGGAAGATCGCCGAGCTGGAGGACGCGCTCGACGGCCGGCTGCCGGTGGGGAGCTGCGGGATCGCGCATACGAGGTGGGCGACGCACGGTCCGCCGAACCGGGTGAACGCGCACCCCCAGCTGTCGGCCGACGGGGACATCGCGCTGGTGCACAACGGGATCGTCGAGAGCGCGGCCCGCCAGCGGCCCCGGCTGCGCGAGCTGGGCTTCGAGTTCCGGAGCGAGACCGACACCGAGGTCCTGGTACACCTGATCGACCTGGCCTTCCGGGACTGCGAGGCGCTGGAGGACGCGGTCGCCGGCGCGCTCGCCCAGATCGAGGGGACCTACGGGATCGCGGTCGTGAGTTCACGCGACCCCGGCAAGATCGTCGTGGCGCGGCACGGCAGCCCGGTCCTGTTGGGCATCGGTCGGAACGACGAGCTCTTCGTCGCCTCGGACGCGGCCGCGGTGGTGGCGCACACCCGGAAGGTGGTGCGGCTGCGGGACGGCGACTCGGCGGTCCTGACCCGGGAGGGATACCGGACCTTCGACCCGGCGCGGCGGGCGGTGCGGCGCGGTTCCCAGACCGTCGACTGGGACGTGCGCAAGATCGGCAAGGGCGGCTACGACCACTACATGTACAAGGAGATCCGCGAGCAGCCCTCCTCCCTGCGGGACGTGATGCGGGGACGGCTCCTCGAGGACGAGGGGATGTCGCGGCTGGGCGGGATCACGGTGTCCGACCCGGACCTCCAGGCGGTCGACAGGATCGTGATCACGGCGTGCGGCACCAGCTGGCACGCGGGGCTGATCGGGGGGCGCATGATCGAGGACATGGCGCGGATCCCGGTCACCGTCGAGTACGCGTCGGAGTTCCGCTACCGCAATCCCGTCCTGTCCCCGGGAACGCTGGTGATGGGGATCAGCCAGTCGGGGGAGACGGCGGACACGCTGGCCGCGCTCAGGGAGGCCAGGCGTCGCGGCTGCCGGATCATGGGGATCGTGAACGTGGTGGGCTCGAGCATCGCCCTGGAGACGGACTTCGGGGTCTATCTGCACGCCGGGCCCGAGATCGGGGTGGCGTCCACGAAGGCGTTCTCGAGCCAGGTGGTGGCGCTGGCGCTGGTCACTCTGTACCTGGCGCGCCGCCGGAACATGTCGCTGCCGGAGGGTCGCCGGCTGGTGCGCGCGCTCGAGGCGCTGCCGGACCAGGTGGAGGAGGTGCTGGACGCCGACGACCGGGTGGCGGAGTTGGCGCGGAAGTACGGGGACGCGCCGAACTTCCTCTATCTGGGGCGCGGTTACCAGTTTCCGGTGGCCCTCGAGGGTGCGTTGAAGTTGAAGGAGGTAAGTTACATCCATGCAGAGGGTTATCCTGCCGCGGAAATGAAACACGGTCCGATCGCGCTGATCGACGAGAACATGCCCGTCGTGGTGCTCGCGCCCCGTGACGTGGTGTACCCGAAGACGCTGTCGAATATCGAGGAGGTGCGCGCCAGGCGCGGCCGCGTGATCGCCGTTGTCAACGACCGCAACAGCGAGGTGGTCGACCTCGTGGACGACGTGATCCTGGTCCCCCGCACGATCCCGGCGCTGATGCCCGTGCTGACGACCGTGCCGCTCCAGTTGCTCGCCTACCACATCGCGGTGATGCGCGGCTGCGATGTGGACCAGCCCCGCAACCTCGCCAAATCGGTGACGGTGGAGTGACGGGGCGGTGAGGGTCGTGGTGCAGCGGGTCGCCGAGGCTTCGGTGACGGTGGAGGGCGAGGTCGTGGGCGAGATCGGACCCGGGTTGCTCGTGCTGGCCGGGTTCGTGCCGGGGGACGACCGGGGCGTCACCTCCTGGATGGCGGAGAAGCTGGTCAACCTGCGGATCTTCGCCGACGGGGAGGGACGGATGAACAGGTCGCTCGCCGATGTCGGGGGCGAGGTGCTGGCGGTGAGTCAGTTCACGCTGTACGGAGATGCGCGGAAGGGGCGGCGGCCGTCGTTCGTGCGCGCGGCGCGGCCCGAGATCGCGATTCCGCTCTATGAGGGCTTCGTGGCAGAGCTGGAGACGCGGTTGCCGGGACGCGTGCGGTGTGGGCGCTTCGGGGCGGAGATGCGGGTGGCGCTGGTGAACGACGGCCCGGTGACGCTGGTGGTCGAGCGGCAGGGGGACGCGGCATCATGACCGCGCCTGCGAACCCGGTGCGGGCACGGCGGGCCGGGACGGCGGCGATGACCCCTTCGGCACGCGGCTCGGTCCCGGTCGTACTGGCGTCGGCATCGCCGAGACGGGCCGATGTACTGAAGATGCTCGGCCTTTCCTTCGACGTGGCGCCAGCCCGGATCGAGGAGCGCCGTGAGCCGGGCGAGGAGCCGCTTCGCTATGTGGAGCGCCTTGCCGGAGAGAAGGCCCGTGCGGTGTCGGCGACCCGGGCGAACTCGCTGACGATCGCGGGCGACACGATCGTGGTGCTGGACGGGCGCGTCCTGGAGAAGCCGGCGGACCGGGAGGACGCCGCCGGAATGCTGGCTTCCCTGTCGGGGCGCGTGCACAGCGTCTATTCCGGTCTCGCACTGGCCTGCGGGGGACGGATGGCGTCCCGCGTGGCGAAGGCGCGGGTCACGTTTCGCAGTGTCGGCCATGACCTGATCGGCAGCTATGTGGAGACCGGTGAGCCGCTGGACAAGGCGGGCGCATACGGCATACAGGGATACGGTTCGGCTCTGGTGGAGAGGATCGAGGGGGACTACTTCACGGTCGTCGGGCTCTCCGTGGCCGCCTTCGTCGAACTGCTGCCGGAACTCGGGCTCGACTACCGCCCGGGCAGGGTGTTCGCGCCATGAGCGGCGGCGCGGTCCTCGCCATCGACCAGGGCACCACGGGGTCGTCGGCCCTGGTGGTATCGGCCCGGGGCGAGGTGGTGGGGCGGTCCTATCGCGAGTTCACGCAGCACTTCCCGCGGCCAGGGTGGGTGGAGCACGACGCGGAGGAGATCCTTGCCGTGACCGCCCGGGTGGCCCGCGAGGCGGTGGCGGACGCGAACACCGAGGTCGTCGCGGTCGGGATCACGAATCAGCGCGAGACGGTCGTGGTGTGGGATCCGGCCACGCTCAGGCCGCTGCACCGCGCAATCGTCTGGCAGGACCGGCGCACTTCCGCGCTGTGTCGCGAACTGCGGGCGGCGGGGCACGGGGAGACGGTTCGCCGTCGCACCGGCCTTCTGCTGGATCCCTACTTCTCGGGGACCAAGCTTCGCTGGCTCTTCGAGACGGATCCCGGGTTGGCGGCCAGGGCCGAGAGCGGAGACCTTGCCGTGGGGACGATCGACGCCTGGCTGGTGACTCGCCTGACCGCGGGCGCCGTGCACGCGACCGACCCGACGAACGCCTCGCGCACCCTCCTCTTCGACCTGGACGAAGGGGGCTGGCACGACGACCTCCTTGCGCTGATGGGTGTTCCCCGGCGCATCCTGCCGGAAGTGCGCCCCAGTTCGGGGGACTTCGGAGTCACCGACGGCGGTGTGCTGGGCGTTGAAGTCCCGATCGCGGGCGTCGCCGGCGATCAGCAGGCGGCACTGTACGGCCAGGGATGCTGGGAAGCGGGGACGGGAAAGTGCACCTACGGCACCGGGGCGTTCCTGCTCTTCAACACCGGGTCTACGCGTGTGGCATCCGATCACGGTCTGCTGACCACCGCGGCCTGCAACGCCATGGGAGGCCCCGCTTTCGCCCTCGAAGGCTCGATCTTCGTCGCGGGCGCGGCGATCCAGTGGCTGCGCGACGGTCTCGGGATTCTGGAAGACGCCGCCGAGAGCGAGGCGATGGCGCTTTCCCTCTCCGGAAACGACGGCGTCTACCTCGTCCCGGCCTTCACGGGGCTGGGCGCGCCCTACTGGCAGCCCGACGCGCGCGGGGCGATCACCGGCCTCACCCGCGGAACGACACGCGAGCACCTGGTCCGGGCCGCGCTCGAGGCGATGGCGTACGGCACGCACGAGATTCTGGCTGCGATGCAACGCGATTCGGGGGTGCGCTCGACCGGACTCCGGGTCGATGGCGGTGCGGCGAAGAACGACTGGCTGCTCGAGTTCATGGCCGGAGTGCTCGGGGTTCCGGTGAGCCGCCCCAAGATGGTCGAGACGACCGCGTTGGGCGCCGCCGGGTTGGCCGGACTGCACGCCGGGGTGTGGCGCTCGCCGGAGGAGTTTTCCCGGGCCTTCGCGGCCGGACGCAGCTTCGAACCCGGGATCGACGCCGGGGAGCGGGGGACGCTGATCGAGGGCTGGCGGCGTGCCGTGCGAGGGGTTCTGTCGGCGTCTGGACTGTCCCGGTAGCACGACGTTTGCCCGGTAGCCCGTGGACGAACCCTCTCGGCTCGTGCGGGTTCATCCACGGACTGCTAGATTACTCCGAGTGCCTGTCCCGCAGGATGCCGGGCGCGGCACGGCTGGGCGGTCCCACTATGGAACCGGAGAGAGGATACTCATGAAGCACGGACGTTTCTTTGTCGGCCTGGTCGGCGTGGCTGCGGTGGTAGCGTATCTGATGTGGACCGGAATCAGCGACAGCATGGTGTACTACCTGACCCCGGTCGAACTGGCGGACAGGGTCGAAGCGGACCCCACCTTCCATGAAGTGGGTGTGAAGGTGAGCGGGCGGGTCGTCGAGGGCTCTTGGGAACGCGGCGTGGCCGGCACGGGCACGCATGCCTTCACGGTTTCCGACCTGGAGCAGCCGGAGGTCGCATTTGTGGTCCGCTACGACGACGTGCTGCCCGATACCTTCAACGACCAGGCCGAGGTCGTGTTGGAAGGCATCTACGGTACGGACGGCGTTTTCCGCGCCCACACCGTACTCACCAAGTGCGGCAGCCGATACGAGGCCGCCGAGGAGGACTTCGCGACGTGACGATCCTGGGCGAAATCGCCCTTTGGATCGCTCTTCCCGTCGCCCTGTGGGGCACGGTTCTCTCGTTTGTCGGGGGCAGGTCCGGGCGCAGCGAACTGGTGCTGAGCGGCGAGCGCACCGTCTATGTGCTGACCCTCCTGATCCTGCTCGCCTCGCTGGGGATCATCGCCGCCTTCGTGGGGAACCGCTACGAGTACAGCTACGTCGCCAACTACTCCAACCGCGAGCTGGACACCTACTTCAAGGTCGCCGGGCTTTGGGCGGGACAGCGTGGCTCGCTCGTCTTCTGGACACTGCTGCTGTCCGTCTTTTCGACGATCGCGGTGTTCATCAACCGCGCCCGCAACCGGGAGTTCATGCCCTATGTGAGCGGGACGCTGCTGGGGATTCTCGCGTTCCTCATCGTGGTCCTGCTCTTCGCGGACGTGAGTCCGTTCGAGCGGATGGGATTCACCCCGGAAAACGGACGGGGCCTGAATCCGCAGTTGCAGAATCCCTGGATGACCATCCATCCGCCCACCCTCTACCTGGGCTTCACCGCGTTCGCGGTCCCCTTCGCCTTCGCCATCTCGGCGCTGCTCTCCGGCCGGCTCGACTCCCGCTGGATCGCGATCACCCGGCGCTGGATCCTGCTCAGCTGGTTCTTTCTCACCATCGGGATCATCTTCGGGATGCGGTGGGCCTACGAGGAGCTGGGCTGGGGCGGCTACTGGTTCTGGGATCCGGTCGAAAACGCGTCCCTGCTTCCCTGGCTCACGGCCACGGCGTTCCTGCACTCGATCCAGATCCAGGAAAACCGCGGGATGCTGAAGGTGTGGAACATGGCCCTGGTGGTCATCACATTCCTGCTCACGCTCTTCGCGACGTTCCTCACCCGGTCCGGCCTGATCGAGTCGGTTCACAGCTTCGCCGAGAACCTGACCATCGCGTACATCTTCCTGGGCTTCATGGGTGCGCTGGCGGCCTTCTCGCTCCTGCTGATCGTTCATCGGCTGCCGTTGCTGAGGTCCGAGAACCAGATCCAGTCCTTCCTGTCCCGTGAATCCGCGTTTCTCTTCAATAACCTGCTGCTGATCGGCGTCACCTTCGCCGTGGCCTGGGGGACGCTCTTCCCGCTGATCACCGAGGGATTCTTCGGCGAGACCATCAACGTCGGCCCGCCCTTCTACAACCGCGTGAACATTCCCATCGGGCTGATTCTGCTGGCGCTCATGGGGATCGGACCGGTCATCGCCTGGCGGCGCGCGTCGCCGCGCAATCTCCGCAGGAACTTCGTCGTGCCCCTCCTGGCGGGGGCGGTGACCCTTGCCCTGCTGTTGCTGACCGGAGTGCGGCACACCATGGCGCTGACGACCTTCGCGATCTCGGCCTTCGTGATGGCCATCGTCGTCAGGGAGTTCTGGAAGGGTACGAAGGCGCGGGCACGGATCGCCGGCGAGGGTCCCTTCAACGCGTTGCGGAGCCTGGTGAGGCGGAACCGGCGCCGGTGGGGTGGTTACGTCGTGCACGCCGGCGTGGTGGTGGTCTTCACCGGACTGGCGGGGGCGGCGTTCGACGAGATCGTGGAACAGGAGCTGGCGCCGGGGGAGGCGATGACGATCCGCTCGGCCTTCGGCAACGAGTACCGCCTGGTGTACGAAAGCCTCTCCCATTCGCGGCCCCGGGTGGCCGAGAACGTCGCCGAGAACGACTGGCGCTGGACCGCTCTGATGACGGTCTACCGCAACGGCGAGCGTGTCGACATCGTGCGCCCGGAAAGGCGCATCTACCCGGTCATGGAGCAGCAGTCCACCGAGGTCGGAATCGTCACCACCGCCTTCGAGGATCTGTACGTGATCCCCAAGGAAGTGGATCTGAACAGCGGCGAGGACCGCGTGCTGTTCGAGGCCAAGGCGCTGCCGCTCGTGCCCTGGATCTGGTGCGGGGGACTGGTCGTGGCCATCGGTGCCATCGTGGGCCTGTGGCCCGCGGGCACCGTGCCGGTCCGGGCGACGGTACGCCGCAAGGCGCGCGGGCCGCTCCCGGCAGGGGCGGTCGGCTGATCTCGCCATGACCGCGCTGATCGGCGGGATTCTCCTCGCCGCGGGTGTCATGCTGTACGTGCTCGAACCCGTATTCTCCGGGCGTGGCGCGCCGGTCTATGCCGGCGAGGACGACTACGACGAGGGGGCGGCGCGCCGGCGTGTCGCGCTCACGGCGCTCCGCGATCTCGAATACGACAGAATGACGGGAAAGCTCGACGGGAAGGACTACGAGCTGCTGAAGGGAGAGCTGTCGCGGGACGCATTGCGTCAACTGGGGCCGGGGCCGGAAGAGGGCGGGAGCGATCCCGGTGTGGACCGGGCTTCCAGGCAACTCGAGGAAGAGATCGCCCAGCTCCGCGACGCGCTTCGTGAAGGGCTCCAGTGCGCCCGGTGCGAGCACGTCAACCGCGGCGGGGCGCGCTTCTGCGGCCATTGCGGCAAGGCACTGGGCTCGCCGCCCGACCTGGCGGAGGGCGCGGCGGCAACCGCGGCAGCCGGCGGGATGCCGGTCGACGGCCCGGGAAGATGACGCTGTCGGCGCGGGGACTGGTCTGTGACTACGGCCCCACCCGCGCCCTCGACCGGGTGGACCTGGATGCGTCCGGCGGATCGATCCTGGCGGTGTTCGGCCCCAACGGCGCTGGGAAGACCACATTGCTCCGCGCCCTTAGCGGCGAGCGCCGGCCCGACGCCGGCGAGGTCACGCTGAACGGCGCGGCGGTCTCGGGCTCCGATCCGGCGTGGCGGGCACGGGTGGGGCTGGTCTCGCACCGCACCGGTCTGTACCGGAAGCTCACCGTCGGCGAGAACCTCGCCTTCTTCGGTGCGCTCCACGGAATCAACCGTGACCGGCAGATGGCGGTTCAGGCGCTGGACGAGGTGGGCGCTGCGGACCTGGCGGACATCCCGGTCGAGAAGCTCTCGCGGGGCCAGCGGCAGAGGGCGGCGCTGGCGCGCTCGCTACTGCACGACCCCGACGTGCTCTTTCTGGACGAACCCTTCACCGGTCTCGACCCTGGGGGGGCTTCGACCCTGGAGGCCATGCTCCAGGTGCGCAGGGAGGCGGCCACGGTCGTGGTGCTGGTGACGCACGACCTTGAGCGGGGCCTGAAGCTGGCGGACAGGGCGCTGGTGTTGCGCCGGGGCAGAAGGGTGCTGGACACGGAGTGCTCCGGGCGGGAGGCCGAGGACCTGCTGCCCTTCTTCACGGCCGGAGGGAACAGGGTCGAATGATGTCGCTTCGCTGGGCCCGGCTGATCGCGTGGAAGGATCTGCAGGTGGAGTTCCGGTCCGGCGGACGGCTTCTGGCCATGATCGCCTTCGTGGTTCTCGCGTGCTTCCTCTTCGCCCTTGCGCTGGACAGGAGCCTGGTGCCGGCGAGGAATGTGGCCGCCAGCCTCGCGTGGCTCACCATCCTCTTCGCGGCGACCACCGGCGCCGGCCGGACGTTCGACACCGAAGAGGAGGACGGGGCCTTCCGGCACCTGCTTCTCACCCCGGTGTCGAGACACGCGATCTTCCTGGGCAAGTCGGCGGCGAACCTGGTGCTGGTGTGGATCGTGACGATCCTCGCCTTCGTTGCCCTGACGAGCTTTCTGGGAGTACGCGACGCCGGTTCCATCGTCCGGCACGGGGCTGTACTCCTGCCGGGAACGATCGGGCTGGCGGCGGTGGGCACCTTTTTCGGCCTCATGTCGCGTCACAGTTCGCTGGGGGACACGCTCCTTCCGGTGCTGACCTTTCCGCTGCTGGTTCCGGTTATCTTCTTCGGGGCCACCGCCTCGGGCCGGGTCCTCACGGAACGGCCGTGGGCGGAGATCTCGGGGTCGGTACGGCTGCTCTGGGCTTTCGCGATCGGTTTCGTCGCCGTGGGTTCCGTGCTCTTCAGATACCTGGCCGAAGAATAGCGAACCCTGTGGAATGTATGATAAACATGACAATATGTAAACTTCACTTTACATTGCGATCAACGGCATGAATGCAAGGAGCGCGACGACGATCGGGTTGGTCCTGGTGGCCGCGGGGGTCGCCACGATGCTTCTCGTGCACTGGATGGTGGTGTTCTGGGTGCCGACGGAGGCGGAGCAGGGGATCGTCCAGCGAATCTTCTACATTCACGTCCCGGCGGCGTGGACGACCTTTCTCGCCTTCGGCGTGGTTGCGCTGGCGAGCGCGGCCTACCTGTGGCTCGAGGACGAGCGTGCCGACGCCGCGGCGGTGGCGGCTGCCGAGGGCGGCCTGATCTTCGGCGCGATCATGCTGATCTCGGGGCCGCTGTGGGGGCGGATCGCGTGGGGAACCTACTGGACCTGGGAGCCGCGGCTGACCCTTACGCTGCTGCTCTGGTTCACCTACCTCGGCTACTTCCTGGTCCGCGGTTCGGTCGCCAAT
Source organism: Gemmatimonadota bacterium (assembly GCA_022823145.1). Lineage (GTDB taxonomy): Bacteria > Gemmatimonadota > Gemmatimonadetes > Longimicrobiales > Gaopeijiaceae > Bin94. The sequence continues at coordinate 141,209 of JAJDXS010000029.1, forward strand.
CCCCGCAAGGGAAAGAGGTTCGCGGCCGTGCTGGCGATCGTCGGATCGCTCAACATCCCGCTGATCCATGTGAGCGTCGTCTGGTTCAGATCGCTGCACCCCGAGCCGGTCGTGATCAAGGCCGAAGGACCCACGCTGCACCCCGACATGCTCACGACGCTGCTGACATCGCTGGCAGGATTCACGATGTTGTTCTTCGGACTGTTCCTTTTTCGCTACACGGTCGAGCTTCTGGGCCGGCGCCCGGGACGGGGAGTCGCTGCACGCTTGGCCGGTGAGGTGTCGACATGATCGTGTGGACTTTCACGGACGCCGCGGCCGCGGCACTGGATCTGCTTGCGCTGCCGGCGCAGGGCGGCGGAAGTCCCTCGCTGCGGCCCTACGTGCACATCTTCCTCGCCTATGCGGCGGCCTGGATCCTGATCCTGTTCTGGGTGTGGCGGATCTGGCGCGGCATGGGGCGACTGGACTCGACCGAAGACGGATGACGCGCCCGCACCGCCGGCTCTCCCTCCCGGGCATTGCCGGCGTTCTGGCACTCACACTTCACATTGCGCCGGGAAGCGCGCAGACCCTGCGCGTCCCCTCGAGCCTGCGGTACGGTTCCGGGTTGCTGCACATCCCGGTGGCTTCGGTGCTGCCGCACCTCGTGGTCACCGGCACCTATTCGGGGTTCCGGGTCTCGGTTCCGAATCTCCTGATCGTGGACCGGGACGGCGAGGGCTTCGCGTCGGGCGAGCCCTTCGAGAAGTGGATGTCGGACGGCTCGGTCGCAATCGGGCTTTTCAACCGCGTGGAGGCGGGCGCGACCCTGCAGCACTTCGGCGATGAGGCGGGGGGCGGCCGGATGGTCGGTGCGTTCGGCCGTATCTCGGTGCTGCCCTCGTCGGTGCGGTATCTGGATGTCGCCGCTGGGCTGCGGTATGTGCCGGCGCCCGGCTTCGGCGGCCGTTACGACCACGACTTTCAGCCGAACCGGCTCGGCTACCCCGATTCCCGGATCTTCGACGGGGTCGGCGGCGAGGCGTTCAACAGCACGCTGACCCCCTACGTGGTCGCGACCGCCCGGCTCCCCGGCCTGGAGCCCGATCCCGGCTACGACGTCACCCTCACCGCCGGGTGGGGGGGCGGGATGTTCTCGGCCGGCGGGGAGTTGGAGTTCTACCGCGCCGGCTCGTCGGGAGGGTTGTTCGTGGGATCGGCGGTCCACCTGTCGATGGGACGGGGGCGGCTCGTCAACGTCATGGCCGAGTACGACGGCTTCGACGCGAACGCGGGGGTCCAGCTGGACCTGGGCGGCCTGCGGCTGGGTGCCTTCTCACTGGGCCTCGGCGGCGACGCCCAGTCGACCTTTCGCACTGCCCGGTTCGGGGTGCTGGCTTCGGTGGCGTTCTGCGCGGGAACCGCCTCGCCCTGTGGCCCGGGGCCCCACGGTCCCGCGCCGGACACGGTCGTGCTGCCCGCGCCGCCGCCGGACACGGTGTTGATCGAACGGGCGCCTGCCACGGAGCGCGTCCCGGGGACGCCGGTCACGCTCTGCCTGGCCACGGGGATCGAGGTCGAGGTGTCGATCACGGCGGCAGGGGACACGCTGGTGGGCCCGGCGGGGGTTGCCATTCGCGAACTGCGCCCGGGCGTCGATTTCGCGGGCACCTACGCCGGGGGTGAGGACTGGTTCGAGCAGAGTGGTCGGGTCGCAGCGGCCGGTCGCGAGTATGAGAAGTCCGGACAGCCGGTTCGGCCCGCCTGCAGCGGGATCGTGCCGGTGGCCGGCTACGAGGGTGTGCCCGTCTTCGCCGCGACGGACGACGCGGAGCCGTACCAGGTGCTGTACCTGCCGGTTGCCCCGGGCCTGTGGCAGCGCTACACGCCGCGGCCTCCGCCGGGCGCCGGGTCGAGCCCGAGGCGCTCCAGCACCTCCGGCGTGAGGTCGTTTGCCGTGTCGACATCGGATTCCAGCTCGAGCCAGGTCAGGCGCAGTCCGGCTTCGCGGGCCCGCGCCGCGGTGTCGCGAAGTACCGTGTCGGTACTCCAGTCGATCCCCTCGAAGAGCGACGGGCACGGAGCGCGGAGGCCCATCAGGTAGTAGCCGCCATCGGCGGCGGGTCCCAGTACCACGTCGGCCGAGTCGAGGGCTTCGAGGGCGCGGTTGACGGTTCCCGCGTCTACGGCGGGCGCGTCCGTGCCGATCACGACGACCCGGTCGGCGGCCTTGAAGGCGCGCTCGAACATGCGGGCCATGCGCTGGCCGAGGTCGCCCGGGGGCTGCGCCGTGTACCGTGCCGGGGTGTCTCCGAGCCAGCCGCGGACCTCGTCTCGCGCGCCCGGCGGGTCGTAGCAGACGGTCACCGGGGCTTGCACGCCGGCCAGCCGGTCGACCACGAAGCGGCCCATGCGCCGGTACACCTCTGCCGCCGCCGCATCCCCGATGCTCCGGGCCAGCCGGGTCTTCACCTTCCCGGGACGTGGGGCCTTGGCAAAGACGAGCAGGGTTGCCCTCTTTTCCTCCTCGACGATGCCCCGCCGGGAAGGGCTCTCGGCAGGGCGCGGCCTGCGCGGAGGGTATCGGTGCGCCAGTTCCGCAGGGCTTGCGTCCAGCAGGAACCGGGTGATCAGGGTCGCGTTGCGGATCCATGCGCGCAGGCGGCCCTCTTCTTCGTAGCGGCGGGGGCTGGTGGTGATCGTCGCAGGGAGGGTCCGGAGCTTCCCTGCGACGATCAGCCGGCGGTTGAGGATGACGTCCTCCATGATCGGCACGTCGGGGTAGGGGCCGAGGCCGAAGAAGAGGTCGCGCCTGATCAGGAGCCCCTGGTCGCCGTAGACGAGGCGGGCGGCTCGGGCGCGAATGCGCTGGGCGGCCTCGATGAACCGGTAGAAGGGGTGCCGATGCGCGATTGACAGGCGCAGGCACGCGGCGTCGGAGCGGGCGGCGAGCACGTGGGATTCGACTGCCCGCAGAGCGTCCGAGTCCAGACGCGAATCGGCGTGCACGATGAGCAGCCACGGTGTCCGGAGCAGGCGCGCACCGGCGTTCATCTGACGCGCGCGCCCCGTGCGGCTCCTCATGACCCGGGCACCGGCGCGCCGGGCCGCTCGCACGGTTTCGTCACGCGAGCCTCCGTCGACCACCAGCACCTCATGGCGAAGGTCGAGTTGTGCGAGATCCCGGAGCAGGTCGGGAAGGGCCTCGGCCTCGTCGAGAGCCGGGATGACGATCCCGAGTTTCGGGGGGTCCATGGTCGGGGGTTGCGGGTGGCGTCTAGCGCGAAGTGTCGTTCAGCGTCCAGTCGTAGTCGATGAACTCGAGGCCGGTGTTCGGGTCCTCGAGAGCCTCGGCGTCGGATCCGGGGGTGTAGCGCGCGAGGAACGGACGGATCCCCGCGAGGCCGCCGAAGTCCTCCTTGAACCAGTCGAGCACGATGTTGACCCGCACGGTGCGCCGCCCGCCTTCCGCCGCCACGGTGAATTGTCGGGGATCGTTCACGAACGCGTGCACGCGGGCGTCCAGCTGCGCGTCCAGAGTGGAAGCGTCGTAGGCCTCCGGGATCAGGGGGGGACAGCTGAGCGCGGCGCAGTTGATCGCGAAGTGGATGCGGGGGTCGCCCATCGGGCGGATGATCTCGTGTTCGATCTCGTCCTGGGAGCGGACGCTGCCGGCCACCGGGCAGTGGTCGCCGGTGAAGACGTCCGCGATCTGCCACACGGAGTTGGCCGGGCGTCCCGCGACGGTGTTCGTGATGCGCCGGAGTCCCCCGGCACGCCTGATCGGGTAGTGGTCGGCCACGCGCTTGAGCATGCAGGCGTTGTAGGCGTTGATCCAGAACGCGAGTTGGGCGTCGGGGGAGGCAGCGCTGAGGTCGGTGGGGTCGGTGGCGTCGAGTGCGGCGATGTAGGCGTCGAGGGCCGAGCGGTCGGCGGCGAGGCGTGCGTAGTCCACCAGCGGCGGCACGCCCACGATGGGGGCGAGCACCGCCGTGAAGGCCCGGTGGTCGGGGAGCGCTCCGCCAGCCGTGGTCTGCGCGGCGGCGTGTCCGGTTCCCGCGAAGCCGGACGCCAGTGCCGCGACGAGAACCGCCGCGCCCATGCCCGGGAGGCGCACGCCGAGCCGCTTCAGCAGCGCCGGCAGGAAGCTGAGAAGGATCAGGAGGATTCCGGCGACGGCCACGCGGATGAGCGCGTCCCGTGAGGCCTCCTGGGAGCCCTGCAACAGTGCGTCGGCGAAAAAGGTGTAGACGGCCGTCCCGGGGAGGATGCCGATGAGCGTGGCCAACGCGTAGGTCCTCCACCTGAGCGGCATCAGCCCGGAGCCGAAGTTGAGCGCGTTGAAGGGGACCAGCGGGATGAGCCGCAGGGTCAGCAGGCCCCGCAGTCCGTGCCGCTTGACGACGCTGTCGAGCTTTTCCAGCGCACCCGAATCGTTGCCCATAAGGTGGCGGACGCCGTCGCGGCCGAGGGCGCGGGCGATCACGAAGGCCGCGTTGGCGCCGATGTTGGCGGCTGTGAAGTTGAACAGCGTGCCCCACCAGAAGCCGAAGATCGCGCCTCCGCCGAGGGTGAGAATCGTGCCGGGCACGGCCAGCGCGGTGGCGGTAGCGTAGAGGGCGACGAATATGACGGGTGCCCAGGGGTGGCCTCGGAGCCAGTTGACGAGCTCGAAGATCCCTTCGCGGCTCAGGTAGCCGCCCAGCGGCGTCCGTGTGGCCACGAGGTAGCCTGCGATGATGAGGAGGACGAGCACGCCCAGTTTGAAGAGGGCGCCACGCGACCGGGGCCTTGCCGGGGCGGACGGCGTGGTCCCTTCCGCAGGCTCGGCCGGGTGGGTTCGTGCCGCGGGTTCCGGCGACGCGGCAGTGCGGTCTACTTCAGCCATCGTATCACTCGCTTAAGAAAGCGCCCCGACGCGGTATCCAGGCGGGAACGCATGTACTCCTTGGCGGCCCGCTGCACCCCTTCGGCCATCGTGGGGTAGGGGAAGATCGTGTTCGCGATGCTGCCGAGCTTGAGCCCGTGCTGCTTCGCCAGGACGAAGGGCAGGATGAGATCGCCGGCCCCGTGCGCGACGACGGTGGCTCCCATGACCCGGCCCTTGCGGTCGGCCGAGACCTTCACGAAGCCCGTGGCGGTGGCGTCCACGATCGCGCGGTCGAGGTCGTCGAGCCGGTAGGTGTAGGTCGTGCCACCCTCTGCGGCCGCCTCGGCCTCCGGCATGCCGACGTGGGCGACCTCGGGGTCGGTGTAGGTGACGCGGGGCACGTTGTCGTAGCGGATCTTCGCCTTCAGCGGCAGGACCGAGTTGCGGAGCGCGATCTTCGCCATCTGGTCGGCGACGTGGGTGAACTGCATCGCTCCGGTCACGTCTCCGACGGCCCAGACGGAAGGGGAAGTGGTGCGGAGGTGGGGGTCGACTGTGATGGCCCCATTTTGCGTTTCGACACCGGCGGCGCCCAGGCCCAGCCCGCCGGTCATGGGGCGGCGTCCGGTGGCCACGAAGATCTCATCGGCGGCGATCCGGGCACCGTCGCCGGTGTGCAGGATCTTGGCCCCGTCCTCCACGGTGACGCGCTCCAGCGCCGCGTCGACATGGACGTCGATCCCCTCGGCCGTGAAGAGGTCCTTCATGAAGGAGGAGGCGTCGGGGTCCTCGTGGGTGAGGATCGACGGCATCATCTCGACGATCGTGACCCGAGCTCCCAGCCTGGAGAAGACCTGCGCGAACTCGGCACCGATCGGTCCGCCCCCCACGACGACGATCGACCGCGGCAGTTCGTTCTCGTCGAATACGGTTTCGTAGGTCCAATAGCCGGCTTCCGCGAGCCCGGGGATCGGCGGGACGGCGGCGACGGCTCCGGTCGCGACCACGAAGCGCCTCGAGCGGACCCGGCCGATGCCCGGGACCTCGACGGCGTTCGGGTCGAGGAAGCGCGCGGTGCCGAAGTGGACGGCGACGCCCATGGCGCGGAAGCGTTCGGGGTCGTCGTGGTGGGAGACGGTGTGGCGGGCCGAGCGCATGCGCTCCATGACGGTGCGGAAGTCGTGGCGTCGGGGGGAGCCGTTTGCGAGCCCCAGGTCGGCGGCGCGGTCCATCCGGTGCGCGAGGCGGGCCGACGCGATGAGAGCCTTGGAGGGAACGCAGCCGGTCCAAAGGCAGTCGCCCCCCAGCGCCGCTTTTTCGATGATCGCTGCGTCGAGCCCCAGATAGGCCGCCCCCGCGGCCGTGACGAGTCCTCCGGTGCCGCCGCCGATCGCTACGAGGTCGTATTCTGCGTTCATTTGACGAGTGGGAAGGCCGGGCGCCGCGCGTCTCGGGGGCCGCTTCGCAGATTGGCGCATTCAGACATGGAACCGCCCCCCGATAAGGATAGCTTGATTGTCGTCGTCCCGGCGGCGCTTCCGCGGAGCGCGGCAGCGGGCGCGGGAATGGGCCTGAAGCCTCTTCCTGTTCGCTACACCGGCCCCCGTCATCGGGTCCGATGTTCTTGACGACGAGCTATTTCGTGTTATCTTCGGTTTTAGTGCGAACCCCGACTGCAAAGGAACAGGCAACGATGTCCGGAAAACAGAAGAAGCCCTCTGCGAGCGGCAGAGACAGGGAGTTGAAGAAGAAGGCGCTCGACACGGCCGTCACCCAGATCGAGAGGTCTTACGGGAAGGGGGCCATCATGCGCATGGGGTCCGATCAGCCCAGCCTGAAGATCAGGAGCATCTCCACCGGCGCGATCAACCTCGACGCCGTGATCGGCATCGGCGGGGTCCCGCGCGGGCGGATCAGCGAGATCTACGGGCCCGAGTCCTCGGGCAAGACGACGCTATGCCTGCACATCATCGCCAATGCGCAGCGGGACGGAGGCGTGGCCGCCTTCATCGACGCCGAGCACGCGCTGGACATTCAGTATGCGCGGAAGCTGGGGATCGACGTGGATGACCTGCTGGTTTCCCAGCCGGACACCGGGGAGCAGGCGCTCGAGATCGCCGAGGTGCTCATCCGCAGCAACGCCGTGGATGTGATCGTGGTGGATTCCGTGGCGGCGCTGGTGCCGCGGGCGGAGATCGAGGGCGAGATGGGCGATTCGCACGTCGGACTCCAGGCTCGCCTGATGAGCCAGGCGCTGAGGAAGCTGACCGGGGCGGTGAGCCGCTCGAACGCGGCGATCATCTTCACCAACCAGATCCGCGAGAAGATCGGGGTGATGTTCGGGAGCCCCGAGACGACGTCGGGCGGACGCGCGCTGAAGTTCTACGCGTCGCTGCGCATGGACATCCGCCGCATCGGCGCGCTGAAGGACGGCCCCAACATCATCGGGAACCGGACCCGCGTGAAGGTCGTGAAGAACAAGTGCGCGCCGCCCTTCAAGCAGGCCGAGTTCGACATCCTGTACGGCAAGGGAATCAGCCACACCGGCCTCCTGATCGACATCGGGGTCGAACAGGGGGTGGTGGACAAGTCCGGGTCCTGGTTCTCCTACGGTGATCTGCGGCTGGGTCAGGGCAAGGAGAACGTGCGAACCTTCCTGGAGGAGAATCCGGATGTTGCGGAGGAGATCGAGGCGCGGCTGCTGGTTGCGCTGGGGATCGTGGAGCCGCCGGCCGAGGAGCCGCAGGGCGCACCGTCGGTCAAGGTGGTGTAGGGGCGCGGTCGCGACCGGGTTGGGCTAACTTCCAGAGCCCCTGGGCGCGCCGGCCCGGTGGTGGCTGGCCGCCCGTGACGGAATCAGCCCGAAGTGTGCGCAAGAACCCGCGACCCGATGAAATCCGCAGAAATCCGCCGCAGCTTCCTGGAGTATTTTCGGGCGCGCGGCCACGAAATCCGGCCGAGTTCGTCTCTGGTGCCGGCCAGCGACCCTACGCTGCTCTTCACCAATGCGGGGATGGTCCAGTTCAAGGGTGCCTTTCTCGGAATGGAGAATCTCTCATTCGACCGCGCCGTCACCTCGCAGAAGTGTGTCCGCGCGGGCGGCAAGCACAACGACCTGGAGGAGGTCGGACGCACCGCCCGCCATCACACCTTCTTCGAGATGCTGGGCAACTTCTCCTTCGGCGACTACTTCAAGCGCGACGCGATCGCCTACGGGTGGGAGTTCCTGACCGCGGAGATGGGCCTCGAGCGTGACCGCCTCTTCGTCACCGTACACTACACGGACGACGAGGCGGCCGCGCTCTGGACCGAGGTGGCCGGGGTTGCGCCGGACAGGATCTACCGGCTGGGCGACAAGGACAACTTCTGGCAGATGGCCGACACCGGGCCGTGCGGGCCGTGCTCGGAGGTCCACTACGACCTTCGGCCGGCGGCCGAGTGGGGGACGGTTCCCGGGACGGAGGAGTTCGAGCGGCGGGGCGAAGCGGGCGAATTCCTGGAGCTGTGGAACCTGGTGTTCATGCAGTTCGACCGCGACGAGACGGGCGTCCAGACGCCGCTGCCCGCGCCGAGCATCGACACGGGGCTGGGGCTGGAGCGGCTGGCGGCGGTCATGCAGGGGGTGGATTCGAACTACCATACGGATCTCTTCGTTCCGCTGCTCGAGCGGGTGGCGGAAGTCGTGGGACGGCCGTACGCCGCCGCTGGCGAGAACGGCGTTTCGTATCGGGTGCTTGCGGATCACGCGCGGGCGGTGGCGTTTCTGCTGGGCGACGGGGTGTTTCCGTCGAACGAGGGGCGGGGGTATGTGCTGCGGCGGATCCTGCGCCGGGGCGTGCGCCATGCATGGCTGCTGGGAAGGCGCGAACCGACACTGACCGAGGTCGTGGGTGCGGTGATCGACGAGATGGCGGATGCCTACCCGGATCTGGCGGCACAGCGTGAAAGTGTGCTGGCGAACTCGCTGCGCGAGGAGGAGCGCTTCCTGGTCACGGTGGACGGTGGGATGGAGCGGCTGGAACGCGTGGCTCCGGCGCTGGCCGCGGGTAAGTCGTCGCGACCGGTGATCGCCGGGGCGGACGTCTTCCAGCTCTACGATACCTTCGGGTTTCCGGTCGATCTGACCCGGATCGTGGCGGAGGAGCGCGGGTATGATCTGGACCTGGAGGGGTTCGAGAACGCACTGGAGGAGCAGCGGCAGCGGTCGCGGGGGGCGCGGTTCGCGGACAAGCTCGGCGTGACCGTCGAGACGCAGGTTACGGCGGACCAGGCGGAGGCCTGGGCGACGGTGCCTGACGCGCCGGCCGAGACCTTCGTGGGCTACGATTCGCTTGAAGGGCAGACCACGGTCATCGGGTACCGCGCTGGCGCGAACAACCGATCCGACCTTGTTGTCCGGCACCGCCCCTTCTACCTCGAAGCGGGTGGCCAGGTCTCCGACCGAGGTCGCATCTTCGGTGCCGGCTGGAGCATGGAAGTGGAGGAGATCGTCCACGACGGCGATCACATCGTTCTCCGCGGCCGCCCCACCGGCGACTTCCCCGGCAAGGCCGTCCTCGGCACTACCGTCACCGCCCAGGTCGACCCCACTCACCGCCGCGATACCGAGCGCAACCACACCGCCACCCACCTCCTGCATGCAGCCCTGCGCTCCGTGCTGGGCCACCATGTGCGCCAGCGCGGCTCCCTCGTCGCCCCGGACCGCCTCCGTTTCGACTTCGCGCATACGGCCCCCATGACCGACACCGAGCTGGACGAGGTGTCCGCGATGGTCGTCGACGGAATCTGGGCCAGCCATCCGGTGCGCACTTCGATTCGGCCCCATGCCGAAGCGGTCGAGGCCGGGGCGATGGCGCTCTTCGGCGAGAAGTACGGTGACGAGGTCAGGGTCGTGGAGATCCCGGAGGTGAGCATGGAACTCTGTGGCGGCACGCATGTCCGTCACACGGGCGAGATCGGCCCCTTCGTCATCACCTCCGAGAGCGGGGTCGCGGCCGGGGTCAGGCGGATCGAGGCGCTCACGGGACGGGGTGCATTCGATCACCTCGCCGGCTACAAGCGCAGAATCGGTGAACTGGCCGGGACCGTGAAGGCGCAGCCCGCCAACGTCGAGCGGCGCGTGAACGAATTGCTCGCGGAGAAGGCCGCGCTCGAGGCGCTGGTCGACGACCTGCAGCGCCAGGACGGAGGTGGCGCCGAGATCCTGGCCGAGGTCGAGTGCGACGTGAATGGTGCGCGGCTTACCTACCGTGGGGTGCGCATCAGGGCCCGCGGCGCCCGGGACGCGAGGAACTGGGGCGACCGTTTCCGTGAATCCGGGGGAACGGGCGTGGCCGTGGTCGCCGCCGAGATGCCCGGCGACAAGCACGTCCTCTTCGCCTTTGCGACGGACAGCGCAATCGCAGCGGGAGTGCGCGCCGATGCCGTCGTGCGCGAGGTCGCCGCCGCGGTGGGTGGCAGAGGAGGGGGCAGGCCGCACATGGCCCAGGCCGGGGTGGCGGATCCCGAAGGCATCGTCGCCGCGGTCCGCCGCGGTGCCGAGGTCGTCGGCAACCTGGCGGGAAAGTGACCGCACGCGAGAATGACCCTTCGGGAGTGGCCGCATTGACGTTTGGCGAATGGATCGACCGGCGTGAGCGTCCGGTCCCCGAGCCGCTTCACCGCCATCTGGACACTGACGGCCCCGTCACTGCGGACGCCATGGTCAGGGCTGCGGAACGGGCGGCGCAAGCTTGCGCTGCCGGTAGCCGCCGCAACCGGGATGCCGCGTTCGGACTGTTGGCCGCCGACGCCCATATCACGTACGCCTGCCTCTGGCTTGTGCTGAACGACGGCGGCACCGACGCTCTGAAATCGGTCGCACGGCGAGTGGCCCGCGTGGCTTGGCGCGAGTAGGAACGCTCATGGCGGGGTACGCGGATTTCCACAGTCACCTGATCCCGGGAGTGGACGACGGATCGCAGACACTGGCCGAGGCCGTCCACTCGCTGGAACGCATGCTCGACGCCGGGATCACCCGCGTGATTACCACACCGCACCTTTCCGCCTCCGTCGCGACGACCCACGACTTCGCCGCCTACCTCGGGCTCTTCGACCGTCGCTGGAACATGCTGCGCGACATCGTGCGCGACCGCCATCCCGACCTCGATTTCCGGCGCGGTTTCGAAGTCAGGCTCGATGCGGCCTTCCCGGACAGGGAAGACGAACGACTTCGGCTCGGCAGCACGCGCTTCGTCCTCGTCGAGTGGCATGGGTTCCGGGCCCACCCCGAGACCCCCGAAATGCTCAGGCGCATCGCCGCAACCGGCCTGACCCCCGTCGTTGCGCACCCCGAGCGATACTACGGGATCGACGAGCGACTCGATGTCGTCAGGGCCTGGAAGAGCGCCGGAGCATTCCTGCAGGGCAACTATGGCTCGCTCGCCGGGCAGAACGGCTCTCGTGCCCGGGACCTACTCATCCGATTTCTCCGCGAAGGCCTCCTCGACTATCTCTGTTCCGATTTCCACGGACGCCCGGACTACACGCTCTACTTCCCACCCGGCGCTGCCCATCTCGCACGCCTCGGAGGCGCCGCGCAGCTGGAACTTCTGGGCAAGGTCAATCCGGGTCGGCTCTTCGATGATCGGCCGCCGCTTCCCGTGCCCCCCCCTGGTGGTCGATGAGCAGGAGAGCGACCGCTTCGCAAGCGGGTCCCTCGGATGAGCGCGATGCACCCTCCACCGCCTCACGGTGCGCCTGCGCGATGAACGGCCGCGATCCCCGACCGGAAAGACCCCCGCCTGTGGCTTCCGCCGACACCCGGCCCGCGTTCGGCGACGGCCTCCTCGAACTCGCCGAGGTAGCACGCACGGCCGCCACCGTCTGCAGCGACGCCATCGGCGCGTACGCGCGGGCCGCCGCGGAGACGATGCGCAGCGGCGGCAAGCTCCTGTTCTGCGGAAACGGCGGGTCGGCGGCCGACGCTCAGCACCTTGCCGCCGAATACGTGGTCCGCTTTTCCGGCGACCGCAGGGCGCTGGCCGCCGTTGCGCTGACTGCCGACAGCTCGGTGCTGACGGCGTGCGCCAACGACCTCGGCTACGACGAGGTCTTCGCTCGTCAGATCGAGGCCCTGGGAAGGCCCGGCGACCTGCTCGTCATGCATTCCACCTCGGGCGCATCCGCCAACCTTCTCCGCGCGGCGGAGGCGGCGACTGCGGTGGGGATCCGCACGGTGGCGGTTCTGGCACGGGGCGGCGGGTGCCTTGCCGACAGGGTCGACACGGCCGTCGTGGTCCCCACAGAGCGTACGGCGCGCGCGCAGGAGATCCAGCTCGCGATCGGCCACATCGTCTGTAGCTACGTTGAAGGCACGTCAGCGGCCGAAACCGTCGGAGACGAGCCCGACGCCGGCATCGATCGAACCTGAAACATGGAGAACCAGGTGACAGGATTGAATCTGCAACTTGCGGGCAAGCGCGCTCTGGTGACCGGAGGGTCGCGCGGCGTGGGTGCCGCCACGGTGCGCCTGCTCGCCCGGGCCGGCGCCGATGTCGGCATCTCATACCACAGCCGTGCCGACGATGCGCGGCGAGTGGTGGCAGAGGCGCGCGCGATGGGCGTGCGAAGCTGGGCGATGGGCGGTGACCTCGCCGAGCGCGGTGCAACCGACGTCCTCTTCGAACGCGTGGATGCCGAATTCGGGGGTCTCGACATCTTCGTGGGCAACGCGGGCATCTGGCCGTTCGCCGACGTGCCCCTCGCCGAGATGGACGACGACCAGTGGCACAGGACCGTGGCCGTCAATCTCGACTCCATCTTCTTCACGACCCGGGCGGCGCTGCAGCGCATGAGCGACGACGGCCGCGTGGTCCTCGTGAGCTCCACGGCGGGACAGCGGGGCGAAGCCTTTCACTCCGACTACGCGGCCACGAAGGGTGCGATCATCTCGATGGTCAAGGGGCTCTGCGTGGAGGTTGGGGACCGGGGCATCACGGTCAACGCGGTCGCACCCGGGTGGATCGACACGGAGATGTCCCGCGACGCACTGGAAGGGCCCGAGCGGGCGGCGATCGACGCCGCCATCCCGATCGGCAGAGTCGCGACCGCAGAGGATGTGGCCGGACCCATCGTGCTCCTCTGCTCGCCCCTGGCGCGCCACATCACCGGAGAGATCCTGAACGTGAACGGGGGCTCGGTACTGGTCGGGTGAACGTGAATCCGAATGCTCCCCCCGCCGTCCGCGGGTTGATCAAGGCGCTCGAGGAACAGGGCTTCGAGACCTGGGCGGTAGGGGGCGCTATCCGGGATGCGCTTCGGGGCAAACCCGGAGAGCGAGAGGATTGGGACCTGGCCACCCGAGCCACTCCCCGGGAAGTCAGGAGGCTCTTCAGGCGCATCGTACCGCTTGGGATGGAGTACGGTACCGTCGGGGTGTTCGGCTCCGACGGTGTCCTATATGAGGTCACGACCTTTCGCCACGACGTAATCACCTACGGGCGCAAGGCCGTGGTCGCCTTCGCATCGAGCGTGGAAGAGGACCTCGCCCGGCGCGACTTCACGGTAAACGCCATCGCCTGGCACCCGAAGCGCAAGTTCTTCGACCCTTACGGCGGAGCGGAAGACCTGAAGCGCCGCCTACTTCGGGCCGTGGGCGATCCGGCCGAGCGTTTCCGGGAGGATTACCTGCGGGTGCTGCGCGGCCTGCGATTTGCCGGCACCTTCGAGATGGAAATCCACCCGGACACCTGGAGGGGAATGATCGATGCCGTCCCGGGACTCGCACACCTGTCGATGGAGCGTGTGCGCGAAGAGCTGCTAAGGGTCCTGGACAGCACCGTCCCATCCGGGACGCTCGAACTCTACGAGCGCTCCGGGGCCCGAGCTGTGATTCTCCCTGATCTGCACGAGGGGATCGGACCCTCGGCATTGGCTACGATCGACGGCGTGCGGGGCAGGCGAACGGAGGGCTCTCGAAATGTGGCGGAGCTCCGGCTTGCGGTGCTCCTGCTCTTCGGCGCCGGGAAGGAGACTGATCCTGCCACGGTGGCGGAGATACTCGAGCGTCTTCGGTTCTCGAAATCCGAAATCGTGCGAGTCGGGGCCGCGGTGAGCGGGGGTTTGGGCCCCGGGCCCGATCTGCTGGGAGACGCTGCGCTCCGGCGCCGCTGGCAGGCCTCGTTGGGACCGCGGCACATTCGTGACGTACTCCGTGTATGGCTTGCGGCACTGCGAGCCGGCACATCGCCGGTGGGACGGCACGAGGTGTTCCAGTTGATCGCCAGGGCGCGTCGCGACCTTCGGAACGGTGTCCCGATGTCCATGGGCGATCTGGCGGTCGCTGGGAGGGACCTGCTTGAACTGGGGTGGGCCCCCGGTCCCGAGATCGGGCGCACCCTGAGGCGCCTTCTCGAGGCCGTGTGGGAGGATCCCGATCTGAACGACCGCGCGACGCTGATCGAGTTGGCGACGGGCGAGGGGTCGGCGCAGTGAGCGAGAGTCTGGACCTGTTCCCGGGTGCCGTGCAGGCCGGTGGCAGCCACGGCGACGCCGGGCAGGACCCGGGCTCGTCGGCTCCCCTCGCAGCCCGCATGCGTCCGCGCACGCTGGAGGAGTTTCGCGGCCAGGAGAGGGTCGTGGGCCCGGGCGGCGCCATTCGCACGATGATCGATACCGGGCGGATCTCCAGCTTCATCCTCTGGGGGCCGCCGGGGTGCGGTAAGACGACGCTTGCCTGGCTGGTCGCCGGATCCGCCGACGCCGCCTTCGTCTCCTTCAGCGCGGTCACCGAAGGAGTGGCGCGGGTCCGCAAGATCATCGCCGAGGCGCGGACCCGTCGACGCGCGACGGGGCGGGGGACCATACTGTTCTGCGACGAGATCCACCGCTTCAACAAGGCGCAGCAGGACGCGTTTCTCCCCCATGTCGAGGCCGGCGACATCGTGCTTATCGGCGCAACCACGGAGAACCCGAGTTTCGAGGTCGTGCGCCCGCTCCTGTCGCGGGCCCCCGTCGTGGTGCTGGAGTCACTTTCACGGGACAATCTTCGCAAACTGTTGCGCGATACCATCTCGGACGGCGAGAGGGGCCTCGGCGAGGCCGGGATCGAGTCGCCGCCGGAAGTTCTCGAGCGGATCGCGGAGGCCGCGGACGGTGACGCCCGGCGCGCGCTCGGTATCCTGGAGCGGGCGGCCGAGGTCGCGGGTCCCGGCGGAGCGCTGACCGTCGAAGCCGTCGAGACCGCCATCCAGCGACGCTTCGCCGTCTACGACAAGTCGGGCGACCAGCACTACGGCTTCATCTCGGCGTTGCACAAATCGGTACGAGGCGGAGATCCGGACGCCGCCCTCTACTGGCTCGGGCGGATGCTCGACGCGGGCGAGGACCCCATGTACATCGCACGGCGGCTGGTTCGGATGGCGGTCGAAGACATCGGACTCGCCGCGCCGGGGGCGTTGGCGATCACGATCGCGGCGCGGGACGCCTACCGTTTCCTGGGCTCGCCCGAAGGGGAACTGGCGCTTGCGCAGGCGACCGTCTACCTGGCCGGAAGCCCCAAGTCCAACCGGCTCTACAAGGGGTGGGGACGTGCGCTGAACCGCGCCCGCGAGACGCCGGGCGAGGCGGTGCCCCTTCACCTGAGAAACGCGCCCACCCGGCTAATGAAGGACCTGGGCTACGGAAAGGGGTATCTTTACGATCCGGATCAGCCGGGCGGCGTGTCGCGCCAGAGCTACCTGCCCGACAGCATGCTGGGCGAGGAGTTCTACAGGCCCGGCGATTCCGGCTGGGAGTCTGCTCTGCGTGAGCGCCTGGCCGAGTGGCGACGGAAGAGGAGGTAACGGCTCATACCAACCCAGCTGCTGGATCCCCGCAAGTCCGTCGAACGGGTAGTCCTCGTGGGGACGCCGCGTGGACCCGAAGGGGGCGCCGAGGCGAACGAACACCTCGCCGAACTCGGCCGGCTGACGGACACCGCCGGCGGCGTGGTCGTCGGCAAGGTCGTCCAGCGGATCCGTTCGCCGGGCCCGCGATACTACGTGGGCAAGGGCAAGGCCGCCGAACTTGCCGAGCTGGTGCGGGAGCAGGAAGCCGAACTGGTCATCTTCGACGACGAGTTGACCCCTGCTCAGGGGAAGAACCTCGAGGACCTGTGCGGCGTGCGGGTGATGGATCGGGCCGAGCTGATTCTGGACATCTTCGCGACGCGCGCGCGAACCTACGAAGCGCGCATGCAGGTCGAACTCGCGCAGTTGCAATACCTGCTTCCGCGGCTGCGCAGAATGTGGGTCCACCTCTCGCGTATCCGCGGCGGGATCGGCTTTCGGGGACCCGGCGAGACCCAGCTGGAGACGGACCGGCGGCTGATCGGCGTGCGGATCGCCGAATTGCGCCGCAAGCTGAAGTCCGTCGCGCGGGCTCAGGCCAACCAGCGCAAGGGGCGGCGCGGCTACTTCCGGGCGGCGCTGGTCGGCTACACCAATGCGGGCAAATCGTCGCTCCTGCAGGGGCTGTCCGGCTCGGAGCAGTTCGTCGAGGACAGGCTCTTCGCCACCCTGGACGCGTCGACCCGACTGGTGCCCCTGGGCGAGGGATACGAGACGCTACTCACCGATACCGTCGGTTTCATCCGCAAGTTGCCCCACCACCTGATCGCATCGTTCCGATCCACACTGGAGGAAGCCCGCGAAGCCGATGTCCTCCTGCACGTCGTCGACGCGTCGCACCCGGACCGGGAGAGTCACAGGAGGGTGGTGCACGGAGTGCTTGACGAACTGGGGCTGGGCCGCCGACCCAGGATGCTGGTCTACAACAAGACGGACCTTCTTGCGCCGGACGACCTGCTTACGCTGAAGAAGCGGGGCGCCTCGGGCACGAGGGGGAGGTCCACGCTTTACCTTTCGGCGGTGGTTCCGGCCACGCTCGGGCCGCTTCGAAGCGAACTCAGGGCCCGCATCCGTGCAGGGTTGCGAGAGGTGCAGGTGCGACTGCCCGCCACCGAGGGGAGGACGTTGGCGACGCTCTACGAGGAGGGCGAGGTGCTGTCGCGCAGCCAGGATGGCTGTACCGTCAGCGTGGTGGCCAAGGCGTCCCCGGCCCTGATCGGCCGTCTCTCGGGCATCGCGGGAGTCCAGGTAACCGACATCGACCAGGGAAGTCCCAAATGAGACTGTACATCAACATCGACCACGTCGCGACGGTGCGGCAGGCGCGCCTGACGGATGAGCCCGACCCGGTGCGCGCGGCCGTCCTCGCGGAACTCGGTGGCGCCGACGGCATCACCATTCATCATCGTCAGGACGCCCGTCACATCTCGGTGCGCGACGTGGAGCTCCTGGGGCGCACCGTGCGCACCGGGATCAATCTTGAGATCTCGTCCAACGAACGCATGGTCGACCTCGCCGTCAGCACGCTGCCCATGCAGGTCACGCTGGTTCCCGAGAAGCGCGAGGAGGTGACCACCGAAGGCGGGCTGAACCTGACCTCGGCGTCGGTGCGCGGTTCTCTGGCCGCGGGGCTGGGGCGGCTGGCGGACGCCGGTATCCGCACCTCGCTCTTCATCGATCCGGATGCGGTGTCGGTGGACGAAACGAAGGCGCTGGGAGCGGATGCCGTCGAACTGCACACCGGTGAATACGCGAACGCGGTCGGGGACCGCGAAAAGGCCACGGAGCTTGCACGCCTGGCGGAAGCGGCGGCGCGCGCGGACGCTGCCGGGCTGGCCGTTCACGCCGGTCACGGGCTTACCTACGAGAACGTCGTTCCGGTCGCCGCGCTTCCCCTGATCGAGGAATTGAACATCGGGCACAGCGTGGTGTCGCGGTCCGTCTTCGTGGGAATCGAGCGCGCGGTGCGTGAAATGAAGGAGATCGTGGAAGGGGCCCCCGGGCGCGTTCGACGCCCCGGCGAGTGGGCGCCGCCGATCGGTTTCTGAAGGGCTGACTGGCTCTCCGATGGGCATCCGATGGATGACGTTTCTCGGGCTCGCGATTGCCGCCTTCCTCATCTGGTGGCTGCTCCGCCATGAGGATCCGGCCGAGGTGTGGAGTCACGTCCGGGACGCGAACTTCGGCCTCCTGGCGCTTGCCGTCCTGGTCACCACCGCCGTCTTTCCGCTGAGGGCGATTCGCTGGCGCTACTTCCTGGCGCCGGCTCAGGCCGACAGCCCGTTCCGATCGCGCTTCGCCGCGGTCTGTGTCGGCTTCATGGCCAACAACCTGCTGCCGGCCAGGGCCGGGGAACTTGCCCGGGCGTACGCGTACAGCCGACTGGAACCGGTGTCCACGGCCACGGCGCTCGCCACGCTGGTGGTCGAGCGATTCCTGGACGGAGTTGTGATCCTGCTCCTGCTGGTCGTGGCCCTGGCACACCCGGACTTCCCCTCCGGTGCGCTGCCGGACGAGCTGGTCGTCGGAGTCCGGGGGGCATCGCTGTTTCTCGCCGTCGTTCTTCTCGTCTGTCTGGTCCTGCTCGCCTTTCCCGAACGCAGCCTCCGCGCCGCCACGACGGTGGCTCACGCACTGCTTCCGACTCGCATCGCCGCGGCGCTCGTGACCTTCGCCGAGCACATCGTGGCCGGACTGGCGTCGATGCGCGGCTGGCGCCTTCTGCTCCCCGCCTTCGCATGGAGTCTGGCCGTGTGGACGATGCAGTCGCTCTCCTTCTGGATCGGCTTCTTCGCCTTCGGCATCGAACTGCCATTTGCAGCGGCCCTCCTCGCAAACGCGACGGTGGCCCTCGCCGTGGCGGTCCCGTCGGCACCGGGGTACGTGGGGACCTTTCATGCCGGTGCAAAGCTCGCGCTGACCGACGTCTACGGAGTGGCCGCGGCCTCCGCCCTCGGATTCGCCTTTGGCTGGCACCTGGGAGGCTTCATTCCGATCACCCTGATGGGCTTGTGGTACGCGCGCCGCATCGGCCTCTCGATGAGGGACCTGCGCGGAAGCGCCCGCGAGGCCGCATCCGCAGGCAGGGCGCACGGCCACGAACAGGCGGTACCGTGACCGGCGTCTCGGTGGCGTGCCCGGCCAAGGTCAACCTCTTCCTGCACATCCTTGCGCACGAAGACACGGGGTATCACCAGATCGAGACCCGATTCCAGGCGATCGGGCTCTTCGACCGGGTGGAGGTCCGGCGGCAAACCGAAACAGGCATCTCCCTGGAGATCCGCCGGCGGGAATCCGTTGCTGGAAGTGGCGACGTCATCGGCGATCTCGGGGAGCCCGAGCAGAACACCGTGATGAAAGCGGCACAGGCCTTCTTCGCAGCCACCGGAATCACTCCCGCGGTCTCGATGTCACTGACGAAGACGATCCCGGCCGGGACCGGTCTGGGCGGCGGTTCGTCCGATGGTGCGGGGACGCTTGCCGCGCTGAATCTCCTGTATGGCAGACCTCTGGCAAGGAGCGATCTGATCGAGTTGGGAGGAAGAATCGGCTCGGACGTCCCCTTCTTCTGTGCCCGCGTCCCTGCGGCGCTGGCGTGGGGCAGGGGTGACCGGTTGCTGCCCTGTCCACCGCCCCCCGCCGCCCCGATCGTGATCGTGGTTCCGCGCGACCGCGCGAGGACCGCCGCCGCCTACCGGGAAGCGTCGGCGGGGCTTGAGCTGCCCGCCGCTTCCGCGATGCTGGAAGGAATTGACTCAGCGGACTGGCGGCACCTTGCCCCGCTCCAGGCCAACGACTTCGAGGGACCCGTCTTTGCCCGGCTTGGCGGGCTCGCAGCCGTCCGAGATACCCTTGAGCGACGCGGGGCAGTGCTGAGCGGCCTGACGGGCAGCGGGTCTGCGGTCTTCGCGATCTTCGACTGCGAGCGGGAGGCCCTGCGGGTCGCCGGAGAAGTCCGCGGCGGACCACGGATCGCGGCGGTTCTGATGGTGCCGACGCTGACGGCGATTCCCGAGCCGGTCCCGGTGGCCGGTGCGCTCGGGCGCGCGCCCGCATCTTGAACCCGTTCCCGTGCCTGCGCTACGATTCCGGTGCGGGTAATCGGGCGCGATACCGTCCGTCAAGCGATGGTCGGCGACCGGTGATTCCCGCTGCCTGGCCCGTCGTCTAATGGCAGGACACCGGTCTTTGGAACCGGCGGTGGTGGTTCGAGTCCACCCGGGCCAACTGTGTGCCGCCGTGCAGGGGCCGCGCCCCCGGGGTCAGCCCGGGGAGTCCCACGGGTCCTCCGGCCTGGCCCGCATCTCCGAGGTCTTGCGCTGCACCAGGCCCTCGAACTGGGCGATGAGTTCGTCGGCGTCCGGCGCCTCGAGTCGGGACAGGGCGTCCCGGTCATCGTTGGAGGGAATCCCCCGTAGCCGGTGCAGGTCCAGCCATCCCTCGAAGCGGGCGCTCAGGCGCACTACGCCGTAGAAGAAGCGCGGATGGCTTCCACGCCCGGCGAGCAGGTCGATCACGATGGCGATGACGGACAGGTTGATCGCGATTACGTCCTTCAGCCCGTCAGCCGCCAGTTTGATCTGGAAGACTATGAAGTCCCTGATGACCACCCTGCGACCGGCCGGCACGGGGAGTTGACTGCCGTAGGAATCTGACATCATGAAGCTCCAGGAGTGATGTCCGACGTTGCGACGCGCCGGGTCCGACTTCAAGGTATACAGCAACCCGGACCCGCGAACACCATGATCTCCTACGCCACCCTGGCCGCCGCGCTGGCGGTGCTGTCCCCGGGCGCCGCCGCGTCCCCGGCGACATACTCGGCGGCCGTGCACTTTCAGGTCGCGGATTCCGCGGACACCCACGACCACGCCCGCAGCCTCCAGGCACAGTTCGAGCGCCGCCGCGTACGTCAACTGCCCCGCTCGCTGTCGGGTGGGGGCCACGAGTGCGACGAGATCATCGGACGGCTCTGTGTCTGGGACGACGGGGACGAGGGTTGGCGGCCGCGGGAGGAACCGGAAGACATCGGCGCTGCCCGAATCGAGTTCCTTGCCGCTCTGGACTCGCTGGCCCGCCTGATCCCCGGAGATCACTGGATCTTCGGGCAGCGAATCCGCTACTTCGTCGAGGCGAAGCGGCTGGAGGACGCCGAGTCGCTGGCACGGGCGTGCGGGCTGCCGGACCGATGGCGATGCGATGCCTATCTCGGCTATGTGCGGCACCATGCGGAAAATGTCGAGGGCGCCGAGTACGCCTTCGCACGGGCACTCGAGGCCATGCCTGCGGAGCTCCGGGCGGAGTGGACGGACCCCGGGCCGCTTCTCGACGGTGGGCTGATGGACTGGCTCTCGGCCCAGGCCGACTCGTCCCGTGCGGCGGACCGGCTCTGGGTGCTGGCCGACCCCCTGTTCCTCGCCGGCGGCAACGACCGCTGGACGGGGCACCTGAGTCGGTGGGTGTACGCCATGAGCTCCGAGGGAGCCCGCAACCCTCACCGTCTGCGATGGGGCGACGACATGGCGGAAGCCGCCGTCCGCTATGGGTGGCCGGTCGCCTGGGAGCGTTCGTGGCCGCGGGGCGGATCGCAGACTTTCACGGTGACGGGGCGCGACAACCCGGCGGCGGTCAGAACCTTTCCGCCGGGCGAGGTCCTTGAATTCTCCGGCGAGGACGCCGTTCCCTGGGAGATCCGCGACGGACACGCGCGCAGCGTCCATCTTCCGCCATTCCTGGACTCGCTCGCCCCGCTCGATGGCCAGGTGGGACGGTTCTGGCGTGGGGACGGGGTGGTCATCGCGGCTGCCTGGAAGCCGCCCACCCCGTCGGCGGCCGACAGCGCCGGTTTCGCGCCGGGCGCCGTTGACGCAGGGCTGTTCGTGGAGCAGTCCGGCGCACTCGAGCTCGAGGTGACGACCGAGGCCCGTGCCGGCGAGACGGTCAGGCTCTCCGGGCTGACTCCGTGGGGCGAGTGGGGCATCGTCAGCTTCGAAATCCTCGCGCCGGAGATCCGCCGCGGGTACCGCCTGCGCACCGGGGTGGGGCTGAGGCGCGTACCGCCCGATGTGCTTTCCATCTCGGACCTCGTGCTCCTCGACGCCGATGCCGAGCCGGCCGATTTCGACGAAATGCTGACCGTTCTCCGGGGTTCCGGCGAGATCCCGGCCGGGGAGGCCCTGGGCGTCGCGTTCGAGGTCTACGGGCTGGGTTTCCGGTCCGAGGTGGTGGGGTTCGACGCGTGGGTGGAGAAGCGCGGCGAAGGAGTCCTTTCGCGGGCAGTGCGATGGCTGGGCTTCGGTGGCCCGAAGGAAGAGGTGTCCGTGAGCTGGGAAGAGGCCGGCCCGGATCGGCCCCGCCCGCTCTTCCGCGCTTTCCGGATCGGCCTGCCGGATCTCGACGCGGGTGAGTACGACGTCGTGGTGGAAGTGTCCGTTGCGGGCCGCTCGCCGCTTTCCGGGCGACGGAGCTTCCGGGTACGATCAGCAGCCTATTGACCGAGCCGGGCGCGGCGCACGACCGTGTCGGCTTCTCACACCCGCCGACCCGGAATTGCTATAATATACGGCTGTCACGGAATCGACGGGCATCCATCTCCAAAGCACCGCTACATGGAAGAATCGATCGGGCCGAATCCGCTCCTGCTCCTGGCTGGCCGGGCCAACCGGCCTCTGGCCGGCGAGATCGCCGACAACCTCGGCACATCGGCGGACGGGGTCACCATCTACAACTTCGCGGACGGTGAGATCTTCGTGCGGATCGACCGCAACGCACGGGGCAGGGACGTGTTCATCGTCCAGCCGACGGTCGCGAACGCCGACAACATCATGGAACTGCTCCTGCTGGTTGACGCCGCCCGGCGCGCATCGGCGGCGCGGGTCACGGCGGTGGTGCCCTATTTCGGCTACGGGCGCCAGGATCGCAAGGACCAGCCTCGTGTTTCGATCGGTGCCAAGCTCGTCGCCAACCTGATCACGGCGGCGGGGGCCGACAGGGTGGTCAGCATCGATTTCCACCAGCACCAGATCCAGGGTTTCTTCGACATTCCGGTCGATCATCTCTATGCCGCACCGGTCTTCACGAGCTATTTCAAGCAGAAGCGGCTGCCGGACCTGGTGGTGGTGGCGCCCGATGTAGGCTCGGCCAAGATGGCCCGGGGGTTCGCCAAACGGCTGAGCGCGTCGTTCGCGATCATCGACAAGCGCAGGCCCACCGCGAACGTTTCCGAAGTCCTCAACGTCGTCGGCGACGTGGACGGACGCACGTGCCTGATCACCGACGACATGATCGACACCGGCGGCACCATCGCGCAGGCGGTCAGCGCGCTCAAGGAACGTGGGGCCAGGCGCGTCTACGTCGGGGCCACGCACGCCCTGCTTTCGGGCGAGGCCGTGTCGAGGCTGTCGGCCTCGCCGCTGTCGGAGCTGGTGGTGACCAACACGATCCACATTCCCCACGAGAAGCGCTTCGACCGACTGACGGTACTCTCGGTGGCGGATCTGCTGTCGCGGGCCATCACCTACATCCACACGCACTCGTCGGTCAGCCAGCTCTTCGAACTCACGAATCAATACGGGCCACCCAAGGTGGTCGCCGGATGATTTCGAGTCCTCACTGACGTACGGAACTTTCCCATGGAAGCAAGACTGAACCTCAAGACCCGCAACGAAGCCGGAAAGGGAGTTGCCCGCAGACTGCGGCGCGCCGGCCGCGTACCCGGTGTCATCTACGGTGACGGGCGCGACACGGTGCTGGTCTCGATGGAGGCCCGCGAAGCCCACAACCTGCTCCATTCGATTTCGCTCGACGACACCGTTCTCCAACTGGCGGTGGACGACGGTACGACCGAACTCGCCACGGTGCAGGAGGTACAGGTGCATCCCGTCCGCCCCCAGCTTCTCCACGTTGATTTTCTTCGTGTCGCAACGGAGGGATCCGGCGGGGACAACGGTTGACCACGGGTGGGGAAGCGGAGTGCCGCGCCCCCGAAATCCGCACCATCGTGGTCGTCGGCCTCGGAAACCCGGGACCCCGGTACGACGCCACGCGCCACAATGTCGGGTGGTGGGTGCTGGACCGCTTCGCATACGATCACGAATTCGAGCCTTTCGCGCGCCGGGCGAAGCGATTCGAGACCTCCCGCGTGGTCGGCGGACGCACCATCCTCCTGGTCAAGCCGCGAACATACATGAACCGAAGCGGGCTGGCCCTGACCAACCTGTGGCGAATCGACGGATTCCGCGTGGAGACCGACCTCCTGGTCGTGACCGACGACGCCAACCTGGACGTGGGACGGGTGAGGTTCCGCCCCGGTGGCGGTGCGGGCGGCCACAACGGCCTCAAGTCCGTCAGCGAGGTCCTCGGCACCACCGCCTACGCCCGCCTCCGGGTCGGAGTGGGAATCGCCCCGGCGGGAGCGGATCTGGCCGACTGGGTGCTTTCGCCCATGCCCGAAGAGGATGAGGACCGGGTCGTGGCGTTGTTGCCGGAGCTTGGCGAGGCGATCGGGGTGTGGGCCGATGACGGCGTCGAGGCAGCGATGAACCGCTTCAACCGATGAGCGCGCCCGGCGCGACAGGCCTTGCCGAAACACGCAGACAGACGACCGACAACCTCCACAAGAGAGAGATGAAGACCAGATGAATCCCCTGAACTGGACCGACTGGGCCTGGGCGTTCGGCGCCCTCGGGTTGTTCGCCGCATTGCTGGTGTACCGCTACGTCGTCCGGCAGCCGCAGGGCACCGACGTGATGTCCGACCTGGCCGGGCAGATCCACGATGGCGCGATGGCGTTCCTGCGCCGCGAGTACACCGTGCTCGCGGTCTTCGTGGCCGTCGTGGCCGTTCTTCTCTACCTGGCGATCGGAGGGCCCTCGGCGCTCGCGTACGTGGCCGGTGCCGCCAGCAGCGTGCTGGCGGGATTCTTCGGCATGAAGGCCGCCACACGGGCGAACGTTCGCACCTCTGCCGCGGCCAATGAGGAGGGGCAGGGCAAGGCGCTGCGCATCGCCTTCTTCGGCGGCGCCGTCATGGGCCTGTCGGTGGCCGCCCTGGGGCTCCTGGGCATCGGTGCTCTCTATGTCACCCTGGCTGCCGACGCCATTCCGGGCACGGGCGACCTCCCGCGCTTCGCCGAGATCATTGCGGGCTTCGCCATGGGGGCCTCTTCCATCGCCCTCTTCGCGCGCGTGGGCGGCGGCATCTTCACCAAGGCCGCCGACGTCGGCGCCGACCTGGTGGGGAAGGTCGAAGCCGGCATCCCCGAGGACGATCCCCGCAACCCGGCAACGATCGCCGACAACGTGGGTGACAACGTGGGGGATGTGGCAGGCATGGGAGCCGACATCTTCGAGTCCTATGTGGGTTCGGTGGTGGCGACCATCGCGATCGGCGCGACCTCGGCCGCGCTGGCGGCGAGCACGGTGGAAGCCGTGGCGCTCCCCATCATCACCGTGCTGGTGGGCCTGGTCTGCTCGCTGATCGGGATCGGCTCGATGAGACTGCTTGAGCGCACCGATCCCGGCGCCGCGCTGCGCAACGTGACCTTCGTGGCGGCCGGGCTCTTCCTCGTGATCATGTTCTTCGTCGTGGGCGCCCTCGACATGCACATCGAAGATCCCGCGACCGGTTCCGTCCTGTCACCCATGGGTCCCTTCTGGGCGATCCTGTCGGGAACTCTGGTCGGGATCCTCATTGGCGTGGTCACCGAGTACTACACGGGATCGCGCCCCGTCAGGAAGATCGCCGGCTCGTCGGAGACCGGCTCGGCCACCAACATCATCACCGGACTGGCCGTGGGCATGGAATCGACCGCGATCCCGCTGCTGCTCATCTGTGCGGCCATCCTGATCTCCTTCGTCACCAGCGGCCTCTACGGAATCGGGATCGCCGCGGTGGGGATGCTCGCCACGGTGGGGGCCACCATGTCGGTGGACGCCTATGGTCCGGTGGCCGACAACGCGGGAGGGATCAGCGAGATGGCGGGCCTCGGGCCCGAGACGCGCAAGGTCACCGACTCGCTCGACGCGATCGGCAACACCACGGCCGCGATCGGCAAGGGATTCGCCATCGGATCGGCCGCGCTGACGGCGCTCGCGCTGTTCTCCGCATACTCGACTTCCGTGCAGCTCCAGGCGATCAACCTCATCAATCCGCTGGTGGTGATCGGGCTCTTCATAGGAGGAATGCTCCCCTTCCTGGTCGCGGCCTTCACCATGACCGCGGTCGGTCGCGCCGCCGCCGGAATGGTCGAGGAAGTTCGCCGGCAGTTCCGCGAGATCCCGGGCCTGATGGCGGGCACCGCCAAACCGGATTCGGCGCGCTGCGTGGACATTTCCACCCGCGCGGCGCTCCGCGAGATGCTGCTGCCGGGAATCACGGCGGTGCTCGCTCCGGTGCTGGTCGGCAGATTCCTCGGCGTCGAGGCGCTGGGCGGGATGCTCGCCGGCGCCACCGTCACGGGCGTGCTGATGGCACTCTTCATGGCGAATGCCGGCGGCGCCTGGGACAACGCCAAGAAATACATCGAGGGAGGCGCACACGGCGGCAAGGGGTCCGATCCCCACAAGGCCGCGGTCGTCGGCGACACGGTGGGCGACCCCTTCAAGGACACCTCGGGGCCGTCCCTGAACATCCTCATCAAGCTGATGAGCGTCGTGTCGCTGGTGCTGGCTTCCTGGTTCCTCAGCGCAGGCTGACCCGCAATGACTTCATCAGAGAGAGTATCGTTCGACGCCGCCCTGGCGTTCGCGCAGGACCTCATCCGCATCCCCTCGATGCCGGGAGAGGAAGGCGAACTCGCGCGCCGCGTCGTCGCCGAAATGGAGAAACTGGGTTACGACGAGGCCTGGACGGACGATCTCGGCAGCGTGGTGGGGATCGTGCGGGGAGGCGCCGGGCCGACCGTCATGCTCAGCGCACACCTCGACATGGTTGCCGCCGGAGACCCGGAGGAATGGGAATACCCGCCCTTCGACGGCGTGATCGCGGACGGCTTCCTGCACGGACGCGGCGCCATGGACATCAAGGGCCCGCTCGCCATCCAGACGCACGTCGCCGCGGCGCTGAGGGACCGGGCACCCGGTGACATCATCGTCGCGCACCCCGTCTACGAGGAGCGCGGCGGCTGGGGCATGGACCACCTCACCCGTCTCGACGGCGGGTTGCGCCCCGACGCGGTGATCATCGGCGAGTCGACGCAGGGAGACATCGCCATCGGGCACCGTGGGCGCGCCGAGGTCGAGATCATCGCCCAGGGGCTGGCGGGTCACGCTTCGGCGCCCGAACGCGCACGCAACACCTTCGATCTCGTGCCTCCCATTCTTGCCGGTGTGCGGGACCTCGCCGCCCGCCAGGACTCGGACGACGTCCTGGGAGCCTCATCGGTCGTGGCGACCGGCATCGACGCCGTCCCCACCAGCCTCAACGTCATCCCCGACCGGGTCACGGTCACGCTCGACTGGCGCATACTCCCCGTCGACACGGAAGAGAGCCTGCTCGGCCGCCTTGCCGACGCGGTCCGCCCCCACCTGGACCGGTTCGATGCGCAAGAGGGACGGCAGCGCGGAGCGGGCGTCGAGTTCCGCCTGGCCACGCAGATCCAGCGCGCCTGGACCGGGGTCGAAGAGGAGCGCCGCATCCTCAGCCCGGGCTTCCTGATGGATCCTGGCCACCCCATCGTCACGGCGGCGGCCCGCGCGGTGGGCAGCCGGAACGGCAACGGCGAATCCGCCCGGGTCCGACCCTGGACCTTTGCCACCGACGGCGGATGGACGTGCGGCGTGCGCGGCGTCCCCACCATCGGCTTCGCCCCGGGCGAGGAGCGCCACGCCCACACCAACACCGAACGGCTCGATCTGGCAGAGGCGCGCTGGGGCTACGGGAAGTATCTGGACCTGGTGCCGGCGGTGCAGACCGCCGCGCGCGCCGGCCGCGACTGAGCGGAAGTCTCGCCTCTCCGCGTGGCGGGGGGCGGGACGATCCGCGCGCTAGTTCATCGGCACCGTCTGCACGATCCGGGCACCCACCCGCTCGAAGATCTCGTCGAGGCTGGTCCCGGTGATCGTCAGGCCGTGGTTCTTCAGCCCCACCACGCACCGGCTGGGGTCGTCCGACTCCCGGACGATGTCCGCGACGGCCTGGCCCAGCTCGCGCGTGCCGCACGGGTAGTTGAACTCGGTCGACGGAACACCGTTGATCCAGCCGTGGACGTGCAGGATCGCCCCGACCTCCGGGTGCTCGCGATAGATCATCCAATGCTCGATCGCATCGACCGAGACCCGGCGCGGCTCCACTCCGGGGGGGTGGCTCACCCGCATGCCGTTGCGCTCGGCGTCGTAGTCCTTGACCATGAGAATGTGTTGCCCGATATCCTTCAGGTTGGACTTGTCGACCCCGCTCGCACTCATCCAGAACCACTCGTCATTGTAGCGCGCCGACAGGTTGCCGTAGCTGAGGCCCCCGATCCCGAACAGCCGCTTCAGATGCCGCAGGTCCCTCTCGGCCAGGTAGTCGTGGATCGGGAAGGGCGCGGGAAGAAGGTTGAGGCCCTCCAGGTGTTTCCCGGCCCGGTAGATCGACTCGGTGATGTCGTCGCCGTGCCAGAGCTCCTCCGGGAGATCCGGCTCGAAAATGTTGTCGATGACAAGCGTCGAGGCGGCCAGAGGCTCGATGCGCGTGTAGACCTCGCGGAAGAAGTTCTCCCGGTCCAGTCCGCCTGATACGACGTAGTGGCCCTGTTCCGGGGTGACGAAGTGGATGTCGGCATCTCCGCCGTCGGACGACGGAACAAACCCCGCGACAAGGTTGGCCAGCGACCGCAGCAGGAAGGGATAACCCTGAGAGAGGTGCTCGGTGAAGGGCACCGGAAACTCGGTGACCGCACAGACGAACACGGCGTTGGCCTTCCGCCGCACCGGCCTAGGCCGAGTCGGCGGAAAGAAGTTGAGAACCAGCTTGGCGTCACCCGAATCCTCCATATACCGGTGGCCTTCCGATTCCATCACTTCCCGCAAGCCGCGGGCGAACCAGCCGAAGGTTTCGCTGCTCGTAGCACCTACGAACGCAAAGTCCATGTGCGAGGGGACCTCTCGGGTTCAGGGTAAGGCAGGTAGCGTACACAAGGTCGCCTTCCCGCGCCAGATGGCAAGGTGCTACATTTCGCTGACAACCGTACCCGCTCCGCCCGGGAAGCGGAGCCCGTAGTTCACCGCGGTCCAAGGGAGTTCCCGCGAATGAGAGAATACGAAATCGTCTATATCCTCGACTCGGTTCTGAGTCGGGAAGCCGTGGACGCCAAGCTCGATACCTTCCACGCCGCCCTGGGTGGCGAAGTCAACACCCTCGACCACTGGGGCGTGCGGCCGCTCGCCTACCCGATCCGCAAGGCCGGCACCGGGTACTACGTCATCGCCCACGTGACCGCCGACCCGGTCGGCCTCCCGGAGTTCGAGCGCCTCCTCAAGCTCGACGAGGAGATGATGCGCTATCTGATCGTGCTCAACGAGGGACAGCCCGCCTCGGGTGCCTCGGTCCTCGCCGAGCGGCCGCAGAAGCCGGCCGACGAGGATGCCGACTCGGAGACGCCGCAGCCGGAAGCCGAAGAAGAAGCCGCTTCGGAAGAGGACGGAGACGGCAACGGAGACGGCGGCGGCGACGCGACGGACGGGGAGTCGCCGGAGGAGGAGCAGCCTTCGGGCCCGCCGGTGTTCTCCGGTGCCCGCGGGCGTCGCCGGCGCCACGAGGGGCCGCCGATCGTTCTCCTCAACTACAAGGACGTCACGACCCTATCCCGCTTCCTCACCGAGCAGGGCAAGATCCTGCCGAAGCGCACGACGAAGGTCACGGCCCGCTTCCAGAGGCAGCTTGGAGTCGCCGTGAAGCGCGCGCGGCACCTCGCGCTTCTCCCGTACATCAGGGATCACGAGGCCTGAGGTCCGTGCAGCATCCGAACCGGAGCAACCAATGAGACTGATTCTTCGTGAAAAAGTGGCCCATCTGGGACAGGCCGGTGACCTGGTCACGGTCAAGCCCGGGTACGCGCGCAATTTCCTGATCCCGAAGGGGCTGGCCTACAGGGCGACCGAGGCGAACGTCCGGCGAATCGAGGAGGAACGTCGCATCGGCGAGGAACGGGACCGCAGAGCGTATCTGGAAGCCAACCGTCGTGCGTCGCGCCTGGAGGGTGTGACCCTGACCTTCAAGGCCCGTGCGAGCCCCGAAGGAACCCTCTTCGGTTCCGTGGGCATGAAGGACATCTTCGACCGGCTGCAGGAATCGGAAATCGGCTTCGAACTCGACAAGCGGTCCGTCCTGCTCGACGAGCCGATCAAGTCGGTCGGCGAGCACATCGTCCCGCTGCGCCTGCACGCCGGGGTGGAGACGGAGGTGCAGGTCATCGTGGAGGCCGAAGAGGATTGATCGCGACCCGAACGTGAACGGATCGGCCGACTTCGAGATGCCGTCGGAGGTGCGCAAGGCGGCCGACTACGCCCTCGACAGAAAAGCCGTCGACGTCACGGTGCTGGATCTGCGTGATCTGTCGAGCGCGACCGACTTTTTCGTGATCGCGACCGGGCGTTCCGATATTCACGTTCGCGCGATCGCCGAACACATCCTCGACTCGGCCAGGGGGGACGGGAATCGCCCGGAGCACATCGAGGGACTGGACGAGGGTCGCTGGGTCCTGCTCGACTACATCGACCATGTCGTCCACATCTTTCATCCATCCGTCCGCGACTTCTACCGCCTGGAGGCGCTCTGGGGCGACGCGCGGTCGATGCCGATCCCCGATTCGTCGGTCCCATGAAGCTCAAGTCCCTCCGGCTCCACGGCTTCAAGTCCTTCGCGGATTCCACGCGCGTGGAATTCCACGAGGGCATCACCGCGATCGTCGGCCCCAACGGGTGTGGCAAATCCAACATCGGCGATGCCGTCCGCTGGGTCCTGGGCGAGCAGCGGCCCACCGCGATCCGGGGAGCCAAGATGGAGGAGGTGATCTTCCAGGGCACGGCTTCGAGGCGTCCGGTGAACCGCGGCTCGGTCTCCATGGTCGTCAACAACGACGACGGAGCACTGGCCATCCCGTTCGAGGAGGTGGAGATCGCCCGGACGGTGTATCGGGACGGTGGCAGCGACTACCGGCTCAATCGCTCCGCGTGTCGCCTGCGGGATATCGTCGATCTGTGCCGCGACACCGGTCTGGGCGCCAACGCCTACTCGGTGATCGAGATCCGAATGATCGATGCGATCCTCTCGGAACGCACCGACGAACGCCGCTCCCTCTTCGAGGAAGCTGCCGGGATAGGGAAGTACAAGGAGCGGCGCCGCGCCGCCATTCGACGTCTTGAGACGGCGGAGGTCGATCTCCAGCGGGTCGAGGACGTCATCGCGGAGGTCCGGACCAAGGTCCGCTCGCTGGCGCGCCAGAAGGGAAAGGCGCAGCGCTATCGCGAGTTGCGGGAGCGGCGCCTGGCGGCCGAGGTCGCGGTCGCGCGGGTGGAACTCGACGAGCTCGATCTTCTCCTGTCGCGACTAAAGGCCGACCTGCAGGCGGATCGCGAGGAGTCGGCGGGGATGGCGGCGGCCCTGGCCGCTGCAGAGACCGGGCTCGAACGGACCCGGCTGGAGCAGCTGGAAGCCGAGAAGACACGGGTGGCCTGTGCCGAACGGCTGGACGCCGTCGGCTCCGAACTCTCTCGGATCGAGACGGAGGTAGCGGTTGCGGACGAGCGCCTGGCCAACGGCAGGCGCCGCCTTGCGCAGATCGCCGAGGAACGGCAGTCGGTGACCGCGTTGCGCGCCAGCGCGAAGGATGAATTGGCTGTGCTGGAAGATCTGAGGTCAGAATGTAAACTGTCCTTTACATCTTTACAAGTAGACCTTACAGAACGAAAGCAGGCTGCCGACGAAGTCCGGACGAGGGTGGATGAAGCCAGGGCCGAGACACGCACGTTGGAGGAGGCGAGCAGGAGCGTTGCCGCACGCATGGCTCGCCTCGAGGGGGACCGCGACAGTGCACGGCTTCAGGCGGCCGAACTGGCGCGCAGGCTCGAACGTCTGGCGCGGGATGCCCGTCAGGGAGCAGGGGCGCTCAGGGAGGTCGAGTCGCAGCGCGACCTGTTCGCGGACCGGCGGACCGTCGCGACAAGAGCAGCCGAGCAGGCGACCCGAGATTTCGAGGCTTCCCGCCGGCGTCTGGCCATGGTGCGGGGGCGTCTCGCGTCCGCGCGGGCCGAGGAAATGCGGGCCGAGACTCAACTGTCCGCTCTTGAGGCGGAGCTTGCGGCACTGAAAGGGCTGGCCGGGTCGGACGAAGGGGTGGCGTCGATGGCAGCGGCGGCGCGCCAGGCGTTCCCCGAGGCGGTTCGAGGAGAGCTGTCGGATTTCGTGCGGGTCTCGGGCACCGCTGCTCGCGCCGTGGACGCGCTGCTCGGACCCTGCGGATCGGCGCTGGTGGTGCACGGACGGGACGATGTGGAGCGCATCACGCGCTGGTACGAAGGCAACGCAGCACGTCGGGCCGCCCTTCGGCTCCTGCCTCTCGATGCGGTGCCGGCGCCGCTGGGGCCGCTTCCCGCCGGCGTGACCGCGGCCGGCGACGGGGCGCCGTGGGTGAAGGCGTTCCTCGGGGGGGCGGATGCCGGGGACGGTGGCGGCTGGACGGATGTACGGGGCATCTTCCACCTCCTTCCCGACATCGGTGCGGAGGGTGGGCTGGAACGCCGGGGAAGGATCGAGTCCCTGTCCGCCGAGTGCGAGCTGGCGAGGGAGATGCTGGATGAGGACAGAGAGGTTCGACTCGGCTGCGAAGAGGAACGAAAGGACGCCGAAGCCGAGGCGGACCGGGCCTCGGACCAGGTGCTGGCCGCCCGCGACGAAGCGAGAGCCGCCGAAGCCGAGGCGACGACGCAGAGTGAGCGACGGGAGCGGCTGTCCCGTCACCAGGAGGAAACCCAGCACCGGCTTGTCGAGACTCGCGCCTCCCGGGACAGGGCGCTCGGAAGGGAACGTCAGGCGGAGGACGAAAGGAGCCGGCTCCGGGACGAGGAAGTGTCGGTGGCGGACCGCGTGCAGGAGTCGCGCGATGTGCTCGCCGCGGTGGAGGCCGAGTGGGAACATGTGCGCGAGTCCGCCGCGGAGGTGACGATCCGCTCCGCGCGGCTCGAGAGCCGGTTGGAGAGACTCGACGGGCAGTTGGGAGATGCTCGCACGACGCTGGAAAGCACGGTGGCGCGTCTTGGCGACCTTGCTGGGGAGCAGGACGCGCTCACCAGGGAGTCCGTCCGGATTCGCGCCGCGCGCAACGAAGGAAGGGACGCGCTCGAGGGCCTGTTCTCGAAGCGTGACGAACTGAAGGCGGTACTGTCGGAACAGGATCGCGTTCTCGGCAACGCCTCGGCGGCGGTTGCCGAAGCGGAGCGCCGTCTGAGGGAGATGCGCGGCAGAGAGCGGGAGGCGGTTGGTCGCAGACACAGGCTTGAGATGACGGAGCAGGACATTCGCAATCGGGCGGCCAGGATCGGGGAGCGCCTGGAGGCGGAGTGGGGCCGGCCCCTGGAAGCGCTGTTCGACGAGGCAGACAGGGTCGAGGGCGACACCGAGGCGCTCAGGGACGAACTTCAGGAGATTGTCCGGGCGCTGGAACGGATCGGACCGGTGAACATGCTTGCGGTCGAGGAGCACGCGGAGGAGAGCGCCCGCCTCGAATTTCTGGTCCAACAGCGCGAGGATCTGGCCACCGCGCGAGACGACCTCCGGTCCGCAATCCGTCGGATCAACGCAACCGCCACCACACTCTTCATGAACACGTTCGAGGCGATCACGGAGAACTTCCGGTCGACCTTTCAGCATCTGTTCAGCGGCGGACGGGCCGATCTTCGACTCTCCAACCCGGAGGAACCGCTCGAATCCCCGGTCGAGATCCACGCGGCGCCGAAGGGCAAGCGTACGCAGAGGATCGACCTGCTTTCGGGCGGTGAGCGGGCGCTTACGGCGCTTTCGCTGCTCTTCGGGATCTACCTCGTCAAACCGAGCCCGTTCTGTGTTCTCGACGAAGTGGACGCGCCGCTCGACGACTCCAACATCGGGCGCTTCATCCGGTTGCTTCAGGGGTTCAAATCGCAGACCCAGTTCGTGGTGATCACCCACAATCCACGCACGATCGCCGCGGCCGACTGGATCTATGGGGTGACGATGGAGGAGCCCGGGGTCTCATCGATCGTGGGCGTGCGCCTCGAGTCTCCGGCCGAGGCATCGGGAACGACCGCATGACTGCCCGGTTGACGGTCATTGGCTCGGGGACGCTGGTTCCGTCGGCGGATCGCGCCAGCCCCTGTCACCTCGTCGAGAGCGGTTCCGACATGCTTCTGCTCGACGTGGGCCCCGGTGCGGTGCACGGACTGGCCCGTCTCGGCAAGCCCTGGTGGAAGATCAGCCACATCGTCCTGACGCACTATCACACCGACCACATGGGCGACCTTCCACACCTGCTCTTCGCATTGAAGTGGGCGGCTCCCTCGCCACGCACCCGACCGCTGCACGTCCTGGGTCCCCCCGGCCTGTCGGTCCGCACGGAAGCCTTGCGTGCCGCGCACGGTGACTTCATCGTCGCCCCCGGCTTCACGGTCGTGTATGAAGAGATCGACACACGGACGACCTGGACCGAAGCGGAGGCGTCCCTGCAGTTGCGCTTCCTTCCAACACCTCACGCGGAGGGCTCGGTGGCGGTGCGTGTGAACACCGAAGGCGGCTCGATCGGGTATACCGGCGATACGGGACCCGATCCGGCGCTGGGCGCGTTCTTCGCGGGCGTGGATGTTCTCGTCAGTGAGTGCGCCTACGCCGATCCGCCTCCCGCGAACAACCACCTGTCGCCCGTTTCGGTGGCGGCCATGGCGCGGTGCGCACAGCCGGCTACGCTCCTGCTCACGCACCTCTATCCACCCCTTGAAGCCGACGCCGTACCCGCACTGGTGCGCGACGCCGGCTATTCCGGGCGCGTGTTCTGCGCCCGTGACGGTCAGGGCTTTTGCATCGGAAAGGCGAAACCGTGCTCATCGTGATGGATCACCGGGCGACGCCCGAAGAGATACAGCGAGTCGTCGATACGATTTCTGACATGGGATACGGCGCGAAGCCGATGCCCGGCAAGCAGCGCACCGCGATCGGCCTGGTCGGCAACGACGGCAGGGTGGAGTCGGCCCGCCTGGCCGGACTCCCCGGCGTGCGGGAACTCATCAAGGTGAGCCAGCCCTACAAGCAGGTTTCGCGCGAGTGGCGGGACGAGGACACCCTGGTTGACATTGGCAACGGAGTCGTGATCGGGGGCCGGGAAGTGGTCGTGATCGCGGGCCCGTGCGCGGTCGAGGGGCGGGAGCAGATCCTGGACATCGCGGCAAGCGTTCGCGACTCCGGCGCGAGCGCGCTGCGGGGTGGTGCGTTCAAGCCGCGCACCTCGCCCTATTCGTTCCAGGGTCTCGGCCCCAGGGGTCTGGAACTCCTCGCCGAGGCCCGCGAGCAGACCGGCCTCGCGATCGTGACCGAAGCGGTCGAACCCGAGGGCGTGGCTCTGGTGGCCGAGTACGCCGATGTGATCCAGATCGGTGCGCGCAACATGCAGAACTATCCGCTCCTGAAGCGGGCCGGCCGCTCCGGACGACCCGTTCTCCTGAAGCGGGGCATGTCGGCGACAATCACGGAGCTGCTCCTCGCGGCGGAGTACCTGCTCAGCGAGGGGAACCCCGATGTCATCCTCTGCGAGCGCGGCGTGCGCAGCTTCGACAGGCGGACACGCAACCTGCTGGACCTGACCGCCATACCGCTCGTCAAGTCGCTGACCCACCTGCCGGTGATCGCCGACCCCAGTCACGGGACCGGCGTGCGCGACAAGGTCACACCCATGGCCCGGGCTGCGGTGGCGGTGGGGGCGGACGGCCTGATCATCGAGGTGCATTCGAATCCGCCCGAGGCCCTGTCCGACGGTGCGCAGAGCCTGTACCCCGAGCAGTTCGAACGTCTGATCCGCCAGTGCGGCCCGATCGCGGAGGCGATCGATCGTTCCCTGGCGCGACTGCCGGAGACAGTGGGGTCAGCAGGACCGTTCTGACCCCTCGCCGGCACAGGGCCCAGGCCCCTTCCTGCGGCGTACCGGAGTCGTCGCGGTCGAATCCGTCCCGGTTGCACAAACGCCTGTTTCCGACACGTCCCATCCAGCCATTCCAACGCCCGTGGGACCTCGCCACCTTGTCGGCCATGAGAGTGAGGACCGGAAGAAACGGGTGGGTTCACGGCCGCAGGGGCGAGGCGATCGCGGCAGACCATCTGCGGTCCCGCGGCTGGACGGTGCTGGCCCGCAACTACCGCGCCGGGTCGATGGAAATCGATCTGGTGGTTCGCAGAGGCCGGGTCGTCGCGTTCGTGGAGGTGAAGACGCGCACGACCTCTTCGGGGGGCACTCCGCTGGAACCCATCGGAAGATCCAAGAGGAGGACGGTCGTGTCGGCAGCAAGAAGGTGGATCCATGAACACGGCAGGGCCGGCACCAACTATCGATTCGACGCGGTCGGGGTGAGAATCGTGGGAGAGGAGGTCGAAATAGAGCACATACCGGATGCCTGGCGCCCCGGTTGACGCTGGTTTGCGAATCCGGGTAGCTTTGCTGCGTGCCCCAGGTCCGCGGGTCGGAAGCCCATGAACCCCGTCAGGACCCCGCAGGTAGCAGCGGTAAGTGTGGTGACCGTCGCCGCGGAGCGCCTGGGGCACTTCGCGGCCACCCGAAGCCCCCACCGACGGCCTCTTGTCCTATCTTGCCCTAGCCCGGAAGTACCGGCCCCGCCATTTCGGTGAGGTGTCCACACAGGAGCACGTGTCCGAGACACTCAAGCGGGCCGTGGCCGGTGACCGCGTGGGGCACGCCTACCTCTTCTGTGGGCCCCGCGGCGTGGGAAAGACGACCGTTGCCCGGATTCTCGCGATGTCGCTGAACTGCGCCGACCGGACGCCAGAGGGCGAGCCGTGTGGACGCTGCGACAACTGCGAACGCATATGGGGCGGCCACACTTCACTCGATGTGGTCGAGATCGACGCCGCCTCCAACCGGGGCGTGGAGGACGCCCGCGACCTGAGACAGCGCGCGATGTACGCTCCGTCGGACGAGGGCCGCTTCAAGGTGTACATCCTCGACGAAGCCCATATGCTCACGCGCGAGGCGTGGAACGCGCTGCTGAAGATCCTCGAGGAGCCGCCCCCGCGGGTGATCTTCTGTTTCGCCACCACGGAGCCCCGCCGGATCGAGCAGAGTGCCTCACCGATCCTGTCACGGTGCCAGCGGTTCGACTTCAGGCGTATCGGCGCCGACGACATCGTCGAGCGTTTGCAGCAGGTGCTGGCGACCGAGGGCATCGCGTTCGACCGGGAAGCGCTTCGTGCGATCGCGCGAAAGGCGAACGGGGGAATGCGCGACGGGCTCTCGCTCCTGGACCAGGTCCTGGCGCTATCGGACGAAGAGGTGTCCGTCGAGTCGGTGGTCCAGGTGCTGGGTGTCGTCGCCGAGACACGGTACCTGGAGGTCCTGGACATCATCATCGGGAAGCGGCACGGGGCCGTCTTCGACTTTGTCGAGACCCTGATCGACGAGGGGTACGACCTGGTCGAGTTCTACCACGGCCTGACGGAGAAACTCAGGCTCCTGTTGCGCATGGCGGTGGACCCGAAGTGCGCCCCCGGGGTGATGGGAGCCGAACTCCGGGATGCGTTTGCACAGCGCGCGGCCGCCTTCGCCCCGGGCGATCTCGTGCGCATGCTCGCCATGTGCTCCTCGCTGGAGGCGGACGGCAGCCTCCGGCGGACAGGCCGTCCGCGGGTGCTGGTCGAAGTGCTGCTTCTGCGCATGAGCTATCTGGACAGGACGGTCGAGCTCGAGGACGTGATTCGGGCTCTCGGGGGAGCACCCGAAAGAGTACCGGCTCCGGCCGCTCCAACGGCGGCTCCGGTGTCCCGCGACCCGGTGCCCTCCTCCTCGGCCGAGGCTCCAGGAACGGCGCCGTCCTCTACGCGCCGTCTGGCCGACGCCTGGAAGGAGCTGCTCGACGACGGACCGCGCCTCCCTCGCGGACTTGCCAGCATTCTACGCGGCGTGAGAGCCAGGGAAGACGGTGACGCCCTGGTACTGGAGGTCGGGAAGGATCTCGCGTCCGGGCGGCTCGGAGACGAGTCAATCCGCCGGAGGCTCGAAGAGGGACTGGCCCTTCATGCCAGGCGCGAATCTGCCAAGATTCTATTTGCGAGCGAACCGGCCGATGGTTCTCCGACAGCGGAGAGGGTTACGAGGGAAACGGTTCGCCGAGACCGTTTGCAGGACTTGATCGACCGCGCGCCCGTCATTGATCGGGCGGTCAGGGAACTGGACCTGGAGCTGGTTGACTGACGGAAGCCCGGGACCACAGCGACGAGAACGAACAATGACGAACATTCAGCAACTCATGAAGATGGGACAGCAGCTCCAGGCGAAGGTGAAGGAGCTGCAGGACAGTCTCGACAGCGAGCAGATCGAGGCCTCGGCGGGAGGGGGGATGGTCAGGGCGCGCGTGACGGGCAAGGGCGATCTGGTCGGCGTGTCGATCGAACCCGAAGTGGTCGACCCGGAGGATGTGGAGATGCTCGAGGACCTTGTGGTCGCCGCGGTGGCCGAGGCGCAGCATCGTGCCCGGACCTTTTCCGAAGAGCGCATGCGGAGCGCGGCGGGAGGGTTTCCGGTGCAGCTCCCCGGACTCTTCTGACACCCCCGACCTTCACGGTGTCGGCGATCGGGAATCTCACGCGCGAACTCGGCAAGCTTCCGGGCGTGGGTACAAAGACTGCGTTGCGCCTTGCGTACCATCTGGTAAAGGGGGCCAGGGGTGATACGCGGCGGCTGGCACGCGCGCTCGAGGACGTGGCCGACAGGGTGCATCCGTGTCCCAGATGCGGCAACTACTGCGAGGCGGAGCTGTGCCAGGTCTGTCAGGACCCGTCGAGGGATCAGGAGATCATCTGCGTCGTCGAGGAAGCCTATGAAGTCGGAGCGATCGAGCGCGCGGGCCGATACAAGGGGCTCTTTCATGTGCTGGGCGGCCGTCTCTCCCCGCTGGACGGGATCGGTCCCGAGAAACTCAACATCGCTGGCCTGATCGAACGGCTGGAGGGTGCCGGGACGCCCGCG
This sequence comes from Gemmatimonadota bacterium, assembly GCA_022823145.1. Lineage (GTDB taxonomy): Bacteria > Gemmatimonadota > Gemmatimonadetes > Longimicrobiales > Gaopeijiaceae > Bin94. Next base: position 180,120 of record JAJDXS010000029.1, read on the forward strand.
AGGGAGGTGATCCTCGCGACCAACGCGAGTGTCGAGGGTGAGGCCACGGCCGTGTATCTGGAGCGCCTCCTGCGGACCCGGAAGGTGCGCATTACACGCCTGGCCAGAGGCATTCCCGTGGGCAGCGACCTGGAGTACGTCGACGGGACGACCATTGCCGAGGCCCTGGCGGGCCGAAGGGAGATGTAGCGAGCCGATGGATCGCCGCATGCGCAGGTTCGGCCTGCTTCTGCTCGGCGCCGGCGCGGTTGCCGCCATTTCAGCGCTGATTCTGCGCGACCAGGTGTCCCGCCACCGCAGGAACCTCTTCAGCCCGAGCCCTCTTCGCCGGCTGGCGGCCCTGGGGCATCTCGCCGGTGAACCGGCCAGCGTCGGGGCGGTCACGCTCCTGCGGGATTTCCGGGCGTGGGAGGCACGCGGACTGCTGCGCGGCAGGGCCGCAGCGATTCTCGCCCGCATGGAGGATGAGCTCCGCGGAAGGGTCGCAGGCCCGTGAGCATTCCCAATGTCATCTCGGTCGCGCGGATCGCGCTGTGTCCCGTCATCGCGTACCTGGCGCTGTCACCGGACCGTCCTCAGCGCTACGCGGCCTTCGCCGTGTTCCTGGTCGCCGCGCTCTCCGATGTCTGGGACGGCCATCTGGCCCGGAAACACGGATGGATCTCGGACGCGGGAAAACTCCTGGACCCGATAGCGGACAAGCTGCTCATGGCGAGTGCCTTTGTTCCGCTCTACTTCATCACCCGCAGGGACGACGGGTTCCACGAACTGCCGTTCTGGGGGACTCTCCCGGTCTGGGTCATCGCCGTGGTGTTCAGCAGGGAACTCATCGTGACCGTTTTTCGCAGCTACGCGGCCCGCCGGGGGACGGTCATCGCGGCCGGAAAGTCGGGGAAGTACAAGTCCCTGGTGACCAATTTCTTCATCGGTTCGCTTCTGCTCTGGTATCCTCTGTTCCTCTCCGGGACCGAAGCAGGTTGGACGCACGGCTTTTGGGGCGCGTGGCAGCTCCTCCACACCGGCTTCGTCGCTGTCACCCTGGCCGTCGCGGTGTTCCTGACGGTCTTCTCGCTCGCTGACTATGTCTGGCGCTACAGGTCCGTGGTCGCGCAGTCCAGATGACGGCAACCGTGGGGAATGGTGAATTCTCCTCCGTTGCGGACGGGGTACGGCGTCTGGCCGGCAGGGCGATGGCCCGCGGTCTCAGGCTCGCAACCGCCGAGAGCTGCACGGGCGGGCTGCTGTCCAAGGTCATCACCGATCTTCCCGGTGCATCGGGCTGTTACAGCGGCGGTCTGATCGCCTACTCCAACGACATCAAGGTCCGGCACCTGGGAGTCGACCCCCTGGCACTGGAGCGTCACGGCGCCGTCTCGCGAATCGTCGCGCTGCAGATGGCCTTCGGCGCTTGCCGTGCCTTTTCGGCGGACCTGGCGATGTCCGTGACCGGAATAGCGGGTCCCGGCGGCGGGACGAAGGACAAGCCCGTGGGCACCGTATGGCTGGCGGTTGCCATGTCCACGGGCACCGGAATCGCCCGTCAGGAGCTGTTCGATGGCGACAGGACCGCCGTTCGCGAGAGCAGCGTCGTGGCCGTCCTGCACATGGCGCTGCAGGCCATGGCACGACTGTAGAAGCGTGGCCGATGTATGGACCAGGGTACCCGAATACACGACTTTGGAATGCACCCGTTGACGGGCCGTCCACCGTGCTTGCGGCACAAGAAACGCGCGGTGGCACCAGATAGATTGCGAGCGAGGAAATGAACTCTCAAGACGAACACAACGGTGAAGAGGTGGGCCGCGAGACCGAAGCAGGGGAGGTCCACAGCCACGAGCAGGCGCGCGAGGGCGAAGACGACTCCGGGACCGGGGAGGCGCAGGGCGCCGGGGGGCTCCACGGCGATGAGGACGTACCCGCCGACGGTGAGGCTGGCCCCGAAGAGCTCGGGCAGGACCCTCTCGTGGAACTCGCGGCCGAGAGGGATCGTCTGAAGGATCAGCATCTTCGGCTAGCCGCCGATTTCGACAACTACCGGAAGAGGACGGAGGACAGATTGCGGCAAGGCTGGGACCGCGCGCAGGCCGACCTCGTCTCCCGTCTTCTGGATCCCCTGGACGATCTGCTTCGGGTTACCGCCCTGGAGCCGGAAAACAAGTCCTCCGTGGATTCGATCGTGGAAGGGGTCGACCTCGTCGAGCGCAAGTTCTTCCGCGTACTGGGTGACGCCGGGGTCGAGGTCGTGGACCCCGCCGGCGAGACCTTCGATCCCAACACGATGGAGGCGATGATGCGGGTTCCGACCGAGGCGGAGGAGGACGACGACACCGTCGCAATGGTGTTCCAGAGAGGGTATACCCTGAGAGGGGTTCTCATCCGTCCGGCACGGGTGAGCGTCTTCAAGTCCGACTAACGGTTCAGAGGCGATGACGACGACCGACAAGGACTACTACGCCATCCTCGGTGTCGATCCGAAGGCGGACCCGGAGACGATCAAGAAGGCCTATCGCAAGCTGGCGAAGCAGTATCATCCCGATGCCAACCCCAACAACCCGAAAGCGTCCGAACGTTTCAAGGACGTCGGAGAGGCGAACGCCATCCTGTCCGATCCGAGGAAGCGTGCCAAGTACGATCAGGTGCGCAAGCTCGGGGCATTCGGGTTTGGCGGCGCGCGTCCCGGCGGAACACGTCCGGGGACGCAGCAGTCCACGAGCTTCTCCTTCGAGGATCTCGGCGTGGGCGGGTTTTCGGACATCTTCACGTCCATCTTCGATCGAGGAAAGAAGGAAGAGGCGCGCAAGCCTTCCGGGCCGGCCAGGGGCGAGAACGTGGAGTACACGGTCGAAGTGCCGTTCATGGTTGCGGCGACCGGCGGCAAGGCGCCCGTTTCGGTTCCGATCAACGAGGAGTGCGCAACGTGCGGGGGTACGGGTGGCGCGCCGGGCACGACGTGGAAACAGTGCGATGAGTGCAGGGGATCCGGTACCGTCTCCTTCGGTCAGGGCGGGTTCGCGGTGAGCCGTCCCTGTCCGGCATGCGTCGGTCGTGGCCGGAGAGCCGAAAAGGTCTGTGGCGCCTGTGGCGGGGACGGCAAGGTCCACCAGAACCGCAAGCTGGAGGTGACGGTGCCCGCCGGTGTGGACACCGGCTCCAAGGTCCGCTTGACGGGTCGGGGCGAGCGCGGCACGAAGGGTGGGGCGCCCGGCGACCTCATCATCACCTTCAAGGTTGTGCCGCACCGGTTCTTTCGCCGTGAGGGCAACGATATTCACGTCACCGTGCCGGTGAACCTGGTGCAGGCGATGCTCGGGTCCAGGATCCGGGTGAGCACCATCTCGGGGAGGAAGGTCGTCCTGCGCGTGCCCCCGGGTACCCAGCCCAGCACACGCTTCCGGATCCGGGGCCAGGGGATCAGCCGCGAGGGACGGCGGGGCGACCAGTTCGTCGAGGTGAAGGTGGAGGTTCCCGAATCTCTTACCGAGGAGCAGCAGGAGCAGATGCGGGAATTCGCCGAGTCGTCCGGGATGAAGTGGTGACCCGCCGGATCCTGCCGCCCCCGACCACGCGGTCGCCGCGGAAGAGGACGGCTGACTGGCCGGGAGTCACCGCGCTCGCCGGTCGGTCGAAGGAAAGCCGCATGGAATCGTCCCCGCAGGAATCGATCCGGCAGGCCTGGAGCGGCGACCGGTATCGGATCTGCACATGGAGGGGCGTTCCGGGTGGCGGGGCGGCGGTGAGCCAATTCAGATCTCCGACCACGACGCCGCCGACTTCGAGCAGGTGCCTGGGACCCACCACCACCTCACGCGACTCCGGCCTGATTTCGAGCACGTAACAGGGCTCCGGCAGCCCTCCGCCGATCCCCTTGCGCTGGCCCACCGTGAAACCGGAATAGCCGTCGTGGCGGCCGAGCACGCGGCCCCGGTGGTCGACGATCGCCCCGGGCAGAAGCGCCGGGTGGATCGGGAGCAGCTTCCTGGCCAGGAAATCCCGGTAGTCGCCGGTGGGCACGAAGCAGATCTCCTGCGACTCGGGCTTGTCGGCCGTCACCAGTCCCATCTCGCGTGCCCTTGACCGCACCTCGGCCTTGGTGAGTGCCCCGAGCGGAAAATGAAGCCGGTCGAGGAGCCCGGACGGCAGTCCCCAGAGGAAGTAGGACTGGTCCTTGGCGGAGTCGAGCCCGCGGAGCAAGCGGGTCTCGCCGGCGTCCCGGTCGATCCTGACGTAGTGGCCCGACGCCACGCCGTCGCACCCCAGCACGCGCCCCCTCCGGAAGAGATCCCGGAACTTGGTGTTCGAATTGCAGCGCACGCACGGGTTCGGCGTGCGGCCGCGGCTGTATTCGCTCACGAAGTCGTCGATCACGTCGCGGGTGAACTCGCGCTCGACGTCGAAGACGTAGTGCGGAATCCCCAATCGGTCCGCGACTGCCTTCGCGTCCTGGATGCCGTCCAGTCCGCAGCACGTGCGGGTGCCGACAGCGACCTCCTCGTCGCCGTAGCAGAAGGTCTTCATGGTGGCGCCGATCACCTCGTGCCCGGCGTCGACGAGCATCGCGGCCGCGACCGAGGAGTCCACGCCCCCCGACATCGCCACCAGGATGCGCTGCCGCGCGCTCCTGCCGTTCATGAGACGACCAGCGCGCGCGTCCGCTCGACGGCGCTCGTCACGGCTGCCACGATCCGTCCCACCTGATCGCGCGAATTGAGCCGGCCGAAGCTCAGGCGCAGGGCGGCGCTGGCAGCATCGAACCCGAGCACCGCCAGCGAGGGGCTCATCGCACTCGATCCACTGGCGCACGCCGACCCGCCCGAAGCCGCAATGCCGCAAGTGTCGAGCGCGGCCAGCAGGGTGTCCGAATCCGCACCCTGGATCGACAGGGAGAGGATATGAGGCGCCCGCGGCAGGCCACGTCCGTTTACGCGCAGGCCCGGGACCGAATTGACCAGCCCCGTCTCGATCTCTTCCCGCAACGTGGTCAGGCGGGCGGATTCCGTCGAAGTTTCCGCGACCGCGAGCTCGAGTGCGACGGCAAGCCCGACGGCGCCCGCCACATCCTCGGTCCCCGGCCTCAGTCCCCCCTCCTGGCCGCCACCGAAGTGCAGCGGACGGAGGTCGTGCCGGTTTTGGACGATGAGTGCTCCGGTACCCTTGGGGCCGCAGATCTTGTGGCCGGTGACGGTGAGCAGGTCCCCCGGAATGCCCGCCGCGGGCAGCGGCATCTTTCCTGCCGCCTGCACGGCGTCGCTGTGAAGCGGAGCGCCCCGGGCACGGCACTCGGCCGCGATCTCGGGAATCGGCAGCACAATCCCGGTCTCGTTGTTGACCCACATGCACGACACCACCGCCGGTCTCTCGCGGAGCACCCGGCGCAGCGCGTCCATGTCGAATGCCCCCTGGTCGAAGCCGACGACCGTATGTGTCCCCCCCTCCCTGACCGCCTGGTGCGCGGCCTCGAGCACCGCCGGGTGCTCGATCGACGAAGTAACGACGTGCGCGCTGCCGGTCGCTGCCGCAACGCTTCGCGCCCTCCCCAGAACGGCCAGGTTGTCGGACTCCGTGCCTCCCCGTGTGAAGTGCACCGTGGCTGCGGACACGCCCAGGGAGGCTGCGACCCTCTCGCGAGCCTCCTCCAGTCGGCTTCTCGCACTCCGCCCCCACGTGTGCCGGCTCGACGGGTTGCCGAAGTCCTCGATCACGCAGGTTGCCATCGCCGCCGCGACCTCCGGACGAACCGGTGTCGTGGCGGCGTGGTCCAGGTAGATCGCCTGGGAGTCGTGGTGCATCGGGGTGTTCGGAAGCATGGGTCCTTCAGCGGCGGGGGGCTCTGTAATATGATATGAAGGCCGTCTCTCCAAAGTGCCCGACGCCGGGTGGCACGACGGTCCGGGATGGTTGTCCCGAGCCCGATTCCCTGTAACTTCATGGCTCCATGAACCTTCACGAATACCAGGCCAAGGAACTCTTCCGCGCCGCCGGCATGGCGGTCAACCCCGGCGAAGTTGCGGACAATGTGCAGGCCGTCCGCGAGATCGCGGACCGCTACGGGGGCGGAGTCGTCGTAAAGGCTCAGGTCCATTCCGGTGGCCGGGGCAAGGCTGGTGGCGTGAAGCTGGCGTCGGGTCCGGACGAAGCGGCTGCCCACGCCGAGGCCATTCTGGGGATGGAGATCAGCGGACTCACGGTCGAGAAGGTGCTGGTCTGCCCCACCGAGGAGATCGCTACCGAGGCCTATGTCGGTGTTCTCGTGGACCGCGAGGGACAGTGTCCTGTATTCATGGTGTCGGCCGAGGGAGGCGTCGACATCGAGGAAGTCGCGGCCACGAATCCGGACGCCATTCACAAGCTCCGTGTCGATCCGCGTTATGGTCTGATGCCGCACCAGGCCTATCGCCTCGCCACCCGCCTGTATGCCGATCCTTCCCTCGCCCGCCAGGGTGCGAGGATCATCTCGCAACTCTACGACGTCTTCGTCGGCAACGGCGCCTCCATGGCCGAGATCAATCCCCTGATCTCGACGACCGGGGGCGAAGTCAAGGCGATCGACGCCAAGGTCAGCATCGACGACAACGAACTCTTCCGCCGTCCTTCGATTGGCGCCTTGAGAGATTCCGGCTCCGAGGACGGGGCCGACGCGCAGGCACGCGAAGCCGGCCTCAGCTTCGTCAAGCTCGATGGAAACGTCGGCTGCTGCGTAAACGGCGCGGGACTGGCGATGGCGACGATGGACCTCGTCAAGTACTACGGCGGGGATCCCGCGAACTTCCTGGACATCGGCGGCTCCTCCAACCCGGACAAGGTGGTGGCCGCGCTCGAGATCATCACCTCCGATCCGGCGGTTGAGGTGATCCTCTTCAACATCTTCGGCGGGATCACCCGATGCGACGATGTGGCGCGAGGGATCGTGGAAGCGACCGAGCGGATCGATATCGGGGTTCCCATCGTGATCCGGCTCACGGGAACGAATGAGGACCTCGCACGGCAGATCCTGGCGGACGCCGGATTCACCGCGGGCACCTCGATGGACGAGGTGGTCCAGGAAGCGGTGCGGCTGGCCAGCTGATCTGGCGGATGACTCCCAGACCGACAAAGGACACCGAGAGACAGCATGTCGATCTTCGTTGACGAGAATACCCGCGTCGTCGTTCAGGGGATCACCGGACGGGACGGCTCGTTTCATACCCGTCAGATGATCGCGTACGGCACGCGCGTCGTGGCCGGTGTGACGCCGGGGAAGGGCGGCCGCGACTTCGAAGGGCCCGAAGGGCGCAGTGTGCCCGTGTTCGACACGGTCGCCGACGCCGTGGCCGAGACCGGGGCAGACGCGTCGGTGGTCTACGTTCCGCCCGCGTTCGCGGCGAGTGCCATCATGGAAGCCGCCGACGCAGGCGTTTCCTTCATCGTCTGCGTGACCGAGGGAATCCCGGTCCTGGACATGACGCGCGCCCACGCGCTGGCACGGGATCGAGGCAGCCGGGTTCTCGGCCCCAACTGCCCCGGGATCATCTGTCCGGGCAAGACCACTCTGGGCATCATTCCCGGGCGAATGGTAACGCCCGGCCCCGTCGGACTCATATCGAGATCCGGCACGCTCACCTACGAGGCGGTGCACCACCTGACCCGGGATGGACTGGGTCAGACGACCTGCGTGGGGATCGGTGGCGATCCGCTGATCGGGACCAGCTTCGTGGACTGCCTATCGGCGTTCGCCGACGACCCCCAAACCGAGGCCGTGGTCATGATCGGGGAAATCGGCGGAACCGCCGAGCAGGAGGCGGCCGAGTGGGTCAGCGCCAATCTGAGCATCCCCGTGGTCGGCTTCATTGCGGGGCGAACGGCTCCACCGGGCAAGCGAATGGGCCACGCCGGCGCGATCATAAGCGGATCGGCAGGAACCGCGGCCGAGAAGACCCGGGCCTTCGAGGACAATGGAATCCGGGTCGCCAGGCGTCCAGCGGAGATATCCGTGCTCGTGGCCGAGGCGCTGGGCCGGTAGCACCCGTTTGGGCTGCTTCGTGTCATGGATGGCGTAACGCTTGGGCGACTGCTGGTCGCACCGGGAATCATCGCGACACCCGGAGACGATCCGCTGTCGTGTCTCGAACCGGGAGGGACGGAACTGCCGGGCGACCATCCACTCCTCGCGGCGGCCGGCACGGCCGCCCTGTCGGGCGTACCCCCATGGCGGATACCCCTCACCGGCCACGTGGACTTCGTCAATCTCGGCCGGGATCATCCGGAGCCGGGACTGGTCGTCTGCCTCGCGTCGGGGCAGGACCGGGCGGGTGCGAAGCGTAGCGCGGCCTGGGTGGCATGGGGACTTCCGAGACCGTCAGTCAACCTCTTTCTGGCGCCGGCACTGGTCCGGTATTCGCGTGGAATGGGTGACCGCCCCACACATGAGAACCTGCTTGAACTAACGAACTCCAAAGCGTTTCTGGAAAACCGCATAGAGTTAGACGTCCGAGTCGAGCAGGTTATGGAACCGCTCACATACCGGATCTATCCCGATACACCGGTCGGGGAAGTTCAGCACCTGATGCTGAGGCGCGGGCTTGGAATCCTTCCGGTGGTCGGGAAGGATCACGAGCTGCTGGGCGTGATCACCGCCGAGGACATCCTGTGCCATATTCTGCCGCGGCGGGAAGGCGGACCACCGTCCGGGCGTCGGAACCTGCACGCGAGCGACCTCATGACGCGATCGGTGCTCTGTGTGTCCGAAAACGAAACACTGGCGGCCGCGAGCCGTTCGCTGATCTCGCGAGGGGTCCCCCGCCTTCCGGTGGTTACGGATGGCCGGCTCGTCGGGTTCCTGTCCGGTGACACCGTAATGCAGGCTTTTGCGGAGGCTTTCGTGACCTCGCGGTCCCCCAGGCGGGTTGACTCCGCGCCCGACCCTTGATTCCGTTACCGCGCCACTCATTGCACCCACGCCGGAAGAACCGATGACCCAGACGCTTGCCATCATCAAGCCGGATGCGACCGGTAGCGGGAAGGCGGGGCAGATTCTCGCCCACGTCGAGGCCGCCGGATTCACGCTCAAGGCCGCCCGGATGATCAGGATGAGCCGGGCGCACGCCCGGTCTTTCTACGCCGTCCACAGAGAACGCCCGTTCTACGACTCCCTGGTCGCATTCATGACCTCGGGCCCGTGCATTCCAATGATCCTCGAGGCCCCTGACGCGGTAGCGCGACTCCGCGAAGTGATCGGCGCTACCGATCCCGCCGACGCGGCCGAGGGCACCGTGCGGCGGCTGCACGCCGAGTCCAGGGAGCGGAACGCCATCCACGCATCCGATTCGAATGAGAACGCCCGCCGGGAGATCGCCTTCTTCTTCCCGGAAACCGACCGCATCGGGTAGGCGGATTCCACACGCCCTGTGGGAAGCGAAAAGCGATTGACGCATACTCCGAAAGTGCGCTAGCTTTATGATCTATGTTGCAAATAGATCTGCTGCGGTTGCGGCGAGACCGAAGGTTGGCACTGAACGGGGCTGTCACTCCTGAATCCGAAATCTGGACCGATTCGGAACTTGAGTTTTCGGGCGCGGTCGAGGTCACTGCTTCGGCCAGTCTCACGGCCGAGGGCGGGGTTGTCGTGCGGGGCTCCTGGCGGGCTCCGGTCCGCTACGAATGCGGACGGTGCCTGAAACAACTGGATATCGCAGTCGAGAGACCGCTTGCACTGCTCTACGTGGCGAGCGAGGAGTGGGAGGGGACGGATCCCGATGTGCGAACCATGGGATACCAGGAAAGGACGCTGGACCTGGAAGATGCCATTCGGGAAGAGGTACTGCTGGAGGTGCCGCGGTACCACTTGCCGGCGGACGAGGATGGACGCTGCACCGCGTGCGGCGATTCCGTCGAGCGATACAGATACGTGGCCGAGGAGCCCCGGGAGGGGACCGACCCGAGGTGGTCGGCACTGAAGGCCCTGCAAACGGATTAGGAAGGACTCAGATGGCCGTTCCCAAGAAGCGGGTGTCGAAACAACGGAAGCGGAAGCGCCGGACACACTACAAGGCGTCGGAAGCGACGCTGGCAACGTGCTCCCGAACCGGTGCGCCCACGCTCCGCCATCGCGTGTGCCCGACATCGGGACGGTACCGCGGCAAGCTCATCTACGAGGTCGACGAAGAATAGCCTGCCCCTGAGCGGGCCACCCGGGTTCCGAAATGCGGATCGCCCTCGATGCAATGGGCACGGACCACGCCCCCTCCAGTGAGGTCGGTGGTGCCGTAGCCGCAGTCGAGCGGGATCCCGGGCTCGAAGTGCTCCTGATCGGCGACGAAACCGCCATCGAGCGCGACCTGCGCGCTCGAGGCAGTCACAACAGGATCACCGTCCTGCACACGCGTCAGAGTATCGGGCCCGGAGACTCGCCGGTCTCGGCGTTGCGTCGCAATCCGCGCTCCTCCATCAGGCTGGGAGTCGAATTGCAGCGGTCCGGCGAGGTGGACGCCTTCGTGTCCGCGGGTTCGACCGGGGCCGTAATGGCAGCTTCGCTCATGGCGCTCAGGTTGCTCCCCGGGGTGGACCGTCCCGCGCTCGCGGCTCCGTTTCCCACCACCGAGGGCAGGACCCTCGTCGTGGATGTCGGCGCGAATCTCCAGTGCAAGCCCCAGCACCTGGTCCAGTTCGCCCGGCTGGCCTCCATCTACATGCAGGATGTGGAGGGAATCGGGCGCCCTCGGGTCGGGCTCCTCAACGTCGGCGCGGAGGAGGTCAAGGGCCCCGGCGTGCTGAAGGTCACCCACCGCCTGCTCGCTCGCAGCGATTTGAATTTTGTCGGCAACATCGAGGGCCGCGACATCATCCACGGCGCTTGCGATGTCCTCGTCTGCGACGGCCTGAGCGGCAACGTCCTGCTCAAGTTCTACGAGTCGCTCGCGCACTTTTTCTTCGAGAGTTTCCGTTCGCGCCTGGAATCGGATTTGCTTCACGCCAGACTTGAAGACCATTTTCGTGAGTTCGACTACGCCGAATACGGGGGCGTTCCCCTGCTCGGGGTAAACGGTGTCTGCATCGTCTGCCACGGAGCATCGTCGGACAAGGCCATCGGGAAGGCCGTGGGCGTGGCGACACAGGTGGTGCGTACCGGAATGGTCGCCCACGCGGAGCGAGACCTCGCAGCGCATAGGAGTGCCTGATGAGCCCAAGAACTCCCGTCGCACGGATTGCGGCCACGTCCCGCTACCTGCCGGAAAGGGTGCTCACCAACGCCGACCTCGAGGACATGGTCGACACCAGCGACGCCTGGATCCGCGAACGGACCGGCATCAGGGAGCGGCGCATCGCCGACGACGACACCGGTGCGGCGGCAATGGGGGCCCAGGCGGCGTGCGGCGCGCTACAAAAGGCCGGATTGTCCGCACGGGACGTGGACCTGCTCATCGTCTCCACGGCGACTCCCGACAGGCTGCTCCCAACCACCTCCTGCGCAATCCAGGCCATGATCGGCGCCTCCCGGTGCTTCGCCTACGATCTGCAGGCGGCCTGCACGGGCTTCCTTTACGCGCTCACCATGGCCGAGGGCCAGATCGCCTCGGGCCGCGCCGAGAACGTGCTGATCGTCTCCACCGAGAAGATGTCGACGATCGTCGACTGGGACGACCGGGCCACCTGCATTCTGTTCGGCGACGGCGCCGGTGCCGCGGTGGTGCAGCCTTCCACGAACGGCGAAGGCATCCTGTCGAGCTACCACAGTTCCGATGGCAGCCTCGCGGAGCTGATTACCCGGCCGGCGGGCGGCGCGGCCCTGGCGCTAACCCCCGAGCGGCTCCGCAGAAGAGAGCACATGCTGCAGATGTCGGGGCCGGCGGTCTTCAAGGCCGCCGTGAAGGCGATGGCCGGAGCGAGCGCGAAGGCCATGCAAGCCGCCGGACTCGAGGCCGATGACATCGACCTCCTGGTCCCGCATCAGGCGAACGCCAGGATCATCGAGGCGACGGCCAGGTATGCCCGGGTGCCCATGGATCGGGTGTTCGTGAACCTCCACCGCTACGGCAACATCTCCTCCGCCACCATCCCGGTCGGCCTGGATGAAGCCGTCGAGCAGGGAAGGATCGGGCCGGGGTCGCACATCCTGATGGCGGCATTCGGTGCCGGACTCACCTGGGGCGCCATGGCGATGCGCTGGTAGCTTGAACCCGTTTGCGAGCACAATTCGGATGGAGATGAGTCCTTGAGGGTCGGGTTGCTGTTCCCGGGACAGGGATCGCAGCATGTCGGGATGGGTCAGGCGCTTGCAGAGCGCTTTCCCGAGGCCCGGGAGGCGTTCGAGGAAGCGGACGACACCCTCGGATTCGGTCTTTCGCGCATTGCCTGGGAAGGCCCGAAAGAGGTGCTGACCGCGACGGAAAACGCGCAGCCCGCGCTGTACGTGCATTCCCTCGCCATGCACCGGGTGCTGTCCCGCCGCCTGCGCCCGGTATGCGCCGCTGCCGGGCATTCTCTGGGCGAACTGTCGGCGCACGGTGCGGCCGGCACATACAGCTTTCGGGATGGTCTGCTCGCGGTCCGGCGCCGGGGTGAACTGATGGCGCATGCGGGAGATCGGGCCCCGGGGTCGATGGCCGCGCTCCTGGGTCTGGGTGGCGCCGCAGTGAAGGAACTGTGCCGCGAAGCCGAAGAGGCCGGCATGGTTCTGGTCCCGGCCAACCTCAACGCCAGGGGCCAGGTGGTAGTGAGCGGCGAGCGCGCCGCGATCGACTGGGTTGCCGCAGCCGCGCGGAAGAACGGCGCGAAACGGGTGGTGGAGCTGGTGGTATCGGCGGCCTTCCATTCGCCCCTGATGGGACCGGCGGCCGAGGAGTTCCGGCAGCACCTGCAGAGGGTACCGTTCCGCCGCCCGGCCTTCCCGGTTGTGTCCAACGTGACCGCTGAAGCGGCCGACGACCCCGTTGCCATCAAGAACCTGCTTGTCCGGCAGCTTACCTCGCCGGTCCGGTGGATCGATTGCATAGCGCGCATGAGAGTGCTCGGAGCCGAGCAATTTGCCGAACTGGGGCCGGGCAGGGTATTGACGGGCTTGAACCGACGGAACGCCAGAGGGGTTCCGACACGTGCCTACGGGACACCGGAGAGTGTGGAAGCCATGGAGAATGAACGATGACGGAAACGCGTGAGCTTGAGGGCGGAGTTGCGATCGTGACCGGTGGATCGAGGGGGATCGGCCTGGCCGTCTCGGCGGCGCTGGCGCAGGCTGGTGCCGCTGTTGCGATTGTCGCACGGGACGCAGAGAGGGCTGCGGGTGCCGTGACCAGCCTGCCGGGCGATGGCCACGCGGCCTACTCCTGCGATGTCGCCGATCCCGTCGCCTGCAAGAAGACGGTGGCAGCCGTCGAGTCCGCCCAGGGCCCGGTTTCGATTCTGGTCAACAACGCCGGCATCACCCGGGACAATATCCTCCTGCGCCTGCGCGACGACGACTGGGCCGATGTTATCGGGACCAACCTGGGCGGCGCCTTCAACATGATCCGGGTGGTGGCGCGCCGCATGATGAAGCGCAGGGCGGGAGCCATCGTGAACGTCACCTCGGTCATCGGTCTGATGGGGAATGCCGGCCAGGCCAACTACGCAGCCTCGAAGGCCGGACTGCACGGGCTCACAAAATCGGTCGCGAAGGAACTGGCCTCGCGCAACATCCGCTGCAACGCGGTGGCCCCCGGGTTCATCAGGACCGACATGACCGCGGGGCTGGCCGACGCCGTTGTCGATGATCTGCGAGAGAGGATCCCCCTGGCACGCCTCGGGGAGCCCGAAGATGTCGCCGGCGTCGTCCGGTTCCTCGCGGGACCGGAGGCGCGTTACATTACAGGCCAGATTCTCACGGTTGACGGCGGCATGGCAATGTAGCACCCTCTTTCCTTCCCTGAGGCGACGATTCCGACCACCGTCGCGCGACAGGCGGATTGCCGGACCATCCAGGAACCTCAGCACCTAGAAAAACCACCCACGGAGAACACGAGCATGTCCGACACTGTGGCAGACAGGGTCATGGAGATCATCATCGACGAACTCGGTGTCGAAGCTGACAAGGTCACCGCTGACGCCTCGTTCGTAGACGACCTCGGCGCGGATTCCCTCGATACCGTCGAGTTGATCATGTCATTCGAGGAAGAATTCGAGATTGACATCCCCGACGAGGACGCCGAACAGATGCGCACCGTGGGTGACGCCATCGACTACATCAAGCAGAACGCGGACTGATACGGGATAGCGCGGGCAGGCGGGTGAACCCGGTCACCCGGTGGGGATGATGAGCAGCACGAGAGAAGGGCGCCGCAGGGTCGCCATAACCGGAATGGGGATGGTCACTCCAGTCGGGCTGGATCTTTCGTCCAGTTGGGACGCGCTGCTTGCGGGAACCTCGGGCGGTGGCCCCATCACGCGCTTCGACACGGAAGGCTTTGCGACGCGCATAGCCTGCGAGGTGAAGGGATTCGACCCGGGACGGTACGTGACCCGGAAGGAAGTCCGCCGGTACGACACGTACCTGCACTTCGCGATCGCGGCGGCCAGCGAAGCCATGGATTCGGCCGGACTCTCGGGCCCTCCCCCGGGATGCGATCCGGGCGCCTTCGGTGTGATCATCGGCAGCGGCGTAGGGGGAATCGCAACCCTCGAAGCGAACTGCCTGACCCTGTTCCGGAAGGGTCCCGGCCGGGTGAGTCCCTTCTTCGTGCCCATGTTCATTCCGGACATGGCCTCGGGTCTCGTCTCGATCCGGTACGGCCTGCAGGGGCCCAACTACGCAACGGTCTCCGCCTGCGCGTCGAGCGCACATGCGATCGGCGATGCCGCGAGGCACATCCAGCGGGGAGACGCCGACCTCATGCTGGCCGGGGGCACCGAGGCGGCGGTCACGCCGATCACGATCGCGGGTTTCGCGGCGATGAAGGCGATGTCGAGGCGCAACGACGATCCCGAGGGAGCGAGTCGGCCCTTCGACGCCACCAGGGACGGATTCGTCATCGGCGAAGGCGCGGGCTGCTTCGTGCTGGAGGAGATGGGGCACGCCCGCGCCCGCGGGGTCGAGATTCTTGGCGAGGTCGCCGGCTACGGCGCGTCGGGCGACGCGTATCACATCACGGCTCCTCCGCCGGAAGCGGAGGGCGCCAGGTCCGCGATGCGCACGGCCATCGAGGACGCGCAGCTGACTCCGGACGACGTCGACTACGTCAACGCCCACGGGACCTCGACGCCGCTCAACGACAAGTCCGAGACGCTGGCGATCAAGGAGGTCTTCGGTGCCGGGGCGTACGACGTCGTCGTCGGGTCGACCAAGTCCATGACGGGCCACCTTCTGGGTGCAGCGGGCGCCGTGGAGGCGGTGATCTGCGCGATGGTCTGCCGTACGGGCAGGATCCCGCCCACGATCAACTTCTCCACAAAGGACGACGACTGCGACCTCGAGTATGCGCACGGCGGAATGATCGAGCGTCCGGTTTCGGCCGCGCTCAGCAACTCGTTCGGTTTCGGCGGGCACAACGCCTGCCTGGTCATCCGGAAATACGAGGAGTAGATGGGCGGTTCGCCCGGCGCTCGGGGGGCAGGGGAGCACCCTTCCCCCGTAGTGCGGGTCGGGACCGGTTATGATTCCCACCGCTTCGATCCACGCAGGCCGCTGAAGCTGGGCGGCGTCCACTTCCCCGGCAGCCCGGGGCTCAGCGGCTTCTCGGATGGGGACGCCGTGGCCCACGCGGTGATCGACGCGCTCCTGGGGGCCACGTGTCTGGGTGACATCGGCACTCACTTTCCGCCGGGCGAAGAGGCGTGGCGCGACGCGGACTCGATGGAACTGCTCGCGGCATCGGTCGCCATGTTGCGCGGCGAGGGTTGGGCGGTGGGAAACGTGGACGTGACGGTGATTTGCGAGCGGCCCCGCATCGGTCCCCGTGCGGCGGAGATGCGGGCGCGCCTGGCGGAGCGGATGGGTGTCAGGGCCGGGGCCGTGTCGGTAAAGGGCAAGAGCAACGAGGCAATGGGGTGGATCGGGCGGGGGGAGGGAATCGCTGTGCACGCCGTCGCGACGGTGGTTCGAGCCTCCCGCAGCTAGCGCGGAAAGGGCGGCGACACAGTGGACGGAGCGGTCGACCTGCTGACCGGGTTGCCACCCTCGCTGGTCTATCCGGTGCTGGCTGCCGGCGCGGTCGTCGAGAACATCCTGCCGGTCGTACCCGCCGACACGTTCATCGTGGTGGGCGGCTTCATCGCGGGACTCGGAAGGGTCGGCATCCTGCCCGTTTTCCTCACCGTGTGGCTCTTCAATGTGGCCGGGGCGGTGGCTGTCTACCTGCTCGGCCTGCGGTACGGGCGAGCCTTCTTCCACACCGGAGCCGGCCAGCGCCTTGTCCCGAGGGGAGGAATGCGGCGCATGGAGTCCTTCTATCGGCGCTGGGGCGTCGCGGCCATCTTCGTGGCCCGCTTCCTGCCCGGGTTTCGCGCCCTGGTCCCGGTCTTCGCCGGTGTGGCTGGCGTGGGGTCGCTCCGGGTGGTCCCTCCGCTGCTCGCCGCGTCGGCGGTCTGGTACGGTGCGCTGGTGCGTGTCGGTTACCTGGCGGGTGACAACCTGGAGGCGGTGATGAACGCGCTGGCCCGCACGAACCGGGGGCTGCTCGCCGCGTCGGCGGTGCTGGCGATCGCGTTGCTCATCGGCTGGTGGCGGTACGGACGGCGGGCGGGGGTCGCTGCGCAGGTCCGAAGTGGGGCGGGGGAGGAGGGTCCGCGTGGACCGCCCGGAAAGCGCGCCAGGCGACGGGACGACGCTCAGTGAGGCATGGGGGAAAGGGTCACGCCCTGGAGCGCCGCTTCCACCTCGAGCCGTTCCTGGATTTCCTCGCACTCGAAAGGGGGCTCCGCCCCCGGAGCTGCGCGGCGTACCGGAGCGACCTGACGCGCTTTCTCGCTTATCTCGATGATCGCGGGACCGCGGAGGGGCCCGGTAGCGTCGACCATGTCATCCTGCAGGAATATGCGGGACACCTTCACCGGGCGGGGATGGCGCCCGGGTCGATCCGAAGGGCGCAGTCCGCCCTGCGCGCCTACTTCGGCTTCCTGGCGGAAGAGGGTATCGTCACCGAAGACCCGTCGGACAGGATGGAACGCCCGGCCACCGGCAGGAGGCTGCCCGAGTTCCTGAGCCAGGAGGAGGCGGCACGCCTGGTGGAGGCGGTGGATCCGGATTCAGCCGTGTACTGGCGGGATCGGGCCGTCCTCGAACTGCTCTATGCGACCGGAATGCGGGTGAGCGAGCTGACCCGTCTGGCGCTGGCGGATCTGGACCTGGAGCACGCGAGTTGCCTGGTGTTCGGCAAGGGTGGGAAGGAGCGCCTCGTTCCGGTCGGGGCGACGGCGGTCGATGTGGCCGGGCGCTACCTGCGGCTGGTCAGGCCCGCTCTGGATCGGGGCATGGGAGGAGGCGTCGTCTTCCTCAACCACCGTGGCACGCCGCTGAGCCGGATGTCCGTGTGGACGATCGTGACGCGCGCCGCCGCGCGGGCCGGGATCGAGCGCCGGATATCACCCCACACCCTGCGGCACAGCTGCGCCACGCATCTGCTCGAGGGCGGGGCCGACCTGGCGGTGGTGCAGGAGCTGCTGGGGCACGCGGACATCTCCACCACCCAGATATACACGCACCTGGACCGTGAATACCTGCGCCGGACGCACCGGCGGTATCATCCGCGGAGCCGCATGACCAGCGGCTGAACCCACTCGATCCCTTACCGGCGCGCGGCCCCGCTATCTGCCGGGCGGTGCGGTCTCTCTGGTTTCGTCGACCAGCGTGAACAGCTCAGCGGGCGTGCGCGCGGAGCGGGCAAGGCGAAGGGCCTCGGCGAGCGCCTCGTCGCGCTCCGCCTGGACCAGGAGTCGCAGGGCCGGGGCGTTCGCGCGGTACAGGTAGTGAAGCTGGGTCTGGCGGTCGAGATACGCGCGCGCCACGGGATCCTCAACGATCTCGGGATCCATTCCGGCCTCCACCAACTCCGCGGCCAGACCGTCGAACGCAGTGGAAGGCAGCACCTCGATCTCGCCCGCGGCAAGCGCCCTCTTGGCGAGATCGAAGGCATGGTCCCGAATCAATGTCCCGAAGGGCACCTGTGCTTCGTTCGCGTTGTTGACGAGGCGACGTTCCTGTTCCAGAACCCGCGTTTCCACTTCGAGGTCGGGGATGATCCCCCCACCCGTCGGGAGTTCCCTGCCGGCAGCGGTCACAACGGGATCCGGCAGGCTTGCATCCTCCGGCTTCAGCGAGCCGTCCCTGTGGCGAGCGCGGTTCAGCGACCTGCCGAGCGGCGTGTACCAGGATCCGGTCGTGATGCTGATCTGTCGCCCGGCGGGCAGGGGGTAGTGTGTCTGCACGGCTCCCTTGCCGAACGTCCTCCGTCCGACCACGACGGCGCGGTCGTTGTCCTGCAGAGCTCCCGAGATGATCTCGGCAGCCGACGCCGTATACGCGTCCACGAGGATGACGATGGGCGTCTCAGCGATGCGCGCCGGGCTTCGAGCCGTCCATTCCTGGTTTGATACGGCGCCCGCAACCCCTCGGGAGTCCACGCTCGCCAGCTTCTCGCCCGGCGCGAGCAACATGTCCGCAATCTGTAGCGATTCATCCAGATAGCCCCCCGGATTGCCCCTCAGATCCACGATCAGTGCCTCCGCACCCTCGTACTCCTCCAGCGCCTGTCTGAGTTCCTCCGACACACCCCGCGCGATCCTGTCGATGCCGAAATAGGCGATTCCGTCCTCGACCCACGTCGCAGCCACCGCCTCCACATGGACGTTGTCACGCACGATCGAGAAGGGGATTGGCTCCGAGAAGCCGTCGCGGGCGACCCGGATTCGCACCACGGAGCCGGGCTCCCCACGGATCGAGTCGCGCGCCTGGTCGAGCGTCCAGTCGCGGGCGTCGTTGCCCTCGACCCACACGATCCTGTCGCCCACCAGCATGCCCACGCCTTCGGCGGGAGTGTCCCGGAAGACCGCCGTCACGGTCACGCGCGAGTCCATCATCGTGATCTGGACACCGATCCCGGCGTAGTCGCCGGTGTTGGTCTCGCGGAAGCGGTCGTATTCCGCCGGTGTGTAGACGGTGGCATACGGATCGTCCAGCTGCTCCAGCAGCCCCTCGAGTGCCCGGTCCCACAGGACCGAGTCGGCCAGGGCCGACGAATGGAAGTGGGAGATCGTCGACAGGGCCTGGAGGAAGACCTGAGCCTCCGCGGACTCGATGTCGACGGACGGCAACCGGCTGCCTCTCTGACCCGGCGACCCCGCGCTCTGGCCGGCGACCGGGATTGCAAGGGCGGCCAGAGCCGCCAGGAGGAGGGTCGAGCGGAGGAATCTGAGCATTTTGGCTTTCTTTCTGTGGTGCGGAAACGCACCTAGATTATGGCGCGAAGTCAGGCGGCGGGGCCAGTCCCCACACTGTTCGAATCCGTTTGTGACGGTCGGGAGCACTCCATGGGCAACGGCCAGGACCTTCGGGTGGCCCTCTGTCAGGTCAAACCCCGAAAGGGAGCCGTGGAGGCCAACGCCGCCATGGTTCGCGACGCACTGCCGCGCGATGCGGACGTCGCCGTGTTCCCCGAAACCGTCCTGTCCGGCTATTTCGTCGAAGGCGCGGCCCACGAGGTCGCTCTCGCTCCCGGGGCGCTGGTCCAGTCTTTGGGAACGCCCCCCGAGGGACGGACCTGCGACGTGGCGCTCGGATTCTACGAGCGTGGGCGGCGCGGGGTGTACAACAGCATGGCCTACCTCACCCCGGGTGGGGACCGGTATGAGCTGGTTCATGTGCACCGGAAGGTCTTCCTGCCGACCTACGGACTCTTCGAAGAGGGGCGCTTCATCGAACCGGGGCGGCAGGTCAGTGCGTTCGAGACGCGCTTCGGAAGGATCGGCATGCTGATCTGCGAGGACCTCTGGCACTCGATCACCGCTTCGATTCTCGCACTGGACGGGGCGGAAATGATCCTTGCGGGGTGCGCCTCTCCCGCGCGTGGATTCAACTCCGCCGCCCCGAGGCCCGCGAACCTCGACGAGTGGGACCGCATCGCCGCGCGGGCGGCCAAGGAGCACGGTGTCTTCATGATGGTCGCGCAGCTGGCGGGTTCCGAGGGGGGGAAGCTCTTCCCCGGGGGATCCTCGGCGTGGGCGCCGGACGGGACGCTGCTCCGCAGGGCTCCCCTCTTCTCCCATACCCGCACGGTTGTCGAGGTCGATTTCGACGAGATCCTGCGTGTGAGGACCGAGTCGCCCTTCCTCGCAGACCTCAGCACGGCGTTTCCCCGGCTGCGGAGGTCCCTGGACCGGGCCTGGTCCGGTGAAAGACCACCGGCACGGGCCGCGGTGGACGGCCGTGCACCTGCGACAGGCGATGAACCGGTCGCCCGGCGGCAGCGCGCACCGGACCGACCGAACGCAGCCGATCTCGCGGCGCTCGAGATCGATGCCGCGCTGGTCGAGGAAGCGCTCATCGAGTTCATCTCCGAGGAGGTGACGCGCCACCGGGGGTTCGGTCGGGTGGTCATCGGTGTGTCCGGCGGTGTCGATTCCGCGGTGTCCCTGTTCCTCGCCGCCAGGGCGCTGGGACCGGAGAACGTCTACGGATTCCGCCTCCCCTACGCGACCTCGAGTCCGGAGAGCCTTTCCCATGCGGCGCTCGCCATCGCGGCCAGCGGGGCGAGACAGCGCACGGTTTCGATCACGGATGCCGTGGACGGCTACCTGACGACTCACGAACCGGAACTGTCGGCGCTGCGGCGTGGCAATCTCGCGGCGCGACTGCGCTCCGTCGTGCTCTTCGACCAGTCCGCCAAGCTCGAGGCCCTTCCGCTTGGCACCGGCAACAAGAGCGAGCGGCTTCTCGGGTACTACACCTGGCACGCCGACGACTCCCCCCCGATCAATCCCCTGGGCGACCTCTTCAAGACACAGGTCTGGCAGCTGGCCCGCCATCTGGGCGTCCCGGCCGAGATCGTCGATAAGCCGGCGAGCGCCGACCTCGTGCGGGGCGTTCACGACGAGGACGAGCTCGGAATCTCCTACCACCGGGCCGACCCGATCCTCCACTGGCTGCTCAAGCGGCACAACGTCGAATCGCTGGTCCGGCTGGGGTTCGACAGGACCGAGGTCGAGATCGTCTGGCGCCGTCTCTCCTCGACCCACTGGAAGCGGGAGCTTCCGACCGTAGCTCTGCTTTCGGAAAGCGCGATCGGGGAGTCGTACCTGAGGCCGGTGGATTACTAGCGCTTCACTCCGGGCGCCCGAGTTCGGGACCCGGGGTCAGCTCGCCGTCGATGATGGCCGCGAGCTCCTCCTCCCGCCGCCAGTGGGCCTCGAGTTCCGCCACCTCCATCGACAGAAGCAGCCGCTCGTGCTCCTCATGGACCGCGATTTCGAGCGCGACCTGCCCCGTGTTGCTGAGACTGCCAAGGGCCGCTCCCGACCCCAGGATCCGCGAAGGCAGCCTTTCGGTACCACCCGCGAAGTCGATCAGCTTCACGGCCCCCTCCACGCGTTGTTCGGAAGACCCGGCGAAGTGATGATAGGCCAGCACCCGCCTCAGCAGACGCCCCGCCTCGTGGCCGTCGAGCCGCTGGCCGGCGTCTTCGTGCCCGCGGCAGCGCTCGCATGACACCACGACGCCGGGAGATTCCTCGTCACCCGTCACGACCAGGCGCTCGCGATCCCGGTAACGCAGCCGGGTGAGCGTGGATCCGCAGCGCAGACAGTGGGCGCGTCCCCGCCACGCCGTACTTCCGAACCGCATCCAGCGAGCCCCGCCCGTGACCACCCCGGGCGCCCGGCGCCAGAGAATCCAGGCCGCCACGAAGCTGATCCCCCCCGTCGCGGCCGAACCCGCGATCACGCCTGCCGCGCCGGCGGCGGCCGCCACGGTGAGCTTGCGGTAGTTCTCCCTCCGCTTGCGGAACTCCCTCCCGTAGCGCCACCACGCCTCCTCCCGCAACGCCGCCTGTCCGACCCGCACGATCTCGAGCGGTCCGGCCCGCATGAGCGCCACGTTGTCCGTCCGCGAGAGCATGCGGGCCTTGTCGGTGACCAGCTTCTCGAGTTCCTGCAACGCCTCCCAGCGGGACTCCAGGGGCACGAGGGACCACCTCGCGCACGCTCCGCAGACCTGCCAGAGGCGACCCTTCACCGGGTCGTAGGCCACCCGGCGCCCCCTGTCGAGGTGCTCGAGAGCGTCATTCGGCCTGAATTCGGCGCTGCAGACGAGACAGGTACGGTACATGTCGGCCATGATGATCAGTATTATATGCGGATCAATATCCCGTGTACCGGTCGCGTGGCCTTGCCCAGCCGCGAATCCGCCGGTGCAGGTTCCCTCGCTTCCGGTACGGCCATGCTGTCGGTCATCGACAACTACGACTCATTCACCTGGAATCTGGTGCAGATCCTCGGCGATCTGGGCCAGGAGCCCCGCGTCTACCGGAACGACGCGGTTACGCCGGAGGAGCTGCGGCGTGCGGGAACCACCCGTCTGGTGATCTCGCCGGGCCCGAAGACCCCGTCCGAAGCGGGGGTGAGCATCGCCGCCATCCGCGAACTGGGGCCGGAAGTTCCGACGCTCGGGGTCTGCCTCGGGCACCAGGCCATCGGCGAGGCCTACGGCGGGCGCACGATCCGCGCCGCCAGGACGGTCCACGGAAAGACATCGCTGGTCGTCCATGAAGGAGATCCGCTGTTCGAAGGCATCCCGTCGCCCGTGGAGGTGACGCGCTACCATTCCCTCGTCACCGCTCCCGAGCTTCCGGCGCCGCTGGTCGCGATCGCGTGGAGCGCGGATCCGGCTGACCGGGGAGAGATCCAGGCGATGCGCCACCGGAAACACCCTGTGTGGGGCGTTCAATTCCACCCCGAGTCGTGGTTCACGGAGCACGGCCGCCGGCTGCTGGAGAACTTCCTGCGGGTTGCTCGAGGGGTGGCGCGAGGGTAGCTTGAAGTCCGTGATTCTCACGGCTGCCACGGTTTCGAACCCCCGTGCCAGGGGGTCGTCTTGAACCGCGTCCTGGGTGTGATCCCGGCACGGATCGGCTCTTCCCGCCTCCCTCGCAAGCCCCTTCAGCCGCTCCTCGGCAGACCCCTGGTCACCTGGGTGTGGCAGCGCGCGCGCCAGATGGGCTTTCTGGATCGCGTGGTCGTCGCGACCGACTCCGACGAGGTGGCGCAAGTGTGCCGGGATGCGGGTGCGGGCGTCCTGATGACGTCGCCCGAGCACCCGTCGGGAAGCGACCGCGCCTGGGAGGCCGCGCAACGGATGGGCCCGGAGTTCGACGTGGTGGTCAACATCCAGGGCGACGAGCCGCTGGTGGATCCCGAGGTCGTGCGCGCGGCGGTTTCGACGGTCGAAGCCGGGTTCGATGTGGGAACATGCGCGACCCGGATCGAATCCGACGAGGAGTTCCACGACCCGGCGGTCGTCAAGGTCGTGCGGGCGCGGGATGGGAGTGCGTTATACTTCTCAAGGGCGGCGATCCCCTTCCGGCGTGCGCAACTCACGCGCAACGGCTGCCGGGCAGAGCCTCGCCGCCTGCGGCATGTTGGAGTTTACGCGTACCGGCGGGCGGCGCTGGGCCGGTGGGTCGGTTTCCGCCCCTCGGCGCTCGAGATGGAGGAAGGACTGGAGCAGTTGCGTGCCCTGGAGAACGGGATGCGCATCGGTGTGGCGGTTGTGGCCGAAGCGGCCGGCGGGATTGACACGCCGGAGGACCTGGCGCGCATGGAGCGCCGCCTGAAAGGAGCCGGGGCAGACAATGACGCCGATCGGATCTGACGAGACCAGGTACATTTTCGTGACCGGGGGCGTGGTGTCCTCGCTGGGGAAGGGGATCGCCGCCGCGTCGCTGGGCGTCCTCCTCAAGGAGCGCGGGCTGCGCGTCACCCTGCAGAAGCTCGACCCCTACATCAACGTCGATCCCGGCACGCTCTCGCCGCTTCAGCACGGAGAGGTTTTCGTGACCGAGGACGGGGCCGAGACGGATCTCGACCTGGGCCACTACGAGCGCTTCATCGACGCGAACCTGTCGCAGGAGAACAACACCACCACGGGACGCATCTACCGCACGGTCATCGACCGCGAGCGGCGTGGTGACTACCTGGGGCGAACGGTCCAGGTGATCCCCCACATCACCGACGAGATCAAGCGGTCGGTGCGCGTGCTGTCCGAGGGCCACGACGTCGTGATCAGCGAGGTCGGCGGCACCGTGGGCGACATCGAGAGTCTCCCGTTCCTCGAGGGCATCCGACAGTTCCGCCAGGAGGTGGGTCCGCGCGCCCTGCATGTGCACCTCACCCTGGTGCCCTACATCCAGGCCGCCGGCGAACTCAAGACCAAGCCCACGCAACACTCCGTACGCGAACTGATGCAGACCGGAATCCAGCCCGCGGTACTGGTGTGCCGCACGGAACACCCGCTCGGCGACGAAATCAAGGGCAAGATCGCCGGGTTCACCAACGTCGATCCGGCCGGCGTGATCGAGGCGCTGGACGTCGAGACCATCTACGAGGTTCCGCTGCAGTTCCGCCGCCAGCGGCTGGACGACTTCGTGCTCTCGCGCTTCGGCATCCGGGCACCCGCGCCGGATCTCACGGCGTGGAGACGCATCGTCGACCGCATCAAGTCGCCCGCGGGCTCGAAGGTCCGGATCGCGGTCGTGGGGAAGTACACCGAACTGGTGGATGCCTACAAGTCGGTCGAGCAGGCGCTCATACACGGGGGCATCGCCAACGACGTCGAAGTCGTCATCGACTGGATCGGCAGCGAAAAGCTGGAACACGGCCTGGACCCCTCCTTCCTGGCCGGGTATCACGGCCTTCTCGTGCCCGGCGGTTTCGGGCGGCGCGGCATCGAGGGAATGATCGAAGCGATCCGGTGGTCCCGCGAGAACGGCCTTCCCTTCCTGGGGATCTGCCTGGGGCTCCAGTGCGCGGTGATCGAGTTCGCCCGCAACGTCGCGGGCCTGGAGGGTGCCCACTCCTACGAATTCGACCGGGGCTCGCCGCATCCGGTCATCTGCCTCATGGACGAACAGCGCAAGGTCACGACCAAGGGCGGCACCATGCGGCTGGGGTCGTACGGAGCCAGGCTCGTGCCCGGCTCGGCGGCGGCGCGCAGCTACGGTGCGACGGCGATCACCGAACGGCACCGCCACCGGTACGAGGTCAACAACGACTACCGAACGGTGCTCAATGAGCGCGGCCTGGCCTTTTCCGCCACCACGACCGACGGGAAGCTGGTCGAGATGATCGAGTTGCCCGACCATCCCTGGTTCGTCGCGAGCCAGTCGCATCCGGAGCTGAAGAGCCGGCCCACGCGGGCCCACCCTCTCTTCGCATCCTTCATCGAAGCGGCCGCGGTCCGGGCATCCGGAGTGCGCTCACCGAAGGCGGCGGCGCTGGGAGCCTGATGTCGTGCCCTTTTCGGATGGCTTCACCCTCATCTCGGGTCCGTGCGTCCTCGAGGGTCAGGAACTCAACCTCGCGGTGGCCCGAGGAGTGCGGGACGCGGCGCGGGAAGCCGGCATTCCGGCGGTCTTCAAGGCGTCCTTCGACAAGGCGAACCGCTCGCGTGTGCAGTCACACCGGGGGCCGGGACTCGACCGGGGCCTGGAGCTGCTGGCGGCGGTTCGAGAGGAGACGGGGCTGCCGGTCCTGACCGACATTCACGAGGCGGATCAGGCCGAAGCGGTGGCCGATGTGGCCGATGTCCTCCAGATCCCCGCGTTTCTCTGCCGGCAGACGTCGCTGCTGGTCGCTGCGGGCGGCACGGGGAGGGCGGTCAACGTGAAGAAGGGTCAGTGGATGCCGCCCGGCTCCATGGCCGGCGCGGTCGAGAAGGTAAGGGCGGGAGGAAGCACGGAGGTGGCGGTGACCGAACGCGGGGCGTCGTACGGGTACGGCGATCTCGTGGTCGACATGCGGAACTTCGGCGTGATCAGGGAGGCGGCCGGAGTTCCGGTGATCTTCGACGGGACCCACTCGGTGCAGCGTCCCGGCTCCGCGCGGGACGGGTCGACCGGCGGCGCGCCGCAGCACATCCGTCCCCTGGTCCGTGCCGCGGTGGCCGCCGGCTGCGACGGCCTCTTTCTCGAGGTGCATCCGGATCCGGCGTCCGCGCCCTCCGACGGCTCCAACATGTTGCCGCTGGACGAACTTCGGCCGCTGCTCCACGAGGTGGCGGCGATCCGCCGTGCGCTTTTCCCGGGAACCGCGCCATGACGGCCATCCCGATGCAGATTCCGGAGGCAACGGCGCGCCGGATTCGCATGGTCGTACTGGACGTCGACGGCACGATGACCGACGGCGGCATCTACATGGGCGCGACCACGGAGGGCTACAACATCGAGTTCAAGCGATTCGACGTCGGAGACGGCCTTGGCGTCAGAATGTTGAGGAAAGCGGGGATCCATGTCGCCATTGTCTCGGGCAGGGTTTCGAAGGCGACCGAACTGCGCGCGCTGGAACTGGGCGTCGTCGATGTCTTCCAGGACGGCGGTGCACGCAAGATCCCGGTCCTCGAGAAACTGCTTGCGGACCGCGGGGTCGCCTGGGACGAGGTTGCGCTGCTTGGCGACGACCTGGCCGACCTGCCCGTTCTCCGCAGGGTAGGACTGCCTGCCACCGTCGCCAACGGAGTGAGCGAGGTGCGGCACGTGGCCAAATGGCAGAGTTTGAAGGAGGGTGGCAGGGGAGCGGTGAGGGAGTTCGCGGAAGCGCTTCTCAGGGCCCGGAAGGAATGGACGGGATTGGTAGATGAGTACTGTCGCGAACGCGGCGGCTGACGCACCGCCGCGGGCGGACCGCGCGGCGATCGTCCGGGAAGGACGGCACGTGTTGCGCTCGGAGGCCGAAGCGGTGGCGGCTCTGGCCGACCGGCTCGGAGACGAGTTCGCCCGGGCCGTGGACCTCCTGGCCACCTCCGAGGGCATGGTCGTCGTTTCCGGGATCGGCAAGTCCGGGCTCGTTGCGCGAAAGGTCGCCGCGACGCTTACCTCCACGGGCACGCCCGCGGTCTTCCTCCACCCCGTCGAGGGGCTGCACGGGGATCTTGGCCTGGCGGATCCGGGCGCGGTCATGATCCTCGTCTCGCGCAGCGGGGCCACCACGGAGCTTCACGGCCTGCTCGCCTTCGCGGAGACCCGCCGCATGCCGGTGGTCGCCATGGTCGGGGACCCGTCCTCGCGGATGGCGAACCGTGCGGCCGCCGTGCTGGACTGCGGCGTGACCGCCGAGGCATGCTCGATGGGTCTGGCCCCCACCTCGTCGACCACCGCCGCACTCGCCATGGGGGACGCCCTGGCCGTCGCGCTGATCAGGCGCCGCGGCTTCCGCCCGGAGGACTTCGCCCGCATCCACCCGGGCGGAACGCTGGGACGGCGCCTCACGCTGCGCGTACGCGATGTCATGGTGGACGAGGACTACCCCGCCGTCACCGCCGACGCCACCGTCCGGGAGATCATCGTGCCGCTCGCCCGCATGCGTGGAACCGTGCCGGTCATCGACGACGGGAACGAGCTCGTCGGCGTGGTCACTGCCGGCGACGTCGCTCGCCTCATGGAGCGGACCGAGGACTTTCTGGGGTTGCCGGTCTCGGGCTTCATGACCCGTTCGCCCAGGATCGCCTTTCCCGACGAACTAGGCGCCACCGCGGTCCGACGCATGGAGGAGCACGGCGTCATGGCGCTTCCCGTGCTGCGCGCGGGCGGCCTCGTCGGCATCGTTCACCTTCACGACCTGCTCCGCGCCGGAGTACTCTGATGGAGCATCGACGATGCAATCAGTAATGAATACACGACAATATGTAATGTCGACATTACATAGTCACGCACTGCGCCTGACCCTCGCAGCCCTGGTGTCTTCAAGCGCCGCCTGCTCGGCCGATTCGGAAGAAGGCCCCACGACCGAACTCGAGGAGATCAACGCCGACGAGATCGTCTACGGCGTGTCGCGCCGGATCACGCAGGAGGGGGTCCAGGAGGCCCTCCTTTTCGCGGACAGCCTGTTCATGTGGCGGGATTCGGCCTACGCGAGGGTGATCGGCCTCACGTTGATCGTCTTCGACGAACAAGGGCGGCGGCGTGCCAACATCGAGGCCGACGGGGGCCGGCTGAGCAACGCCGGCAACGAACTCACGGCGTACGGCAACGCCGTTCTCAGGCTCCCGGATACGGGTCAGGAGATTCGCACCGAGGAGCTCAACTTCGCGCCCGACGAGGACCGCGTGTGGTCGGACATGCACGTCGTCATGCGTGAATCGGGCTGCGTGGTCGAGGGCGACCGCTTCCAGGCCGACATGGCGTTCGACGACCTCCAGATCTGGGGTACGAGAGAAGGGGAATGCAACGAGCCATGAAGCGCGCCTCGACCGCCGCCGGACGGATGCTCGGCGGGGTGGCATTGATGGCGGCGGTCCTGGCTCCGGCGCCCGCCGCGGCGCAGGAAGGCACCTGCGAACTCGTGCGCGTGGGCGGATACACCCTGCGAACCCGATTCGACTCCGCGAGTTTCGTGCACCACGCCTCGGGAGGCATCGACTACCGCTGCACGGACGGCGTGCGCCTCCTGGCGGATTCGGCCGTCGTCTTCGAAGCGAACGACCAGGTCCACCTCTTCGGCCGTGTCCACCTCGTCGATGCCGAGACGGAACTGGACGCCGACACCGCCCAGTACTTCGGCGGACTCAGGCAGCTCAACGCCTGGTCCAACGTGACGGTGCGGGACCTCGGGAGCGGGGCGGTGATTACCGGCCAGCGGCTCCTCTACGACCGCGCCAGCGAGGTGCGCGCCCTGGACCGGATGCAGGTTTACGGCGGGCAGCCACATGCCACCGTCTATCCGGTGGCCAGGGCCGAGCCGCCGCCGGTGGAGGAGAGTGCGCCGGCGGAGGACAGTACCGCGGCGGAGGACAGCACGGCAGTCGAAGACAGCACCGCCGTGGAGGACGGTGGGGCCGCAGCGGACTCCGTGGCGGTGCAGGACAGCGCGGCCGCGGAAGCCAGCGCGCAGCCACAGGACAGCATGGTCGTGGAGGACACTCCTCCGGTGGAGGTCGCGGAAGACCCCGAGTCCGTCGAGGAGAGCGTGCCAGTCGAGGACACCGTCGCGCTTCCTCCCTACGAAATCGACGCGGAGCGCTTCATCCTGGAGGGGCGGCGCTACTTTCGCGCCGGGGGGAACGTCGTGGTCGTGCGCGATTCGCTGATGGCCTTCGGCGACTCGCTCGACTACGACCAGGAAGCGGGTTCGATGTCGATCATCGGCGGAGCTCGCGTCGAGGGGCAGGACTACCTGCTGACGGCGCGAACGATTTCGGTAACACCGTCCACGGGGCTCAGGGAGGAGTTGCTGGCCAGACACCGGGCGAGGCTGTCGGGGCAGCAGGTGGACATGAACGCGCCCGCCATTCGGATGTTCCTGGACGTCGGACGGGTCAACCGGCTTGTCGCGATCGGCGAGATTCCGCCGCTGCCCGGGGAGCCGCAGCCCGTTGACACCGAGGGCCTGTCGCCGGGAGATGCGGCGCGGGTGATGGCTCTGTCGGCCGCGGCCCGCGAGTCGGATTCGGCGGCCGTTGCGGACTCGCTCTTCAAGCCCGGCGTCGCGGCGGACCAGTTCAACCTCAGCGGCGATTCGATCGATGTCCTGTCGCCGGGGCAGGTGCTCCAGCTCGTCACCGCCGTGGGGTCCGCACGGGCGGAGGGTGAAGAGGACGACCCGGAGTCGGCGGGGGTGCTGCCCGAAGTGGCGCGTCGCGACTGGATGGAGGGGGACACGATCTACGCGCGGTTCGCGTCTGCCGGATCGTCGGACAGTACGGCCGCGGGCGATTCGACGGACGTGGCCGGCGATACGACGGATGTTGCGGGTGATTCGACGGACGTGGCGGGCGGTTCGACGGGCGCCGCTGGCGATTCGACGAGCACCGCGGCCGATCCGATCGAGTCCGGGCCGCTGCCGGCCGATCCCGGACCCGCGTCCGGTCCCCCGCCCGCCGGGCAGGGCTCGCGGCTGGAGACGATGACCGCGGTGGGTAGCGCCCGCAGCCTCTATCGGCTTGTAGATTCCGACACGCTGCAGGTCGACGCCGACAGCGCGGGCATCGATGTCGACAGTGTCGCTCCCATCGCCGATACCGCGGCATCGGAGGCCGATAGCGCGATGGCCGATGAGCCGGGCGTACCGGCGCTGCACTGGGTGGAGGGGGAGAAGATCATCGTCTTTCTGGAGGGCCGTCAGGTGGTCAGAATGGATGTGGAAGGTCAGACCAGGGGTTACCACCTGGAACCGCTTCCCCCCGGCACCGAACCCGATTCCGCGGCGGTCGCCGATTCGGCCTCCGCAACACCGGATTCGGCCGTTGCGCGGCCGGACTCCATCATGGCCCGTCCGGATTCGCTCACGGCCGACCCCGACACGGCCGGGGCCCGTCCGGACACCACAATCGGAAGGAGGCGCTACAGGTGACCACGGAACGGCTGCTGGACCTGGACGCGGACGCGACGACCGTCCTGGATGCCCCTGCTCCGGTGGACGCGTCCGTCCTCCGGGGCGAGCAGCTCACCAAGATCTACAAGAAGCGGCGGGTCGTCGCGGATGTCGACATCCACGTCCGGCAGGGGGAGATCGTCGGGTTGCTGGGCCCGAACGGGGCAGGGAAGACCACCACGTTCTACATGCTGGTCGGGCTGATCGCGGCCGACAGCGGCAGGGTCTACCTGGACGACACGAAGCTGACCGGCGTGCCGATGTACCGGCGGGCGAGGATGGGGGTCGGCTACCTGGCGCAGGAGCCGTCCGTCTTCCGCCGGCTTACGGTCGAACAGAACATCCTGGCGATCCTCGAGACACTCGGCATCAGCCGCAGGGAACGCGCCGAGAGGCTCGAGGAACTGCTCGGCGAGCTATCCATCGGGCACCTGCGCAAGGCCAGGGCCTTTTCGCTGTCGGGAGGCGAGCGCCGCCGCCTGGAGATCACCCGCGCGCTCGTGCAACGGCCCAAGTTCATGCTGCTCGACGAGCCGTTCGCCGGGATCGATCCCATCGCGCTGCACGACATCCAGGAGATCGTCGCCCAGCTCAGGACCCGGGACATCGGCGTCATCATCTCGGATCACAACGTGGAACAGACGCTGGAGATCGTGGACCGCGCGTACATCATGTATGAAGGTCATATCCGGGTGCACGGAACGGTGTCGCAACTCGTCTGGAACGACGAAGTTGCCGATCTTTATCTGGGGCCCACGCTGACGGCCCGCATGAGATCGAGGTTCCCGCATCCCGGGAGTTGAGTTTCGCGTGAACAGGATGAGGACGGGCCTGTACCAGGGGGCCGACCTTCGGCAGGAACTGAGGGTCAATCCGCGCCTTTACCAGGCGATGGATCTGCTGTACATGCCGCTGCTGGACCTTCAGACCCGCCTCGAGCAGGAACTGTCGGAAAACCCCTTCCTCGAACTCACCGAGCCGGACTCCGACGACGAGTTCGAGGTCGACGCCGAGGAGGATTCCGGCGACGAGCAGGACGACGAGATCGACTGGGACGAGGTCCTGCTGGACGGATTCGACACCGGGGGCCCGAGGGAGAAGTACGAGCCGCGCGAGGAGTTCGAGTCTCCGATCGTGGGCGTCCGGCACCTGCAGGACTACCTCAACGAGCAGCTCGGATTCCTCCACCTCGACGACCGTCAGGCCTGGATCGCCGGAGAGATCGTCGGCAACATCGACGATGACGGATTCCTCTCGTGCACGCTTCAGGACGTCGCCGACGGGCTCAATGGCTCCGCCGAGTCGCTGCGGGACGCCGCGCTCTCGAGGGCCCGCGAGATCGAGGACGAGAAGGACCGGGAAGAGGAGCTGGCCGAATTGGCCCGCATCTTCGCCCCTCACACGCCCGACGAAGTGGAGCCGGTGCTCCGGGTCGTGCAGTCGCTGGACCCCGCGGGCGTGGGCGCGCGCGACCTGCAGGAGTGTCTCGACCTGCAGATGCAGCGGGAGGGACAGGAGGATGCGCTCGCCCTGGCGATCGTGCGGGATCACTTCGACGCCCTGGGCAACCACCGCTGGGCGGAGATCGCGCGCACCCTGGAGGTGTCGCCGAAGGCGGTGCAGGACGCCGCCGACGAGATCGCCAGGCTCGACCCGCGCCCTGGACGCCGGTACGCGGCGGACCCCGACCACTACGTCATCCCCGATCTGATCGTCGACAAGGTCGGCGGCGAGTACCTCGTCTTCGTGAACGACACGGGGCTGCCCCGCCTGCGGCTGGCGCAGGCGTACCGGGAAGTGGCGGCCGACCGGTCCAAGTACGTGGGCGAGAACCGCGAATTCATCGCCAACAAGCTCAACGCGGCCAACTGGCTGATCCAGGTGATCGAACAACGCCGCCAGACGATGCTGGGCGTCATGCGCTTCATCGTCGACCGACAGAGCGGCTTCTTCGAGAAGGGGGTCCAGCACCTCAAGCCGCTGACGCTGCGCGAGGTCGCCGAGCACATCGGCATGGCCGAGTCCACCGTCTCGCGCGTCACGAACGAGAAGTACGTGCAGTCCCCGGCGGGCGTCTATCCGCTCAAGTTCTTCTTCTCCGGCGGACTCCCAACGGCGATGGGGAAGGAGGTCTCCAGCCGGGGCGTCCAGGCGAGGGTGAAGAGCCTGGTCGACGCCGAGGACCGTCGGCGGCCGCTCACCGATCAAGCCATCGTAAACCTGCTGAAGGGCGATGGTGTGAAGATCGCCCGGCGGACGGTGGCGAAGTACCGTGACCAGCTGGGGATCCTGCCGGCCCGCATGAGAAAGCGCATCTGAGTGGCGGCGGGGACGAAGGGGGCGCGTGACGAGGCCTACCACGATTTCGCCCTCGTGATTCCGGCCTTCAACGAGGCGCCCAACATCCCGCACCTCATCCCCGAACTCCGCGCCGCCTTCGACGAGTTCGGCCTGACCGGCGAGGTCATCCTGGTCGACGACGGCTCGACCGACGGCACGGCTGCGCTGGCCGAGGCGGAAGGCGAGGGGTGGAACCGCCTGCGCGTGCTCCGCCACCGGGTCAACCAGGGCAAGACCGAGGCGCTGCTGACCGCGGCCGCCGCGACCGGGAAGCGCTACCTGGTCCTCTTCGACGCCGACCTGCAGCACCTTCCCGCCGAGATCCCCCGCTTCCTGGACAAGCTCGCGGAAGGGTGGGACATCGTCACCGGGCGAAAGGTGGGGCAGTACGACAAGCGCGCGGTCTCGTCGATCTACAACGTGCTGAGCCGCCGCATCTTCGACGTGCCCGTGAGCGACCTGAATTCGATGAAGGCCTTCCGCGCCGACGTTCTGCGCGCCGTGCGCCTCCGCCACGACTGGCACCGGTTCTTCGTCGTGCTCGCCCACCGCAAGGGCTTCAGCGCCACCGAGATCGACATCGAACTGCACCCGCGCCGCGCCGGCGAGCCCAAGTACTCGGGCAAGAGCCGGATCGTCGGCGGCGTCCTGGACCTGCTCGCCGTCTGGTTCCAGCTCCGCTTTTCGCGGAAGCCCATGGTCGCGTTCGGCCTCCCGGGACTTTTCCTGATGGCCGCCGGCGTATTGACCGGCCTCATCGCACTCTACTACCGCTTCGTGCTGGAGCGGGGGTTCCGGCCGCTACTGTACCTGGTGGTCCTGCTGGTGACCGTGGGAGTCCTCTGTTTCGTCGCGGGTTTTCTGGGTGAGATGATCGCCGCGGTTCACGACGAACTGGATGCGTCGCGCCGGGAACGCCGGGATCCGGGACGAGGGGAGGGGGGAGAGTAGGTGGCCCGGGACGAAGGGCGGCGCCAGGCACCCCGCCGCGCGCGGCGGCCCCGGATCCTCTCGGTCATCGGCACACGCCCCGAGGCGATCAAGATGGCTCCCGTGATCGGCGCGCTGCGGGAGCGCGGCGGCAGCGACCACCGGCTGGCGCTCACCGGACAGCACACCGAGATGGTCGACCAGGTGCTCGACGTCTTCGGCTTGGAGGCCGACTACGACCTCGACATCATGAAGCCGGGCCAGAGCCTCTACGACGTCGGCCACGCCTGCATGGACGGACTGCGCGAGGTCGCGGAGGACTTCCGGCCCGACGTGACGATCGTCCAGGGCGATACCGCGACGGTTTTCTTCGCGGGCGTGGTGACCTTCTTCCAGCAGGGGAGGCTGGCGCACGTCGAAGCGGGACTGCGCAGCCACCGGAAGTGGTCGCCGTTCCCGGAGGAGATGCTGCGGCGCATGACCGACACCGTCTCCGACTTCTGCCTGGCCCCGACACCGGCCGCGGCGGCCAACCTCGCGGCCGAGGGCGTGGACGCGGAGCGGATCTTCGTGACCGGCAACACCGTCGTGGACGCGCTGCTGCGGATCCGGTCGCGGCCGCTGACCGTCGAGGAGCCCCGGATCGCGCGCCTCATGGCATCTCCGGGACGGCTGGTTCTGCTGACCGCCCACCGCCGGGAGTCCTTCGGCGCTCCCCTGGAGGGCGTCTTCGGGGCGGTCGCCGACCTGGCCGACCGGTTCGGGGACATCGAGATCGTCTACCCGGTTCACCCGAATCCCCGCGTGAGGGAGCCCGCGTTTCGGATTCTGGGCGGCAACCCGCGGGTGCACCTCGTGGAGCCCCTGGCCTACGGTGATCTCCTGGCCGCGCTCGACCGCGCCTGCCTCGTCCTCACCGATTCGGGCGGGATCCAGGAAGAGGCGCCCACCTTCGAGGTGCACACCCTGGTACTGCGCGAGGTGACGGAGCGGCCCGAGGCCGTGCAGGCGGGCGCCGCCACGCTCGTGGGGACCGATCCGGGCCGCATCCTGGCCGAGGCGAGCGCACGGCTGTCCACGGACCGGAGCGGCCCCGCAGTACGCAACCCGTACGGCGACGGCCGCGCGGGCGAGCGCATCGCCGATATCCTTCTGGCGGCGCTCACCGGACACCGGCGCCGAACCCGCGACTGGGAGCCGACGTGAAGATCGTCATGCACTGCGTGTACTTCCCACCGGAGGTGGGCGGGCTCGAGAGCCACGTGCACTACCTCTGCCGGGGGCTGGCGAGGCGCGGCCACGACGTCACCGTGGTCACCTCGCTATCGCAGCCCGGTCTCGCAGCCGAGGAAGTCATCGACGGCATTCGCGTGCACCGCACCCCCCTGCCGTCGCGCACCCCGCTGGGCTGGTTTGCCCACGCCGCCGGCTCCACGCCCCGAACGCGCGCCGCGGTGCAGGGCGCCGACGTGGTCCACGCCCAGGCGTTCCCCTCGCTGCTTCCCTGCGCCCTGGCGATGGCGGGCACGAGCACACCGCTCGTTTGCACTCTCCACACCTCCCACTTCCTGCGCCTCGCGGCGAATCGGGTGTTTGCACCGGCTTTGGGGAAGCTGGTCGAGCTCAGCGACTACAACTTCGCCGCCAGCAAGGAGATCGCCGATGTGGGAGAGGGTCTCGGACCGACGATCGAAGTCGAGGTTCTCGTCAACGGCGTGGAGACCGACATCTTCCGCCCGCAGCAGGGCTCCCTGGCTCGCACCGGCGGCCGGCGGCGCCTCGTCGTGCCGCGCCGGCTCTTCCCGAAGAACGGAGTCGAGTACTTCGTGCGGGCGCTGCCGGCGATCGCCGCAGGAGCGGAGGTTGACGTGATCGTCATCGGGGACGGCCCGGAGCGGAACAGGCTGGAGGCGCTTGCGGCCGAGCTGGGCGTCGCCGACCGGATCGACTTCCTGGGGGCCCGCCCGCACGCCGAGATGCCCGCGCTGCTGTGCTCGGCGGACATGGCGGTGTTCCCGTCGCTGGTGGAGGCGACGTCGGTGGCGGCGCTCGAGTGCATGGCCTGCGGCTTGCCGGTCGCGGCTTCGGCGGTGGGTGGCCTGCCCCAGATCGTCGACGATTCCGTCGGGGGACTCTTCCCGCCCGCAGATCCGGCGGCCCTGGCGGCGAAGGTGCTGGAGCTGCTCGGCGACGGGGAACTCGACCGAAGGGGCGCCACGGGGCGCGAAAAGGTAGTATCGATGTGGAGCAACGAACGCCTGGTGGACCGGCACCTGGAGGTGTATCGGAATTTGGTGGCGCGTTCCTCCAGTTGATAGTAATGTTTGCATTACAAAGTGTAAATCAAACATGACATTGTGCTCGTAGAGCAGAGAGGTACTGCGTGAGTTCCACCCAAACCAGGATTCCCGGCCGCGAGGCGGTATCGGTGCCGTGGTGGCTGACGTGCGCCCTCTTCGCGGTGGTCACGGTCGTGCTCTTCGCCGAGTTCATCTTCTCGGACCGGATGCTCTACGGCGAGGACTCGCTCTCCCTGGGGTACATGGCGAGGGCGTACTTCGCCGAACGACTGAGCGCGGGGGACTTTCCCCTCTGGAGCCCGCGGCTGCTCGGCGGCATCCCCTTCCTGGAGGCGATCTCCGCCGGCGACTCCGTCTACCCGACCAGCCTCCTCTACCTCTTCATCGAGCCCTATCGCGTGCTCGGATGGAAGCTCGTCCTCCACGTGCTCGGCGGCGGTTTCTTCATGTACGGCTGGGCGCGGAGCCTCGGACTGGGACGCCCCGCGGCGACCCTCGGCGGCCTGGCATGGCTGATGGCCCCTGTCATCGTGACGCTGGCGCTTCCCGGAAACGACGGGAAGCTCATGGTGGCGTCACTGGCCCCGCTGGTCTTCTGGGCCGCCGAATCGGTGCTGCGGTCGCCATCGGGGCGCACGGCGGCCGGGCTCGCGGGCGCCGTCGCACTCACCAGCCTCACCACCCAGTTCCAGACCGCCTACTTCCTCTTCGGCACTGTGGGTGCGTACGCCGTCTTCCGTGCGGTGCAGCTATGGAAGGGGCAGCGGACCGAATCCCGCCCCCACCGGCCCCGACGCGCGCTCGTGCCCCTCGCGATCTTTCTCGGCAGCGCCGTGCTGGGTGCGGGCATGGCAACCGTGCAGCTGATCCCGGCCGCGCAATACGTCACCGAGTCCTCCCGGCGCATCGCGACCACGGTCGAGGCCACTCCGCAGGAGCGCCTCGCCTACTCCAGCTCCTGGTCGTTCCACCCCGAAGAGGTGGCGGCGCTGGTGGTGCCCGAATTCGTGGGCAACAGCGCGGCCGACGCGGACTGGGGACGCAACACCTACTGGGGACGCAACGCGCTGAAGCTCAACCACGAGTACCTGGGCGTCACCGTGCTGGCGCTCGCGATCATCGGCTTCGGCGGACGGCGGAGCAGGGGACTGCGCTGGTTCATGGCGGGCATGAGCCTCACCTGGCTCCTCTTCGCGCTGGGGGCCCACACCCCTGTCTGGCGCATCTTCTACGAGGTCGTGCCCGGCATTTCGCTCTTCCGCGTCCCGTCGATCGCCGCATTCCTGGTGAGCTTCGGAGTGACCACGCTCTTCGCCCTCGGCGTGGACGACCTAGTCCGCAACGGCTCGTCTCCGGGATTCCTCCGGAGCAGGCGGGGGCGCGCCCTGCTCGGCTTCTGCGGACTCCTCTTCACGGGTCTGCTTCTCCAGGCCAGCGGCGTGCTCGGCAGCATCTGGACGACGATGATCTACGGCGACGCCGGCGAGCGAAGCCTGGCCGCACTCGCCGCCGCCAACCAGTACATCACCCTCGGCTTCGGCATCGCGCTCGTGCTGGCGCTCCTCACGGCGGTGCTGGTGTGGCTGGTGAAGGAGGGCACAGTCCCCGTCGCGGCGGCGCTGGCCGCGCTGACGCTCCTCGTGGCACTCGACCTGGGGAGGATCGACCGGGCCTTCATTCGCACCTTTGACTTCCACGCGTGGGCCGCGCCCGACAACAACACACGCTACCTGGAGGAACGCCGCGAGGCCGGGGCACCGTTCCGGGTGGCCGACCTGCGGGGCAGCGACCAGATCGTGGATCTGGCCATGTATGGCCTCGACCTGGTGGCCGGACACCACCCCAACGACCTGGCGCGATACCGCCAGCTGCTGGGTCTGGAGGGGAGCCGCGCGTCAGGGGACAACACCCGCCACCCGAACGTGCTCCGCATGATGAACACGAAGTACATCGTGTGG
Source organism: Gemmatimonadota bacterium (assembly GCA_022823145.1). Lineage (GTDB taxonomy): Bacteria > Gemmatimonadota > Gemmatimonadetes > Longimicrobiales > Gaopeijiaceae > Bin94. Next base: position 218,158 of record JAJDXS010000029.1, read on the forward strand.
CCCCAGGAGGCCGTCGGGGGGCCGCCCTACCAGGGTGCGCAGGCGCTCAGTTCCGCCCGGCGCGGCAGGGGGCTGGAGGCGGTCTACACATACCCGGGACTCGACCGGGCATGGATCGTGGACCGGGTCACGGTCGTGGAGGACGACGAGGCGGCGCTGGCGCGCATTCTCTCGCAGGACTTCGATCCGGCCAGCGAGGTCATCCTGGCCGAGCCGCCGGACGTGGTCGCCGGGAGCGGCGGTGCAGCGGGACCGGTCTCCTGGCAGCTGTTCGAGCCCGATGAGAGACGTCTGCGCGTGACCACGACCGGTCCCGCGGTGCTGGTGGTGTCGGAGAACTGGTTCCCCGGATGGGTGGCCGAGGTCGACGGCGAACCCGCCACCGTGCGCCGCGGCAACCTGACGTTGCAGGCCGTGGAGATCCCTTCCGGGGGCGACCACACGGTGACGCTGCGCTTCACGGCCCCGACGGTGACGAGCGCGCTCCGAATCAGCGTCCTGGCCGCCGTGATCACCCTCCTTCTCTTCGCGTCGTCGCACCTGCGCGGACTGTCGGCGCGGCTGCGGCCCGGCCGCGGGTCGGAATGACCGGACCGGACGCGGGGAAGGGGGGGCAGGGGTCGGCTTCCGACGGCGAGAGCCGGACTCCGGCCGCCCGCAAGCGGTGGTGGGTGCCGCTCGTCAAGCTGGTGCTCACGGTTTCGCTGACGTGGCTGATCCTGCGGGGCGCCGGCATCACTCTGGCCGAGGCCTGGGCCGTGGACTGGACGCTGGTGCGGCCGCGGGCGTTACCGATCGCGCTCTCGGTGGTGCTTCTCGCGCTGACGTTCTTCATCGCCGCCGCGCTGTGGTCGCGCATTCTCGTGGCGTTCGGAGAGCGCCGGGTCGGATTGGCGGAGGGCGCCTCCATTCTCGTCGTCGCCAACCTGGGCCGGTACGTGCCCGGCAAGATCGCCCAACTGGCCGGGGTGGCGGTACTGGCCCGCCGCCGGGGCATGTCGGGCGTTCGTGCGACGGCCGCCGCCGTGACGGCCCAGATCATCAACCTGCTTGCCGCGGCGGCGGTGGGCGGATGGGTGGCCGTGCAGTCCGTGGGGACGGCCCAGGGCCGAAACATGGTGGCGGGACTCGCGATCGTGGCCGGGCTCGCCGCCTTCCTGCACTTCGGCGGCGCAGGGGTGCTGTTGCGCTGGGCACTGAGGCGCAGCGGCCACGACGAAGATCTGCCGTACCCCGACGGACGCCGGTTGCTCATCCTCCTCCCCGGATACCTCTTCAACTGGGTGGTGTACGGAATCGCGTTCGTCCTCCTCGGCAGAGGACTCGGGATGGAACTGGGCTTCCTGGCCGGCATCACGGCCTTTGCGGCAGCCTATTTCGCCGGGTACGTGGCTCTCTTCGCCCCCGCGGGAATCGGCATCCGCGAGAGTACGCTGGCGGCGTTCGTCGCGCCCGTGCTGGGGACGGAGGCCGGATGGGTCCTTGCCGCGCTTCAACGCGTCTGGATCACCGCCGTAGAGCTGTTGGGCGCCGCGGCGGGCGCCCTGGCGTTGCGGCGTCCGGTGGCCTCATGAACGCCCGGCACCGCGTCCTGGTGGTCGTTCCCACCTACAACGAGCGCGACAATCTGCCGCGGGTCGTCCCGATGATCCTGGCGCAGGGGGACGAATTCCACGTCCTCGTGGTGGACGACAACTCCCCGGACGGGACCGGCGACCTCGCCGACGAACTCGCGGCCCGGAGCGGGCGCGTGAACGTGCTTCATCGGGCAGGGAAGCTCGGACTGGGAGCGGCGTACGTGGCCGGACTCGGTTGGGGGCTGCAGCACGGCTACGATGTGCTGATCGAGATGGATGCCGATCTGTCGCATCCTCCCGACCGCCTGCCGCCGCTGGTCGCGGCGCTCGACGAGGCCGGCGTGGCTGTCGGGTCGCGCTATGTCGGGGGTCGCATCACGGTGGTCAACTGGCCGCTGAGCCGCCTCATGATCAGCCTGTTCGGGTCGTGGTACGCGCGCGCGATCACGCGCATTCCCGTCAACGACGCCACGGGCGGTTTCAACGCCTTCCGGCGCGAGGTGCTCGAGGCCGTGGGGCTCGACAGGATCCAGTCCAACGGGTACGCCTTCCAGATCGAGCTCAAGCTTCGCGCCTGGCGGGCGGGGTTCGACCTGCGCGAAGTCCCGATCGTCTTCACGGAGCGGGACAGCGGTGAATCGAAGATGTCCGGCGCGATCATCCGCGAGGCGGTGTGGCGGGTCTGGAAGCTCCGCTTCATGGACCTGCTGGGCAAGCTGTAGCGGCACCCTTGGCGCTCCTGGACCTCTGCTACCGCTGCCCCGAATGCGGCCACGATCCGATGGAGGGCCGGAACGAGCGCGCGCACTGTCCCGGCTGCGGTATCCGGATTGAGCGCACGAAGGGGCAAATCGTGATGATCCGTCCGAAGAACGATATACAATACGATATCAGTGCCGCTGAGATATGTGGCAAGATATATCAAAACGGCGGGCCCATGACGCGCGCGACTCGGGACGACGGCAGCGTTGCCTACTCGGCGGAAGCGTTCGTCTCGTGGCGCGAGTCGGAGGAGGCCGTGTGGCATCGCGGCGCGCTGCTGGGCTTCGCGGAGACCATGGGCCCGCCGTTGCCGGGACGGATCTCGGTGGACGCGGAGACGGTCCAGGTGGAAGACGGACGTCCTGCATCGGGGCGCTGGGCCCACCTCGATCTCCGTGCCGTACAGGCGGCTTCGTCGTCGCTCCAGCTCTCGCTCCCGGGTGACGGGCTTGTCGAGCTGCGCTTCCCGGATGACTCTGCCAGGCGCTGGGAGACGCTGATGCACCGGCTGATCGCCGACGCCTGGGCGCGCGCCGGCCGGGGCAGGGTGGTCGAGTTCCAGCCGCGGATCGTGGCGCTCCGCTGAAGACGCACGTGACCTGGTACGCCGCCCTTCGACTGCCGGTTCGGTGCGCGGCCATGCTGCTCACCCGGGTGACTGTGACGGGGCTGGAAAACGTCCCCGGGAAGGGCGCGTTCTTCCTCGTCCCGAACCACCTGAACATCCTGGACCCCCTGCTGGTGCAGGGCTTCTGCCCCCGGCAAGTCCATTCCCTGACCAAGAGCACGCAGTTCTCGTCGGGACGGTTCTTCCGCTGGGTGCTGCCGCGCGTAAAGGCAATCCCGACAAGACGTTACCAGGTCGACCCGCAGGCCGTGCGCACCGTTCTGCGCACCCTCGAGAGGGGGGAGGGGGTTTGCATCTACGCGGAAGGCGAACGGAGCTGGGACGGCACGCTGCAGCCGCTCCGGCGGGGAACGATACGGCTCCTCCTCAAGGCTGGCGTGCCGATCGTGCCGTGCGGCGTTTCCGGGTCGTTCGAAGTGCGGCCGAGGTGGGGGCGCAGATTCCACCGGGGCCGCGTCGGGCTGCGGTTCGGCGAGCCGATCCGCTTCGGCGTGCACGACACCCGCGCGGAGCGGGACCGGGCTCTCGATGGAGCCACCCGGCGCATCGAGGCCGCATTGATTCGGCTGGGTGCGGAAGCACCCGTTGCGACGCGCGGATCCACTGGCGCAAAGACCGGCTAGACGCCAACTTCCGGTCCTATGATACGTTCGACGCTGTTGTGGATCTCCGAGAACGACTGGTGCAAGAACACGCTTCCCAGGTATGGCTTCGTTCGTCGGGCGGTGCGGCGGTTCATGCCGGGGGAGACGCTCGAGGACGCCCTGCAGGCGGCGCGTGCAATGGCCGACGGCCACGGGATCTCCGCCCTCATCACCTTCCTCGGGGAAAACGTCGCGGACAGGGCGGAGGCGCGTGAGGTCTCCCGGCACTACGTCCACACCGCCGAGGCGATCGCCGCGTCGGGTCTCGATGTCGAACTGTCGATCAAGCCGACCCACCTCGGCCTCGATCTGGGTCTGGATGTCGCCGAGGAGAATATCCGCAGGCTGACCGAAGCGGCCACGGCGCGCGGAAACTGGGTCTGGCTCGACATGGAGTACAGCCGTTACGTCGATGCCACCCTCGATCTGTATCGCGCCATCCGCGCCGATCATCCCAGGTTCGGGATCTGTCTGCAGTCGTACCTGCACCGCACTCCCGCCGACCTGGAGTCCCTGATACCGCTGGGGCCGGCCATCCGGCTGGTGAAGGGCGCGTATGCCGAGCCCCCCGACATCGCTCTGCCGGTCAAGGCCGACGTGGACCAGGCGTTCTTCGACCAGGCGGTTCGCATGCTGGCGCCCGACGCCCGGGAGGCGGGAGTCCGCGTCGGACTCGCGACCCACGATGCCAGGATGATCCGTCGCGTCAACCAGTGGGCGGAGGCCAACGGAGTCGGACCGGACGCCTACGAATACCAGATGCTCTACGGGATCGCCGACGGTGAACAACGGCGCCTGGCGCGAGAGAGCAGGGGTGTGCGGGTACTCATCAGCTACGGGGCCCACTGGTTCCCGTGGTATGTCCGCCGACTGGCCGAGCGTCCGGCGAACATCGGATTCGTGTTGCGCAGTCTTTTGCCGAGGTGATCCACATGCGTGCACCACATTGCGGGAAGACACCCGCATTCGTCGTTCTCGTTCTGCTGGCCGGGGCGCTTTCGGGCGCTTGCGGGGGAGAGCCGCAGGCCACCGATCGGCCGGCCGGAGACGCGTCGCTCGGTTTTGCAGCGCCCGAATACTCCGCCGCCATCGAGTCGGCGCGCGGCGTCCTCGGCGCAGTCATGGAGGAAGAAGCGATTCCCGGGCTGTCCGTGGCAGTTGGAAGGGGAACGGAAATCCTTTGGTCGGAGGGCTTTGGCTATTCCGACCTGACCCATCAGGTGAAAGTCACGCCGCTGACGAAGTTCCGGGTAGGGAGCGTGTCGAAACCGATCACGGCGGCCGCGCTCGCGCTCCTCGTGGAGGCCGGCGCCCTGGACCTGGACGCGCCGGTGCAAACGTACGTGCCGTCCTTTCCGGAGAAGATCTGGCCGGTCACGACCCGGCAGCTGGCGGGGCACATCGGAGGCATCCGCCACTACCTGGGGATGGAGAACTTCTCCTCGGTCAACTACCCGGATGTCCTCTCGGGTCTGGAGATCTTCAAGGACGATCCGCTGATCAACGAACCGGGCACGGAGTTCTCGTATTCATCCTACGGCTGGAACCTGGTCAGCGCGGTGATCGAGGGTGCCGCCGACGAGCCCTTCCTGGAGTACATGCATCGCGAGGTGTTCGATGCGCTCGGCATGGAAAACACCATCGCCGACTACAACCAGCCCGTCATCCCGTACAGAACGCGCTTCTATGCCAGAGGGATGGGGGGACAGGTGGTGAACGCGCCGTACGTCGACAACAGCTACAAGTGGGCGGGCGGTGGATTCCTGTCGACCCCGGAGGACCTGCTGATCTTCGCCAACGCCCATGCGGCGCCTGGCTACCTCCAGGCCGGGACGCTGGAACTCCTCTTCACGTCGCAGACACTTCGCGACGGGTCCGAGACCGGGTACGGCATCGGCTGGGGGTCCGCCACCAACGATCACGGCGAGACGGTCGTGTCCCACACCGGCGGATCGGTCGGGGGGCGCACCGTGATGACGCTGAACCGCGAGAACGGCCTGATCGTCGCCATCGTGGCCAACCTGTCGAGCGCTCCGATGAGCAACGGGCTCGCCGGGCGGATCGAGGAGCTATTCCGCTAGGGCAGGGACGCTCGTTCGGACCGTAAGGCAAAAGGCAGGAGAGCGATGACCAAGCGCGGGACTCCGCAACTTGGCTCAGCTGTGATTGATAACTTTACATAATATACATTATACGAAGTACTCGAGCCCTATTCGGCGATATCGAGGTTCACCGAAGAAGATAGGCCAGCAGCATCCCAAGAAGCGGCAACCCGAACCCCGCAAGCCCTCTGGTGATCGCCGCGCGGGCCCGATTCAGCGCAGAGCCGCCACCACCTCGGCCCGGCGCATCTCGACGACCCCACGCCCCGGATCGGTCTCGTCCATCTCTTCCAGCAGGCGGTCGTACAGGGCGAGTGCTCCCTCGAGGTCGCCTTCCTCGCGGTGAAGGCGCGCGGCGTCGGCGAGCGCGTCCTGGACCTGGAATCCGAGAGCGGCCCGGTCTGCCAGCCGCTCGTAGAGTCCCTGGGCCAGCTGGAGGTTGCCCGCGTCTTCCGATATGGCCGCCAGCAGCGCGGCCGCCTGGGCGCCGAGCGGCTCTCCCACGTCCCCCGCCACCGGCTCGAGCACTTCGGCTGCCGCCTCGTGGTCTCCCATGCCGGCCGTAATCTGGGCGAGCGACACGCGCGCCTCGTCGGCGAAGGGCGTGCCGGAGAATCGGTCGAGATAGAGCTGCAGGTCGGCCTGAACGCCGGCCTGGTCACCCTGTTCCAGCCTTTGCTGCAGCTGTTCGAGCTGTGCGGCGGCGGCCGTGTGCAAGGTCTCCCGGTAGCTGCGGTAGTAGAGGAGCGCGGCGACTCCGATCGCCACGATCACGACGCCAAGAGTGAGAACAGGCCGATTGCGCTGGGCCCAATCGCTGAACTCGATCGTCTTGGCGACGAATGCGTCTTCCTGCTCGGCGGGATTGACCGGCGCAGCGGGTCCGGTGCCGGGTTTGCGGTATTTTGCCATGACCGGGTTTCCAACCTCTTGTTTCTGGGGGCCCCTCTTGGCCGCGAAAAGCCCCAGGTCGATGGTCGGGGGCGCCTTCGTGACGGTCAGAACACTAATGGTGTGCCGGATTTCCGGTCAATGACCCGGCGCCGTCGGCCCAGGTTCGCTCGGCCTGATGGTGCTCCAGACAGGCCTCCATCCCCGCCTCCAGCTGCAGAGTGACATGCTGCAGGTCGAAGTGCTCGTACGCGATCGTGCGCAGACGGTTGAGCAGCTCGTCGCGACCGGACGAGTGGTCCGGATCGACCATCACATGGGCGGTGAGCGCGTCGTAGCCCGATGCGAGCGTCCAGACGTGCACGTCGTGCACACCGGTAACGCCGTCGACCGCGATGAAGGCGTCACACAGATGCGACACATTGATACGGTCGGGCGTGCCCTCGAGGAGCACGTGGACGGTCTTCGCGAGGAGGCGCCACGCGCTCACCAGTATGAGAACCCCGATGACAACGCTAAGGATCGGGTCGGCGAGATACCACCCGAACGCCCACACCAGAACGCCCGACAGAATGACCGCGACCGACCCCAGCAGGTCGGCGATCACGTGCTGATAGGCGCCCTCGACGTTGAGATTCTCCCTGGCCGAGCCGTGCAGCATCCAGGCGGCCGCGACGTTTACGACCAGACCCAGGGAGCCGACGCCGAGAACGAGTCCCGCCTGCACCTCGGGAGGGCTGCCGAATCGCTGCCAGGCCTCGAAGACGATCCACGCCGAGATCACGCACAGCGCGAGGGCGTTGGCGAGGGCCGCGAGGACCTCCAGGCGGTGATAGCCGTAGGTGCGCCGGGCGGAAGGCTTGCGGGTGGCGAAGCGCATGGCGGCGAGGGCCAGGGCTATGGAGGCCGCGTCGGTCAGCATGTGGCCGGCGTCCGCAAGCAGCGCAAGGCTCCCCGAGACGATGCCTCCCACCACCTCGGCGACCATGTACCCCGTGATGAGCACGAGAGCGAACGTGAGCCTTCGCGTGCTCGTCTCCCGCATTTCGTGTGCGTGGTCGTGGCTGCAGCTGGTGCGAGTGGTCATTCGAGGCGCCATTGCTTCAGGCGGTCGGTGCGGTGGTCGCGGGATCCATGGCGACGGCATTGAGTGTCGGGGGGTCGATGTTGCCGCCGGAGACGATCACGGCGGCACACCCGTGGGGCTCGTACCCCGACCAGAGCGCAGCGATCCCCACTGCTCCGCCGCCTTCAACGACCAGCCGGTGGTTGTGAAAGCACCGTGCCACCGCGACCCTGATCCGGTCTTCCTCCACGACCACATGCTCGTCCACTACGTCCCTCACGGTATCGAACGTAAATCTGTTGTCCAGCCCGATGCCGCCCCCAAGCGCCGAAGCGATCGTTTCCTCGTCGGGAACACGGATGGGCCGGCCAGCGCGGATGCTCCGCAGCATGACCGAGGCGCGGTGGGCCGACACCGCCACGACGCGGACGCCGCGGGCCCTGGCAGCCAGTGCGATGCCCGCGACCAGTCCCCCGCCGGAAAGGGGCACCAGCACCTCGTCGAGGTCGGGAAGCTGCTCGGCGAGTTCCAGTGCAATGGTCCCCTGCCCTTCGATCGTGTCCGGGTGATCGAAGGGGTGGACGAGTGTCATGCCTTCCGCGGCGGCCAGCGCCACCGCACGGTCCTCCGCCGCGTCGTAGCTGTCGCCACAGAGCACCACCGTGGCTTGAGCGGCCCGGATTGCGGCCAGTTTCGACGGATCGGCCCAGTCGGGAACGCACACGGTCGCGGCGATACCCAGACGCCGTGCCACCTCGGCCACCGCGCGGCCATGATTGCCGGACGACGCCGTGACCACGCCGCCCCGACGCTCGCGTTCGGTGAGCTTCAGAATGCGGTTGGCGGCCCCGCGCACCTTGAAGGACCCGGTGCGCTGGAGCGACTCGAGCTTCAGGGCAACGGGGCCGGCGGGGGTGTCCGCCTGGATCACCGGAGTCCGCCACGCGATGGCGCCGATGCGGCGGCGGGCGGCCTCGAAGTCGAGCTCTATGAGATGATCCTCTGGCCCTCGACCAGCTTGACCACCCACAGCCCCGAATTCAGGTCCGAGGTGAAGATGTGTCCCTTGTGGATCTGCGCGCCCCAGGTCATCCCCCAGTTGGGAACCGTGGATTCGGAGTCGATGGTCTTGAGCACGGCGATCTCGCGTCCCTGACGGTAGAGGTCGCCGCGCAGCTCGCCGGAGATGTCCACCACCCTGAGGCCCGCCTGGTAGTAGCCGATGTAGAGCCGGTCGCCCTCCACCCAGATGTTGTGCGCGCCCGCTTCCGGCACCTCGTAGCGCGCAACCTCGACCGGGTTCTCCGGGTCCTGCATGTCGAGCACGTGGACGTAGCCGCGCGCCTCGATCGGCGCGTCCGCATCCCAGATGTCCGGGAAGATCTCGTCGCCCACGAACAGGTAGCGTCCCGCGCGCCATGCGGTGTGGGTATTCCCGATCGGGTAGCTGTGGCGCGAGACGAATGCGGGTTCGGTGGGGGTTCCGCCGTGGGTTCCGGCACCGACATCGAGCATGACCGCGCCGTCGTCCCAGTACGAGAGGTAGGCGTACCCATCCTGCACGATGACGTCGTGAAGGGACTTGCGGTCGGACTCGGGCAGCCCCCAGCGGCCCACCTCGTCGGGGTTGGCCGGGTCGGAGATGTCGATGATGTGGATGTCGCTGGTGCCGTTGTGAACGGCGTAGACCAGGTCTCCCTCGATCCAAACGTTGTGGACACCGCCCGGAACCGTGCGCTTGTACTCGGAGATGATCGTGGGGTGCGCCGGCTCGGAGAGGTCGAGGACCACGATGCCGTTGCGGCGGTCGGACGCGCCTTCGCGGGTCAGGATGCCGATGCGGTTGTTGGAGTGGATCTTGACGTCGTTGATGCGCCTGGCGTCGAGTTGCACGGAATCGGTGAGGACCGGCGCCGACGGGTCGGTCACGTCCCAGGCCTTCATCCAGTCGTACATGAACGTTCCCACGTAGGCGTAGTCCCGTCCGTTCACGCCCTCGAAGACCCATGTGTCGCCGGAGTGGTGGTCCGCGGCGGGGCCCCGCCCGACGCGCACCAGTTCGGCCTCCTCGATCCTTGTCGTGACCTCGGCCGAAGCTGCGGCCGCCCGCCCTTCGCCGTACATCGCCGTCACCCGGTAGGTGCCTGGCCGCTCCGCTACGAAGACCCCTTCGGTACCGTCTGCTTCGATCTGGGCGCCCGCCCCGCTGACGCTCCATTCCGGGTACAGCGTCGTGGCGCCGCGCGCCTCGAACCGGATGACGTCTCCCGTGCGTGCCCGAACCTCGGACGGTGCGATCTCAACCCGGCCCGGATCGCCGTCGCGGACTTCCACGGCCACCGTGGCACTTGCGGCCGCGGCGCTCACGGTGACGACGGCCTCGCCCGCGCTCCGCGCATACACCCGCCCGCTCCCGTCCACCCCCGCCACCGATTCGTCGCTGGAAGCGAACGACAGCGACGCGTCCCGCACGGCTACTCCGTCCTGTCCGACGGCAGAGACCGCGATCGGTGCGCTGGTGCTGGCGACCAGGGTTTGTACGGGTAGCGACGCATCGATTGTGGCGATCGGGAGGGCCCGCACGACCACGGTCGCGAAGCTCATCACGTTGCCCGAGCGGGCCGCGATGCGCCCCTCGCCCGGTGAGATTGCCGTCACGTTTCCGGCCTGGTCCACCTGCGCGACTTCGGGCGTCATCGACATCCAGAGCACGGGCGCGTCAGCGAGCGCGGCGCCGGCCTCGTCGCGCACCGTCGCGGTCACGGTCGCCCTCTCGCCCGCTTCCAGCGTCAGACTGGACGGATCCAGGTCGATCCGGTCGGGTCCGGTCTGGATCCCGGCCAACACCATCAACAGTGCAGTCGTCGTCATCGTGCAGTTACTCCCCATCCGACTTCGGTTCTCGTGGTCTTCGGCGAGCGGGCTGGATCTTCGGGAATCCACCCCGCCCTTCCCCCAAAAGATACCCTGCCGCCGCGATACCTGTCACTTGCCATCGATTCCCGCTGCGGCAATCTTTGTCGCGCACCGGGAGCAGGCTCAAACTGTCTCAACCCCGGTGGACCGGTCCCCGTAGCTCAGATGGATAGAGCGACTGCCTCCTAAGCAGTAGGCCCCAGGTTCGAGTCCTGGCGGGGACGCTTTGCGCCACCGTTTTCGCGTGCTCGCGGGCGCGGACGCCGAACGACGCGATGGTCGGTATCTCCTCTCATTGACTCGAGGATCAGCGCTCGCGCTTCAACGCGCCGCGCTGCGCTTCAGCCGCCGCCCCACGCCGTCGAGAACGAGCACAGCGATCAATCCCGCCGCGAACGCGATAGCGACCGAAGCAATGTCCGGATCGCCCCAGGCCGGCAAGGTCAGCACTTCCCTGCCCTCGGCCGAGTAGTCCGTGAACGGCCAGAGCTTGCGCAACGACCCGAGCATGAGCCCCAGGAGGACGGCGAGCGTGCCGTCGCGCCACCTTGCGAAGAGGTGTTTGAGGATGCGCACCACGGAGAGCAGGCCGATCGCGAGCGAAGCGACGAAGATCCCGACGACAACCATGGCTCCCGGATCGCGATACGAGATCGCGGTCCAGAGCGTGACGGACATGAAGTGGTAGAGTCCAAGGAGCAGGAGCACGAACGCTCCCGAGACTCCGGGAAGCGCCATGGCCGAGATCGCCAGCACGCCTCCCAGGAAGACGTAGCCAAGGGCCGGGTCTCTCCCGTTTGCGAAATCGGCGGCCTGGGTTACGCGGGCGGACTCGAACGGACCCTCGGCATCACGGATCGACCCGGACGGCACGTTGCCGGCGGCACCCGCCGGGCGGGCGATCGCCTCGACCTCGACCCTGCCCGTGCCGGCGGGTACGGTCACCGTTGTCCCCAGGCCGTATTCGATGTCGGGGCGCGTGCCGTCCTCGGGCGCGCGGAGGGTGAGGTTGCTCGGGGTAAGGGCAACGTCGACAGCCGGCGGAGGATCGAACACCAGCGTCACCATCCCGCGCGCGTGCCCGCCGGATGGTGCCGGGAGCCCCACGAACCACGCAGTGACCCCGGCGGCGGCGAGCGCGAGCAGCCAGCGGGACGTGCCGCGGCGCTCCAGTTCACGGAACGGAACGGTGACGGACGCGAGCACCAGGCCGAGGAAAAAGCCACTCATCTGCGCCGGGTAGTTGCCGAGCAACGGGGGAAGCAAGCGCGTGCCGGCGGTGACGGCCGGCAGCACGCCTGCCGCGAGCGAGGCCAGCAGCAGCAGGCGGGCCGCATCGGTGCCCTCGGGCGTGCCGGGCAGACGCGCGGGATCCTTCAGGCCGACCGCGGTCAGGGCCCAGAACGTGCGGGTGCGCAGGCGGCGCAACATGCCGACTCCGAGGTTGCCGACGGCGTCGATCAGCCGCGGATAGAGTCCCAGGATGAGCGCCATGGTGCCGCCGGAGACACCGGGGACCACATCGGCGGCGCCCATGCACAGGCCGCGGAGCGTGACGCCGAGCCAGTGCCGCAATGGCCTACGCCGGGGGCCGGGTCAAGGGTGCAGACTCCATCCTCTTACCTCGTCCAGGCGCTCGTAGCTGGTGAGGTCGAGGTGGAGGGGAGTCACGGAGATGTATCCTTCCTCGACCGCGAGGTAGTCACAGTCGGGGCCGCCATTCCAGTGCATGATCCCGCCGCCGATCCAGTAGTACTCGCGGCCGGAGGGATCCGGTGCGCGCGTGATGGCGTCGCGGTAGCGGCGCCTGCCGAGATTGGTCACGCGCACGCCGCGGACCTCGTCGGGAGGCAGGTCGGGGAGATTGACGTTCAGCAGTTCGTGTGGCGGGATACCCCTGGTCACGATCTGGCGAAGAAGACTGCTGACCACGGGCTGCCAACCCTCGAGTTCCTCGATCCGGCTCCCCACGTACGAGAACGCGACCGACGGGGTGCCGAGGATCGTGGCCTCCATGGCCGCGGCGACGGTGCCGGAGTAGAGGACATCCTCTCCCATGTTGGGCCCGTAGTTGATGCCGGAGACGCAGAGGTCGGGCTGGGTGCCGAGCACCTCGCTGACGGCCAGGATCACGCAGTCGGTGGGTGTGCCGTCCACGATGGTCGTGCCGTCGTGGGTCTTGCGCATTCGCAGCGGGCGGTGGAGCGTCAGCGCGTTGCTCGAAGCGCTCTGCTCGCGGTCCGGAGCGACGATGTCGACCGATCCGATTTCGTGTGCGGCCTCGGCCAGAATGCGGATCCCCGGCGACAGGTATCCGTCGTCGTTGGTGCAGAGGATGCGCACTAGGTGCCCTGATCCTCGCGCGGGGGAAGGGTCAGCTCCTCGCGCAGGGCCGTCAGTCCCTCCTTGATCGTGGCGAGGACGGCGGGCTCGGCGTTGAGCTTCCGGACTTCGGCCATGCGCTCGCCATCCCGCATCTCCTGCAACTCCCTCTTGGCGCCCTCGATCGTGAAGCGCTTCTCGTAGAGAAGGTGCTTGACCAGCAGGATCGACTCGATCTCGCGGTTCCGGTAGACCCTGGTCCCGCCTCGGTTCTTGGTCGGCGAGAGGATGTCGAACTGCGTTTCCCAGTAGCGCAGGACATGGGGCTTAAGTCCTGTCAGATCGCTTACTTCTCCGATCGAGTAGTAGGTCTTTCTTATGATCGGTTCCATGGCTTCAGCTCCGGTCTGCCACGCTGAGGATATCCGGGTGTTCGGACTTGGGTTCCCTGGTCATCAGGCGGTGCAGCGCTTCCATCGGATCCGCGCCTTCCGCCACGATCCCGTGGACTTCGGCGGACACGGGCATTTCCACACCGAGCCTCCGGGCAAGTTCGTGGACCGCCCTCACCGTGGCCACCCCTTCGGCCACCGTGCGGGCTTCCCCGAGGATCTCGCCGATGCTCTCTCCCCGCCCCAGCCGGTACCCCACGGTTCGGTTCCTGCTCAGTCCCCCGGTGCAGGTCAGCACCAGGTCGCCCATCCCGGCCAACCCCGCGAAGGTCGTGGCTTCAGCGCCCATCGCGATGCCCAGGCGGCAGATTTCGGCCAGCCCGCGCGTCATCAGGGCGGCCACCGCGTTGTGCCCGAGGTCCAGTCCCGCCGCGACCCCGGCGGCCACGGCGATCACGTTCTTGAGCGCACCCCCCAGCTCCACGCCGATGACATCCGGGTTGGTGTACACCCGGAAACGGTCGGTCTGGAACAAGGCCTGAACCGAAAGACGCGCCTCCTCGTCCCTGCTGGCCACGACCACAGCCGTCGGCGCACCGGCCACCACTTCCTTCGCGAAACTCGGCCCGGACAGCACACAGAGCCGATGCGCCTGTTTCGCGGGCAACGAGGCGGCGAAGATCTCGTCCATGCGGCGTAGCGTGGTGATCTCGATACCCTTCGATGCGCTCACGACCGTGGCGCCGGGCGGGAAATGTTGAGCCGCCTCCGCGAGGACATCGGCCGAGTACTGCACCGGACACACCCAGACGACGACGTCCGCGCCCTCCAGCGCGTTGGTTAGCGAATTCGTCACCGTCAGACGGTGGCGGTCGAGCGTGACGCCTTCGAGGTACACTGCGTTTTCGCCACGGTCCCGAAAGGACTCGGCGACTTCACGCTCGCGGGCCCAGAGGCGAACCCGCGTGCCGGATCCGGCCAGGAGATTGGCCAGGGTGGTGCCCCAGGCCCCTGCGCCGACCACAGCCGCTCGTACCCGACCGTCGGTCAAGCCCCGCGAGTCCGGTATCACTTGTTTTCGCCGTCCGCTTCGCGCACGTCATGAATACCTGGTTCTTCGCGGGCGAGAAGGCGCCTGATGTTGGAACGGTGCGCCCACACGACGAACAGTGCCATCAGCACCAGGAACGTCAGCAACGCCGAATCCGCGCGCATCGCGACGAAGCCCGCCACCGGAACGGACACGGCCGCGGCCATCGAGGCGACCGACACCTTGCGCGAGATCAGCAGCACGATCAGCCATGTGCCCGCGCCCACGGCAGCTGCAAGGGGGGCGACGGCGATCAGGACGCCGGCGCTGGTCGCGACCCCCTTCCCCCCGCGGAAGCGAACCCAGAAGGAGAAACAGTGGCCGACAATCGCTGCGCCCCCGTAGACGATCGCCCACCACGAGGCCGTCTGGCCGTCGAGTTGAGGAAACCACCAGGCCGGAGCAAAGCCCTTGAAGACGTCGAAGAGGCCGACCGGGATGGCGGCCCGCCAGCCAAGCACGCGCTGCACGTTGGTCGCACCGAGATTGCAGCTCCCCAGCGTCCGGAGGTCCTTGCCATGCAGGAGGCCCGTCCAGTGGGACGCGGGAATGGCCCCCGCGGAGTATGCGGCCAGGACCAGCAGCACTGCGCTGATCATCCAGGGCTCTCCTTGGTCGGTTCCGGGATTCCACGAGACCGTTCAACAAGTCCCGATGCTAGGAGGTTACCATGGCAGATCGAGTGAATCCAGAGAGGGTTGTCCGGCGCGCGGACTTCACCGGCTGCTCTTGCGCACCCTGATCCGCAACGGCACGCCGTGGAAGTCCCAGCGTTCCCGCATCGAGTTCACGAGGTACCGGCGGTAGTTGGTCGGAACCTCGTCCGGCATGTTGGCGAAGAGTACGAATGTCGGGGGACGCGTGTCGGCCTGAGTGGCGTACTTGATCCTCACCGGCCGCCCCCGGGCATGCGGAGGAGGGCGCCGCCGGACGAGTTCCTCCACCACTTCGTTGACCTCGTGCGTGGCGATCCGTGCGGCGCGCCTGTCTGCGACCGCGAGCACCAGATCGAGCGTCTTGCGCACCCGCAATCCGATGAGCGCCGAGGCGAACAGAAACGGTACGTGCTTGAGGAAGGGCGCGCGGCGGGCCGCCTCTCGCTGGAAGGCCGCGGCCGTGCCCGTCTCCTTCTCGACTGCGTCCCACTTGTTGCAGACCGCGACCACGCCGCACCCGGCCTCCCAGGCCGTCTCCGCCACCTTGATGTCCTGAACGTGCAGGCCTTCGGCCGCGTCGATCACGACGAGGCAGACGTCCGCTTCCCTCACGACCCGGGCGGTACGCAGGCTGCTGTAGTACTCGATCGAGTCCCTGATGCGGGCGTGACGCCGCAGCCCGGCGGTGTCGATGAAGGTGAGATCCAGTCCGTGATACCTCATCGTGAGGTCGACGGGGTCGCGGGTCGTGCCGGGTTCCTCGCTCACCACGACCCGGTCCTCTCCGAAGAGTCGGTTGACGAGCGTGGACTTCCCCGCGTTCGGCTTGCCGATGACCGCGACGCGAAGATCGCCGGGGTTGCTGTCTTCGTCTTCTTCCGGAAGGAGTGCGAGCATCGTATCGAAGAGGTCTCCGAAACCCCGGCCGGAGATCGCGCTCACCGGGTGCGGCTCACCCATGCCCAGCTCCCAGAAGTCCAGGTGAGTGCGCTCGAGCGGGAGATTGTCGACCTTGTTGACGGTCAGGAGGACAGGCCTGGAACTTCTGCGCAGGACTTCCGCCAGTCTCTGGTCGAGGGGATGCACGCCCGTCCTGGAGTCGACCAGAAAGAGGACCACATCGGCTTCCTCCACGGCTGTCATGGCCTGCTCGCGTATCAGCCGATCGATGGTGCGGTCGGAACCCTCGATCACGCCTCCGGTATCGACCACGAAGAACGGCCTTCCGGTCCACTCCGCGCGGGCGAAATTGCGGTCCCGGGTCACCCCCGGTGCGTCGTCCACAATGGCGACGGGCCGGCCGATCGCGCGGTTGAAGAATGTGGATTTTCCGACGTTGGGGCGGCCCACCACCGCCACCACGGGAAGGCTCATGTCGGGCCACTCCCGCCGGCGCGCACCTGCGGGATCTCGCTCGCATGTCCTGCGAGAAGGGCCTCGACGAGTTCGTGGCCCGCACTGATCCGCGCCGGTGCCAGCCTCTCCCTGACGTCTCCGAGAGTCACGCCGTCGATGAACACGTCGTCGTCGTTGAGAGCCGTGGCGGCGAGCAGCACGAGGTCGCCTCGCCGGGGGTCCCGCAGGCTCTCCAGGATGTCGGTTCCGGGGAGAAGTCCCGCCACGGTCACCGAGGGGCCGAAGTACCCGTTCTCGACCGCCACGACCTCAACCGCGCACTCCATCCTTGCGGCGACCACCGGGGCGAAGTCCAGGAAGTACGGCGACATCGAAGTGCCGGTCACAATACGCACCCTGTCGACGCCGGGGAGCGGAACGAGTCTTTCGCTGTTTGCGTGAAACGCGTCAACGAGGGTGCGGACCGCTCCTACGCCGTTCTCCCGAAGCGGCCAGTCGTCGTAGTATCTTGCCGCGGGCACGTCCCTGCCGGCGATCAGAAACAGCTCGTCGGCGGCGTAGCACCAATGTCTCCCCCGCTCTCGAAGCGCCCTCGCACGGATGCCTTCGGTCTGGCGAATCGCCATCTCCGCCTCGTGGCGGTCCAGCAGGCGCACGGGGCGTCCGAGGTTGTAGCGGGTGAGGCCCACCGGGACGACCGAGAGGGAGAGCACGCCGTCTCCGAGCGGGTAGAGTTCACGGATCGTGCGGTCCAGCTCCACGCCAGCGTTCCATTCGGGGCACAGGACGACCTGCGTGTGCACCTCCAGTCCACCCGAAAGGAGCTCGGAAAGCTGATCGAGGATCAGGCCGGCGCGGTCGTTCTTGAGGAGCCTGACCCTCAGTTCAGGGTTCGTGGTGTGGACACTGACATAGAGGGGCGAAATCCGCTGCTCCACCAGTCTTTGCAGGCCGCGGGGCCCAAGGTTCGTGAGCGTGACGTAACTCCCGTAGGTGAACGAAAGCCGGAAGTCGTCGTCACGCAGCCAAAGCGGATCACGCGCGCCCGGCGGATTGCCGTCGATGAAGCAGAAGACGCATTCGTTCGCACACTCGCGGATCGTGTCGCGGGCCGGCACGATGCCGAGGCTCTCCGACGGATCCCGGGATATCTCGCAAACGAGCCGGGTTCCTTCGGGATCGACCGCCTCGATCTCGATCTCCTCCTCGGCCGTGAGGAAGTGGAAGTCGATGCTGTCGCGCACGCGTGCGCCGTTTACCGTAAGGATGCGTGTCCCGATGCGCAGTTCCAGCGATTCGGCGATCGAACCCGCCCCGATTTCTCCTATACGCACCACGATCCTGCGCCTCGCCTTGAAGCCGGGAATGGTTCTCCGCTAGTGAGCCGGTGCGCGTTGCTGCTCGCTCACCGGTTCCGGGAGAGCATCTCCTGGAAGACGATGTTGTTGCGAACCGGCTCCCAGGTGTAGCGCGTGGCCAGGCTGTTGACGGTCACCAGCGTCGAGCTCGCAATAAGGGGCTCGAGCAACGCCACGGCCTGGTCCACGTTCCCGAGTTCGGCGTACGCCTGGGCCCACCGGCGCTGGACGCTGGGCCGGGCTTCGTCGCTGACGTCCATCGACATCGCCTTTTCGAGCGCGGCCATGGCGTCCGCAGTTCTGCCGGCGCGCGCCAGGTTGCGCGCGTACTGGCCCTGCCATTCGGCCTGGGCGTCGGGGTTGTCGAACTCGAGCGGATTCCGGTCCCACGCGGCGACAAGCTCTCCCCAGAGAATGCGGGACTCGTGCTGACGGCCCGCGACCCGGTGCACCCATGCCTTCTCCGCCTGACAGGCGCAACGGTAGGCCGGGTCGGAGTGATCTTCGCTGAAACTCAGGATCATTTCGTCGTACTCCCCTCCGATCAACAACGAAGGGAAGTTGTTGGTCACCGACGCGATCTGCTGGGGAGACATGCGTATGCGCCTCTGAGCCTCGCGAAAGGCGCGCTGCATTCCATTGGCGCCCCGTCCCGATGCCAGAGCGAAAAAGATGTTCTCGGTCACCCAGGAGTTCTCGGCCTGGTCCAACGCCGCCGTTGCGCGTTCCATCAGTGCCTCGGCCTGGGAGAAGCGTCCGAGCAATCTCGCGGCCGACGAGCCTCTGAGGAGCACGTCGAAGTCACCCGACATATCGGCGTCACGTATCCTGCGTTCGAGTTCATCGGCGGGGGTCTGCGCCCCGACCGGCGCGACCACAGTCAGGCACAGCAGCACGGGCAAGAAAGTAAAGCGTCGCATGGCTACCCCCACGGTTGAAGTGAACGAGACCGCACGCCATAAGGTACGCGCGCCGTCGGTTTCGCGCCAACGGACGAACAAAGCGGGAGACGGGACTCGAACCCGCGACCCTCAGCTTGGGAAGCTGATGCTCTACCAACTGAGCTACTCCCGCGGGGATTTGCCCGGGAAACCCGGACGCTGGCGGCGTCTCTAGTTCGGGCTGATCACCTCGTAGTAGTACCCGAGGACTTCCTCGTTGCTGGAGAAGTCGGCACGGAAGAGCTCGGCCGCCTCCTGGGCAGGCGCGTCCACCCGGATGTCGGTCGTCCCGATCTCGGCGCCGTCCATGCCGTTGAAGTGCACCCGGATCGTGACGGTAGTGCCCGCTTCCAGCGTCTTGTTGACGAGCTCTCCGACGACCGAAGCGCCATCGGTCCGCGGTTGGAACTGCGTGTTCGCGAGCTGGAAGGCGAGCCCCTCACCCACGGTGTACACTTCCTGGGCGGCCTCGCCGCTCCCGGACATCAGCAGGGCACGGCTCAGGATCAGGTAGCTGTCGTAGTTGTAACCGTCCAGCTCCACGAGCTGTTCGGCGATCGGTATCAGCGTTTCCCAGTCTTCGCCCTCGTAGAGCGACTGCGCGAGGTTGAACACCGCGTCACGGTTCTCCGGCGCGACATCCACGATGTGTCTGAAAGCCTCCGCGGCCTGACCGTACACCTCGGCGTTGTACAGCCCCGCCCCGATGTTGAAGTAGTCGCGCATCCCCAGGCCCTGCGCGGAGAGCAGATTGTCGTAGATGGCCTGGGCGGAGTCGGCCTGGCCCGCCTGGGAGAGGACCGAAGCCAGATTGGCGAGGGCGGACATGTCGCTCGGGTTGGACGCGAGGTAGGCCTCGTAGGCCGCGGCCGCCTCGTCGTATTGCTCCGAATTGCTGAGGAGCAGCGCCATGTTCATTGTGACGCTCTGCTCCCGGCTCTGCCAGTCGACCGCCGTCGCACTGTCGGCCGCTTCCATGGCGGGTCCGCGGATGACTTCCAGCGCGGCTTCGTAGGCCGCGATGGCGTCGTCGGGGCGTCCCGCGTTGTTGTAGGTGACCCCGAGGTTGATCAGCGCTTCCGGACGCTGCCGGTTGAAGACGATCTCGGCCGCCTCGAGGAGCCGAATTCCTTCGTCGTTGTCCCCGGCGTCCAGGGGCCCGATCGCCTCGTTGAACAGGTTGATCCAGGCCTGTTCGCGCTCGACCCTGATCTCCTGGTCGTAGCCGGGATAGAGCTCGAGGGCGACGTCGAAGAGGGTGTCGGCGGCAACATAGTCCGCAAGGCCGACCTGCGCCCTCGCGGCCAGGAAGTAGCCGCGGGCGTTCGTCGAATCGTCCATGATCGAGTTCATGGCGGCGTCGAGCGCTTCCCGGTATCGCTCCGGCATGCCCAGACTCTGCGCCTGGGTCAGAAAAAGCTCGGCGCTTCTCGTGTAGTCGTTGTCGCCCGGAGCTCCGTCAGCTCCCCCGCCGCCCCCGCCACCCGAAGCGCAACCGGAGAACACAAGCACGCCGGCGGCCGCCCACGCGACTCCTAACCTGGAATTGATCACAACGTTCCTCCTTGGGTCGTTCACCCCGAGACTGCCCCGCCCCGCCAGAGTGCGGCGCCAAGCGCGTCTGGAAATGTATTGGCGACCTTGAAGCGGGTCAAAGGCAGGAAGTTGCGGATCGGGGTGAGGCGATGCCGAGGGGTGGCGGGCCGGACCAGGGGCCGGGCAATGCACGGCCGCCGGATCAGCCGGTGCGACTGGTCAGGTAGTGCAGGATCTTCACGCCCATGGCTTCGCTGAAGCCCGGGATGCGGCCGATTTCGGAAGCCGTTGCCTCCTTGACGCCCTTCAGCGAGCCGAAGCGCGAAAGCAATGCCTGTTGTCGCCGGGGGCCGACGCCCGGGATGTCCCCGAGCTCGGAGCGCACCGTCCGGCGTGATCTCAGCTTGCGGTTGTAGTGCACGGCGAACCGGTGCGCCTCGTCGCGGATCCTCTGGAGAAGGTGCAGGGAGCGGGCGGTTCTCGGGATCCGCAGCCAGGTGCGACGACCGTGCAGAAACACCTTCTCTTCCCTCTTGGCAAGCGCCGCCAGGGTGATGTCGCCGAGTTCAAGCGCTTCCAATGCTCGCCGCGCGGCGGACAGCTGGCCTTTCCCTCCATCTATCACCACCAGATCGGCCAGCGGACCGCCCTCGTTCGCTGCCCGCCGGAAATAGCGGGTCACGGCTTCGGCCATGGACCGGTAATCGTCATTGCCCCACTCGCCCCGGATCCGCAGGTGGCGATAGCCGACCTTGTGCGGCTCTCCGTTGAGGAAAGTCACCGCGCTGGCCACGGTCTCGGCGCCTTGCATGTGGGAGACGTCGAAACACGTGATCAGCCTGGGCACGACCTTCAGGCGCAGGAAGTCCTGAAGTTCGTAGAGTACTTCGTCGGTGCCCGGTCCGCCCGGCTGTCCCTTCCTCACCCGGTCGTCCAGGACGTGGCGGGCGTTCGCGACCGCCAGTTCGATCAGCCGGGCCTTTGCACCCCGCTGCGGGACGTGCAGCCGGACCTTGCGCCCGGCCCTGGCGGTGAGCACGTCCTGGAAGAGCTGGCGATCCGTGAAGTCGGCCGGCAGCAGCACCTCGCGCGGCAGCTGGTCGATCGCGAGCGAGCCGCCCGACAGGTACGCGTGGGCGAGGGACCTGCCGATGAGTTCGGCGTCGGACACGTCATCTGCTCCGGTCATCGTATGCGTGTCGCGGCCGATCAGGACACCGTCGCGCACGCGGAGCGTCAAGGCCACGTTCAGCGGCCCGTCCCGGGCGAGGCCGATGACGTCCCGGTCGCCGCCGCCGACGGTCTGGACGCGCTGCTGCCGAGCGATTCCGTCCAGTCCCGCGAGAACGTCGCGCAATTGTGCCGCTCTCTCGAAGTCCATGGAATCGGATGCTTTACGCATCTCGGTCTCGACTTCCACCTGAACGGCCGCGACGTCGCCCGACAGAATCCGCACGACCCCGTCCACCTGCGCGCGATAGTCATCACGGGACTGGAGTCCCACGCACGGGGCCGCGCATCTGCCGATGTGGTGGTCCAGGCAGGGACGCGACGGCGCTTCCGCCGGGAGATCGTAGCGGCAGGAGCGGATCCCGTGGTTTCGCTTCACGACCTCCAGTGCGCGCCGCACGCGGCCGACGGACGTGAACGGTCCGAAGTACCGGGAACCGTCCTTGCGGATGCGGCGCGTAACGTGTATGCGCGGAAAGGGTTCGGACGCCGTGACCTTGATGTAGGGATACTTCTTGTCGTCCCGCAGCTGGATGTTGAACCGGGGCTGGTGTTCCTTGATGAGGTTGGCCTCGAGGATGAGGGCTTCCGCCTCGGAGCCCACGACCAGCGTCTCGATGTCCGCCGCCTGCCGCACGAGTTCGCGTGTCTTGAGGGTGGTGTCCTTCGCCTGCGACAGGTACGACCGGACGCGGTGGCGCAGCGACTTGGCCTTGCCGACATAGAGGATCTCGCCCCGGGCACTTCTGAACATGTAAACGCCCGGCGCGAGCGGCAGCCGCGGCACGGAGGCCGCGTCGAACGGTATCCCGCGCATCACCGTCCCCACCGCGGCAGCTTCACCGGCGATATCCCCATTGCGGCCGTGATGGCCAGATACGTGAGCCCGAATGGGAGCAGTACGGCCGCGGCCGAAACGAGGGGGTGCACGGCGGGGGCCAGCGCACCGGCTCCGAAACCTGCCAGCGTTGCCACCGCCGCGGCTGCCAGGCAGCGCCGTACGGGGCCGCCGATGAGGGCCGATCCGGGAAGCCGCTGCCCGAGGCGTCGGCCGAGAAGGTACAGCTCCAGCCAGGCGCCCGCCGTCGAGCCCAGCGCCAGACCCGCGGCGCCCATCGCGAACCCGCCGACGATCCAGCGGTCCAGAGGAAACATCAGGGCAACCCCTGCCAGCGCCGAGACCGTGATGCGCAGGTATGCGATCCGTGCAGGGGTCCGCGGATCGCCGAGGGCGTAGAACGCGGAAGAAATGACGCGCGAGGTTCCGGACGCGGGGAGCCCAACCGCGTATGCCGCGAGCAGCATGCCCACTGCGGCGGCGTCACCGGCCCCAAACGCGCCTGAAGGCAGGACCCGGAGGAATGCGGTCACCTCGTCTCCGAAGAACACGTAGCCGATCGCCGAAGGGATCAACCAGAAAAGCACCCTGGTGACTGCGTCCCTGGTTCGCCTCCCCACCGCGTCGAGTCCCGCCACGCGGTCCCGCGCGAGTTCCGGCAGTTCGGCGGCGGCAATGGACATCCCGAAGAGGGAAATCGGCAACAGATAGAGAGGCTGGGCATACCCCATCATGCTCAACGCCCCCTCGGCGAGGAAGGAGGCGAGGAACACGTCGAGGAGGGCGCTCAGGTTTACCGCGCCACGCGCCGCGACCAGGGGGACGAAGTTGCGGACCACTTCCCGAAGGGCATCCACGCCCCGGCCGAGCGAAGGCACCACACCCCTCAGATGTCGTGCCGCAAAGGGTAGCTGAAAGAGCAGCTGGAGCGCTCCGCCGCCGAGCGCTCCCCACGCCATGGCGAGCAACAGGTCCAGCCCCATCAGGCCCCGCGCCGCACCCGCCAGAACCGCGGCGATGATCGCGACGTTCCACAGCGCCGGCGCCACGTACGAAACGAAGAATCGGCGGTGGCTGTTGAGGATCCCCAGTGCCCACGCCGACACCACCAGCAGGGCCACCATGGGGAAGAGGATGGGCAGCAGCGAGACCAGGACGGTCCTGGGTTCGTCCGGGAGGCCGGGGGCGACGATGGCGGCCAGGAATGGCGCACCCCAGGCCCCGGCCGCGGCGAGCAGGCCCGCCACGAGACAGAGAAGTCCCAGCACCGCGCCCGCGACCCTCCCCGCTTCCCGTTCCCTTCCCTCTTCCAGCAGGCGCACGTAGACGGGGATGAATGAGGCGCTCAGGCTTCCTTCCCCCAGGAGATTCTGAATCACGTTGGGGATGCGAAGCCCCGCCCGCCACGCGTCGGCGAGGGCGCCGTTGCCGAAGTAGTGGGCGAATACGCTCTCTCTCACCAGCCCCAGCACGCGGCTGACGAGGATCCCCGCTGCTACCCTGCGGGCTGCCACGGGCCGCGTCCGGTCAGGGGTCGGCCGAATCGCCGGGGGGCAGCGAACCGGTCCTGGGGCGGCTGTCGAGGAGCTTGTGCAGGAACTGGCTCTCTTCCTCGAGACGCTCGACGTCCCGCGCCAGGCGGTCCAGCTCGCCTTCGAGAAAGACCATCCTCTCGTGCATTCCCTCGTTGCCGCCCTTGCGCTGCCCGCGCTCGAGCCTCTTGGCGAGCGCCTTGCCCAGATCGGAATCGAGGAAGATTGCCAGGATCGGGATCAGCAGAATCAGGACGAAGACCGATGCCAACATGCGATAATCCTACGACTTCCCGGAATGGAGTTCCACCCGGATCTCGCAGAGTGCCATCGACACGAACTCCTCCCCGTAGCGCATCAGGTACTGCAGCGGCCCCAGAACACGATCCTGCGGCTTTCCCGCCGGCCACAGGTTGACCTGCGCCTTGGCGATCTGGTTCCAGGTGACCTCGCTGCTGCGTTTTACCGCCCTCACGATCTTCTTCTCGAGCGCGCCCAGGGCGGCAAGCCCCGAGTTGCGCGCCTTTGTGACGGCGCCCTCGAGGACCGGATCGATGCCTTTGACGGTGCCCGTCAGCTCGGTTGCGAATGACTCGACGGCGCCCCGCCACGCTGCGACCGCGCCGCTGACGCCCTCCGGCACCTGGTCGCGCGCGAAGCGGCTCAGCAGAGCGTTTCCTTCTCGCAGTTCGTCGATCTCCAGTCCGTGCTTTTCGATTGCGCGCACCACTTTCTTCTCCAGCACCAGCAATGACCCGCGAGGCACCACGACCGGCATGCCTACACCGTGGCGCCGGAAGAGGCGCCCCAGCTGACCGAAGTAGGCCAGCTCGCCCGGTCCTCCGACATAGGCCAGCGTGGGGAAGACGAAGCTCTCCACGACGGGACGAAGGAGGACGTTCGGTGACACGCGCTGGGGCGCGTCGTCGATGAGCGCCAGCATATCCTCGCGGGAGATCGTTCGGCCGGTCCGCCTCAGCTCGAATCCGCCGGCACCGTGCTGCACGCGGTCGCGGCCGTCCACGGAGTCAAGGAACAGGTTGGTCGCGCCAGCGATGTAGGGGACCTGATGGTGGTAGCCCCGCTGCGTCAGGTCGTCGCAACTGCGGCTGACCGCGGCTTCCGAGTCTGCCGGGTCTTCCGCCTCGGCCAGGAGCAGTGGCCGCGAGGCCTGCTTGAGGGCCGGATCGGCCGCGTCCACCAGACCCACCGGGGTGTCGCGGAGCAGTTCGGTCATGAGGCCGGAGAACGCCGAGGCCATCGTGGCCGACGGGTGGAAGGTCCGGCGAACCAGGTCGATGTAGCGGGTGTGGAAGTCGTTGCGCGGGAAGTGGCCGGCCAACTGTCCCACTGCATCGTGGATACCGTCGCCAACCCGCACGCGGCCAAGTGGCCGCCCGGCCCGCACCGGTCCGGGGCCGATGCCGATGCGGTGGAGTTCGTTGGACGCATCGACGACGTGCGTGTGATTGGCCTCCTCCCAGTCGTGGTCTTCCGAAGCGACCCAGAAGAGCGGCATGACGGGACGGTCCAGTTCCGCCGCCAGCACCTCGGCCAGGCGCACCGCCGTCAGCGCCTTGTAGAGGCTGTAGAGCGGCCCACCGAACAATCCCGGCTGCTGGCCCGTGGTGACGAAGTACCCGTGGTCCCGTGCGACCGCCCGCAACGCCTCGTCCGCCGCCGGCCCCACCGGCTTGATCATGGGAACCACCCGGGCGATCGCGCCGGGCCCGGTGGTCCGTTCCAGGTCCTTCGCCTTGTCGCGGTAGGTTGCGAGTTCGAATGGCGACCCTCGGTAGAGCGAGGCGGCCGCTGCGGTCCCGCTCAGATAGTCCCGTACGAGCGGGGAGCCGCCCAGGGGTCTCCGCAGGAGGCGCATCAGGACGCCACCGCCATGACGATGCACCGGGGTGAGAGGCGGGAGAACCCGGATCGGTCGTAGCCGCCGAATCTGGGTCCGGGCACGAAGCCTGTCTCCGCGAGCATGTGCACCAGCTCTTCGGGGCGGTACAGGCGCACGCGCTCCACGAATTCCTTTTGCGGGGCGTCGCCCGCATCCCGGATGGTGATTCTCTTCTCGACGATCCTCCCCTGCTCCACCAGCCGCCGTTCCTGCACCACATCCCACCCGGAAACGCTGCGGTAGTCCCGCTCCCGGAGGTTGGCGACGACGTGGTGCGCGTTCATGAAGTCGAGGAGAAACCACCCTCCGGCGTCCAGGACCCTGCGCACTTCGCGCAGCACGCGAAGGTCATCGAGTTCGTCGGCGAAGTAGCCGAACGAAGTGAAATACGATGTGACGATGTCGAATACGCCGGCCCGGAACGGAAGGTGCCGCATGTCCCCACGTGCCAATGCTGCCGCACAGGCGGTGCTGCGCGCGGCGTCGAGCATCGGCATGGACAGGTCGAGTCCCACGGGACGGTATCCCACGCGGCACAACTCGACGAGGTGTCGCCCCGCCCCACAGGCAAGGTCGAGGACGCGCGCATCGGGCTTCAATCCGGGCGTTCCGTGCAGCAGAGCCACTGCGCGGCGCGCCTCCGCACGGTCCCGGTGCGGATACAGGGCCAGGTATTCGCGACCGAACCAGTCGCGGAACCACGGGATGGCAGCCTCCCGCTTCGGGGGATCCCGTTTCATTCGGATCCAGCCCTCATCGGTGTCGCCCGTTCATTCGGTTCCCTTGTGATAGGGTTCACGCCTGAGGATGGTCCCTGCCCGGTACAACTGTTCCGTCAGCACCACGCGGGCCATGTCGTGAGGCAGCGTGAACGGGGATAGGGACAGGGAAAGATCGCATTCTTCGCGCAGTCGTGCGTCGAGGCCGAAGGCTCCTCCGATGATGAAATGGACGCCCGGTTCCGGCCCGGATACCAATCTCTCCAGCCAGCGAGCCAGCTCCGGCGACGACATTCGGCGTCCCCGCCGGGTGACGGCGACCCGCAGATGTCCGGTTCGCAGGCGCCTCCTGATGCTGGCCGACTCTTTGCGCATCACTTCCGGCGCCACCCTGCCGCGGGCCTGTGCGATCTCCTCGGCCTCGAAGCGCCAGTAGCGCGCCGCGCGCGCTTCGTAGTCCCGTATTGCGGGTGAGAGGTCGCCCGGCTTGCCCACCGCGACTATCGATATGTGCATCACCGTTCCACCACCTCCGCGAGAGCGCGGCGAAGCGGTGCCGCGGGGTCGCCCACCACATCGAATCCCGCGACGACGCATCGCCCCGCCAGCTCCGGGAATGCGGCGAGCTTCACGGCGTCCTTGGCCGTACACACCACGGCACGTCGTCCCAGTCGCTGGAGAAGTGCCGAGACGTCCCGGAAGGTGTACTCATGATGATCCGCATAGGCCAGGTGCTCGATATGCGCACCCGGCAGCAGCGCCCCGAGTCCCGAAAAGAAGGGTCCGGGGCGAGCAATCGCGCAGACGGCCAGAACGTCTCCCGAGGGTGGTGCCGCCGGTGCACCTCCGAGATCGGTCCATCCGCCCATCCTGATCTCCAGGTCCAGCAGCGGTACACCGGGGGCCGCCCTCGACAGCCTGTCGCGCCAGGCCGCCGCCCGTCGCCGTTGCGGAGTTCTGAGCGTGAGCAATACTGCTGCGGCGCGCCGTGCGGACGCGGGAGACTCCCGGTACGGTCCCCTCGGCAGCATTCTCGGGCGAATGGGATCCTCGGCCGCCACGAGAACGATGTCCAGCGTGCGGGCCAGCCGTCTCTGTTGAAAACCGTCGTCCAGGACCACGACCGTGTAGCCCCGGTCCGCGGCCACGCGCACACAGGCTCTGCGGTCGCGGTCCCCGAGAACGGCGTGCTCCCCGAACCAGCGTCGGTACAGAGCCAGCTCATCCCGTCCATAGCCACGCGTGACGATGGCCGGCCGCGCACCCGTCCGTTGCAGCCACTCCGCCAACCATCGCACTACGGGCGTCTTTCCGGTTCCTCCGACCGTGAGGTTCCCTACCGAAACCACCGGCACCGGGGTCGGCGGCGAGCGCCGTTTGTCGTACCAGGCATTCCGCATGGCGACCGCCGCACGGAAGGAAAGTTCCGCCGGTGTCAGCAGAGTGCCGGCCAGACGGGCCGCCAGGCCGGGGGATTCGGTGGCCCAGAAGTCGCGAACCGTCCGGCGCGCCCACTCCATCATGGTCTCCCCGTAGAAGCCCGGCGGCTGCCTGCCGCCGTTTCGCTCAGGATTTCAGACATCATGTCGACGACCCTGGTCGCTGCCCCCGGGGTGCCGAGAGCGCTTCGGACCTCCGCCAGATCCGCAATTGCCCTGTGCCTCGCGGTGGACGATTCGTCCAGCAGTGGTTCGAGCGCGTCCGTGACCGCTCGCGTGGTCACGTCGTGCTGAATGAACTCCTGGACCACGCCTCTGCCGGCCACAAGGTTCGCCAGGGCGATGAACGGGACCCGCACCAGCCGTCGCGCGAGCAGATAGGTCAGCGGATGGGTAACGTAGGCCACCACGAAGGGCATTCCCGCAAGCGCCGCTTCGAGCGTGCCGGTTCCCGACTTGACCAGCCCCGCCGTTGCCAGGGCTCGCAGGGAATGGGCGTCCGTCGTGGTGCGAAAGGGCAGTGAGCGATAGGCGGCGGATGGCAGGAACGACACCCTGCTCACAACGATCTGAAGACCCGGGACCCGCCGCTGCAGTTCCCGCGCGATGTCCGCGAAGGGGCGTCCATGGCGCTCCAGTTCCTGCTCGCGCGATCCGGGGAAAAGGGCGAGGACCGGCCTGCCTCGATCCAGTCCCAACTCCTCCGCCAGGCCCTCGGGGTCACCGCTCGCGGACTCGTCGAGCAGTGGGTGCCCGACGAAGACGGCCCGGCCGCCGTGGGTCAGATACAGCTCGGGTTCGAATGGCAGGATCAAGGCGATCCCGTTCGCGATCCGCGACAGGCGTCGGGCCCGCCGGGCCTTCCAGGCCCAAACCTGGGGTCCGATGTAGTAGAGCACCGGAATACCAAGCCTCGCCGCGTACCGGGCGATCCTCAGGTTGAGACCAGGGTAGTCCACGGGCAGGACGATATCGAAGCCTCCGGCCTTGAGGAGTCTCCGTAACCTCCGCTCCAGTCGCCTGAAGAACCCCAGTCGGTGCACGACTTCGGCGAATCCCATGACGGACAGGTCCCGCAGGCCGCTCAGGAGCCGTACGCCCGCTTCCGCCATGCGCTCGCCGCCCAGCCCGACCAGCTCCGCCCCTGGCCACCTTCGGCGGATTTCGGCCGCCACTCGGGCTCCATGGTCATCGCCCGAGACTTCCCCAGCCAGGATCATGACCCTGAGGCGGCGTGATGAACCGGGTGTGGTCGGGGAAACCACCGCCGTCAGAAAGCCCGCCCGAGGTACCAGATGATCAGGATGACGACGACCAGCAGGATCACGAGCGTACCAGGGTTTCTCCCTTTCTTCGTATCGATCCAGTCCCGCTTACGGCGACGCCGAACGCGTATGAGCGACATGGTCCTCTATCTGTTGTTCAATGGCCAGTGCGAGTTGCAGCGCTCGGCGTCCATCCTCGCCTGTTACCGGCGGCGGCGCCAGCCCGGCGATGGCATCACGGAAGGAACACTGTTCGGCAACCAGCGGCTCGGTGCCGTCGCCGCGAATGGGGATCCGCGTAGCGACCGCCGACAGTCCGGCCAGCGGCGGGACGCGCCGGGGGATCGAGGAACCATCCAGGACGGAAACGCCGTCTCTCAGCCGGTAGAATTCTCCCCTGCCGGAGGCCAGGTCAAGCGACAGGTATCCGGACCGCTGCCAGATGCGCAGCTTTCTCACCTTCGAGACGGATACGCGGCTGGCGGTGAGATTGGCCACGGCCCCGCCCTCGAACTCCACTCGTGCGTTGGCAATGTCCACGTAGCGCGAAAGGACCGGAACGCCGACCGCAGCCACCCGCGCTATCGGCTTTCCGATGAGGCTGCAAAGCAGGTCGACATCGTGGATCATCAGATCCAGAACCACGGCGACATCGAGCGAGCGCGGCGTGAACGGAGCGAGTCGATGCGATTCCACGAAGAGTGGGCGCTGGATATGGGGCCGGGCCGCCACCAGTGCCGGATTGAAACGCTCCACGTGCCCCACCTGGACGATGACGCCGGTGTCCCGCGCGGCGGCCAGCATTCTGTCGGCGCTCGCCACGTCCGGGGCCAGCGGTTTCTCCACGAAGACGTGAACGCCTGCCTGGATCGCCGCCATTGCAATCTCTTCGTGGGCGGTTGTCGGAACGGCTATCACGATGCCGTCGCTCACCGCGAGCAGCTCATCGAGAGAGGACCGGACCGCGACCCCGAACTCTCGGCCGACGGCCTCGCCGCGTTCGCGGTCCGTGTCGAAAACGCCGGCGGATCGCGCGCGCGGCAATGCCCGGGCCACGCGGGCGTGGTGGCGCCCGAGTGCCCCGACCCCCACGACACCGATCCGGGGCTGTGCGACCCGAAGCCGCCGTGGCTCAGGTGATGATGCCGCGCTGGCTCTTGTGGATGAAGTCAATGAAATAGCCCACCTCGGGATCCCGGAGCGCCGGATCCGCCTCCACCTGGGCGAGGGCCCCCGACAGGTTCAGGTTGGACTGGAAGAGGATGCGATAGGCTTTCTTCAGTCGACGACGCACGTCGGGAGAGAAGCCGCGGCGCTCCAGTCCCACCGTGTTGAGTCCGTAGAGCCTCGGAGACGGGTTGCCGACCGCCCGGCAGTAGGGCGGAACATCCTGGGGGATCCTGGAGCCTCCTCCGACAAACGCGTGTGCGCCGATGCGGACGAACTGGTGAATGGCCACCAGTCCGCTGATGATTGCCCAGTCCTCGATCGTCACATGCCCCGCCATGTTGGTGGCGTTCGATACGATGATGTGATTGCCGAGTTCGCAGTCGTGCGCGATGTGACAATAGGCCATGAGGAGACAGTCCGATCCGACGACGGTGCTGCCGGCGGCCGCGGTCCCCCGGTTGAGGGTGGCGAACTCGCGGATCACCGTGCGATCACCCACTTCCAGGAAGGTCTGCTCACCCTCGTACTTCAGGTCCTGAGGATCCGTACCCAGTACCGCACCATTGGCAATCATGCAGTCCCGGCCCACGGCAGTGTCCTTTTCGATCAACACGCGTGGCCCAATCCGTGTGTTACGTCCGATCGAAACTCCGCGTCCCACGATCGCAAACGGGCCGATCTCGACTCCGCGTTCCAGTTCGGCGGACGGATCCACGATTGCCGTCTCGTGAATGGTGACAGCCGCGTCTTCTCCGGTGCGGGAAGCCCTCACCTGTCTACGATCCTGGCGGTCATTTCGGCCTCGGCGACGACCTTTCCGTCTACGGTTCCCTTCCCCTTCATCCTGCAGATCCGGCGCCGGAGATTCTGCATCTCCACCTCGAAGACCACCTGGTCTCCTGGAGTGACGGGACGGCGCCATTTCACATTGTTGAGGGACATGAAGTACACGACCTTCTCCTCGGGGTTGCTGACGGCGTCCATCAGAAGAAGCCCGCCGACCTGCGCCATTGCTTCGACAATGAGTACCCCGGGCATGATCGGATGTTCGGGGAAGTGCCCCCGGAAGAAGGGTTCGTTGATGGTCACGTTCTTCAGGCCGATGATGCGCTTGCGGGGTTCGAACCCGAGGATCCGGTCCACGAGCAGCATCGGGTAGCGGTGCGGCAGGTACTCCATGATGCGCCGGATGTCAATTTCGGGCGCGTCCGCCCCGCGGGGTTGGCTGGCCAGGATCGCCCGCGCCAGAGCGACGTTGCCACCGTGGCTCGGGCGGTCGGCCACGATGTGGCCCCGCAGTCTCCCTCCGATGAGCGACAGATCACCCACCAGATCGCCCACCTTGTGGCGCAGGAACTCGTCCGGGTAGCGGAGATCACCGTTCATCACGCCATCCCGGTCGAGCACGACGGTGTTTTCCAGCGACGCCCCCCTCGCGAACCCGCGAGCGCGCAGGCCATCCGCTTCCTCATGGAAGCCGAAGGTTCTGGCGGCCGCGATTTCAGTCTCGAAACCGGCGCTGTCCAAACTGAAGTCCCCGTACTGGCGTCCGATCAGCGTGTGGCCGAATTCGATGGTAGCCGAAACCCGTAGCCCGCGGTGCGGAAGCGCGACATAGGATTGTCCGTCCCGGCCGGACACACTGACCGGCTTGCCGATATCGAAAACCCTTGATTTGGCGGGCTGCGAGACGAGCCCGGCGTCCCGCAGCATGCGAGTCCAGGGAGCGAAGCTTCCGTCGAGGATGGGGACCTCCGGCCCGTCCAGCCGTACTACCGCGTTGTCGACCTCGAGGGCGGCAAGCGCTGCGAGCAGATGTTCGACGGTACCCACCCCGACGCCGCCCGACCCCAGCCCCGTGCCGAGTTGCGTGTGGGCAACGTATTCGAGCCGGGCCGGGATGTCCGGCGCACCGTCGACGTCGATGCGCCGAAAAACGATGCCGGTCCCGGGCGCGGCTGGTACGATGCCGACCTCTACCGTCGCCCCGCAGTGAATGCCGATTCCGGCAACCTTGATCTCTTGCGCGATCGTGCGCTGGTTTTCGCTCGTCATCGACCTCGAATCCCGGGAAACATGCTCCCACAATGTAAAACGGGTGGGAAAAAGGGAGCGCCTCGTGCCCTCACGACGACTGGTCGCCGGGCGGTCCCGCCGCGGCCGACTCGTCGAGGTGCCGCTCGATCCGTTCGAGTCTCTTCACCACATCGGGCAGCCGCATCAGCCTCGCCATCGCCTTGAGGTAGCTGCGGTGGTCCCGCGCCGGGTAGCCCGACACGACCTGCCCGGGAGCCACATCGGAGATGACCCCCGCCTGCGCACCGATCTTCGCTCCGGCTCCGATCTTCAAATGCCCCACGAGCCCGGCTTGCCCCCCGAGGGCGACGCCGTCGCCCGTTCGCGTAGATCCCGCCACTCCCACCTGCGCCACGACGAGCGAATTGCGTCCAATCACGACGTTGTGTCCCAGGTGGACCAGATTGTCCAGCTTGGAGCCCGCCCCGATCCGGGTGCACCCGATCGAGCCCCGGTCGATGGCGCAGTTTGCGCCGATCTCGACATCGTCCTCGATGACACAACCGCCCACCTGCGGCACCTTGGCGTGTTTCCCGTCCTGCTGGACGTAGCCGAAACCGTCGACCCCTATGCGCGTCCCCGCGTGGACGATCACCCGCTCACCCAGAACGCACCTTGCGTAGAGGGTAACGTTCGGAAACAGCACGGTTTCGGCCCCGACCTCGACCCCCTCGCCGATCACGCAGTTAGCCCCGATTCGGGCGTCGCTCCCGATCATCGCACCGGCCCCGATCACCACGTTGGGACCGACGGAGACACGCTCCGCGAGCGTGGCCGTCCCGTCGATTGCCGCCGACGGGTGGATGTCCCACCGCTGCGTCGGCACCGGGTGGAGGATCGCCAACAAGGTCACGAGCGCTTCGTGTGGGTCGGCGACCACCAGCCGGTCCATGGGTCCCCCCTCGAGCATGCTCAGCTCTTCGGACACCAACAGCGCCCGGGCACCACAGTTGGGCAGCTCGGTCGCGTAGCGTCGGTCAGCCAGGAGTGCGAGGTCTTCCGGCCCGGCGTCGTGCACCGGTGAAACGCGCCTGAAGGTGGCGTCTCCGCTTCCCACCAACCGTCCGCCCGTGGCATCCGCGGCCTGGAACAGCGTCAGCACATTGCCGCCGGCGCGGGACGGAACCTCATCCCCCTCCGGAACCGGGGGTGTCCGCCGCCTGCAATCGGGTAAGGACGTCCTGCGTGATGTCCAATGCGGGATCCGCGGCGACGATTGCGCCCGACGACGCATCGAAGATGACCGCGTAGTTCCCCTCGACGCGGATCTCCTCGATTGTCGCGGTGATCCTGTCGTTGATCGGCTGAAGCAGTTCCTGCTGCCTTTGTGCCAGCTGAAGCTCCAGCTCCTGCTGCCGTCGCTGAATCGCCTGTTCCGAACTCGCCAGCTCCTGCTGACGGTTCTGACGGGCCTCGGGAGTCATGCTCATCGCCTGCTGCTGAAACTCGGCGAGAGCGGACTGAAAGCCCGAACCCAGTAGCTGGAGCTCGGAGTCGGCTTCCTGCGCGGCCGACTGCAACTCCGCTTGGGCCTCCTGCGCAGGACCGTACTCGGTGAGGACTTGCTGGGAGTTCACATACCCCACCCGGGCCCCCTGGGCATTCAGCGATGCCACGCAGCAGAGCAACAGGATGCAGGACATTCCCAAACGGGAAACGCTCATGAGATCAACTCTCCTAGAAATTGGGACCCATCTTGAAGTGCAGTTGCCAGCCCGGTTCGGCCTTGTCGAATCCGTATGCATAGTCCAGTCCAATCGGCCCGAAGGGCGTTACGAGTTGCACGCCGAACCCGGCGCCTCTGAAGAGCCTGGAGGTATTGAGATGCCCCGGACCTTCCCAGTTGTTGCCGGCGTCGAAAAACGCGGAGATACCGATGTTGGAGCTGATCACTGTCTTGAATTCCGCGGTAGTCGAAAAATAGGCATTCCCGAGACGTTCAATCTGCCGGATGCCCCCGCCTCGCTCCGGATAGTAGCCGCGGGGCGTGATCGATGTCTCGTCATAGCCCCTGAGCGGCTGCCCGAACTGCACGCCGCCCATCCAGAACGACTCGAAGGGGAACCGTGACGCGTCGCCGAACAGCGCTCCCCCTCTCACGTGGAGACCCATTGCGAACTGTACGGATCCGGGTGTGGTCCCCTCGCCGCCGAGCTGGCCCACCGGGATCATCCACTGGGCCTGCACCGTTTGTTTGATGAAGTCTCCCGCCCCACCGAGCGGCCCGCCGTTCAATTCCACGTTCCAGGTCTGCATCGAGCCGGAGGTGGGAAAGAGGGGGTGATTCAGCGTCTGGCGGGTGATCCCCACCGAAACGGAACTGAGCAATCCGGGGGGCAACCCGAAGAGCGAAGTGTCGTCCGCGCTGCGGAACGCCTCGTAGCTGGTTCGGGACAGGGAGTATCCCGCGAACACCCTGGTACGCAACGACCCGGGGAACGGGACGCCGAACCGTGTGGTGAAGCCCATGCGCCTGCGGCGTCCGGTGGCGAACTGGAAAAACCGATCGGTCGAGTTGAACAGCGACACGGAGCCGCTCGTCGTCGTCTGGAACAGGGCCGGATCGGTGAAGCTCACCGTGGCACTGTTGATGTAGCGGCCGAAGTCCCACCGGAGGTTCAGGATCTTGGCCTGCCCAAAGAGGTTGGGCTGATCCCATCCCAGAAAACCCGACAGCCCCACGCCGCCGCCGACCGCGGTCCCGAAACTGAGTGAGCCGGTCTGCTTCTCCTGGACGTTGAAGATGATGTCCACGTCCCCGGTCTCCTCGTCCGGACGGATGTCCGGGGCAGGCATCGGCGACTCGAAGAAACCCAGGGACTGGATGTTCTGGTAGGATTGAAGCAGCCGGGCCTCGCTGTACACGTCGCCGGGGAGCAGGAAGACCTTGTCGCGGATGATGCGGTCGAAGGTGAAGTCGTTCCCGGCGATGATGATCCGGTTGACGTACGCCTGCGTCTGTTCCTGGATGCGCCAACCCGCCCGGATCGTCGGATGTCCCGCAACCTCGTCTCCGGTGCGTTCCCAGTAGGGCTCCAACTGGGCGTAGAGGTATCCTTCGTTGCGGTAGAGTTCGCGCACCCTCTGCGCCGCTTCGTCGAACGCGACCGCGTCGAACACCCTTCCCGCCTCGCTCTCCGAATCGTCCCCGCCGAATCCGAGAGCCGACAGGATGCCACCGGACTCCTCGGTAAAGTAGCCCTCCAGCTGGTCGGTCTCGAAAGCGCTGGCTCCCTCCACCTCGAAGTCCGACAGACGGTACTGCCGACCCTCGTCAACGCTGATCTCGAGGCGTGCCTTGCCCGTTGCGGGGTCGATGATGAGCGTGTCGCCCATCACCTGGAAGTCGAGGTATCCCTCCTGTGCATACCTCCTGGGCAGCGATTCGAGCAAATCCAGCTCGAAGTCGATGTCGTTGTAGCCGCCGGTGCGGAACCACAGGAAGCCTTCCTGCCTGGTGTTCATCGCCCCACGGAGTTCGTCGTCGGTGAAGTATTCGTTTCCGGTAAAGGTGACCTGGGCGATCGTGACCCGCTGTCCTTCGTCGACCTCGAGCACGACATCCACCCTGCCCTCCTCACCGGGAACGGGTTCCTCCTTGCGTTCGATGAGGGCGAAGGGCACCCCGTTGCGCCTCAGTTCCTCGCGGATGTAGGCCTCCGCCTTCGTCACTGCGTTTGGAGACAGGGGCGCGTTCTCCCGCAGGTCCGCCTCTTCGATCACGTCGTCCTCGGACACCGATTCCAGCCCCGTAATCCGCACGAGCCTCGTCACTGGTCTCTCCACGACCTCGATGATGAGCACGTTGCGCCCCGAGGACCCGTCCACACTGACGGCAATGTCCTCGTACTGACCGGTGGCCCAGAGGTTCTTGATCGCCCTCTGGATGTCGTACCCGCTGTTCAGGGTGCCGGGCTGAATGCCTGCCACGCCGGTGACCGCCTGCTCGGCAAGCCGGACGTTGCCGCGTGCGGTGATCGAATCCACGCGCACCAGGGATCCAGCCCCCGGGTTCTGGGCCCGCACGGGAGCCGCGGTCACCGCCAGCGCGACGCCGGCCGCCAGGAACAGGCCGATGCGCAGGTGAAGGGCCTCGGACCTTCCCACTCCGCCGCGGCCGATCACGTCTTCGTCGGAGAGGCGACCCCGATGGAGAGCGCCTTTCCGTCCTCCGACACAACGACCTCCAGTTCGTCGCCGTCGGCGAACTCGGCCATGAGTATCTTCTCTGACAGCGGATCTTCGATGAAACGCCGTATCGCCCTCTTGAGCGGCCTGGCACCGTATCGTTCGTCGTATCCGTGCCGAACCAGAAAGTCCACCGCGGCCTGGCTCAATTCGAGCGTGAGTCCCGACTCGGTGAGCCGCTCCCTGAGGTCGCCGAGCATGATCTGGACGATCTGGGCGATGTGGTCGCGGCTGAGCGGATGGAAGACGATCGTGTCGTCGACCCGGTTCAGGAACTCGGGATTGAACGCGCGGTTGATCTCTTCGTTGACCTTGTCGCGCATGGCCTCGTAGCTGGATCGCGGATCCGCCTGCTGGAACCCGAGGCCGCCCTTGGCGATGTTTCTCGCTCCCAGGTTCGAGGTCATGATCAGAACCGTGTTCTTGAAGTCGATCCGGCGCCCGTAGTTGTCGGTCAAGTGCCCTTCGTCGAGCAACTGAAGCAGGACGTTGAACACGTCGGGATGCGCCTTTTCGATCTCATCGAGAAGAACGACCGAGTAGGGTCGGCGCCGAACGGCCTTGGTGAGGGTTCCCGAATCGTGGTATCCCACGTAGCCGGGCGGGGCGCCGATCAGACGCGAGACCGAGAAGCGCTCCATGTACTCGCTCATGTCCACCCGAATGAGGGCCTCGCTGTCGGCGAAGAGGAACTCGGCAAGCGTGCGGGCGAGTTCCGTCTTGCCCACACCGGTGGGGCCCGAAAAAATGAAGGAGCCGATCGGGCGATTCGGGTCCTTGAGTCCAGCCCGGCTGCGACGGATGGCCCTTGAGATCGCCGTGATGGCATCGTGCTGGCCCACGACGCGCTTGTGCAGTTCCTCTTCCATGTTCACGAGCCGGGCGCTCTCCGCCTTGCGGATGCGAGTCAGCGGGATCCCGGTCCAGCGGCTGACGATGAACGCCACGTCCTCGGCGGTGATCTCGGGGCGGAACCGTCGGCGCTCCTCTTCCCAGGCGACCTTCTCGTCGCGGATGCGACGCTGGATCTCGCGCTCTTCGTCACGGAGCTGTGCGGCGCGCTCGAAGTCCTGATCCCGAATCGCGCTTTCCTTCCGGTCCGCCACGGCGGACAGCTGTTCCTGCAGTTCTCCGACCTCCGCCGGGGGGACCTGGCTCGCAATCCGCGCCCTTGCGCCCGCCTCGTCGATGACGTCTATCGCCTTGTCCGGAAGGAAGCGATCCGTGATGTACCGATCCGAGAGCTGGGATGCCTGGGACAGCGCCGAGTCGGGGATGGTGACCTTGTGATGATCCTCGTAGTGCCCCCGCAGCCCGGTAAGGATGGCGATGGTCTCCTCGACGGTGGGAGGGTCGATCATTACCGGCTGGAAGCGCCGTTCCAGAGCACCGTCCTTCTCGACATAGCGCCGGTACTCGTTGAGCGTCGATGCGCCGATACACTGGAGCTCACCTCGGGCCAATGCCGGCTTCAGCATGTTGGATGCGTCGATGGCCCCTTCCGCCGCGCCCGCGCCCACGAGCGTGTGCAGTTCGTCGATGAACAGCACCACGTTGCGGTTGTTGGTGATTTCGTTCATGACGGCCTTGAGCCGTTCCTCGAACTGGCCGCGATACTTGGTACCCGCGATCACGGCGGCCATGTCGAGTGCCAGCACACGGTGATTGACAAGGCTCTCCGTCACCTCGCCCCGTGAAATCAGCTGCGCCAGGCCTTCCACGATGGCGGTCTTCCCGACACCCGGTTCACCTATCAGCACCGGGTTGTTCTTCTTTCTCCGGCAGAGTATCTCCACCATGCGCTGAATCTCGGACTCCCGTCCGATGATGGGGTCCAGCTCGCCCTGTCGGGCCAGCCCGGTCAGATCCCGACAGAAGTGGTCGAGCGCCGGAGTCTTGGACTTCTTGTCACCGCGCGACTGGCCGGGGGAGGGAGACGAGGGGCCGGATGTTCCACCGCTCCCGGTCCCCGTCGGTCCTGCGGAACTGACGTCGGAGCCCAACACCTTGAGCGTCTCGGAGCGGGCCTCCTCGATCGTGACCCCGAGAGAGTTGAGGACCTGGGCCGCGATGCCCTTGCTCTCGCGCAGCAACCCGAGGAGCAGGTGTTCCGTTCCCACGTACGAGTGGTTCAGTTCGCGGGCCTCGGCCATCGCGAACTCCAGCACCTTCTTCGCCGGATTCGTGTAGGGGAGTTCGCCCAGGGCAATGGTCGCCTTGCCCCTTCGCACGGACTCGTCCACCCGCTCGTGGATCTGGTCCAGGTCCACGTTGAGGTTTCCGAGCACGTGGGCCGCCACGCCCTCGCCCTCGCGAATGAGACCCAGCAGTATGTGCTCGGTACCCACGTAGTCGTGCTGGAGGCGAATGGCCTCCTGCCGGGCCATGGAAAGAACCTTGCGGACACGTTCCGTGAAATTGTAGTTCATGGTGATCGGCCCTCTTCACGCCCTTGCCCGATACTCGTCCGTCCACCGCCCGTTGCAGGCTTGCCCCCGCATCCTAACAAGGTCGCCATCAGACGCCCGGATCGGTAGTGGTGGACCCGCCTTCCCCCCGCAGGGCCTGGCGCACGTACTGGGCGCGGTGCGCGCGCCGCTCCTGGGTGGAGAGCGTCCGACCCGCAGCTTCTGCAAGGTGCGCGGCCTGCGAGAAGATCATGATCCTGTTCAGCCAATATACCGGGGGAGACGGCAGGAGTTTCAGGGATACTCCCAAGCGAACTCCCGAGAGCAGATTCATCAACTCCACGTAGTCGAGAGCCCGGGCGTAGCGGAGCAGTCCATAGGCGCGCCAGATCTTGTCCTCGGTGATCGCACCCGCGTCTCGGGTCAGCACCTGCCGGGCTTCCCGTTCCTTGGTGATGACCGTGGCCACGACGCGGTTGAGATGATCCAGGAGATCTTCCTCACCCTGTCCCAGGGTGGTCTGGTTCGATATCTGGAAGAAGTTCCCCACAAACTCGGAACCTTCGCCATACAGACCGCGCGTGGTGAGCCCGACCTGGGTGATCCCCCGCAGCGCCCGCTCGATTTCCTTCGTCAGCACGAGGCCCGGAAGATGAAGCAGCGCCGATGCTCTCAATCCTGTGCCGACGTTGGTGGGGCAGGAAGTCAGGAAACCGAATTCGTGGTGATAGGCCAGCTGGAGGAGGCCGCCGAGTTCCTCGTCCAGCTTGTCGACCCGGTTCCAGCCTTCCATCAGCCTCAGCCCGGACATCAGACACTGCAGCCGCAGGTGGTCTTCCTCGTTGATCATGACCGACACCGCGTTGCCGCTGGACACCGCCACGCCCACCCCGCTGTCCGGCGCGGCCTCCCCGATGAGTTCGCTCGAGACAAGGCGTCGCTCAAGGAGGATCTGCTGGGTTCTGCGACCCAGTTCATTCATGCGCATGAGGGCCGTGTCCGGAGGAAGCGCACCGCGATTGACCGCCCTGGCCACGGTCCTGAAGACGATTTCGCGATCCCCGGCGCTCGCCCTGCAGACGTAGCGGTGTCCCTGAAGGTTGCGGGCCAACCGCACCCGGGTGGACAGAACGATGTCCGCTTCGGGTCCGCCGGCGTCGAGCCAGTCCAGGCCGAAGTCCGGGATCAGGAAGTAGTCCTCGGTCATCTCTGTGCGGCCTCGTGGTCTCGAATAAGGTCCCGGAGGACGGCGGCACGTTCGAAGTCCTCGGCCTCGATCGCATGCTGGAGGCTACGCCGCAATCCGGCGATCCGGCGATCGAGCTCGGCGGAACTGGGATCGGGCGGCAGGTAGACCTTGCCCGCGTGTTGGCCAGCCCCGTGGATGCGGCTCAGCAGCCGGCGAACACGGGGTTCGAAGGACGTATAGCAATGGGAACAGCCAAGCCGCCCCGATTCCCGAAAGTCGTCGAAGGTCATCGCGCAGAAGCTGCAGGGCTCCGTGACCTTCTCGGATCCGGACGAGCCGGACTCACCAAGCTGGGCGAGGAAATCCGAGACATCGAGACTGGACGGCGGCTGCGCGCTGATTCCCTTGGCCCGCGCGCACTCCTTGCACAGGTATTGGGTCGTCGACTCGTTGTCCACGACCTGGGTCAGCTGGACCACAGCCGGGTTGTCGCAACCCTGTCCGTCACAGACCTTGGCCGGTTCAGACATCTTCGAGCACGCCCAGACCAAGCCGCAGAACCCGTTCGGCTCTCGCTGCCAGTTGACGGTTGTGCGTTACGACCACGAGCGCAACTCCGTATCGATCCCTGAGTGCGAAGAGGGTGTCCTGGACCTGTTCGCTGGTGTCGGTATCAAGATTCCCCGTCGGTTCGTCGGCCAGGATAACCAGCGGACGGTTGACGAGGGCGCGGGCAACCGCAACACGTTGCTGCTCGCCGCCCGAGAGTTCGCCTGGCTTGTGGCCGATGCGGTCCCCGAGCCCCACCTCGTCAAGCAGTGCGGACGCCTGCTTCCTCGCTCCCGCAACACTCTCTCCCTGAATCAACGCCGGAACCATGACGTTCTCAAGAGCCGTGAAATCCAGCAGCAGGTGATGAAACTGGAACACGAATCCGAGTCGCTTGTTCCTGATTGCGGCCGCTTCCTCGTCGCCGAGAGTCCCGATGTCGATACCATCCAGAAGCACGGTCCCTGCCGTGGGCCGGTCAAGCGCGCCCAGCAGGTGCAGCAGCGTGGACTTTCCGGAACCGCTCGCTCCGACGATCGCCACCGCTTCGCCCCGATCCAGCGTCAGGTCCACGCCCCGCAGTATGTGGAGATCGGGTCCGGCCACGCCCGTGTAGGAGCGCCGGAGGCCACGCACCTCCAGTACCGCCGAGCGGGCCGCCTCAGTCATGCCGGAACGCCTCGACCGGCTCGAGGGCGGACGCCTGCCTCGCAGGATAAATGGTCGCCAGGATGGAGATGAGCAGGCTTCCCCCTGCGATCCACGTGATGTCCCACGGAGTCAGTTCCACCGGCAGCCGGTCGACGAAGTAGACCTCCGGCGGAAGCCGGATCAACCCGTAGCGTCCGATCAGCACCGCCAGAACGAGCCCCATTGCCGTACCCACAAGCGTGCCCACCACGCCGATCCACATTCCCTGGAACATGAAGGCGCGCAGGGTGTCCCGGCGCGTGAGCCCCATGGCCTTCAGAATCCCGATTTCCCGGGTGCGGTTGACCACCACCATGGCCAGCGTCCCGACGATGTTGAGCGCGGCCACGATGACGATCAGCGAGAGAATCAGCGCCATGGCCAGCTTTTCCAGCTTCAGTGCCGAGAAGAGCTGGCGGTTGTCTTCCGTCCATGAGGTGACGACGTAGGGCCAGCCGCCCAGCGCGTCGCGCACCGAGTCGGCCAGGGCATCCGCGCGCCAGGGGTCGTCCGCGCGCGCACCGACGATCGACGCCACATCCTCGTCCAGTTCGAGCACGCGCTGGACATCTTCCAGCGCCGCATACCCCTGACGCAGATCGAAGTCGTACATGCCGGTCGAGAACACTCCCGACACGATCCAGTCTTCCGAACGGAACACGGGATCGCCGTTGGGGCTCCACTTCAGGTTTTCGTAGGCGATTACGGTCACCGTGTCTCCCACCAGAAGATTCATGCGACTCGCCAGCTGGACCCCCAGCACCACCGGCGGTGGACCGTCCTTCTTCCCTTTGAGCGAGATCCGCCCGGTTCGGAG
Source organism: Gemmatimonadota bacterium (assembly GCA_022823145.1). Taxonomy (GTDB): domain Bacteria; phylum Gemmatimonadota; class Gemmatimonadetes; order Longimicrobiales; family Gaopeijiaceae; genus Bin94. The sequence goes on from JAJDXS010000029.1 coordinate 260,408, forward strand.
GCTGTCGTGCATCGGCGTGATCGGGGGGCCCTGGTCATCGAGATCCACACCGTACAGATCCATGACGTCCACGAAATCGTTGGCCAGCAGACCCACGCGGGTGAAGCCCACCGCGGACGCACTCACGATTCCGTCCACGCCCCCGACCACAGCGGCCACGCGTTCCCGGTCCTCGAGGCGCAACGACATCCCCGCCTGTCGAACCGTCAACTGCGGCAACGACCCCAGGATCTTCTCGCGCAGTTCGTTCTGCATGCCCGTCATGACCCCGATGACGACGATCAGCGCCGTCACGCCCACGGTCACGCCGCCCAACGCGATCCATGTGATGAACGACAGGAGCTTGCCCCGTTTGCGCGACGCCAGGAACCGACCCGCGAGAAACCACGCGAAACGGGTGCGTGACGTGGGAGTCGTCCGCTCCCTCATTCTTCCTTCCGCAGCGTCGGAAAGAGAATCACGTCGCGGATCGAGGCCTGGTCGGTGAGCATCATCACGACGCGGTCCATTCCGATTCCGACGCCTCCAGTCGGAGGCAGTCCATACTCCAGTGCCCGGATATAGTCTTCGTCCACCACCTGTGCTTCTGCGTCACCCGCGGCGCCCAACGCCGCCTGGTCCTCGAAGCGGGCCCTCTGCGCGATGGGATCGTTCAGCTCGCTGAACGCGTTGGCCAGCTCCTCTCCGGCCACGTAAAGCTCGAAGCGCTCGGAAAGCTCCGGGACTCCCCGCTTGGCCTTGGCCAGAGGGCTCAGTTCGCGCGGGTGGTCGATCACGAAGGTCGGCTGGATCAGTGAGGGCTGTACCAGCGCGCCGAACAGCTTGTCCATCAGCTTGCCGCGGCCCGCGCCTTCGAGGTCGTCGGCTCCCAGCGCCGCCGCGCGAGACCTGAGCGACTCCGTTCCCATCTCCAGCGGATCCCGACCGAGCGCGGCACCAAGTCCCTCCACGAAGGAAAGCCGCGCGAAGGGGCGCGACAGAGTGATGTCGGCACCCTGGTAGGTGAATCCGGAATGCCCTCTCGCAGCTGCGGCCAGTGCCACCATGAGGCGCTCCACCATGTCCATCATGTCTTCATAGTCCGCGAAGGCACGGTAGAACTCCAGCATCGTGAACTCGGGGTTGTGAAACCGGTCGATCCCTTCGTTGCGAAAGTCCTTGGATATCTCGTAGACCCGATCCATGCCGCCCACGATGAGCCGCTTCAGGTACAACTCGTCCGCAATCCGCAGGTAGAGGTCACGGTCCAGGGCGAGGTGCCGGGTGACGAACGGGCGGGCCGAGGCTCCGCCGTAAAGGGGCTGGAGGACCGGGGTCTCGACCTCCACGAAGCCGTGGTCGTCCAGAAAGCGCCGAGCCCTGGTGATGATGCGTGCGCGGGTCCGGAACACCTCGCGGACGTCGGGGTTGACCGCCAGATCGGCGTAGCGCTGGCGGTAGCGTGCCTCGCGGTCGGCGAATCCGGAGTGGGTGACTCTGTCGCCGGTACCGCCGTCCACCTCCACCTTCCCGAGCGGAAGTGGGCGCAATGACTTGCAGAGGAGTCGGAATTCCTCCGCATGGATGGTGACCTGCCCCGTGCGCGTGCGAAACAGGCGCCCTTCGACGCCGATCCAGTCTCCCAGATCCAGCAGGTCGAGGAAGGAGTAAAGGTCCTCCCCGAGCACGTTGCGCTTGAAGTAGACCTGGATCCGGCCCGTGTGGTCTTCCAGGTCCGCGAAGGCACTGCGGCCGTGTGACCTGTACCCCATCATGCGTCCCGCCCAGCGGCCGGTCGCTCCATGGCCATCGAGCAGATCACCCGCCGCCTCGTCCTTCTCGAAGGCGGCCGTCGACGGAGCGGCGTGCCGGGTCACGTCGCAGGAATAGGCGAACGCCTCGACGCCCATCGATTGCAGTTTCTCCAGCTTCTCAAGCCGGTTTCTCATGACTCGCGAGAGGTCCCCGCCGTGCCGATCGTTCACTTGCCGTCCACCCGGCCGAATCTCTTGAGGTAGGTCTCGATGAACGGATCCAGCGCTCCGTCCATCACCGCGTTCACATCACCCCTTTTCACCTCGGTGCGGTGGTCGTTGACCATCGTGTAGGGTGCGAAGACGTAGGACCGGATCTGGTTGCCCCAGCCAATCTCGGTCTTGGACGACTCCAGAGCCTGTTTCTCCTTCTCCTTCTCTTCGCGAGCCCGCTGGTAGAGGGCCGCCTTCAGCATCTTCATCGCCGTCGAGCGGTTCTTGTGCTGCGAGCGCTCCTGCTGGCACGAAACCACGATTCCGGTGGGCAGGTGCGTAATGCGGATCGCCGAGTCCGTCTTGTTGACGTGCTGTCCGCCGGCGCCGGATGCCCGGAAGGTGTCCACCCGCAGCTCGGACTCGTCGATCTCGATCTCGATCTCCTCGTCCAGCACGGGGTACACGAACACGGAGGCGAAAGAGGTGTGGCGCCTGGCCTGCGAGTCGAAGGGCGAGATCCTGACCAGGCGATGCACCCCCTTCTCGGCCTTCAGATAGCCGTACGCGTGGTCGCCCCTGATCTCGACCGTCACGCTCTTGATCCCGGCCTCCTCGGCCGGCTGGAGGTCCAGCACCTTGAGTTCGTAGCCGCGCCTCTCGGCCCAGCGCATGTACATCCGGGACAGCATCTCCGCCCAGTCCTGCGACTCGAGCCCTCCCGCCCCCGGATGGATGGTGAGCATGGCCTCGCGATGATCGTCTTCTCCGCCCAACATCGTCTTCAACTCCAGACGCCCCAGTGCGTCCTCGAGCCTCCCCATCTCGTCTTCCCATTCCGAGCGCAGATCCGCATCGTCTTCATCGGCCAACAGCTCGCTCAACTCGTCCAGCTCGCCGGCTTGCAGGTCGAGTTCCGTCCAGGGACGCACCCATTCCTTCAGCCCATTGGCTTCGGCGATCAGTCGCCGTGCCTTGTCGGGATCATTCCAGAAGCCCTGGGCAGCCATCTCATCCTCGAGAACGGCAACGCGGCTGCCCCTCGCTTCTATGTCAAAGATACCCCCGAAGCTCGTCGATCCGCCGCCGGGCGGATTCCAGGCGCTGAGTCTGATCTTGTACTGATCCCATGGGAGTTGCCGGGGCGGATGGCCGGAAAGAGGATGGAGGGTCGGGTGGAATCGGTGCCGCCCGACCTCCAGAAACATAAGACAGGGGCACGATGAATTGGACCCCCGCCGATGGGTTCAGGGCATTGGCAGGGAGACGGTCAGGGCGACGCCGTCGACATCGGGCAGCGCGCGCAGGCGGGCCGTGATGAAGCCGTCGAGGGCGCTGAATACGTGGTTGGCCACGAGTATGCCCAGAGCCAGCCGGGCGTCCCGGAAGCGGCTGTCGCTACTCGTGATGAGACCGGCGAAGCGGCGCTGGTCGCCGGAGCCTTCGCGCCACGTCCACAGGAAGGGCGGACCGTATCCGTTCTCCCGGTAGTAGTCGAGGGCCCGGACATAGCCGGGAGACCCCTGCGGGGCCCCCGGATCAAGGTTGTAGATGTCCATCGCGAGGGCCCAGACGGAACCGTTGTAGGTGCTGGGGTCGCGCTCGGGCTGCAGCCCTTCAATGACCGGGTCGGAATCCCATCGTCCCGATGTCGGCCACCGCGTGAGTCTCTCGTAGTACTCGAAGTCGCCGTCCCGGCGGGGCTCGGTGCTGAAGCCGGACCGGGCCTCCGACCAGGCGAACGCACGATACTCGTCCCGGAGGCCGAGTGCATCTGCACGGGCCGCCACGTAGAGCACGGCCGAGACGATTTCAACACCGGCGTAGGCGATCCAGCGATGCTGCCCCTGCCGGTATTGGGCGAGGCCGGGCACGACCAGCGAGCTCAGAAAGGCCTCGCCCTCCCCGAGGTCGCCCTGGGAACCGGTGTCGAGGCTCGGGAATGCGTGCAAGGGGCCGGCACGTCCGTGGAATTGCGTGGGCGTCGGCAAAAGCGACACCGTATTCCCGGAGACCCCGGATTGCTGCGGCCGGACGGCGGACCGGGAGTGCTGCGGCGCCCCGTGCAGACTCGCGGGCAGCGCCGCGGCAACCGCAGTGAGCACGCCGGCCAGACCGAGGCCGGATTTCGCGCGGATCGCCATGGATGTCGCCACGGCCTGGCTAGAAGGTAGCGGCCAGCGTGACGTGAATCGGCTGGCTCTCACCTGTGACCATCGAGCGGGTGAGAGACTTGGCGAAGTTGAGATCGAAGCGATCGACGCTGAACCCGACCCCCACCGACGCGCCGTTCGTCTGATCGTACTTGCCGGCGACGTAGCCGGCTCGCAGATGGAACAGGCCGGCGGCGGAGAAGTCCATTCCGGCGTATAGCGATGGCGAGCCGGGATTCCGCGTCCGCTCCTCCGCCTCCACCGTCACCCACAGGTCCATCGGGACTTCATCGACGATTCGGTTGAGGGCTTCGTAGGCGACCGCGAGGCGAACGCGGGTGGGCAGCGGGTCGGACTGTTCCTGGTTCACGACCTGGAACTCGGTGCCGGCGTGCGCGAGCATCCATCCGAATCGCAGCGGGATGTCCGGGAACGGCTGTGCCTGGATGCCGGCGTCGAGAGCGTACGCGGAACTCCTGGTGTCGAGGTCGTTGCACTGGCCCCGGCACGCTACGCGGAACTGCACCAGTTTCATGTTGATGCCGGCGTCGATGCCCCAGGGGAGCGAGGTGGCGTAGCTTGCGACCGCCAGATGATTCCGGATGGAAATGGCGCCGAGCACGTCCCCGAATTCGTCCCTCAGGTCCTGGTCGCCGATGTCGAGAAGGAGGTAGGAGAGCGCGAAGGTTCCCACTCTGCGCCAGGGGAGGAGAACGCTGAAGGCGGTAGCCTCGCCCGCGAGTTGGTCGCCCCGATAGAGGAACACACGTCGATCGGTCTCCGCGGCCAGCCCCGCCGGATTCCAGAAGGCTCCCTCCTCATTGGCAAGCGCCGTCACGGCCCTGCCCAGGCCGATCCCCTGGGCGCCCACCGGCAGCAGCAGAAAGAGCGCCTCCTCGCTGCCTCCTCCCTCGTCGGGGTTTCCATCCTGGGCACTGAGCGTATCAGAAGCGGCGGCCAGCCCCGGAAGCAGAAGCACCGCGAGCAGCCGCAGCACCGATCCTGCCACCGAAAACCGGCAGATCTCCTTCCGCTGGCCTTCAGGCCTCTGCATCCGGTACCACATAGCCGAACATCGCCAGTCCCTTCCGTCTCCGGCGCCACCCGTGCGACACCTTGACCCACAGATCAAGATACACGCGTCGTCCCAGAAAGTGCTCGATCTTTGCCCGTGCGGCGGCTCCGAGAGACTTGATTCCGGTGCCCCCCTTCCCGATCAGCATTCCCTTCTGGGACTTGCGTTCCACGTGCAGGGATGCCGCGATGTAGACCGGATCCTCTCCCTCACGGAACTCTTCTATCCGCACCGCCACCGCATAGGGAATCTCCTGGCGATAGCGTTCGAAGACCGACTCGCGAATGAGTTCCTGCACGAAGAACCTGGCCGGTGCCGATGCGAGATGGTCGGCGGGATAGAGGAACGGTCCTTCCGGCAGCTGCGAAGCGACGAACTCGAGCAGCGGTTCGAGGCCTGCGCCCGTCCGGGCCGAAACGACATACAGCGGCAAACCGAGGTCCCCGGCCAGACGCCGTGCCGCAGCAGGATCGAATCGCTGCAGGTCGGCCTTGTTGACGGCGACCGCGGCCGGACGCGCCGCGCGCGCGAGCAGATCGTGAACCCCCTCCAGCTCCGCCCGCGACTTCCGTGCTCCGCCGTCCAGCAGGCCGATGACCACATCGGCTTCCGCCACGGCTCTCCCGGTCTCGATTGCCATCGACCGGTGGAAGAGTTGACGGCTCGATATGAGCCCGGGGGTGTCGATGAAGATCATCTGGACGGAATCCTCCGTCCGGATACCCGCCACTCGCTGCCAGGTGGTCTGCGCCTTCGGTGTGGCTATGCTCAGGTGTTCTCCTACCAGAGCATTGAGAAGCGTCGACTTTCCGACGTTCGGAAGCCCAACCAGCACGACGAACCCGGCGCGGGTGGGGGTCTCATCCCCAGGCTGAAGATCGGGCCGGTCCGGGTTCATGGGGAGAATTCAGTCGCGACCCGTATCCAGTCCGAACAGAGGCGGTTCCTGGGAAGTAGGGGAACAATCGAGAAGTCATGAGAAGCGGACGGGTAGACATTGAGAATCTTTCCGGGCAACCCTCCGTGGAGGGCCTCCCTTACTCGAAACTCCAGAAAGGAGGTGATCCAGCCGCAGGTTCCCCTACGGCTACCTTGTTACGACTTCGCCCCAGTTACCAAACTTGCCTTCGGCCGCTCCCTCCCGAGGGTTGGGTCACGGACTTCGGGCACTCCCGGCTTCCATGGCGTGACGGGCGGTGTGTACAAGGCCCGGGAACGTATTCACCGTGACGTAGCTGATTCACGATTACTAGCGATTCCGGCTTCATGCAGTCGAGTTGCAGAC
>JAJDXS010000046.1 GCA_022823145.1 Gemmatimonadota bacterium
AAGGCGTCGAGCCAGTCCTTGGAGATGTCGATCCCGACGGTGCGGAGGATGCTGCTCATGTGTTCTTCCCTTCTCCTGTGCTTGTCATGCGAGCCTCGATGCTCGTGTATCCATTCAGGACATTGGGAAGGACGGTGGCGATCACACTTACGCACGGCCCCTCACGGCCTGCCAGCCTATCGATCCGACCACCGTCCCTGTTGAGCGCCCGCTCCGGCGCGCGACGCTCGCCGCTGCGGGCGCTCAACAGCCCGGGCCGTCCCCGGGACCCGGTCATGCAAATCAAGTGGGAATCTGCATGACTATGGGAGACAAGCCGATGGAGTGGACGCCCCCTCCCGACGGCATCGCGATGTGCCAAGATGGTACTGAGCGATTTAATCGGACCATCTGAGGGAGGAGGCATCCACATGGAAGAGGTTAGCGTCATCGGGATCGATCTGGCAAAGCGCAGCTTTCAGGTGCACGGGGCGAAGGCGGATGGGTCGGTTGCCTTCCGCCGGAAGCTGAGCCGCGGGAAGGTGCTGAGCTTTCTCGCCTCGCAGCCGCCTTGCACGGTGGCGATGGAGGCGTGCGCTGGTGCCCACTACTGGGGCCGGGAGATCGCCGCGCTCGGCCACGAGGTGCGGCTGGTTCCGCCGATCTACGTGAAGCCGTTCGTCAAGCGGCAGAAGAACGACGCGGCGGACGCGGAGGCGATCACGGAAGCGGCCGAGCGGCCGACCATGCACTTCGTGGCGGTGAAGACGGAGGCGCAGCAAGCGCAGGCGATGCTCTTTCACACGCGTGACCTGCTGGTGCGCCAACGCACGCAGACGATCAACGCGCTTCGGGGTCACCTGGTCGAGTACGGCATCGTCGCTCCAAAGGGCAGAGCCCGGATCGGGCAACTGGCCGCAGTGCTCGAAGACGGGGACTCGGGCCTGCCGGAGGCTGTCGTCGAGCTGGGCTGGCTGCTGTTTGGGCGGATCGACGAGCTCGATGAGAAGATCGACGGACTCGACCGTGAACTCCTGCGGAGGGCACGGGAGGACGAAGAGACGGCGCGCCTGATGACGATTCCGGGCATCGGGCCGGTCACCGCGATGGCGTTGCAGGCCTTCGCACCACCGATGGAGAGCTTCCGGCGCGGTCGCGACTTCTCGGCTTGGCTCGGCCTCGTGCCGCGGCAACACACGACCGGAGGCAAGCCGAGGCTGGGCGGGATCTCGAAAATGGGCCAGCGCGACCTCAGGCGGCTCCTGGTCTCCGGAGCGATGACCGTTGTCACGCATGCGATCCGGCGCGGCGAGATCACGGATCCGTGGCTGGCCGGGATGTTGGCACGCAAACCGAAGAAGCTGGTGGCGGTGGCGCTCGCCAACAAGATGGCGCGGACGGTCTGGGCGCTGACGACGAAGAAGGAGACCTACCGGGTTCGAACTGCCGCCTGACTGACCGGGCGGAGAAAGGAGAAGAAGCGACAAGCAAGACGCTGTCGGGGAGGTGTGGGCAGCAGGACGCAGGAACGGGTAAGGGCAAACGGTCGGCAAGACGGGATCGGAAAAACCAGCGTAGGCTGATGGGCCTCTGAGCCCGCTAAGCCGATTTGGATCCGATCCACGAACACCATACGGGCCCGCAGCCAAACAGGGCTGCATCAAGAGGCCGGACATACGACAGTACCTGGCCAACTGCCACCAACTCGGTTCTGAATCCGCGCTTGCTCACCTGGGGGCGTCCACATACAGCCTACCCCGTGTCATACACCGGGGCTGGCGAGGGGGTGCTGCCGCCCCCCTTCGATCCCCCCTGAAAACCTCCGCTCCGGCAGCGTTCGCGGTTGGGGAGTCCGCCCGACCACCGATCCCCTCCGATCGAGGCCGTCGGTTCGCGGGTGAGTCTGCGGCGTGACCGGCGGGCGGCGTGGTCGGCGTTGCCACCGCTGTGGCGCCGGTCCCCCCGGCCTCCGGGACGGACTCCGCCCGTCCCTCCGCCGGGGTCGAGCGCCGGGGCTGTTTCGCGCATCGGCCACATAACAGTGGCTCAAGCCAGCGGAAACGCCGTCTCGACGGCGGAACGACCGCCGGGCCGCATCGTGGCATCGACGGCAAGGCTCATGGCTCGCGGATGGCCTCCCGGTGCGCTTCCTTCCCAAGAACCCCCCAGCTGCGGTCCACCCGGCTGCGGAGGTGCCTCGAAGGCTCGAAGACCGGCACATCGCGGGACGGCACCTCGACCGGCTCGCCGGTCCTGGGATTGCGGCCCGTCCGGGCCTTGCGGTGCCGCACCTTGAAGACGCCGAATCCCCGGAGCTCGATGCGGTCGCCCTGCGCGAGCGCGTCCTTCACGGCGTCGAGGAAGGCCTCGACCATCAGTCCGCAATCCTTCTTGGTGACTCGTGGTCCAATCACATCGGCGACCTTCTCAACGAGGTCCGCTTTGGTCATTCTCTTCTTCTCGCCCGAAGTCTGGCCAAGTCCTGCCGCTTCACCATGATAACTTGCCGGGCGACCCACGGCGTCAGATCCGCGCCGGGGCGGATGTTGGTGGCAAGTCCTGTGTGTCCGGTTCATTTTGGGGGTCGCCGGACACGAAATCGCCGCTCGGCCGGACACGGCCTCGGTCATGCAGGTCGCTGGCGCGTTTGCAGTTGGGCCACGTCCGGCGGAACGCCGGTGCCGATCCGCGCTCCTCGGACGTGGCTGGGAGCGCCCCCCCATTTCGGCGTGCCTCAATCGGCACCGGGGAGGATGGAGCCGGACAGCCCCATCTCCCCCCGGCCGCCGCGGGGTTCGCCCCAGCCAGCGGTCCGTCCGGAAGGGTGTCGAGCGCCGCTTCGAGGAGGTGGCGGGCCTGTCGGCCAACCGGCTGGCCGGTGGGCTGTACGGCATCGCCAACCGCAGTCGAGACGGGACCCATCTCGGCTTGCCGTTTCGCCTTCCCGCAAGGGACCGCTGGCCCCGGAGCGACCTCCCGCAGAGGGTTGGGATGGCGTGCACATCCCAACCCTTGCTGTGGCACGCAAAGCGTCCAGGGCGGGGGGTCGCTCCGACCACGGCCTCCGATTCCGGCGCGGCGCAGCCGCCCCGGAGGCCGTGGTGTAACTTCAATCCTGCAAACGGCATACGTCGTCGCTGGAGTGCACGTCCGGAACGCGGGTCCGCGCACATGGACCCCGATGTCGATGTGCGCTCGCCGTCCGGCCCCGGTGACCGGACTTCCGGGAGGGAAACCGCCTTCGAGCAACTGGCGGAGAAGCCTTTTATCCGCGAACTTCCCATCGTGCAGATCGTGCAGTCCATCGAATCGAGGGAGGAATCGAACGATGGCACGCACGAAACGAAGTCGGCGCTCGTACGGCGCCGGCG
>JAJDXS010000047.1 GCA_022823145.1 Gemmatimonadota bacterium
CGGCCAGCGCCACGCCCGCTTGTCCGTTCGCCTCACGTATCGCCATGCCCTCGACGATACTACATTCGGGATCGCGTTACCAGACCCCCCCCACGATCCGCTTCAGGGGGTCGCTCACCACGGCTTGACCGAACAGTTACGCGTCGGAATAACTCGTTCGGTCAAACCGTAGGCTCGAACATCCGGCGGTTCGCTTCGATGACGCCAGACAAACTGGGGAAGCGCCCCACTCCACCTCCATCGGGCCGGAGGAAGACTTCAATCCAAGTCGAGCCAGATGCAGCCGCTCGTATCGATCTGGTAGGCTCGGATCCAAGTCAGGAGGTCGTCCTCAGCCTCATTGAGGCGCCGGTCGAGGAGGAAGAGGGTGTCTCGCGCCAGAGTGTGAACCGGACGCATTTCGTTCGAGTAGGGCACGGGGGCATCGACGCACGCAGTCGTCCGATTGGGCGCGATGATGCTGAGGTACACTTCCGATGTGATGTTGCCAACAGGCAACTCCCCGTCGAGCGAAGAGTCGTGATGCAGTACGACCGTGCTGCCATCCGACATACGGTAGAGCCCATACATCGAAGAAGCCACCTCAAACATCTCCGTCATCGAGCTAAAGGATTGCAGATCATCAAACAGCTCTTGGACGTTGGGCGGAACCCCTCGGCGCGACGTGTTGGGAAGACGGAGGGTGTCCAGAAGCACCCCATCCAGCGTGGAGAGGTAGATCTCGTTCAGACCGCTCATTCCCGACAGCAGCGTATCGGACCAAGCCACGACACTACCGAACGACTGAAACGCGGCGAACCTACCGAGGCCCGCCATCGACCGCTGGTAGGGCTCGGGAAGGGCAACAACATAGTCAATCGTCGTCTCGGGGTAGCGCCAGACTGCCGCGATCGTCCCGTTCGCGGGGTCCCGCGTCGGGAACACCACCCGACCCCCCAATACCGACACACCACCCATCCCCACTCGACCGCTATAGGACTGTGCCCCGACTGAGATGCCATCGTGTTTGGAGAAGAGTTGTAGAACCTTGCGCCGGTTTCCTGCTCCAACCACGATCGAGTCGTTCAGAATGAACGCGGTTGAAATGGAGCGGAACTCCCCCGGACCGGCGCCTGGGCGCCCGTAGAATTGCCGCAGCAGGCCGTCCCGTTCGTACCGGAGAATCCGATTCTCGAAGAAGTCCGAGATCAGGAAGGAACCGTCTGTCGTGTCCACCACTACACTGAAGGGATTCCCGAGATAGAAGCGATCATTCTCGTCGAGGAGAACGCTATCGACGACCGTGACGACAGGCCCGGCTCCCGAGCGGTCGATACCGGCACCCGGCTCGTTCCCGCATCCGACATTGACCAGTATTGCGAACGTCGCGTAGCTGCCGCGAAACAACCAAGCCTGCCGTTTCACCGAGTCGCTACTCCCCGTCAACGATGATGATGATCGGATCCATCACATAGCACCAACATAAGTGAGGTGGCCGGCTTTCAGGAGGGTATCCGCCTTCAGCGGCTCGGCCCGGCGTCGCGATCCGGCCCGCGTGGCGGCGGTATCACCAGCCGCGGCCGCGCGGTCTCACGGCGGCGGATGTCCCGTAGTACTCCGTCAAGCGAGTCACTTGCTCGTCGAGCCGCTCGATTCGCCGCCTCAAGGTGTCGTTCTCCCCGCTCAGCCGCTCGATGTGCCGCCGCAAGGCTTCGACCTGTTCGGATTGCCGCCGCCGTTCCCTCTCGTACTGCCCGGACAACCTCTTCAAGGCCGCCGTCAACTGCCCCTCCAACTCGGTCATACAGCTTCCTCACTCTCTTGACTGCTCTGCGGCAGGCCGCTCGCGCCAAGTCCAGCGCGGTTTGTCCAGCGTCCCCGCGGGCAGCGCCACGGCCTGCTCTTCCTCGATCTTCGGCAGCGCGGTCCCCCAAGCGTCCGCCTCCGTCCGTGCGAGCGTCCGCCGGGTCTCCCCGATGTCGAAGTCCGGTTCCGCCACCGTCTCGGTCTGGCTCTGGATACCCGTCCACAGCCACCGCATCGTCGCCAAGCTCTCGGCGCAGGTGCCGAGCGAGAGGCTCAGGCCGACCGCCAGCGACCGGAGCCAAGCCCTCGGCAGCATCGCGCGCATCCGCCCGGTCGCTGCCTCCGTATCGCGCTCGATGGTACGCGGCGCGTTCCTCGCGGCGCGCCGCGAGTTCCCGGCGGGCCGCGCGGGCTCGCTCGCGGTCAACTCCCCGATCTCTCGTCGCTCGCTCCCCCGCCGCCTCCGCGCCCGCTCGGTCAAGTCGTTCGGGCTGGAAGTCAAAGGCGTACAGCCGTCCCTTCAGCCGCCAGCGGTCCCCGGTATCGGGGTCCATCGCGGTCAGGTAGTCCTTGCCTTGGCGCGGCACCTCAAGGCCCGCTTCCCGGAGCGCGGCGACGACATCGAAGCGGTCCTGCACCGCGCCGTGCTCGACGCGCTGGAGCAGGTAGTCGCGGATGAGATCGCGCGGCGAGGATTCGAGCCGGAGTCCGGCCCGCAGCTGGGCGGCCTCGACGTAGGCGCGGTGTCCGGGCTGCTCGACCCTGGCCCGGGCCGGATCGTCCGGACGGCCCCAGCCGTGTTCGTGGTTGAAGGCGTCCCGAAGCGGATCGAACGTCCTCCGCCAGCCCGGAGGGGCGATGTTGAGGCTTCGTCCGCTCTCAAGGTCGCATCGCGCCGCGAGGACGTGGACGTGGGCGCCGCCGCCCTCTTCACGGTGGAGCACTGCCGCCCACGCGTAGCGGTCGGGTTCGAGCCCGGCCCAAGCCGTCTCCTCGAAGGCGTCCAGAACCTTGCCGATCTGTTCGTCGGTCGGCTCGTCCTCCGGCGCCCACGCGATCACGCCGGAGGTGTACCTGTGCTCGAACCCCAGAGTGTCCGCCACCGACGCCACCCGGTGAGGATCGCCCCGAACGACCTCGACGCCTTCGCGCGGCTTCCCGGTGGAGTCCCGCTCGCCGAGGAGGTATTTGGCCGCAGCCCGCGCCGATCCGGTTCCGCGCGCCAGGAACTTAATGTGCATCCGCGTCGTCCGGGCTTTGGGCGGGGTCCAAGGCGCTGAGCGCCCGGTCGATGGCGACCAGGTGGGCGATCACCTCGACGGCCTCGATGGCCTCCCCGTGTGTATTGGCCCAGCGAGCGATCTGGTTGAGGTTGTTCCCGACGCGCGCCAGTTCGCGGGTGCGCTCGCGCTCGACCCCGGCGTGCGCCACGGTCCAGGTGCGGACCCGGCCGATGGACCGGCGCACCAGATCCGACAGCGTCAGGCCCGCCGAGCGCGCCTTGGCGTGCCACTCGGCACGCTCCGCCTCGCTGGCGCGGACCTTCACCCAGACGGCGCGTCCCGCGCTCACGGCGCGGCGTTTCCGCCGCGGGGGTCAGAGGGGGCACGGCCCCCCGCCAGCCCCTGCCGGGGACTCGCGAAGCGTGGCCCCAAAGGGTGGGCTGGCTCTCCCGCATTAGCGGGCAAGACCGTCCGCCGAGGGGCGCAATCGAAGGCCGTCGGAATCGCCATGATTCTACACGGAGAGGCCCGATTCCGGCCGTGTCAACCGCCCGAATCGCGGCGATTTCCCAAGGCGTCCAGCGCCGTCCCGGAGCCGCATCGGCCGTCGCCAGCGGCTCCCCCGTCGCCTCCCGGAGCTACCTACCGCCGCGTGACCCGCTCGCTCCACTCCTGCATGACTTCGACTCGGCGCTCCAGCAGGTCGGAGCGCTGGTACGCCTGCACGACCTTGCTCCTCGGCACATGGGCGAGGCAGGCTTCGGCGACCTCTGCGGAGACCCCGGACTCGGCCATCCACGACCGGGCACTCGACCGGAACCCGTGGAGCGTCGAGGCTACCCCGGCGCGGCGGAGCACCCGTAGCGGCGCCTTCCTCGGTAGCAGCCTGCCCGTCCGGGCCGGAAAAACCAGCGGAGACCCGCCCGACAGCTTGCGCGCCCGTTCCAGCACGTCGAGCGCGCCCGTGCTGAGGGGCACCGCGAACTTGCGGCCCGCCTTCATCCTCGCCGCCGGGATCGTCCAGACACGCGAGTCCATGTCGATCTCGTCCCAGCGAGCGCCCCGCGCCTCGCCGGGACGCACGGCGGTCAGCACGATCAGTTCAACGCACAGAACCGCCGCCGGGTGCGTATCGGTGGTCCGGCGAACCGCACGGATCGCCGCGGCGACCTCTCCGTGCGGCAGCGCCCGATGGTGGGTCGGCGCGTAGCCGTTCGCCTTCGGCAGCGCCTCGACCGCCCGGTCCACCGGGTTGTCCGACCGGTAGTTTCGGCCGATACACCACCGGAATACCGCATGGATCCGGTGCCGGGCCTTCCGCGCGGCTGCGGGCTTCGAGTTCCAAATCGGCGTGAGGCACCGAAGCACGTCCGCGCTCGTGATCCGGTCCACGGGCTTGTCCATGAGCGGCGCGGCATGAAGACGGAACGTGGACGCCCACTGCTCGGGGAGCGGACTCCCGGCCTTCCATGCGTCGCGGTGCAGTTCGATGGTCCGCTTGGCCGCCGCGGCGAACGTCGGGACGCCGCGCCCGCGCGGGTCCTGGCCCAAGCGGACGCCACGGCTGTTGTCCAATGCCTTCTGGCGCGCCTCGGCGAGCGTCACTTCGGGATACGGCCCGAGCCCGATCGAGGTCAGGCGGCCCTCGATCCTCACGCGCTGCCGCCACGTCTTGGTGATCCGGCCATCCCGTGTCCGGTGGACCCGGAGGCTCAGCCCCCTGCCGCCGCGCCCGTCTCCGTAGACGCCGGGTCGGCTGACGGTCCGCACGAACGCGGCGGAGAGTGTTCTTGGCCGCTTCATCATGGGGTTCCTTATTTGTGGTGTATCACATCTTGCCGCACTACATCGGAAAGAATACACCGGAAGGCGATGGACTTCAAGGGACAAGGAGGCTTCGGTAATGTCCTACAATACGTTGTCTAACAACGTCTTATGAACGAGATACGATACCTTACTGGATCGTTTGGGATGAGTTGTGCAGAGTTCCCCCCGAAATGGGCAAACTGTCCAACCTGGAGGTGGTGTGGATCTTCGACAACCAATTGTCCGGGTCGATACCGCCGGAACTCGGGAATCTGACCAGTGTGGAGGAAATGGCGATCGGCACCAATCCGCTGACCGGCTCGATCCCACCGGAACTGGGCAGGCTTCCCGTGGTGAAGGAGCTGTTCATCGAACGTGCCAAGCTCACAGGCCCCATTCCTCCGGAACTCGGCAACCTGGAGTCCCTGGAGGTGCTGTGGCTCTTTCGGAACGAGCTATCAGGGACCATTCCTGCTGAACTCGGCCAGCTCGCCGCCCTGGAGGATCTGGTGCTGAGCGACAATCGGCTGAGCGGCGCCATCCCTCCGGAGCTCGGCCAGCTGTCGATGCTCGAATACCTGGGCACCCGCAACAACAAGCTCACCGGCCCCATTCCTCCGGAACTTGGCCAGCTCACCTCGCTGACCCGTCTGTCGTTCCGCGGCAACGAGCTGTCCGGCGCGCTCCCCTCCGAGCTTGGCAACCTTGTCAACCTGGAAAGCCTGGACGTCCACGACAACATGGATCTCGTGGGCCTGATGCCGAGAAGCATGATGAATCTCCCCCTCGGTTTCCTCGACATCTCCTCGACCTATGTGTGCCCCCACCTCGACGACGAGTTCCAGGAATGGCTCGGCACGATCGGGGACGCGCGCGGCCTCTGGTGCCCCCCGACGCTCACCGAGCGGTATGCGCTGGAGGAGTTCCACGCGGCGGCCGGCGGGGACTCCTGGTCGAACAGCAGCGGATGGGACAGTGACACCCGGGTGAGCAGCTGGTACGGTGTCACCGTGAACCGCGGGGACACGCTCGTGCGCAGGCTGGCGCTGCCCGGCAACGGGCTGAACGGTCCAATCGCACCGGCAATCGCCAACCTGACGAAGCTGGAGACCCTGGACCTCGGCGACAACGGCCTTGTCGGGGGGATCCCCGTCCCGGTCGCCTCCATGGACGCACTGGAGACGCTCAGGGTCAGCGGCAACGTGGACATGGAGGGCCCGCTTCCCTTCCGCATGACCGAGATGACGGGCCTGAAGGCGCTGCAGTACGCGAATACGGGCATGTGCGCATCCCCGTCCGCCACCTTCCAGTCCTGGATCGACGGACTGGATGTCGCCGACGGAGCCACCTGCAACAACCCGGAAGCGGTCCGGATGTCACTGCCGATGGTGTACCTGACGCAGGCCATTCAGAGACCGGCCGGCGATGTCCCGCTCCTTTCGGGCCGGGAGGCGCTTCTGCGGGCGTTTCTGGTGGGCGACCAGGTGCACGCCTTCTTCGAGCCCGAGGTCGTCGCGACACTCACGCGCGGCGGCGAGGAGGTCCATCGCGTGGTCATGCAGAGCGCCGACGACCGACTGACTACGGCGGCGGACGAGGGCGTGCTGCGCACCTCGTACAATGCGGTGATCCCCGCCGAACACGTCGTGCCGGGCACCGAGCTGGTGGTGGTGGCCGATCCCGCGGAGACGGTGCCGCGCGCCGCGGGAAGCCGGACGCGTTTTCCGGAGGTCGGCTCCATGCCCCTCGATGTGATCGACGTGCCGCCATTCGAGCTGACGGTGGTGCCGGTGTTCTATGCCGGCAACCCCGACGAGTCGATCCTGCCATGGGTCGACAGCATTGGGGACATGGGCGCGGAAAGCCCGCAGGTGGGCCTGTTCAGGTACTCGTTCCCGCTGGGAGAGTTCAGCGCGAAGTCGCGCGACAGCTACGTCACCTCGCTCGATCTGACGGACGAGGACAACACGTGGCCCCTGGTCCTCGAGCTGGAGGCTGTGTACCACGCCGAGCAGGCCACGGGGTACTGGTACGCGGTGGCGGACAGCGACGAGGGGTACGTCCGCGGGATCGCGAGGCTGAACGGATGGGTGAGCTTCGGCAAGCCGTGGGACACCGAACTTGCCCACGAGGTGGGGCACACGCTGGATCTCCTGCACGCTCCGTGCGGCGGCGCGCTCGGAACCGAGCCGGACTTCCCGTATCCGAACGGGAGCATCGGGGTATGGGGATTCGATTTCCGCAACGGCACCCTGGTGTCGCCGGACAGCCGCCGTGACATCATGGGGTACTGCTACAACAAGGGCTGGCTGAGCGACTACTACTACGAGAAGGT
Organism: Gemmatimonadota bacterium; assembly: GCA_022823145.1. Classification (GTDB taxonomy): domain Bacteria; phylum Gemmatimonadota; class Gemmatimonadetes; order Longimicrobiales; family Gaopeijiaceae; genus Bin94. The sequence goes on from JAJDXS010000047.1 coordinate 7,150, forward strand.
CATCCGCGTGCGTGAGGCAAAGGAAGGCGCCGGAGCACGGGCGCTCATGGCCGGCGCGGCGCCGAAGTCGCAGATGCTTGTGCTGTGGGGCGGTGTCCTGGGCGACGAACTGCGATTGGAGCCGGTCCATTCCATGTACGCGACCGCCAGGCTCCCGGACCAGACCGGTCCGTATCGTCTGGAGGGAGTCTCCCGCGGCGGCGGAACCGAGTTCTCGCTGTCCTTCAATCCCGGAATGGACGTGTACGGCAACAAGTACTTCTTCGCCATTCCCATCGAGCCCGACTGGGAGGACTCGCTGGAGCGGATCGTCCTCACCGGGCCCGAGGGCGAGGTTGCGATAGACGATACCGACTCTCGGTCGATTTCAGTCTTCACCGACCCGGTAACCGGTCGAATCCGGTCGATCCTGCGGGACTGGGACGGGCCATTGACTGCCGCCTATGGTGCCACAGACCAGCTGGAGGTCGAAACCACCAGCGGGATCCGGGAGGCGGTGAGGCTGCGGCCGCAGGGCTGATCGGGACGCGCGCGTGCAGCGCGGCGGCTTCTGGCGCAGTTTACCCGTGAGCCTCCGTTCGGCGTGTCGCCCGGACCATCAGCCCACATCCAGGAAGGAGTCGCAGCCATGCCAGGTCGTCGCTTCCCCCATCGCTTCGTTCTGATCCTGATCCTCGCCGCGATCGGGACACCCCTCCCGGCGGCCGCGCAGGGCACGCTCGCCGACTACGTGCGCGCGGACGGCCTCGGCGATCGTCTCCAGGGCCTGGTCGTCGACATCGCCGAACGCCCATCCTGGGTCGGCGAGACCAGCCGCTTCTGGTACCGGAAGACGGTCGAAGGAGGGAACAACTTCGTTCTCGTCGACGCCGAGACCCGGGCCCGGGGCCCCGCATTCGATCAGGAGCGTCTCGCGGCATCCCTCTCCGCTCTCCCCGCCTTCGCCGACGAAGCGGTCTCTGCCCTCGAACTCCCCTTCAACCGGATCGATTTCACGGACGACGAGCAAGCCATCGAGTTCGTCGCGGCGGACTCCACCTGGCGGTGCGATCTGGGCAGCTACGCGTGCGAGAGCCAGGGCGAGGCGCCCCGGCGCCAGGGCGGCGGCGTGGGCCCGAGCGGCGTGTCATGGTCGGCAGGCCCCGGACAGCTCTGGCGGAATCTGAGCACCGAGCCGATCCTCTCGCCGGACGGCACGCGCGAGGTCTTCATCCAGAACTACAACGTGGCCTACCGCGAGGTGGGCGCCGATCCCGGCGACTACACCATGCTCACCTGGGAGGGCACGCCCGGAAACACCTACACCGACCGGTCCATCGTCTGGTCGCCGGACTCTAGAAAGGTGGCGGTCTACAGGGTGGTGCCCGGTCAGGAGCGGGTGGTGCACTACGTCGAATCCTCACCCGACGACCAGCTCCAGCCCGAGCACGCGACCTACCTCTACGCCAAGCCCGGTGACCGGCTCGACAAGGAGATCCCGGTGATCCTGGACATCGAGTCGGGGCGGCAAATGATCATCGACGACGACCTCTTCCCCAACGCCTACACCCTCTCCCGTCTGGGGTGGCGGGACGACAGCGAGCACGTCGTGTTCGAGTACAATCAGCGGGGGCACCAAGTCTACCGGGTCATCGAAATCGACGCCGAAACCGGCCGGACCCGGGCCGTGATCTCCGAGGAGCCCGAGACCTTCTTCAACTACTCCAACAAGCGGTTCCGCCACGACCTCGACGACGGCCGGGAGATCATCTGGATGTCCGAGCGCGACGGCTGGAACCACCTCTACATGCTCGACGGCGGGACGGGGCAGGTAAAGCACCAGATCACGCAGGGCGAGTGGCCGGTCCGCGGCGTGGACAGCGTGGACGTAGCGAACCGCCAGATCTGGTTCCGTGCGAGCGGCATGAACCCCGAGCAGGATCCCTACTTCGTCCATTACTACCGCATCGACTTCGACGGCACCGGGCTGGTCGCGTACACGGAAGCCGACGGGATGCACGAGGTCACCTTCTCCCCGGACCGCGAGTTCTATGTCGACCAGTGGTCCAGGGTGGATCTGCCGCCCGTCGCGGAGCTCCGCAGGACCGCCGACCGGTCGCTGGTCATGGAACTGGAGCGGGCCGACGCCTCGGCTCTGCTGGCCACCGGGTGGCGGTACCCGGAGGTCTTCGTGGCCAAGGGCCGAGACGGAGTGACGGACATCTGGGGAATCATCATCCGCCCCACCAACTTCGATCCGAACCGGACCTACCCGGTCATCGAAAGCATCTATGCCGGACCCCACGGGTCGCACGTCCCCAAGACCTTCAGCACCCACACCAGCAGAACCGCCGTGGCCGAACTGGGGTTCATCGTGGCCCAGATCGACGGCATGGGGACCAACAACCGCTCGAAGGCCTTCCACGACGTGGCCTGGCAGAACATCAAGGACGCGGGATTCCCGGACCGGATCCTCTGGCACCAGGCCGTGGCCGGCCGGTACGACTACTACGATGTGACCCGGGTCGGGATCTACGGGGGTTCGGCCGGCGGCCAGAACTCCATGGCGGCCCTTCTCTGGCACGGCGACTTCTACGACGTGGCGTTCTCGTCGGTCGGGTGCCACGACAACCGGATGGACAAGATCTGGTGGAACGAGGCGTGGATGGGATGGCCCATCGGTCCCCACTACTCCGAGTCATCGAATGTGGACAACGCCTGGCGCCTGCAGGGCAAGCTGCTGCTGGTCGTGGGTGAGCTGGACAGGAACGTGGATCCCTCTTCCACACTCCAGGTCGTGAACGCGCTCATCGAGGCCGACAAGGACTTCGACTTCATGCTGTTTCCGGGTGGGGGCCACGGCTCGGGGGGTGACTTCGGCGCGAGAAAGCGCAACGACTACTTCGTGCGGCACCTGCTGGACGTGGAGCCGCCGTCGTGGGACCAGTACGTGGCGTCGGACGGGGAGGGTGACCGGTGAAAGTGCGCCACATGGATCGGTTCCTGCACCGGCCGGACAGCATCTGAGAACTCGGTCCCAACGTGCCATGGAGGCGGACAACTGGAATCCACTATCGTCCATGGGTGTCCATGTAGTTCCATAACATCCAGTGTATCAATGTCTTAGACAGGGTTTCTTCTACTCTCGTCCACCGGCTGCGTCCCTTGCGATCCACTGCCATCCCGACTACGATTAGGGAATGAATAATGTTACCAATTCTCGCAAGCGGCGACGAGGCAAGCCGAAGGGCCGCCATCCCCACAATCGGCTGTCCGCCGCCTTCGTGCGCTCGGCTCCGCCCGGAAGACACTGCGACGGAAACGGGCTCTACCTCTACGTCAAGAAGACCGGAACCCGCAGCTGGATCCAGAGGCTCGTCGTCCGGGGCCGCAAGCGCGAGATCGGCCTCGGCAGCGTCGTCCTCGTCTCGCTGGCCGAGGCCCGCGAGCAGGCGCTGGCGACCCGGAAGCTGGCCCGCGCGGGCGACGATCCGCTGGCCGAGAAGCGCCGGTCCTACGGCGTGCCGACCTTCGCCGAGGCCGCCGGACGCGTGATCGAGCAGAAGCGGGCTGGGTGGCGCGGCCCCAAGACCGCGAGGCTGTGGATTCGCTCGCTGGAGATGTATGCTTTCCCGCGCCTCGGCAACCTGCCGGTTTCGGAGATCACCAGCGGCGACGTGCTGGAGACGCTGTCCCCGATCTGGCACACGAGGCCAAAGGTCGCCCGCGCCGTCCGTCTTCGCATCCGCGCCGTGCTGGAATGGGCCGTCGCGATGGACTGGCGGACCGACAACCCCTGCGACCGGCTCCTGCCGGTGCTCGGCCCCCAGCACGATGTCGTCACGCACCGCAAGGCCCTGCCTCACGGCGAGGTGGCGGCGGCCATCGCGAAGGTGCGGGCGGCGAAGCCGGGGAAAGTGGACACGTTGGCGTTCGAGTTTCTGGTCCTGACGGCGGCGCGTGGCGGCGAGGTCCGTGGGGCGGTGTGGAGCGAGATCGATCAGGGTGCGGGCGTGTGGACGATTCCGGCAAGTCGGACGAAGACCGCCCGCGAGCATCGGGTGCCGTTGTCCGGCCGGGCGTTGGGGATCCTCGACGCGGCCCGCAAGCTGTGGAACGGGGAGAGTCCGATCGTGTTCGTCAACGAGCGCGGGAAGCCGTTGACCCGGAAGCGGCCGGGCCGGTTGCTCCTGAGTTGCGGGATCTCGGCGGTGCCTCACGGGTTCCGGTCGTCGTTCCGGGATTGGGCGGCCGAGCGGACGGACCATCCCAGGGAGGTCGTCGAGGCCGCGCTGGCTCATGTTGTTCAGAACAAAGTCGAAGCCGCGTATCTGCGGACGGATCTGTTCGAGCGGCGGCGTAGGCTCATGGAGGAGTGGGCGGCTTATCTCACGGACCAGACAGCGGGCACCGGCGACTAAACTAGCCGCAATCGCCGTAGCATCGCCGAGCAATGTATGTTTCTCGAACCTCGCCGTCCGGTCAGGAGCCACCATGTCTCGCCCAGCCCTCGTCCTTGCTTTCGTTTTCACGGCCTCGCCGCTCACGGCCCAGGGCTTCCATGCCGGACCCCTCTTGAGATTCGTGCGCTGGCCCGACTACACCACCTTCCACACGGAATGGGCCGCCGCTGTCGGCGTGACCTTCCAAGGGTTGGAGAGGGATGCCAACCGAAGGATCGACGTGCGCTACGTCGTCTGTTGCGACGCCCCCCTGCTCCAAATGTCCGTGCTCTACGCGAAGATGTTCAACGAGGACGCCTACGGCACAGTGGGTCCGGCCGCCAGCTACACCTTCCACGATGACCAACATGTGGGACTGCTGGGTGTGGAGGCCGGACTGGGCGTTGAAATGCGCCGTTCAGAGACCCGCGTGATCGCCTTGGAGTTCGGATACAGCTTCATTTTCCCGTTCGCCTTCGACAATTGGTACGGCTTCAGGGAAAACGAAACCGTGCACGGCTTGACCGTCAGGCTGATCTACCGGCGATCGTAAGTTGACGTGTCGCTGCCTCCGCGACGGCCTCAGAGGCCGTTTCGGGGCAGTCCAAGGGCATTTCGGGGTAGATACGGGCGCTGGGATCGCCTCAGATCGACGATCTCGGGTTGCCGAGGGGTAGAGGTAGGGCGGAAACCGGCGGTCGTCAGCGAGCGCCGCTGGCGGCAGGGAGGTGCCGGGGTCGCCCGTCGCCCTCGCCGTCCTTGAGACTGGCGACCGAGAGGCCGGGGAGCTTGCCCTCGACGGCCCGGTGAGTGCTGTCCCGGGCGATGCCTGAAGAGGCGGGTTCCGGCGGCTCCGCCGAAGGCTGGCTTTCGACTGTTACTGGTCGGAAGTATCCATCTCACAAGCGGACGCCCGTTTTTCGCGAAGCAACCTGCCTCGCAGCGACCCTTTGCGACGCTTCTGCTTCGGCGCCCGTTCTTGCCCGGTTCGATCATCCGTGAGCGCTCCCCGCCGGGCTGGGTACCGGG
>JAJDXS010000081.1 GCA_022823145.1 Gemmatimonadota bacterium
CGGGTGGGAGCGTCCGGTGCGCTCGTGCGCCGCCGCGGCCCTGGCGCTCGCGCCGGAGAGTGCCGCCCCGGCGCCGGCGGCCGCGGCCTTGACGAAACCGCGCCGGTCGACCGCGGACGGCTCGTCGGCGCGCTCCGTACACCCGGTGTCCCGCGACGCTCCGTCGGGGTCCCGCCGCTCGCCGCTCAGCGGTCGGACTCCGACGGGGCGATCCGCACCTCGCGCATCGGCGAATCGGCGGACAGCTCGGCCGACCCCCCGTCGTGCCCGTTCATGCTCAGGATGTACGAGACCACGTCCAGGTAGACCTGCTCCTCCAGACCGCCGGGATTGTCGTCGGGCATGGTGGAGCGCACGGTGCGGAAGAACGAGTAGACGGTACGGCGCCCCCAGCTGCGCTGGAAGGTCCGGCCCCTGAACTCGCTCGTGGTGTGGCACTCGGAGCAGACCTCGTCGAAGGTCGTGCGGCCGCGCTGGGCCTGGGCGTCGGTGAAGATGCCGCCGACGGGGGTCGCGGGTTCGGCTTCGGCGGGAGGCGGAGTGCTCTCGGCGGGGGGTTGGGCCGCCGGGGTCGCGGCTGGTTGGGCCTCGTCGGCTGCCGGCCGCGGGGCCTCGGCGGAGGCGTCGGACGCGCCCCCCGAAGCGCACCCGGCAACGAGAATGCCTGATGCGATAAGCAGGGCGGGCGCCGCCGCCCGCGTGAGTGATTGCCGCGCCATGGACCGAAGCCCCTCCCGTGGTGTAGTCTATTCCATCCGGCAGGCGCGCCGAAGGGGCCCGGCGGGCCTGCACCGGAACCTCCCGCGACACCGAGTGCCGACTCGAATTCCAATATAGGGGCAACCGAGGGGAAGAAAGCGAATGCGTGGAACGAGCATCAAGCGGACGCGCGCGACGGCAGCGGTGGCTGTCGGGGCGGTATTGACCGGGGTGGCGGCGTGTGACACTCTGCCCCTCGCCATGGGAGACGTGCACGCGATCGTCGTATCGGCGTCGCCGGAGCTTTGGGCCGAAGTCGGGGAAACCGCATTCACGGCGCTCGAGGGGAGCGTCTTCACGGTTCGCGACGAACACGCCTTTCGGGTCACGTACGCGGAGCCCACAGACTCGGCCTGGGCCGGCCTCCGCCGCCTGAGGCAGCTGCTGCTCATCGGCAAGGCCTCGGACCCCTGGATGGCTGCGCCGCTGGCCGGGCTGGAAGAGCCGATCACGCCGCCCCAGGTCGTCCAGGTCGACGAGGTGTGGGCGCGGCAGCAGCTCGTCACGCTTGTGATTCTGGAGGAAGGCACGGCGCTCGGCGAAGACGCTGACGCCGTACGGGAGCAGCTTCCCGATCTCTTCGGCATCTACGACGGACAGTACCGTCAATGGGTGGTCAACCGGATGTTCTCCACGGCGCCGGACACGGCGCTTGCCAGGACCCTGCGGGACGATCACGGCTTCCAGCTCATCGTGCCCGAGGTCTACGACTACCAGCTGCAGGACTCGGTCCACATCTTCCGCAACGACAACCCGGACCCGTCCGAGCTCATCCGGCAGTTCGCGATCACGTGGCAGAGCCCCGTGCCGGAAGGTGTCGGCGAGGACGAGATCGTGGAGTGGCGGACCCGGATCGCGGACGAGTACTACGACTATCCCCAGTTCGTGAATCGGGACGTCATCTTCGCGAGCCCGGGGGACTTCGGCGGCAGGGAGGCGTACAGCGTCCAGGGCGTCTGGCAGAATCCGCCGGGCGCGTATCCGGCGGCCGGGCCGTTCATCGCCCGAACGATCACCTGCGCGGGTCAGCAGCGGCTGTACCTGGTCGACGCCTGGCTGTACGCACCGTCGCGGGACAAGTATGAGTACATGATCCAGCTCGACGAGATTCTCAATTCATTCCGATGCATGGAGTAGGTACACGATGCAAGCCACGACACCGCACGGCTCAACGAATTCGACCATGAGCCGGCGCCTCGGCACCCTCGGCCTCGCACTGGCGCTCGCGGGCGCCGGCTGCGCCGCCCCTGACGACACTGCGGCCCCCGTCGGCGAGTACGGGGCCGAGGGTGTCGGCTACGGCCACCCCGACCACGCCGCGCACGTCGCGATGATCGACGAGATCATGATGGCGCCCGTGCGCGAAGGCCGGATCGCCGGCGGATCGGTGGCGGTTGTGCACCGGGGCGAGACCGTGGCGGTACGGGGTTACGGGTGGGCCAACGTCGAACTGCGCGTCCCCACGCCCGAGGACGCCATCTACGAGACCGGCTCGGTCACCAAGCAGTTCACTTCGGTGGGGCTGCTCCAGATGCAGGAACAGGGCCTCGTGGACCTCGATGCGGACATGTCCGACTACCTGCCCGACTTTCCGACCCAGGGCAACCGGATCACCGTGCGCGAACTGCTCGACCACACGTCGGGGATCCGCGGCTACACCGAGATGGAGGAGGCGCGGCCCTATTTCGTGCGCCGCGTCCCGCGCGACAGCCTGCTCGCGCTCGTCGCCGCCCATCCCTTCGATTTCCCCACCGGCGAACACGAGATCTACAACAACTCCGCCTTCTACCTGGCCGGCATGATCCTCGAAGACGCGTCGGGGATGAGCTACGAGGACTACGTCGAGCAGCGGATCTTCGCCCCGCTCGGCATGGACCGGTCGCACTACTGCAGCGAGACCGAGATCCACGAAGGAAAGGTGACCGGGTACGACACGGGCCAGGACGGCCTCGTGCACAAGGGATTCATCGTTCACAACGTGCCCTTCGCGGCGGGTTCGCTCTGTGCCAGCGCGGGCGATCTGGCGACATGGCTGGGCGCGCTTCATGGCGGTGAGGTGCTCACGGACGAATCCTACGCGGAGCTGATCGAGCCCGGAGACCTCAACGACGGGACGAAGCTGCGCTATGCGCTCGGCATTGCCGTCAGCGATATCCTGGGGCACAGGGCGATCCACCACGGCGGCGGCATCAACGGGTTCCTCACAGAATCCCTGTACCTGCCCGAAGAGGATCTCGCGATCGCGGTGCTGGTCAACACCGCCGGCCCAGTTGGTCCATCTGCCCTTGCGCGGCAGATCATCGAGGCGATGGCCGGTGACAACACGCCCGAGCCCATGACCTTCGACGGTGACCTCGCGTACTTCGAGGGTGTCTACGGCGGACCTGCCCGAGGCGGCCCCGCTGCCGTGCGGATCGCGGCCGAGGGTGGCGTGCTCACGGCTACACCGCTTATGGTGGGCGGTCAGGAGATCCCCGAAGACGGGCAGGAAGCGAGCAACCTCGACTTCCGGGGCGGCACGAAGTTCAGCGACGGCGACACTTTCCTGACATTCGAGGGCGAAGGGGAAGCCGCGACAGTGCTCCGGTACGACACGGGCGGCGGGTACACGGTCATGCAGAGGCGATAGGCCTTGTCCTTCGTCCACCTCCACACCCACTCCGAATACTCCCTCCTCGACGGCGCGAACCGGCTTTCGGACCTGATCCGGAAGGCCAAGGAGTACGAGAACCCGGCGCTGGCGCTCACCGACCACGGGTGCCTCTACGGCGCGTGGAGCTTTCAGAAGACTGCCCGCGCCGAAGCGATCAAGCCGATCATCGGCATGGAGGCGTACGTGGCGCCCGGGGACAGGCGCGAGCGGGCCCGCTCGGGACAGGGGGGAAAGGCGCACTATCACCTGGTCCTGCTGGCCCGTGACCAGGAGGGCTACCGCAACCTCATCAAGCTGTCCTCGCTCGGCTATACGGAGGGCTTCTACTACCGCCCGCGACTCGACCGGGAAGTCCTGGCGCGCCATTCCGGCGGGCTGATCGTGAGTTCGGCCTGCATGGCCGGCGAACTGGCTCGCCACCTCGTCGCCGGCAACGACGACATGGCCCGCGAAGTGGCCGACTGGTACGCCAATACCTTCCCCGACCGATACTACCTCGAGGTGCAGGCCCACGGCACGCCCGGACAGGCCGAGCTCAACCGGCAGGTCTTCGCGCTCGCCGACGACCTGGGTCTGCCCGTCGTCGCCACCAACGACGCCCACTTCCTGCAACACGATCATCATCCCGCCCACGACATCCTCGTCTGCATCGGAACCGCAAAGAACCACGACGACGAGGACCGGCTGAAGTACGACGACGGCCTCTACTTCAAGAGCCCCGAGGAGATGGCGGCAGCCTTCCCCGACCGTCCCGAGGTGATCGAGAACACGCTCAGGATCGCCGACGAGGTGTCGCTGACCCTCGAAAAGAAGTATCACCTCCCGAGCTTCCCGCTTCCCGAACCCTTCCAGGACGACAACGACTACCTGGTGCACCTCGCAGAGGCCGGTGCAGGTGAGCGCTACGGGGACCCGCTCCCCGACGAGGTCGAGGCCCGCCTGCGGTACGAACTCAAGGTCATCCTCAAGACGGGATACGCCGGCTATTTCCTGATCACATGGGACTTCATCCGGTGGGCGCGCGAGCAGGGCATCCCCGTGGGGCCGGGGCGCGGCTCGGCCGCGGGCTCGCTGGTGTCCTACGCGCTGCGGATCACCGACCTCGACCCCATCGCCTACGGCCTCATCTTCGAGCGCTTCCTCAACCCCGAGCGCATCTCGATGCCGGACATCGACATCGATTTCTGCTACGAGCGCAGAGGTGAGGTGATCGAGTACGTGCGCACGAAATACGGTCGCGACGCCGTCGGCCAGATCGTGACGTTCGGCACGATGAAGAGCCGGGCGGTCATCCGGGACGTGGGGCGCGTTCTCGGCTTCGACGTCGGCGAGACCGACAGGATCGCCAAGATGATCCCCAACCAGCCGGGACAGAGCTACACCGTCCAGCAGGCCGTCGAACGGATCCGGGAGGTCAGGGCGCTGTACAACTCGGACGACCGCCACCAGCGCCTCTTCGACTACTCGATGACGCTCGAGGGGCTCTCGCGGCACGCCTCCGTGCACGCCGCCGGCGTGGTGATCGCGCCGGGGCCGCTCGACGAATACGTGCCGATCTGCACCCAGAACAAGGGCGCGAAAAACGGGACGAGCCGGGCCGCGGTCGGGGCGGACGGCCAGGACGGCCCCGACATCGTCACCCAGTACGACATGAACTGCCTCGAGGACGCCGGGATGCTCAAGATGGACTTCCTGGGCCTCAAGACGCTCACGGTCATCCACGACGCGGTAGAGTCGGTGAAGGCGCGGCTGGGCGAGTTCCGGCATCCGGAGAGCGGGGTGGTCTACCGCTCCGACGCCATGGACAACGTGCCGCTGGACGACCCCGGCGTCTACGCCATGCTGGCCGGCGGCGGCACCTCTGGCGTCTTCCAGTTCGAGTCGAACCTTGCGCTCGACAAGCTGCGGGCCATGCGCTGCGACCGCTTCGACGACCTGGTCGCAACCAACGCACTCATCCGCCCCGGGCCCCTCGACTCCGGCATGACGGACAAGTACATCAAGCGCAAGCTCGGCGCGGAGCCGGTCGCCTACCCTGCAGCCGGACTGGAACACATCCTCGATTCCACCTACGGAATCATCGTCTACCAGGAACAGGTGATTCTGATCGCCAACGATCTCGCCGGCTATTCGCTCGGCGAGGCGGACGTACTGCGCAAGGCGATGGGCAAGAAGGACGCCGAGCTCATCGAGTCGGAGCTTGGCCGCTTCAAGGAGCGGGTTGTCGAAAAGGGCTTCGACCGGAAGACGGCCTGGGAATTGGCCGAGCAGATCAAGACATTCGGGCGGTACGGGTTCAACAAGTCGCACTCGGCGGCCTACTCGCTGCTTTCGTACAAGACCGCCTGGCTCAAGCGCTACTATCCGGCCGACTTCATGGCCGCGCTACTGTCATCGGTGCTGGACAAGACCGACGACGTGGTCAAGTACATCGGCGAGTGCCGCGAAATGGGCCGCTTTCTGCCCGAACTGGACGACGGCCTCGTGGTCCTGCCCCCGGACGTAAACGAGAGCGGCTGGAAGTTCACGGTGGTCGGCGACAGCACGATCCGCTTCGGTCTGGGGGCGGTGCGCGGGGTCGGCAGCGCGGCCGTGCAGTCGGTCCTGGCGGCGCGCGCGGAGGGTGGTTCATTCGCCAGCCTCTTCGAATTCCTGGAGCGGATCGACACGCGGGCGCTCACCAAGCGCGCCTGCGAGGCGTTGATCGCTTCCGGCGCGCTGGATTCCTTCGGCCACCGGGCACAGATGATGGCGGGCCTCGACGCCGCGTACGGCGAGGCAATGGCGCGGCTGCAGGAGACCGAAATCGGGCAGCAATCGCTGTTCGGCGAGGCGATGGGTGTCGAACGGCCCGCGCCCGAGCTCCCCACCGTGCCGGAGTGGCGGGACCGCGACCGACTGGCGCGCGAGAAGGAGGCGCTGGGGTTCTTCATCTCGGGACACCCCCTCGACCGCTACCGCGAGCTGGTGCGGGTCTTCGACCAGCTCGACGCAGGCGCGCTGAAGGAGAGAATGGGTGCTTCCGTGGAGACGGCGTGTGTCGTCACGGCCGTCGCGCGGCAGGTGTCACGCCGCGACGGGTCGGAGTGGGGCAAGGTCACCGTCGAGGGGTTTCACGGCACGGCGACGGTCCTCGCCTTCAAGGATGTCTGGCAGTCCTACCGCGACACGCTGCAAACCGACGCCGTAGTGCTCCTGCGCGGAAAGGTCAGCGACCGGGAGCGAGACGAAGAAGACCCGCCCGTCTTCCTGGACGCGGCCGAGCCGCTCAAACAGGTGTCCGACAGCGGTCGCATCGCGGTCCGAATCCGGATGAAGGCGGACTCCGGCCTGGACGAGGGCGCATTCCGAAAGGCTCGCGCGGCCATCGAGGCCAGCGCCGGATCCGCTCCGATCGAGGTGGTCGTCAGCGAACCGAACGGTTCCCCGGCGCCCCGGCTTCGGTCCAGGTCGCTCAAGGTGAAGCCGGACCGCGAGACGCTCCGGGCGCTCGAGGGCGTGTTCGGGAAAGGCAGGGTTGAGCTGGCGAGGTTGTAGCACGGGCTCCGACACGGACATAGTACTGATATCGACGCGGATATAGTACTAATCCCGCCCCGGCCTTCGTGTCAGAAACTCGTTCAGGGTCTGCCCCTGCTCCTCGTCCAGCAGTTCCACGATGCTCGTGTGCAACGTCTCAAACGCGGGAACGAGTTCCTCCATGAGGTCGGCGAGTCCGCCGCCGCCGGGACGCATGCCCTGACGGTTGGGCCGAGCGCCTCCACCTCCCGCTGCGCCGCGCCTGGCCCCGCCACGCATCCGGTTCCGCATCTGTGTCATCACCTCGTCGTAGCGTCTGAGCGCGGCCCCGTTCTCCTCGCGGAAGCCCTCCACCAGTGCGGTGACACTTTCAACCTGAGTGTCGGTAAGCCCGAGCACCTCGGTAAACTCCTCGTAGCGCTGGTCAAGCGCGTTCCACAGTCGCACTCCCGGGTTGTCGGCGAACGCGCCGGCGGCGCCCATTCCGGGACGCTGCGCCGCAGCCAGTTGGGGAACCACCAGTGAAAGCGCGATCACGGCGACGGCCAGCATGGTTGCGGGTCGGCGAATGCCGTCTCTATTCATCTCAATCTCCTCGGCACAGCGTAGTGAAGCGGGTCGAACAGGACCGGTCGACCCTTGTCGAATGGGGACACACCGGCCACGAGAAGCGTTAGCAATCGCTGTCGGCGGACGGGTGGACTGTCCGCCGCGCCAGGGTGAAGTTTCCCCCCGGGATGCACGTAGTGGCCCCGTACCTTGACACGTCGCCAAACAACCCGAGGAAAGCGGAAAATGAGACTCCTGTCGCTCTGCGTCACTCTGGCAATCTCACCCCTGGGCGCACAGCTGGTTGCGCAGGAAGCAGCCCCGACCGACTTCGAGGGCAACTGGCTCGGTACGATGAACGCCGGGGGAGCGCAACTGCGCATGCGGATCGACCTCACCGTCGAGGACGGAGCCCTGGCCGCCAGGGTGTTCTCGGTGGACCAGGGCAACGCCGAGATACCGGTCGAGTCCGCCACGGTTGCGGGCAGCACGCTCTCCCTGACGATGCCCATGATCGGCGGATCCTACGAGGGCACCCTGTCCGACGACGGGGAGACGATCGACGGTACCTTCCAGCAGATGGGTGCCGAGCTGCCTTTGGTGCTTGAGCGCATGGAGGGCGACGAACCCGACGCGGGCCGCCCCCAGGACCCTGTGGAGCCGTATCCATACGTCGCGGAGGATGTCCGCTACCCCAACCCGGATGGCGGCCACGAACTGGCCGGCACCTTCACGCGGCCCGGCGACGGCGGCCCCTTCCCGGCCGTGATCCTCATCACCGGCTCGGGTCCCCAGAACCGGGATGAGGCCCTGCTGGGGCACCGCCCCTTCCTCGTCCTCTCCGACCACCTGACCCGCCGCGGCATCGCGGTGCTGCGCTTCGACGATCGCGGCGTGGGCGAGTCCACCGGAGACCACGCTTCCGCCACCTCAAGCGACTTTGCGTCGGACGCCCTTGCCGGCGTCGCCTACCTGAAGACCCGGGACGACGTGGACCCGGATGCGATCGGCCTCGCGGGCCACTCCGAGGGCGGCCTGATCGCCCCCATCGCCGCCACCCGGTCCGACGACGTCAACTACATCGTGTTGATGGCGGGACCGGGCGTAAACGGTGAGCGGATCCTGTACGCGCAGGGCGCCCTGATCAACCGGGCCGGCGGCGCCACGGAGGAGCAGATCGAAAGGAACCAGGAGTTGCAGCGCGCGATGTTCGAAATCCTCAAGTCCGAGCCGGACCCGGAGCGCGCGGCCACCGCGCTGACGGAGACGGTCCGCACCGCATTCGAGGCCATGCCCGATGCCCAGCGTGCCCAGGCCGGCATTACCGACGACGAGTCACTCGACCGGATCGTCAACATGCAGGTGACGCAGTTCAACACGCCCTGGTTCCGCTACTTCCTCACCTACGAGCCCGCAACCGTGATCGAGCAGGTCACAGTCCCCGTCCTGGCGATCAACGGCGAGAATGACCTGCAGGTCCCCTACGAGGAGAACCTCCGCGAGATCGAGGCCGCCCTGCAGCGAGGCGGCAACACCAACTACGAGATCCACGCGCTTCCCGACCTGAACCACCTCTTCCAGCACTCCGAAACGGGTTCGCCGAGCGAGTACGCGACGATCGAGGAGACGTGGTCGGTCGACGTGATGGAGCTTATCGCGGACTGGATCCTGCGGACGACGGGGCGGTAGGCGAACTACTCCCCGGGCGGACGCCGCTGGGCGAGCAACCGGGTCAGGCGTTGCACCTGCTCGGGGTCGAGAACGGCGGTCACGTCCTCCTTGAGCGTTTCGAGGGCGGGCGCCAGCTCCTGAGCGGGGTTGCCGTGCTTCTGGACGATCTGTTGCATGGCCTGCCGGTCGGGGCGACTACCCCCGCCGAACATGCCGCGCAACTCCTCCCGCATGGCGGTCAGACGGGCCAGGGCGTCCGCGTTGGCCTCGCGAAAATCGTCGGCCACGATGGTGACGAGCTGCTTCTGGGCCTCGGTCAGGGAAAGCGTGCCGGCGAACTCGTCGAAGCCCTGGTCGAGCCGGCCCCACAGCATCATGGCCTCACCGCCGCCGAACATGCCGCCGCCTCTCCGCTGCTGGGCAGCACCCGGGTCGGGGGTGGCGAGGGCGAGCGTTCCGGCGACGAATGCGAGGGCAAGGGCGCGGCCCGTGTGGAGTTTCATGATCTGTTCCGAATTCTGGTGTGTCCGTCCCTGTGTCAGCCATCAATCTTACCAGCGATCGCCTGCGCGCGCCTCCAAAGGCCCGGGGCGCCCATGCCCGCCGCCAGATCCTCGAAGCCAGGCTCGGGGCCCTGCCAGGCTAGATCGTCGACATCGTCGAACAGGATTGCGCCGTCGCGCAGGGTGGCGAGGTCGCGGAAGAGGAAAGCGTTGGCCCGGTGGGCGAGCAGCGCCTCGGCCAGCCGTTGTGCGCCACGCACGGTGACGTCCCACGCGTCGGCGCGCCCCGGGATATTCTCGAGGTGGAGGTAGCGCCCCAGCACCGACGCCGTCGACTTGGCCCCCCAGCCCGGCACGCCCGGGAACCCGTCGGCGCTGTCCCCCACCAGCGCGAGGTAATCGGGAATGCTGGCGGGCGGCACGCCGAACTTCGCAATCACTCCCTGCTCATTGCGGACCTCGTTGCGGCGCCGGTCCCACTGGACCACCCGGTCGCCCACCACGCACTGTGACAGGTCCTTGTCCGGCGTGCAGATGTAGACGCACTCCACGCGCGGGTCGCGCGCCGCCTTCGCCGCGCCCGAGGCCAGTCCGTCGTCGGCCTCCAGTTCCTCCATCGCCCAGACCTGCACGCCCATCGCCCTCAGCGCCTCCTCCAACGGGCAGAACTGTCCCAGCAGGTCCTCCGGGATGCCGGCGCCGGTCTTGTAGCCGGGCCAGAGCTCGTTGCGAAACGACTCGATGACGTGATCGGTGGCCACCGCGATGTGCGTCGCGCCCGCGTTCAGCATTCCGAGGACGGAGGCCAGCACACCGCGCACGCCGCCGACCTCACGCCCGTTCCGGTCCAGGGCGGACGGGGCGCCGAAGTGATGGCGGAAGAGTTCGTAGGTGCCGTCGATCAGGTGGACGTTCATGACAGCGGACGCTTGCGGGTGCGGGGTGGGCGCAGACCCAATACTATCAGCGCACGCGCGCCCAGCCAGAGCGCTCGGTCGCAGCCGCAGTCCCGACCGCAACCAGGAGCACCCCATGAGCAGCGGACCCACCGCGTCCCCAGCAACACCCTTCCTCCGCACCGCGGCCGCCGCCCGGAGCTGCGTCGCGGCGGCAGCCGTCGCGGCCCTGGCCGCCCTCCTTCCCCCAACCAGCGTCACCGCACAGGAAACCCACGCCGAAGACCTGCTGACCGTGGGGCACTACCTCGACATGGAGCGCGTCGGCGACCCCCGGATCTCGCCCGACGGCACGCAGATCGTCTTTACGAAGTCGTGGGTGAACAAGCTCGAGGACCGCTTCGACTCGGAGATCCGCGTCATGGACTCCGACGGCCGGCGGCAGCGGTTTCTGGTCGAGGGCTCGAATCCGAGGTGGTCCCCGGACGGCACGCGGATCGCCTACCTCGCGCCCGGCGATGCCGGCGGGCAGCAGATCCACGTCCGCTGGATGAATGCCGAGGGTTCGACCACCCAGGTCACGCGTGAGCTCCACACGCCGAGCAACTTCAAATGGTCGCCCGATGGCGCGTACATCCATTTCCAGCGCCTGGTGCCACACTCGAATCCGTGGCCGATCGACCTGCCCGCGCCGCCGGAGGGTGCGAACTGGACGCCGCCGCCCCGAATCATCGACCGGATCCACTATCGCTACGACCGCATCGGCTTCCTGGAGGAGGGATTCACCCACCTCTTCCGCGTGCCCAGCGGTGGAGGCACCGCCCGGCAGCTCACAAGCGGCGAATGGAACGCGGGCTCCACCTTCGTCCCCGGGGTGGGCAACGTCGGCTACGACCTCACCCCCGACGGCGGCACGCTCGTCTTCGACGGCAACATGGAGGACGCGGACAACCTCTACCGCGAGTCCCACATCTACGCGCTTGATCTGGCCAGCGGAGAGATCCGCCAGCTCACGTCCGAGCGCGGCCCCTGGGCCCGTCCGATGGTCTCGCCCGATGGCCGGCGCATCGCCTACACCGGGTTTCCGTGGACCTCGCAGACCTACAAGACCACCGAGCTGTACGTCATGGACCTGGACGGGGGCAACGCCCGCCTCGTCTCCGGCGATCTCGACCGGGACATCGGCGCAATGCACTGGTCCGACGACTCGCGCGGCGTGTTCTTCACCGCCGGGGATCGCGGCACCCAGAATGTCCACTTCGCGACCGTCGACGGCGAGGTCAGTCAGGTCACCGAGGGCGTCCACATGCTCTCGCTGACTTCGGCCGCGCGGGGCGGGCAGGCCGTCGGCACGCTCACCTCGCCGCACGAGCCCGGCGACGTGGTCGCATTCGACCTGAACAGCCCCGGCACGATCACCCAACTCACCACAGTCAACGCCGACGTCCTCGCGAACAAGCGCCTCGGCGACGTGGAGGAGATCTGGTACGAGTCCACCGGCGGCACGCAGGTGCAGGGCTGGATCGTGAAGCCGCCCGACTTCGATCCCGCTCGGAGCTACCCCCTCATCCTGCACATCCACGGCGGCCCGCACGGGATGTACAACGTCGGGTTCAGCTACCCGTATCAGAACTTCGCGGCCAACGGCTACGTCACCCTGTACACCAACCCGCGCGGAAGCACCGGCTACGGCACCGACTTCGGCAACGCGATCGACAACGGCTACCCCTCGGTCGACTACGACGACCTGATGGCCGGCGTCGACGCGCTCATCGACCGGGGCTACATCAACGAGGACCAGATGTACGTGACCGGGTGCAGCGGCGGCGGCGTGCTGTCGAGCTGGGTCATCGGCCACACCACGCGCTTCGCCGCGGCCGGGGTGCGCTGCCCGGTGATCAACTGGATGAGCTTCGCCGGGACCGCCGACATCACGGTCTGGGGCTACTACCGCTACCACGGCTATCCGTGGGACAACCCCGACAAGTACCTGGAGCACTCCCCGCTCATGTATGTCGAGAACGTGACGACGCCGACGATCCTCATCACCGGCGAGGACGACCTGCGCACGCCGATGGCGCAGACCGAGGAGTACTACCAGGCGCTCAAGCAGCTGGGAGTGCCGACGAAGATGCTTCGCTTTTACGAGGAGGCCCACGGCACGGGCTCGAAGCCGTCGAACTTCATGCGCACCCAGCTCTACCTGATGAAGTGGTTCGAGGAGTACGGCGGGCAGCCGAGGATGACGAGCGAAGGATAGGGGCCGCCCGCGGCCTGTGGTGCGCGGCCGCTCTCAGAACGCCAGCAGCTTCGTGACCTTCAGAGTCAGGGCCCGGTCGGTCAGGGCGGTCCGGCCGGGCTCGGGGCTCCTGTCGCGCCGCTCCGAGTAGACCAGGAAGACGTCGCTCAGGGGCGCGTGGATCAGGTTGAAGCGGACGTTGGTCTGCACCTCGTCCGTGGTTTCATTGTACTGGATGAAGGCGCTCAGGAACGTGCGCGTGTCGTAGGCGTAGCGGAAGCGCCCGCCGAAGAGGTTGGCGTCGAAGCTGTTGCCGCCCAGGGTGAGGTGGTTGCGCTGCGCCGTGCCCTCGAAAAAGAAATGCGCGCTGGGGCGCAGCGTCACGGTGCCCGAGACCGAAGTGCGTTCGCCGTCGAAGAAGCCGCCGCGCGTGACCGAAAGCCTGCCACCCAGCTTCCGCCCCAGGTTCGACTGATAGCTGGCCGTGAAGGCACCGAAGTCGTATTCGCCCTCGGGTACCGCACCGCCCGCGATCCGCGTCGCCTCCGCCAGCCGCTCGTACGACGCCGTGTACTCGAAGGTGAGCACGCTGCTGTCAAGAAAGTGGATCCCGAGCCCCGGCATGACCTCGCGGCTCTCCAACGCCCACCCCTCGTCCGAGAAGAGGTCGACGTCCACATACGGGTTCAGTTCCCGAACGTGCGGAATCGCCGGTTGCGGGTGGGCGCCGAGCGTGACGAACCCCTGCCGAATCCCACGCCGCGCCACGAAGCCGACACCGGGATTGAAGGCGTCGCCGATGGTCTTCAGCAGCATCGAGGCGTTCCAGACCGGATCCCGCCACGCGACCTCGAAGGCGCCGGCCACCCGGTCTCCGGACACGTCGGGCTCGTCGGTGGCCGCAAGGTACGAGCTCATGAGCATCCGTCCCCGCGCAAGCCGCAGGTTCACGTCGGTGCCCAGTGTTCTGTTGTAGAGGTCGGCGACACTCGCGCCGGTGCCCTCCCGGTTGACGAACATGAATCCGATGTCGCTGCTCCCGAGGATGTTCTTCCTGAGCCGCACCACCGCGAAGTTCTCCCCGGGGCTGCCGGGGTCGTCCCGGGTCTGCATGTTGAGAAGGCCGATCGCGTAGCCTCCCACGCGCCCGGTCAGGCGTGCGCCCCCGGCGATCGGCACGGGGGTGCGGTCGCCCGAAAGACCGATCCGGCGGCTGTGGAAGAGCTTGAAGTTCTGCGGCCCCGACCCGGTGCGGAAGTTGCGCACGCGGTTGTCCTGGAAGCTGAAGATGCCGTCGTTCTCCAGGAAGAAATCGCGCTTCTCGGGAAAGAAGAGCGAGAAGCGGGTCAGGTTGATCTGCTGCTCGTCGACCTCGACCTGTGAGAAGTCGGTCAGGGCGGTCACGTCCAGCGTGAGCTGGGGCGTGATCCCCCACTTCATGTCGAACCCGCCCTCGACCTTCTCGCCCGGAGACGCAGCCCGCCAGCCATCGGTGCGCACACCGTTCACGAACGGCTTGACCCACAGATTGCGGCCCTGCCGGATCCCTTCAAGCGATGTCAGCGTGCCGGCGCGGGACATCTTGTAGACCCGGAACTGCCGTGAAAGCGGCGCCCAGTTCGAGTCTTCCGAAATGCGCCGGATTCGCCGAGAGAAATTGAGTCCCCAGCTCTGGGGGCCATCGATCTCCCTGAATCGGAGCGTGGTCATGGGGATCGCGATCTCGGCCACCCAGCCCCGGTCGTGCACCGACGTGGTGACCTCGATCTCGCCTTCCCACGCCCGGTTCACCGACTGCTGATCGTTGAACGCCTGCGCGTCGAAGAGCGCTCCGGCCGGATTGACCGCGAAGAGGTATGCGTTCTGGCGGTCCAGATAGGTGTCGAGCGCGAACCCGAAGATGTCCGAGTCCTGGGTCGAAAAGTCTTGCTCCATACCGGCCGCAACGAGAGCTTCCGCCCGGCTGTCGAACATCGTCGCGCCGATATAAAGATGCTCGTCGTCGTAGAGTACCCGGACGACCGTGCGCTCGGCCGAGGGCATGCCCTGGTTCGGAATGGACTGGTAGAAGACGCCCCGGGTGGAGTCGGCGAGCGCCCAGGCCTCGTCGTCCAGGACGCCGTCGAGGGTGACCGGCGAGTTGGCGCGCCTGGCCTCGAGCGAAGGGCGGGGCACCGTGTCGGGATCGATGCGGCCGTTGGGAGGGAGTTGGGCGGATGCCGGCGGTGCCGCCAATGTGGAGAACATGGCCACGAGTGGGACGTGCGCGACGAAGGCGAGAACGCGGCCGTTGGTCGACCGGCCGTGGCGTCTGTCCACGGACTGCTCTAGAAGAGCCGCTGAAGGCCGTAAATCAGACCGACAATGACGGCGGCCTGTGCGAGCAGGAGCCTGTACATCGTGGCCTTGAGGCTCTCCACGCTCAGTCGGACTTCGGCGATCTCGCTCCTGAGCTCGGTCCGAAGGGCGCCGATCTGCTGCTCGAGCCTGGCGTCGAACTCGGTCCGGAGGGTGCTGGTCTGCTGCTCGAGCCTGGCGTCGAGTTCGGTCCGGAGGGTGCTCGTCTGCTGCTCGAGCCTGGCGTCGAGTTCGGTCCGGAGGGTGCCGATTTCACCCTTCAGATTGCGAATGTCCCCCTTCAGATCGCTTATGTTCCACTTGGTCGCCACGTTTGCGACGATGGCGCCTCCGAAGACCGTCACCATGGCTTCCGCCTGGCCGGCGGCGAAACCGGCGGCCTCGAGGGCGCGAGTGGCCTTCAGCGTGTCGAATCCCGATTCGTCCATGGGTCGTAACATTCGGTTTTGCTCCCTGAGTGTCAACCGGTTTCGCGGAGTCGCCGGGGGCGTGCCTGGAGCCCCGGCGGGGGCAACAAGCTTTCGGGATTCCATGGGCGATGGAATGGCTGTTTGCGACTCTCTGCACCTCGCGCATCCGCAAGGCACGGGAACAAGGGAACTCGGAACCCGAATGCGGGTATGCTGGACCCGAGCGGGTCGGCTTCCTCCGGGCGCCGGCAACCATCACGGCGCATTGGCGTATGGGATACTGACGAGTTGGACCTCCCGCTCATCCCGCGAATCTTTCACACATCCCACCCGATGACTCGGATGCCCCGTACCCTATATCCTTTGCCTTGCGGACTGACGCTTCTGCTGACTGGCGTTGCGTTTGCGCCCGGTCCATCCGCCCAGGCGCAGGTGGCCGGCGAGCCCGAGCGAATCACCGTGGCGGGCCATGTGCTCGACGAGATCACTGCCGAGCCGGTCGAAGGGGCCGTCGTCCTCGTCGAAGCGCTGGGCCTCACGCTCGTCACCGACGACAACGGCCGGTTCGTGCTCGACCGCGTGCCGAGTGGCGTGTACGACATCAACGTCGTGCACGACGACTACCAACGGCTGGAAGGGAACCTGAGGGTCGACCAGCCCGGCGAGTTCTTCCTCGCCATGACCGCTTCGGCCGACCCCAACGAAGGGCTCGCGACGGGTGTTGCCGGTGTGGTGACCGATCAGGTCAGCGGTGAGCCCATTGCCGAGGTGGTCGTGAACGTCGCGGCCCAGGGGCGGGTGGCGACGACGAGCACGACCGGTCGGTTCACGCTGCCCGAACTCATGCCGGGACGGTACGAAGTCACCTTTTCCCACCTTGGCTACCAGCCGCGGATTGATTCGGTGAACGTCGAAATCGGCCGCGTGAGCGTCGTGGATGTGGTTCTGTCCGTGGAAGCCATCGAACTGGACCCGATCGAGGTGACGGTCGAGCGCCAGGACGTGACGCTGCAGGGGGTCGGGTTCTATGAGCGTGAGCGCGACGGCTGGGGCGACTTCATCGACCGCGAGGAGATCGAGCGCTGGGCGACGATGGATCTGTCGAGCGCCCTGATGCGGTTTCCCGGCGTCAGGATCGTCAGCGACCCCAGCATGCCGAGCCGACGGTTCGTGATGTTCCGCAGGGCGGGCGAGTCATGCTATCCCGCCGTGTACGTCGATGACGTGATGATGCATCGAGGGGGCGACGATCCGGCCGGCATCGACGATCTGGTCGATCCGATCGCGGTGGCCGGCGTGGAGGTCTACCGCGGCCAGGCGGGGCTGCCGCCCCAGTACTGGGGCCTGAATTCGTCCTGCGGGGTTGTGCTCATATGGATTCGCAGGGCAAAGTGACAGTCATGGTTTCGCAACGCCGGCGGACCGGTTGGATGGCGCTGCTGATTGCGGCGGCGGGGGCGCTGCCCGTATCCGACGGAACTGCCCAGGAGACGCCGGAGCCGGCAACCGTCACGGTGACCGGCAACGTCGTGGACGAGGCGACCGGAGAGCCCATCCCCGGAGTGATCATCGTGGTGCAGGCGCTGGACATCAGCTTCTTCACCGGTACCGACGGCAGGTTCGTCATCGCCGATGTGCCGCGCGGGTCGTACAGCCTCGAGGTGATCCACAGGGGCTACCAGCGTCTCGAGGGCGATCTCGCGATCGACCGGCCCGGAGAATTCTCCCTGGGGCTGACGCCAATCCAGGATCCGAACAACTGGCTGATTACGGGGATCGTGGGGGTGGTGACGGACCAGGTCAGCGGCGATCCCGTGCCCGAGGTGGTCGTGAACGTCCCGGCAGCCGGACGCGCAGCGACGACAGCCGCCGACGGCCGCTTCGTTCTTCCCGACCTGGTCCCCGGCCGGTACGAAGTGGCGTTTTCCCATTTGGGCTACCGGCAGCGTTCGGAGATGATCGCAGTCGAATCCGGGCACGCCACCAACGTCCACGTGGCCCTCACGGTCGACGCGATCGAGCTGGATCCGATCGAAGTCACGGTGGACCGACGCGACAGGAATCTGGAGAGTGCGGGTTTCTACCAGAGGCAAGAGGACGGCTGGGGTCACTTCGTGGATCGCGACGACATCGACAACTGGAACCCGGTCGACCTGACCGACGCGCTGATTCGATTCCCCGGTGTCTCCATCGTTCCCGACGCGCGAAGCCCAATGAACAGGCACCTCAGGTTTCGCAGGGGCCGACGCGATTGCGCCCCGCCCGTCTATCTGGACGGTATCCTGCTGACCGGGCTCGAGGGCTTCTACCTGGACGACATCGTCAACCCCATGTCCGTGGCGGGAGTCGAGATGTATCGCGGTGTGGCCGGTATCCCGGCACAGTACTCGGGCCGGGGCACCGCCTGCGGCGTCGTTCTCATCTGGCTGCGCCGGGGCGGATAGCAACCCTCTGCGTCCGCACCAAGGCTGCCCACCACGGCTGACCCCCGGTCTGGCGCGGACAACCCCGCTTCCCCACCTTGTGAGCACTCGGCGCACCCGCTCCCTGCCGGGGCGAAGTCGGCGCCGGCAACCACGAGCACTCGGACGACGAGGAGCGACGGAGCAATGCGAGTTACGGTCGGATTGGGAATCGCCTTGATGGTGCTGGGTTGCGGAGGAGGCGGAGACACTCAGGAAGCCGATGCGGGAATGGCCGAGGAGGCCGCGATGCCCGCCCGGGTGACGATCACACAGCCGGCCGACGGTGCCGTGGTGGACGCCGGCCCGGTGCTGTTCGTCATGGAGACCGAAGGTCTGGAGATCGTCGAGGCCGGCAACATGAATCCCGGGACCGGGCATCACCACCTGGTGGTGGACGGCGACATCGACTGGGCGCTGCCCATCCCGAACGATCCGGGCGTCCACTACCACATGGGTCTGGCGCAGACCGAGTTCACGATCGAGGATCTCACGCCCGGCGAACACCGGGTCATCTCGGTCGTGGCCGACGGCGTGCACATACCGGTCGATCCTCCCGTAGCCGATACGATCACGATCACGGTCCGGTAGGGAAGCGGTGGGAACAAGACCTCGCCGCCCGCCCGGTGGTGGGGGCTCCTCGAAGCGCCGCGGAGGCGGAGCGGCCCGGGTGCTGCTCCTTCTCGCCGCACTCTCGTGGCTGGCGGGATGCGGCAGATTCTCCGACCAGGGCGTGGCCGCCCGGGCGGGTGACTGGACCCTCACCGACCAGCGCCTGGCCGAGCTTCTCGTGCTGGCCCAGCCGTATCCGCTCGATTCCCTGGCCGTCGACCAGCTCGCCGACCTGTGGGTGTCGGCGGTCGCACTCTCGCAGCGCGCAGCCGCCGGGGACTCGCTCCTGGGTTCGGAGGCCCGCGACGAGTCGACCTGGCTGGACAGCCGCGAGGCGCTGCTGGAGGCCGACCGGCGCCAACGCCTGGGCGAGGACGCGGCAAGGGAGGCCGGATCGCCCGAGGAGGTTTTTCGCGAGGGGTCGCTGCGCCTGATCGCCCACACCCTGCGCAGGGTCGGTCCCGAAACTTCGTCGAGCGAGCGCCTGCTCCAGCAACGCACGGTCGAGCGTCTGCTCGGGATCATTGCGGAAGGCGGCGGGTGGGACCAGGTCGTGGCCGAAAGCGAGGACGTCGACTCCCGCCAACGCGGAGGATTGCTCGGCCTCTTCGCGCCCGGCGAGCTCCCGTCCACCCTCGACCGCACCGCCTTCCGGCTCCAGCCCGGCCAGGTGTCGGGCGTGACCCAGAGCGCCCAGGGCTTCCACCTTCTCTACCGTCCCCGGTTCGAGGAGGTCGAAACACTCTTCGCCGACCTGCTCTTCGAACGATTCCTGGCGCAGGCGGACGCCGGAGCCGCCGAAGGGGTGCGCTCCGCGCGCAGCTTTGCCATCGCCCCGGGCGCTCCGGTGGTGATCGGCCGGATGGCGGAAGACCCGGCCGAGTGGCTGGACTCCGAGCAGGTCCTCGCCAGCTGGGAGGACGGTGCCCTGACCGCCGCCGTCGTCTCTCGCGTGCTGCTCTTCTTCCCCCCGGAGTCGCTGACCGAACTGACCGAAGTGGGTGAAGCCGAGCGGATCAGCCTCATCAACGACATCGGAACCCGCGAACTCCGACTCGCCGATGCCCGGCAGCGCGGGCTGACGCTGGATCCGGTCGTCGCGGAGCGCCTGTCACTCCTGCACGACGAAGAGATCGAGTACTGGGCCGGTGTTCTGGAGTTCGAGAGCGCGGACTCCCCGTCCCGGGACGCAGTCGCGCGCTACATGGAACGGGTCGCGTCCCGGCGCGAGGAAGCACGGTCATTGCCGCCCCTTCTGGATGCGTGGATCCTGGGGCGCACCGAAACGCGGGTGCGGGGGCGGGGCGTTCTCGCGGCGATCGTCCTCGCGCGTGGCATGCTGGCGGAAGCGGGCCGCACAGGCGGAGCCGGCCCCGGCGGCGCGGCAGGATCCGGCCCGTGACACCCCCGCGCCGCCGGAGTGGCAGCGCGCTCCTGGCCTGCGCGATCCTGGCGGGATGCGGCGAAGGCGAGCCGGCCGAGCCGCCGCCGTCCCCCGGAGAGTCGGTGGCCGGTCTGAGCACGGGCGAACGCGGCCGCTTCCTGCTGGGCCGCGCCCTCTTCGAGCGCCTCGCCACCGCCGACGAGGGGCTCGGCCCCCTCTACAACGCGGAACGGTGCAGCGACTGTCACGATCAGCCGGTAGTGGGCGGCGGCGGCACCCGGATACGCGTCCTCAAGGCCACCCGGTTCGAAGACGATCGCTGCGACCTGCTTCTCGCCGAGGGCGGAGACAACATCCAGCGCCGCGCCACCGACCTCCTGATCGCGCACGGAATGGGACCGGAAGAGGTCCCCGCGACCGCCACGGCCACCGCCCAGGTCACAGCGCCGCCCCTCCTCGGCCTGGGCCTCCTCGAGGCCGTGCCCGACGAGGTGCTCCTCGAGTGGGCCGACCCGGACGATGGCGACGGCGACGGCATTTCGGGCCGTCTGCCGCGCCTGGCCGACGGCCGCACGGCGCGCTTCGGGCGCAAGGGCGACGCATCGACCGTGCGCGACTTCGTCGACACCGCGCTTCGCTTCGAACTCGGGTTCACCACCCCCGGGCACCCCGGAGAAGAGGCGGTGAACGGCGTCCCCGTGCCTCCCGACGCCGATCCCATGGCCGACCCCGAGATCGACGCGCCCACGCTCGCGCAACTGACCGACTACGTTCGCTTCCTCGCCCCGCCCGCGCCCGAACGGGACCTCTCCGCCGCCGCCCGCGACACGCTCGTGCACGGCACCGCCCTCTTCAGCCAGATCGGCTGCACCGCCTGCCACCGCGAGGAACTGCGCACCGGTCCCGCCGATACCCCAGCGCTGGCGGACCGGACGATCAGCCCCTACTCGGACATGCTCCTGCACGACCTGGGCGACGCCCTGGCCGATGTCTGCGGCTTCGACGCGTCGCCCGGCGAACTCCGCACGGCCCCGCTGTGGGGCCTGCGCCACCGCGACCGCCTGCTACACGACGGCCGGGCAGACGATGTCCCGTCGGCCATCTCGGCCCACGGAGGCGAGGCCACCGCCGCCCGCGACGCCTTCATGGCCCTGCCACCGGAAGCGCAACGCGCGGTCGTCCGTTTTCTGCTGTCCCTGTGAAGGCCTACGCACGCCCGCAACGTGCGCCACCAAGAAGAAAAAAGTCATGTGCACATTACATAATGTAAACTCAACGTTACTTGCCGTTTTCATCGCGCTCGCGACCGCCACCCCCGCGGCCGCCCTCCAGCTCGACTCCGAGACCCGCCAGCGGATCGACGACGTCTTCGCCGAGTACGATCGCACGGGGGGACCAGGGTGCGCTGTGGGCGTGGTCAACGCGGGCGACCTGGTCTACGCGCGCGGCTACGGCATGGGCCAGATGGACCACGATGTCCCGATCAGCGAGCGTTCCGTCTTCTACCTCGCGTCGGTCTCCAAGCAGTTCGCGGCGGCCGCCATCGTGATCGCCGACCACGAGGGGCGTCTTTCGCTGGACGACGACATCCGCCGTCACATCCCGGAGTTCCCCGTCTACGGCCAGGGCACGGTCACCGTCCGCCACCTGGTCCACCACACGAGCGGGGTGCGCGACTACCTCAGCCTGCTGAACCTGGCCGGGATCCCGTTCGACAACATCCTCACGGACCAGGCCATGCTCGACATGATCACCCGACAGAAGGAACTCAACTTCGTGCCCGGTTCCGAGCACCTGTACAGCAATTCGGGCTACGTCCTGATGGCCGAGATCGTGAAGCGCGCCACGGGCAGGTCGCTGCGCGAGTACGCCGACGAGAAGATCTTCGGCCCGCTGGGGATGACCAGCACCCACTTCCACGACGACCGCACGCAGATCGTGCGCGACCGGGTCTTCAGCTACCACCCGCGCGACGGGGGCGGCTGGCGCACCGACTACCTGATCAACTTCGACAAGGTGGGCGACGGCGGCCTGTACTCGACCGTCGAGGATCTGGCGCGCTGGGACGGGGCCTTCTACGGCGACGTGCTGGGCGTCCCGGACTTCGCGGGGCGGATGTACGAGCGCGGCGTGCTCAACAACGGCGACACGATCGTCTACGCGCGGGGGCTGGGCGTGGCGCCGCGGCGGGGACTGCCCCGTGTTTCGCACGCCGGCGGCCTCATGGCGTTCCGCACGATGATCGCGCGCTACCCGGAGCAGCGCACGTCGGTGATCACGCTGTGCAACGTCGGGACCGCCAACCCGGTCGCGCTCAGCATGGCGGTCGAGGACATCGTGCTCGAGGGCGCGTTCACCGAGGCTGCGGCGGACGATGAGGGGCAGGCGGGGGCCGCAGCCGGCGCCGGGGAGGAGGCCGCCGTGGAGGTGCCGGGTGATGTGCTTGCCGGGCTCGCGGGCTCGTACCACTCGGACGAGATCGGGTCGACGTGGGTGATCGAGGCCGACGGCGACGCGCTGGTGCTGCACCATCCGAGCGGCGAGTCGCAGGAGTTGAGCGCCCGGAGCGAAGCCGTGTTCGGCCGTGGCGGGATCGAGCTCGCCTTCGTGCGGGAGGGTGGCCGCGCGACGGCGTTCGTGCTCGCCGCAGGCCGTGTCCGCAACGTCCGCTTCGACCGCACGCGCTGAGGGCGCGGCCGAGAGACACCGCGTCGACCTTGACCCCAAAATGTCTCCACCTAGCTTTTCTTGCGGCAGATGTTTGCCGGGGGCGGCGCCGCACGGCGTTTGCGCCCCGTTGAGTATGCAAGAGCCCGGCGGACGCCCATGGTCGAGCTGACCGACGTCACAAAGTACTACGGCAGGAAGAGAGCCCTCGGCCCCGTGTCGTTCGAGATCGAGCGGGGCAACACGGTGGGCTTTCTGGGCCTGAACGGCGTGGGCAAGACGACGCTGCTCAAGATTCTCGCGTGCGGACTGCGGCCGTCTTCGGGGACGGTGACCGTGGACGGGTTCGACGTGCTGCGCGAGCCCCACGAGGTGCGGAAGCGCGTGGGGTATCTGCCAGAGCTGCCGCCGGTGTACGGCGACATGCCGGTGAGCGACTACCTGGCGTTCGTGGGACAGCTGAAGGGGATGTCGCGGGAGAGGGTGGCGAAGCGGGTTCCCGAGGTCGAGGAGTACGCGCGGATCAGCGAGGTGCGCGACATGCCCACGCGGCACCTGTCGCAGGGGTACCGGCAGCGGGTTGGCGTGGCGCAGGCGATCATCCACGAGCCCGAACTGCTGATCCTCGACGAGCCGACGCACGATCTGGACCCGGTGCAGATCATGGAGATGCGCGGCATGATCCGCCGGCTCAAGGACTCGCACACGATCCTGATCTCGAGCCACATCCTGCCGGAGATCAGCGAGACCTGCGACCGGCTGCTAATCCTCAACGACGGGGTGATCATCGCGTCGGGGACCGAGGCGGAGTTGGGCGAGAAGCTGCTGATGTCGCGCCACATGGCGGTGACGGTGCGCGCTGGTGGCGACGGTGCGGGGGCGCCTCGGGACGTGATCGCGGCCGTGGCCGGGGTCACCGGAGTGGAGCGGGCCGGTGACACCGAGCGCAGCTCCGGCGACGCAGACGCCACGACGTACCACGTGGAGGGTGAGGCCGACCTGCGCGCTGCGGTCTGCCGGGCTCTGATCGAAGCCGGTCACGACGTGCTCACACTGCGGCGCGCCGAGCGCGAGCTGGAGCGCGTCTTCGTCGGCCTGGTGGGGGGAGCGCGGGCATGAACGGGAGTGCCAGCGGCATGAGCAGGGGTGAAACGGCATGAGGACCGGCGCCACGGGGATCATCTTCCGCCGCGAGTTCCAGGCGTACGTGCGCTCGCCGATGGGATACATCGTCGCGGCGGTGGTCCTGCTCCTCGACGGTCTCCTCTTCTACTCGACCGCGCTGGGCCCCGACGCCGGGGAACTGCTCTCGGGCGAGGTGCTGCGGGTCTTCTTCTACTTCGCCAGCGGGCTGACCTCGATCGCCGCGGTCGCGCTGTCCGTGCGCCTGATCGCCGAGGAGCGACAGACCGGCACGCAGCTCCTCCTCGACACGTCGCCGATCCGCGACTGGGAGATCGTGCTTGGCAAGTTCCTCTCGGCGCTCGCCTTCCTGTCGGTGATCACGGTGGCGACCCTCTACATCCCGCTGCTCATCCTCGTCAACGGCAAGATCGCCGTGGGACACATCCTGATCGGCTACCTCGGCCTTATCCTGCTCGGAGGCGCGGTTCTCTCGATCGGCGTCTTTGCCACCGCGCTCACCCGCCACCAGCTGGTTGCGGTGGCCGTCGCCGCCGTCATCACCGGCGTGATGTTCCTCCTCTGGCAGCTTTCGCAGATCGTCGGGTCGCCGCTGTCGCGGGTGTTCGCGGCGCTCGCCATTCACGGGCGGCACTTCAACGGGTTCATGGCGGGGCTGCTCCACCTGCGCGACGTGGTGTACTACGTGGCCCTCACCTACTTCTTCCTCCTCGCGGCGACCAGGGTCATGGAGGCCAAGCGATGGGAATGAAGCACGCGTGGCTGACCTGGCTCCTCCTCGCGGGCCTCGTGGTGGTGTTCACCGGCGCGCGGGTGCTCGAAGGGATCGAGTGGCTGCACCTGCCCCTCATCATCTTGGGCAGCGGCGCGGTGCTCACGGCCGCGGTATGGCGTGTCGCGGTGTGGCGTGGGACGGAAGGCGCCGGGCGTTCGGTCGAAGCGGTGTTTGCTCTGGGATATGCAGGCTGCGCGTTGGCTTTGGCGGGCTACGTCCCCGGCACCGAAGGCGGGCTTGAGCTGCTCGGCGTGGAGTTTGAAGGGGTCAGGGACGAGATCCGCTTCCGGCGCTTCTTTCTCGTGGCTTCCCCCATCCTGCTGGGCGCGTCGCTCTTCCCCGTTTTGGGCGCTCAGTGGGCCCTGGCGAAGGGCGGCACGCGCGGGGCGCTCCTGGTCGACGCCATGCGAGTGCGGGAGACCGTCGCCAACACCCTGAGCGTGGCGCTGGCGGGCTCGACGCTCATGCTGATCGGCTACATTGCTTCGGCGCTCAACCAGACCGCCGACTTCAGCTACTTCAAGACAGCCACACCGGGCGAGTCGGTGCGCGAGATCGTGCGCAACATGGACGGCACGCTCGACGCGGCGCTCTTCTTCCCCGAGGTCAACGCGGTCAAGGACGAGGTGCGCAACTACCTCGACGAGTTGTCGCGGGCCACGGGCAAGGTCACGATCGCCGAATACGACCGTTACGCGAATCCCGAGGCCGCGGCCGACTACAACGCGAGAAGCGACGACGGGCAGCTCTTCCTCCGCTTCGACGGCCGCACTGAGCAGATCGGCTTCCTGCTCGACCTGGACGATGCGCGTGGAAGGCTCCGGATCCTGGACAGCTACGTGCAGCAGGCGCTCCTGCAACTGAACCGGTCGCGTCGCTTCGCGTACCTGACGAAGGGTCACGGCGAGTTCAACGACCCCATTTCGGCCGATGAGCCCGAGCCGGACGAGCCGCCCTCGCTGAGGGAGCCATGGCGTCCCGGGATGGAGAACGAATTCGACCAGGGCCCGCCCCCCCGCGTGCTGCGCGAGATGCTCGATTTCCTCAACTACGAGGTGCGCGACATCGGGATCGGCGAGGGACTGGGCGAGCGGATCCCCGACGACGCGGCGATGGTCATGATCCTGGGGCCGCAGCATGCGTTTCTCGACGCCGAGATGAATTCCATTCGGAACTACCTGGACCGGGGCGGTTCGCTGCTGGTCGCCATGGAGCCCGGCTCCGAGTTCCAGCTGGAAGAACTCCGCGACCATCTGGGCGTCGAATACAATCCCGCCATGACGATCGACGACCAGCGCTTCCTTCCCGGCAATCCGCCGACCATCGCCGACCGGCGCTTCATCATCACGAACCGGTTCTCGACCCATCCGTCGGTGACCACCGCGGGCCGCAGCGGGAACGAAATCGTCATGATCGGCCCCGGCAGCTTCACGGTCGCCGACAGCGTGCCGGGCCTCCGCACCAATCTGATCATCAACTCCATGCCGTCGAGCTACGCCGACCTGAACGGCGACTACCGCTTCGACGAGGGGACCGAAGTACAGGACAGGTACGGTCTGGCGGCCGCGATCGAGTGGGTCGGGATCGACGCGGCGGCGGACTCGGCAAACCCCGACACGCCGGAAGACACCCGGCAACCGGGCATGCGCGCGCTCCTTTACGGAGACGCCGAGATGTTCGCCGACCTGGTTCTGGCCTTTCCGCTCAATGGCTCCGTGGTAGCGGACGGAATCCGCTGGCTGGGAGGCGAAGAGGACTTCGCGGGCGAGGTGGTATCGGAGGAGGACGTGCCCATCCAGCACACGCAGTCCGAGAACGTGGCCTGGTTCTACGCAATCATCTTCGGGGCACCGGCGCTGGTGATGGGTGTGGGGATCTTCATCCTGTACGGCCGCCGGAAGGTTGCGCCCGGCGAGCCGGAGTCGGAGGAGGTCTCCTCGTGAAGACGTTGAAGGTGCACGGTGCGCTCTTCGTTGTGGCCGTCATCGGTGCGTTGCTGACGTGGACCCGCGACACGACCAGCGAGGCCGACGAGGGTCGCCCGCTCGTCTGGGAGCGCGACACGACCGACGTGGTGTCGGTGCACTACCGCGCCCCGGAGATGGATGTGCGGATCCAGCGGCGCACCGACGATGCGGGTTCCTTCCTCTGGGGTATCGAGATCGAGGGAGCGGAATCGACGGACACCCTCGAATACCCGGTCGGGGCTCCGGGCACCACCCTCGTGGGGCGTCTCGCGAACCTGAGAGTCATTCGCGACCTGGGCCGGCTGTCGCCGGAGATGGTGGAGGGGTTCGGCCTGGACGACGCCACGGAGACGGTCGAGGTGGAGTTCGTCGACGAGCGGCGCCTGCTGGCGGTGGGCGACTCGGCGTTCGGCGGTCAGGACCGGTACGCGCTGGAGCCCGCCACGGGTGCCGGGTACGTGATCGCCGCCGATATCACGCGCCCGTTGTCGATCGGTGAAGGGGCGTTGCGGGAGCGCTGGCTGCACCGCTTCATGGACGACGAGGTGGCGACGGTGCGGATCGCGGTCCCCGGCGGCGGCGCGCGGGAGATGGCACGGACCGAAGACGGGGAGTGGACCGAAGTGGACGGCGACATTCCCGACCCAGCCTTTGCCAACTTCATGCAGCGGGTCGACCAGCTCGCCATCGGCGGCTACGGCGCCGAGCCGGGCCCACTCAGCACACAGTCACTTCTGCGAGTGGACTACCTGGACGCAGCCGGTGAGCAGCTGGGCTTCGTCGAAATCTTCCACGACGATCTTGCCGAGCAGGACCCCTACTTCATACGGAGCGAGACCACCAGAATCGTGGCATTTGCGGTAACCTCGCTCGCCGAGCGGGTGCGGGAAGGGCTCGGGGAGGTATTCTAGATTTGCGCGCGCACGATGTGCTCCGTACTATGTCGAGGTTACAGATCAGCCATTACCGCAGAACCATGGCGGTAACGATAGCGGCGAGCGGCACGGGGCCTTCGCCGCAACCAGTCCCAACTCCAAAAGGAGAGGCGACATGACGCAACGCTACAACCTTACCAAGGGAGGGAGGGTCACCTCTCTCCTGGCTGTGGCGGCCGCGGTGGCGTTCCTTCTGCCGACCCAGGCGGTCGCGCAGGAGGGATCCGTCACCGGCCAGGTCGTTGCGGCTACAACCGGACAGCCCGTCAACGGTGTCCAGATCAACATCATGGACACGAATCTGGGCGGGCTCTCCAATGTCAGTGGCCGCTTCCTGATTCCGCGCGTACCGGCCGGGACGTACACGGTACAGGCCGTGTACGTCGGCTACGGCACGCAGACACAGGAAGTCACGGTTTCACCAGGTGGCACGGCAAGCGTCCAGTTCTCGCTGGAAGTCTCGGCCGTCGCCATGGACGAACTGATCGTCACCGGGACGGCCGGCGCGGTGGAGCGGCGGAAGCTGGGAACGTCGGCGGCGTCGCTGGATATTGCGGCCGTCGAAGAAGTCACTCCGCTTGCCAGCTTCGGCCAGGCGCTTGAAGGGCGCATTCCGGGCGTCCGCTCGATCGGCACCGTCGGCGGCGTGGGCGCGGGGCGCGAACTGAGGATCCGCGGTACGGACTCGTTCAGCCTTGGACAGCGTCCCGTGATCTACATCGACGGAGTTCGCGTTGATGCGCGCCAACGGGAATGGGGCAGTTCGGCCGGTGGCTCGACAACCTGCTGCGCCTTCAGCGGCGGCGCGGGCGAGGATCGGCTCTCCGACCTGAACCCCGATGAGATCGACCGTGTCGAGGTTCTGAAGGGGCCCGCGGCGGCGACGCTCTACGGATCCGAGGCGTCCGGCGGCGTTATCCAGATCTTCACCAAGCGCGGCCGCAGCAACAGCCCGGCCAACTTCTCGCTGAACGTGACGACCGGATTCAACGAGCACAGAAAGAACTTCCCGACCAGCCTGCGGGACAACTTCCGCGGCCCGGACGGGACGGTGGCGCTGGATCCCAACGAGTCACTGATCGAGAAGGGCCTCATCAACACCTACGACCTGACGGTCGACGGCGGTGGGGAAGAGGTGACCTATTTCGTGTCCGGCGGCTTCGCCTACGAGGAAGGCTCGCTCAAGCCCAACGACCAGAAGAAAGCCAACCTGCGCGTCAATCTCAACTGGACGGCGGGCGAGAACCTGACCATCGGGGTAACCTCGGGGTATGTCAGGAATCGGATCTGGGCGGTGCAGTCGGGGAACAACTGGCTCGGGATCTATACGAACGCGCTCCTGACCAACCCGCTGAACGCTACAGCGGAGGAGCCCTACGGCGGCGGCCTCGACGTGAACGTGGCCGATGCCCAGGCGCTCGAGACATTCTCCGATGCAGACCGCTGGACCGGATCGATCAACGTCAACTACAATCCGCTTCCCAACTTCAGCCACCGGGCCACCTTCGGTCTCGACGCGGTCGCCGACCAGAAGACCCGGTGGATGCCCTTCGGTCGTCACTACACCTACATCGGCCGGAATGGCGAGCGGAACATCGGATACCGGCAGGCCCGCAAATTCACGGCCGAGTATATCGGCAACCTCGACTGGAACCTGCCCTTGCTTGGCGACCTGGGTGGAACCCTCGCTTTCGGTTCACAGGGATACTGGGACATCATCTCGACCTCGATGGCCACGGGTAAGGACTACGCCGGTGAGGGTGTGACGACCGTTTCCGGTGCGGCGAGAACGTTCGCCGGCGAGACCTTCTTCGAGGAGGTCAACATCGGTGCGTTCGTGCAAAACCGGTTCGATTTCAACAACCTCTTCGTGACCGGCGCCGTACGCATCGACGGGAACAGCGCATTCGGAGTCAACTATGGCTTCCAGATCTATCCCAAGGTCGACGCGGCCTACAACCTGCCAGCCAGCATGTTGCCCGGTCTGGTCAGCAGCGCGAAGTTCCGCGGTGCGGTAGGAATGGCCGGCAAGGCGCCTGGAGCCTTCGACCAGTTCCAGACATACGTACCGAACACCGTTCTCGACGACCTGGCCGGCGTGGCTCCCAGCAACCCCGGGAACGCCGATCTGGAGCCGGAAAACAAGATCGAATACGAAGGCGGCCTCGAAATGGGGCTTTGGAACGACCGGATCGGCGTGGACGCAACCTACTGGCACGCGATGACACAGAACGCGCTCCTCAGGATTGCACTGCCGCCCAGTGAAGGGTTCAGCTCAAGCCGGCTTGAGAACGTCGGGGAAATCCTCAACAGGGGCGTCGAACTGGCTGTCAACGCCACGATCATAGACCAGAGCAGCTTCCGCTGGTCCACCGGCGCGAATTTCGAGTGGATTCACAACGAGATTCTGGACCTCGGACCGACTGCCATCGACGACTCTTTGGCGGTATACGACGCCAATGGTCAGTTGACGGGCTGGAACTACCACAAGAGCCTCGGCGGCAACTACGCGGGTCTCCCCATCTTTGAGCAGCGAAGCCGAGTCATCACAGGTTGGGATCCCACTACCCGCCGACACAGCCGCTCGGCATACCTCACCTATGTCGGGAACCAGCAACCGGAACAGCTGGCCTCCATCTTCAACGACTTTGCTATCGGCCAGTCGCTGAGAGTCGCCGTCCAGTTCCGTGGCGAGTGGGGTGCCGTGATGAGCAACTCGGATCGCGGTTACGGGGTTCGTCAGCTCGCTTACGACGAGTACCTCGAGCTTCTGGGACCCGGCGGCGAGCGGACACCGGCCAGTGACTCGCTGCTCGACATGTTCAGGCTCCTCTATCCGATCGACAAGAGGGACCACATCCGACTGCAGGAGTTGTCCGTTTCCTATGTGCTCCCGGCGGATCTGATGGGCTCCCTCGGACTGGGCCGCTCCTCGTTGACGCTGTCAGGCTACAACCTCCACTGGTGGGACGACTGCCACTGCCCGGACCCGAACCAGCAGTACAGGGGTGGCGACGACTTCAGCACGTCGCCCTTCCTCGGGTTGCCGCAACCGAGGCGTTTCATACTGTCGTTCAAGACAAGATTCTAGGGGAGGCCGACCATGAACACGTCAAAGCTTAGAGGTTTGACTGCGGTTTCCGTCGGCGTCCTGGCTCTCGGAGCCTGTGACATCCTGACGGTGTCCGACCCGCAGCGCTACACGGCCGACGACCTGGACAGCGCACTGCCCGCGGTCGCCAACGGCGTCGAGGGCGCCGTGCACGAGGTCATGGACAACTGGGTGGTCTACCGGGCCCTGCTGGCCGATGTGTACCAGCACACCGGCACCTGGTCCGGATATGACGACACGGACCACGGTCGGATGGACTACACCCGCAACACCCTCGCCGGCACCCAGAACGCATGGCTTCGGGCCCAATGGTTTGCTGTGGATGCCCAGGCGCGGTTCGAGAGGGTGATGGACGACGGCGAGGCGGCGTCCAGCCCGCTCACGGCACAGGTACAGATGAGCGGCGGCATGGCGGACATGTTGAACGGAATGACGTTCTGCGAGTCCGTGGCCGAGCCGACCGGCAAAGTCGTGACCGACATGCAGATGCTCGAGCAGGCCGAGCGCAAGCTCACGACCGCCATTTCGAGCGCACAGACTGCCGGCCGGCCGGACTATGCGGCGGCTTCGACCGCCGCGAGAGCGCAGACCCGGATGATGCTGGGCGATTGGGCGGGTGCCGTGGCCGACGCGTCGGCAGTTCCCGCGGGGTTCTCCTACGACGCGATCTTCAACCAGGAGAGCATCAACTGGATCGTGTTGGTGACCACCAAGAACTACAATGAGGCTGCGGGTCTGCTTCACAAGTGGTGGCCGCTGATCACAAAGAGCGACGATCCGGGCTACATGGCCGATCCGCTCAGCGGTATGCCCGACACGCGCCTTCCGGTGTACTTCGACGGCGAAGTGGCGACGGACAACGAGACGCCGCACTACAGCCAGTGGAAATACAACGGCGAAACCGACGATATCCCGATGCTGCACTCGGACGGGATGCAGCTGATCATCGCCGAAGCGATGGCGCGGAGTGGCGACTTCGCCGGCGCGACCGGTATTCTCAATCAGTTGCGCGCGGCCGTTGGACTGCCGGGCCACGAGGTGCCGGGAGATCCGACCACGATGGGTGAGATCGTGCTGTGGGAGCGGTTTGCGGAGCACTTCATGGAGGGGCAGCGCATGGGCGACCTTCACCGGGCCGGAATCGTGCGCGACGTCTTCGAGGCGCTGAACGATCCGGATCGACTCGGGGTCGGGCGGCCCACGAAGTTCCCCCTCTCGTCCACCGAAGCGCTGTACAATCCGAACATCGAGAACGACCTGCTGCAGAGGTG
Source organism: Gemmatimonadota bacterium (assembly GCA_022823145.1). Lineage (GTDB taxonomy): Bacteria > Gemmatimonadota > Gemmatimonadetes > Longimicrobiales > Gaopeijiaceae > Bin94. The sequence goes on from JAJDXS010000081.1 coordinate 31,886, forward strand.
TCTGCCCAGGGCATAGTTCCCTGAGGCGGAGGCCTCGCTGGTCAATGATGGGCGCGACCCGCCGGGACGGGGGTCGCGCCCATCGCGCTATTGAGGAGAAGAATATCCTTCCGGATCGGGATAGTGCCGTGAAGTCGTCAACGCAGAGTACACGAGTTGGCACACTGTTGGCCGCCACGATTGGTGTTTGTGGCTGCGGCGACCTTCTGACGGTCTCGGACCCGAACCAAATCACCAGCGACGAACTTGACTCACAGCTTCCCCTTGTCGCGAACGGCGTCGAGGGATCCTTTCACCAGGAGATCGATGTCTGGGTCGTGTACCAGGCGTTGCTGGCGGACGTGTACCAGAGCACGGACACGTCTTCAACTCTGAAGAACATCGACCTGGGGCGCGTGAGTGGCCTCGAGTCGGGCTGGATCGGAAACGCCTGGACACGGACCCTGGGGGCCGCGCGGGATGCGGAGGAACGGTTTGTGCGGGTCCTCGGTGAGGCGGGAGCTGCGAGCAGCCCATTCACTGCCCAGGTGCGCCTGACCGTGGGGCTCGCGGAACTCTATCTCGGTATGACGTTTTGTGAATGGCAGACGGTCCCGATCGACGCAATCGTGTCGGACCGCCAGTTGCTGTTGCAGGCGGAACGCACCTTGACGGATGCGATCGGCGTGGCTCGGCTTGCCCAGCGACCCGAGTACGAAACGGCGGCGAGGGCCGCCAGGGCTCAGGCGCACCTCTTGCTCGAACATTGGGGTGGGGCCGAGTCCGACGCGTCCGCAATACCCGCGGGATTCTCGTACGACGCGGCATTCCCCCAGGACGCCAACCGGGTCGTCCGATTGAGCAATAGGGACCATCGGCGAGCCGCGGGCCTGATGTACAAGTGGTGGCCCCTGATCGAGACCGGCGATGAACCGGGCCACATGATGGACCCGTGGACCGGACGGCCGGACCCCCGCATTCCCGTGTTCCATGCCGGTGAGGTGGGTGACGACATGGAGACGCCGTACTACAGCCAATGGAAATACAAGGCACTGGACGACGGCATCCCCCTTGTTCATTTCGACCTGATGCGTCTGATCGTGGCGGAAGCGAGAGCGCGCGTCGGGGACTACGCCGGGGCGACCGGGATTCTGAACGAGTTGCGGGCGTCGGTCGGGCTGTCGGCGCACGCCATACCGTCCACCGGCGAGGCGATGGCGGAACTGGTTCTTTGGGAGCGCTTTGCCGAACTGTTCATGGAGGGCCAGCGGCTCGTTGACCTTCACCGATTCGGTCTGATGCGAGGCGTGTTCGAGGCCCTGCAGGACCCGGCACGCCCTGGGGAGGGGCGCCCCTCCAAGTGGGGTAGCGGCTGCTAGTCTAGGCCTGACCCCGTTCTACAGGGACCGCAGGAAGGCGAGCACCTGTTCTCGCGCCTGCTGGTTCAGACGACGAAAGACATCTCGCGACCCGGACGCTTCACCGCCGTGCAGTTCGATTGCGTCCTGAATCCGCTGCACGCGTCCGTCGTGAAGGAACTCCGAGCGGTGACCAAGGCCGACGAGTCGTGCGGTCTTCCACTCCGAAGGCGCGGTCCCTTGTGTACATGTGCTCGCCAGCTCCGGTCCCATGTCGTGGAGAAGCAGGTCCGAGTAGAGGCGGAAGCGCTTGTTGGCGAACACCGGTGATTCGGTCGGACCCACAGTGTAGTACGGGGTGTGGCAGGCATCGCAACCCATGAACTCGAAGATTCGTTCACCCTCTTCGACGTCGGCCATGGCTTCGGGAGTCTCTGGAAGCAATCGTCGCGGAGGGGCGAGCAGGTCGATGTAGTCCACCAGCAATCGCAGCTGTTCCTCGGTGCCCTCGGGGTCTGGTGCGATGTCTGCCCCCGGAGGCAATTCGGCGCCATTACGGCGTTCCTCGACCGGGTTCTGCGGTGTCGTGATCCCGATCTCGAGCCGGAGCGCTTCCTCAATGAATCCGTACAGCGTGGCATGTTGGGCCTTGCGTCCGAAACGCCCAACCCTGCCGGTCGCGTCGAGGTTCGGACGGCCGGATACTCCGTCGCCGTCGACATCTTCCGGGTCGGCGCGCCGAAGGATCTCGACCTCGGTGATCCGCGCGGCGAGGCCGAGGCCGTATACGGCCGGTGCACGAATCTCGGCAATTGCCGTCGCGCCATCGGGGATCGTCTCGATCGTCAACCCGACCTCACGTCCACGCTCGGTAACGACCTGTTGCAGCAGGTCGCCACCAAGCTCGGAGAACGTACTACATCCCTCGACGGGATCAAAGCGGCTCACCTTGATGACGGGTTCGGCCCCGTGGCCGCCGCTGGTCGGAAGGTCGTGGCAAGAGCCACACCGATCCTGGTTGAAGAGGGGCCCCAGCCCTTGTTCGGCCGAGAACGGCCTGTTGAACAGTGCCTGCCCCCTGTTGAACGCTTCCAGTTCGGCTTCGCTCAGGCCCGGAAGCGGCAGTCCCGGTTCGGTCTCGGTGAATGGTGGCTCAGCCTGACAACCCCACGCGACCAAAACAGACAACGCACAGAGTCGCCACCGGAACCGTATGCCAGCCGCGCGTTCCGCTTCGATCAACCGCCCGGCAGCCTGAGGTTGTGGTACTGGTACTGGAACTTGATCGTCTCCTGAACTCCGTCGTCGTTCGCGAGCGGGAGAAACCGGGAGTCGTTGTACCATTCCTCGTCGTCCAGGTGCACCTTCATCGCGACGGTGGCCTCGACGGGGGGGTTGGTGAAAGCCTCGGCGTAGAACTGCAGCCGGAAATCGAAGTCGTACGATGCCTTGAAGGGCAGCGCCGCGGTTGAGGTGTCCGCTTCGACGAGTTGGGTCCTGGTGGGGCAGCCCGGATCCCCCGGGTTCTCGCACTCCGGGTCTTCGACCTCGATGAACCAGCGTGAGATGACCAGCGTGATGCTGCTCACATCGGGGCTGTCCAGTTCCACATGGGCCACTTCGGGCTCCCGGTCGAGCGTCAGCGCTTCACAACCGGAGAACAGCAGCGCGGCTCCGGCGAGCACGGTGAAGCGCCGGAGAGCGTGGCCGAAGGATTTGGTGTACTGCGATTTCATGGTCCCTGCCTCGGTATCAACGGAATCCTGCGGGTTGCTGGGGTAGAACCCAATCGTTACCCCACGCTATTCCATGATGTTCCCAATGGCGATGGGCTCGCAAGTGGTTGAGTTCTCCCCGGCCAAACCGACGGGGTGCCCTCGCCGCTACTCGCTCACTCCAAGGTGATCGGAATCCATCGGAATCACTGATCGAAATCCGTCGGAATCACTGATCGGAATCAATCGGAATCGGTGATCGCAATGCTCCGGAATCCGCAGTCAGATTGAGGATGCCCGAGGCCAAACCGACAACCTGGGTGTCGAGCTACGCGGACGGCTCGACAATCTCGGTGTCGAACTGCGCGGACGGACCGACCACATTGCCGAAGCGCTCGCGGAAGTCCGTGAAACGGTCGCCTTTGTCAAAGGACGCCTCCTGGGCAACGAAGAAAGGTGACTCGGAACAGCAACGGAGATGGTCGGCCCACTGCTTTCCTGACCCAACGTATCGAGTACCGGGGGGATCCCGTCCCTACCGAAAGTTCCCGAAGTTCACTTCCGCCGTCATTCCGCCGCTGCTCCAGTCCACCACCACCGATCCCGACAGCTCGGGCGGAATCACACCGATCGGATAGTCCACCAGTGACGAGACCCGGGCGAATGCGGTGGGCTGGTAGCAGACGTTTGTGCCGAAGCTGGTGATCCCGACCTGCAACCAGCGGTTGCGGTAGGGAATCATGAGCGGGCCTCCGGAGTCGCCGTTGCAGATCGACTCGCTGGATCCGAGCTTCCCCGCACAGATCGTGCTGTCGAGGATGTTGTCGTTCAGGTGCGTCTGGCACTCGTCGTTGGAGATGATCTCCGCCTCGAGCTTCTTCAGGACCGCAGATGACTGGCCCCCGTCCGAGGTGAGTCCCCATCCGATGGTCGTTGCAATCGTGCCGGGCGCGGACAGGTCCAGGCGGTCGGGTGTGAGCAGTTCGATGCGTGAATACATGTGTTCGCCGGCCAGCTCCAGCAGGGCGATATCGCTGGAAATCCCCGGTTGGGTTCCGTAAGTGGGGTGGATGTAGATGCGTTCGACATCGATCAGTTCGCCGTCGGTGAGTTTGTTGTGGGCTCCGGCGAGCACCTGGATGTCATCCGGTTGCGCATCGTCGACGCAGTGGGCTGCCGTCATCACCCAATCACCGTCGATGAAGGTGCCGCCGCAGAACTGGAACCGGTTCGATGTCGTCACCAACGCAACCTGGAAGGGGAATTCCCCCGGCTCGGCTTCCTCTCCCCCGATGATCGCGGCGACTTCCGGTTCGGACGCATCCGCCGGGCGTCCCGGCGCCGTGTTCGTCCACCCGATGGTGAGCTCCTGGGTCACCGTGTAGCTGCGGTTCGCGTCCAGCCCCTCGAAGATGTACTGGCCGTCGTCGCTTGTGAGCGCGGTTACCTCGGTCGAGTCGCGCAGGCCATCCTCGTTCTCGTCGAGGAAGACGACCACGGCGGGGATGGTCTGCTCGTCCTCGTCGCGGACACCGTCGGCGTCCGCATCGTGCCAAACCACGCCCGTGATCTCGTTGTCCCCGGTCCCGGGCGGGCTGTTTACCGTGATGGGGGCACCGTTCTGCGAATGGGACGCGCCCCGGTTGTCGGTCACGGTGAGGCTCGGGGTGTAGGAGCCCGCGGCGTCGTATGTGTGCGTCGTCGTCTGTCCCGAGCCCGTGCTCCCATCGCCGAAAGACCACTCATAGCTGACGATGTTGCCGTCGGGGTCGTTGGACGCGCTGGCGTCAAAGCGAACTTCGAGTGGTGCGGCACCCTCGGTCACGTCCGCACTGAAGGCTGCGGTGGGGCGGAGGTTGGGTGTTCCCGTCGGCTGGGTGGGGGTCGAGGCGTCGCCGCAGGCCGCCACGGCCACGGCGGTAGCGGCGAGGAATGCGACTGTTTGACGGGTGTTGTGCATCGAGGGGCTCCGGGGAACCTGGATCTCTGTACTGACGACGGGGACTGGAGTCTACGTTCTCTTCCGTGGTTCCGTTACCCCAGCGGCTGCCAACAGGTCCATCCGCTGTGGTAGGAAATGTAAACATGACATGACAACATGTCGTGAATTGTTTACATTGGAAGCGTCTGCCGAGTCGCTATTGCGTCCTGAGTTCTCCCCGCACATCGCCCTCCCGCCAGATCGAAGTCAGAACATCCACCGCACCCGCCAGCCTGGCGGTGTCCGTGCCCAGTTCTTCCACTTTCGTCCGCAGGGTCGTGCTCTCTTCCTCGATCTTTGTCCGCAGGATCGTGCTCTCCAGGGTGATCCGGTCTCCGATTGCCGCGTGGGCCTGCCGGCTTTCCCGCTGCATTTCCGTCAGAAGATCGCGCGTCTCGATGCGTGCCGCAGAGATCATTTCACGCACCGCGACGATCGAATCGCGGTTCGATCCGATGTCGCCGCGATTTCCGGCGATCTCGCTACGAAGCTCATCGCGGGTGGCCGCGATCTCCCCCGAGAGGTCCCTGCGGGTGGTCGCGATCTCCCCGCGGAGCTCATCGCGGGTGGCGGCGATCTCCCCCGAGAGGTCCTTGCGGGTGGCGGCGATCTCCCCCGAGAGGTCCTTGCGGGTGGCGGCGATCTCCGCGCGGAGTTCATCGCGTGTGGAATCGAGCTTGGAGGAAAAATCCTTGCGGGTGGCGGCGATCTCCGCGCGGAGTTCATCGCGTGTGGAATCGAGCCTGGAGGAAAAATCCACGCGGGTGGCGGCGATCTCCGCGCGGAGTTCATCGCGGGTCGAGTCGAGCCTGGAGGAAAAGTCGCCGCGGATCTCATCGCGAGTTGCCCCCAGCGCCTTGCTGAATTCCTGGTTGACCTGGGCAACCGCTTCCGCCATGAGGGCGACCATGCGTGGGCGCACGAACCACGTCCAGCCGACGCCCATGATGACGGTAATCCCGACAATCTCCTGTATCGATGTCGGGATGGCTTCCCAGAACGGGGTTCCCACGCCTAATTCCTCCTGGAAGAAAAGTCCAGCGAACACCTGATAATACTCCTGTGAGATGCGATTTGCGAGAGCCGACCGATGCGCGCCCCGAAAAGGTCGACCCGGATCCGGGGCGAGGCCATGGCTGGATGGGCGTTGATTCTGTAACTTATTGCTATTACTAGTGTTTCGTTACCTGTGACAATTGCTGTTCCCTTATCAGTTCGTGTTTCCTGAACGGGATGTAGGTCGACGCCCTCGAACGCTCTTGGATGTGACCGTTCGGTCAGGCCGTCGAAGCGCGGGCGGGCCGCACCCTCTCCGTCGCGACCATTTCAAGCCGGTTGCTGTCTGGATTGAGCCACTCTTCGTGGCTGTGCGACCTCCATCGGACAGGAAGGAAATC
>JAJDXS010000012.1 GCA_022823145.1 Gemmatimonadota bacterium
GCCAAGCAGTACGGCAAGCCCGCCAAGGACGTCTGGCTCTGCCCGCTCGCCAAGCACTGGAGGTGCATCCTCAACCGCTAGGCCTGGCCCTCCACGATCCGCTTCAGGGGGACGCTCACCACGGCCTGACCGAACAGTTACCGTCCGGGAGCGTTCGAGAGCGTCGATCTACATCCCGTTCAGTAAACACGAACTGATAAGGGAACAGAGATCATGAGAGCGGGTGTAACTATATGAATAACAACATGTTATAATTTGTTTTCCCATCGAGCCATGGATGCGCCCACGCCGCCGATGCAGTGTGTTGGGCGGCATCGCACGGATGCGCCTGCCGCAGTGGACACCGGAGCAGGGGGCCGAACCGTGACGGAAAGAGAACGAAAGAGCATGACGCGGGCGGGCATGTTGCTGGCAGGGGCGGCGCTCGTCCGCTTCATCGTGGCGCCGGCACCCGCCGAGAGCCCGTTGGAGGGACGCGAATCGATCGCCGACAGCCTGCTGGTTGCGGGTGATTCGGCGCTCGAGGAAAAGGCGCGGAGGAGTCGTCCCTTCGAGCCGGGGGAGACGATCGACCCGAACGTCGCCGGGGATGTGGAGCTGGACCGGCTGCCCGGTGTGGGCGCGGCCAGGGCGCTGCGGATCGTGCAGGAGAGGGAAGAGCACGGCCCCTTCACCAGCGTGGAGGACCTGGCGCGGGTCCCGGGGATCGGTCCCGCATCGGTCGAGCGCCTCAGACCGCTTCTCCGGGTCGACCGACCGGGGGGCGGGGTGCCGATCGGGACATCGGTTCCCGCCCATGCCGCAAATCGGGGTCCCACCCCTCGCGACGGCGCGCGGTCCGGCGGGCTGATCGACCTCAACCGGGCTACGGTGTCCCAGCTTCGTGAACTCCCCGGGGTCGGTCCCGTGACCGCCGATCGCATTGTCGCCTACAGGCGCGAGCACGGGGGTTTTCGGACGGCCGCGGAGCTTATGGAGGTCTCGGGGATCGGGCCCAGGACGCTTGAGCGGATCGCCCCGATGATCAAGGTGAACCAGTGAGCGCCGCGGCGTCGCCGGGACGGAAGCCATCGCCGACGATGCACGGCGGCCTGGAGCGGCTCCTGCATGAGATGGTCCGCACGGGGGCCTCCGATCTTCACCTGACGGTCGGGCTTGCGCCCCGGCTGCGCATCGACGGATCGCTGACAGACGTGGAAGGCTGGAACGTCCTTGAGGCGGAGGACACGCGCCGACTCGCCGTTGCGGTGCTCACCGAGAGTCAGAAGGACAGGTTCCGGGCCGAGGACGAACTCGATTTCTCCTTCGATCTGCCGCAACTGGCGCGCTTCCGGGGGAACTGTTTCCGGCAGCGGGGCCACGTGGCGATGTCGATCCGGCATATCCCGCATCGGACGACATCGCTGGAGGATCTGGGACTGCCCCCCATCCTGAACCGTCTCGCCGGGCTCACCCGCGGGCTGGTGCTCGTCACGGGGCCCACCGGCTCGGGCAAGTCCACGACACTTGCGGCGATTGTGGATCACATCAACCGGAGGCGAAGCGGGCACATCATGACCATTGAGGACCCGGTCGAGTTCCTGCATCCCCATCGGTCCTGCATCGTGAACCAGCGTGAGGTCGGCACCGACACCCGCAGCTTCGCAGTCGCGCTCAGACAGGCGCTCCGGCAGGATCCGAACGTGATCCTCATCGGTGAAATGCGTGACACCGAGACGATGGGCGCCGCACTGACGATTGCCGAGACCGGGCACCTCGTGCTTTCCACCTTGCACACCAGTTCGGCTTCGGACTCGGTGAACCGCGTAATCGACGCCTTTCCGCCGGAGCAGCAGAGACAGGTGCGAACCCAGCTGGCCTCCGTCCTCCAGGGCGTGGTGACGCAATTGCTGCTTCCGCGTACGGGCGGGCGCGGGCGTGTGGTTGCAGCCGAGACGATGGTGTGCACCCCTGCGATCCGCGCGGTGATTCGCGACGAGAAGGTGCACCAGATCGCATCTCTGATGCAGGCCGGCAGGCGATATGGCATGCAGACGATGAACGGTGCGCTTGCAGCACTCTATCTGAACGGCGATGTCACCCTCGAGGCGGCCCTCCGGGCGAGTGGCGATCCGTCCGAACTCCTGCGCTCGGTGGGTGAGCCGCTGCCGGACGGCGTCGGTCCGTTCTCGGCAGGCTTCGACGCGGTGGACCGGGGGCGCGGACCATGACCGGGGTTCCGGCGCGCGAGGTGACGGTCTTCACACGGCTCTTCTCCACAATGATCGGTGCAGGGCTTCCCATCGTGCCGAGTCTGAACATTCTGGCGCGGCAGACGAAGAACAGGGCGTTCCGGAAGGTCATCCAGGAACTGGTATACGACGTGCAATCGGGAGACACCCTGGCGGGTGCGATGCGCCGCCATCCGCGTGTATTCTCCGAACTGAGCGTCAACATGGTCGCTGCGGGCGAAGCGGCCGGCGCACTGGATACCATACTGCAGCGACTCTCGGACTTCCTCGAGAAGACCCACTCGCTGGCCAGGAAAGTCCGTACAGCATTGATCTATCCGGCGATGATCATCGCGGTGACGATTCCGGCGGTTGCGATCCTGCTCATCTTCGTGATACCCACCTTCGAGACGATGTTCGCTTCAGCGGGAGTGCCGCTCCCGCTCCCGACCCGCGTGGTGATTGGCGCCTCCGCGGTGTTGCAGAACTACTGGTGGGTGACCGTGCTCTTCGTTCTCGCGGCGTTCGCAGCGGCCGTGCGAGTCCGCGGTACCGACAGGGGGCGTCTGCTGACGGACCGTGTCGCCCTGGGGATCCCCATCCTGGGAGATCTGTTGCGGAAAGCCGCCGTCGCCCGGTTCACGAGGACCCTGGGGACGCTGGTGGCGTCGGGGGTGTCGATCCTGGAGGGCCTGGAGGTTACCGCCAATACCGCCGGGAACCGCGTGATTCGCGACGCCGTGATGAAGTCGCGGGCATCGATCGCCGGGGGCGCCACCATCGCGGGCCCACTGGAGGAGTCCGGCGCTTTCACCCCCATGGTGGTGCGAATGGTCGAGGTCGGCGAGCAGACCGGGGGTCTTGACGACATGTTGACCCGGGTCGCGGACTTCTACGACCAGGAGGTGGACGCCGCCCTCGAGGTTCTGGTGGCGGCGGTCGAGCCGGTCATGATCGTGGTGCTCGGTGTCGTCGTGGGCGGGATCATCGTGGCGATGTACCTGCCGATCTTCGACATGATGAAGCTGGTCGGATGAGGCGGCGGAGGCGGCTGGGTGGCTGCAACCGGATTGGCTCCGACGGCTTCACGGCTCCAGATTCCACTCATGTCGCGAGCATTCGTAAGGGAAGACCAGGAGGATCGACCCCCGGACTACCGGCTGCCCGATCCCGGGTCCGGTTACTATGACGAGGCGTGTGCCTGGGCGCTGATCACCGGCGCCGACGAGGGGGACACGCGCAGTGCGGAGTTCGCGACGGGGTGCCGATGGGGCGAACCGCGGCTGGTTCCTCACATTCGCGCGATCCTGGAGACGGCCGAGGCCCGGGACCAGACGCGGGTGGCCCAGCTGTGTCGGCGCTTCCTGCGCGCTACGGGGTGACGTTGGGCGAGCGGCGCTCCCCGTTACCAGCCACGGGCTCAGGTTGTTTTCAACCGTACCAGTGCCGTAGTTTGCCCGGCGCCGACACGTTCGCCGTGCTGGGCAGCGGCCGCAAGTAACCCTCAAGGAGCCCGTTCGCCATGGATTTCATCCAGCGAATCACCGATTTCCTGACCACATACGTCGTCGAGATCGGCATCCCGGTCGGAGGCGAGAACGTCCCTCTCATGGTGATCATCCTGCTCGGGATCGGGATGTACCTCACCCTTCGCCTGGGGGTTCTGCAGGTCCGCCGCCTGGGCCACGGGATCGCGGTGGCTTCCGGGAAATACGACGACCCGGACGACGAGGGCGACGTCACCCACTTCCAGGCGCTCACGACGGCGCTGTCGGCGACGGTCGGGATCGGCAACATCGCGGGTGTGGCGCTGGCGATCCACTGGGGCGGACCCGGAGCGCTCTTCTGGATGTGGGTCACGGCGGCGCTGGGGATGGCGACCAAGTACTCCGAGGTCACGCTGGCGCAGAAGTACCGGGTCCACGAGGACGAGGGAGAGTGGGCGGGCACCGTTTCCGGCGGGCCCATGTACTACATCGAACGGGGACTGGGGCCGAACTGGAAGTGGATGGCGATCTTCTTCGCCGTCCTCCTCGGCATTACGGCCTTCCTGACCGGCAACGGGGTTCAGGCGAACACGGTCGCCGACAACCTGGAGACGCAGTTCAACATCCCGACCTGGGTCAGCGGACTCGTGACGTCGGGGATTGTTGCAGCCGTCATCCTGGGCGGGATCTCTCGGATCGGGCGGGTGACCTCGGTGCTGGCGCCGGTGATGGCGGTCGTCTACGTCGTGGGCGCGCTGATCGTGATCATCATGAACATCGGCGAAGTCGCGCCGACATTCGCGCTGATCTTCCGCGAAGCCTTCAACCCGACCGCCGGAGTGGCGGGGACGGGGGTGGGTGCGTTCCTGGTGACGTTGATGTACGGGGTCCGGCGGGGGCTCTTCTCCAACGAGGCGGGGCAGGGCTCTGCGCCGATCGCCCACTCGGCGGCCAAGACCGAGGAGCCGGTTTCGGAGGGGGTCGTGGCGCTGCTGGAGCCCTTCATCGACACGATCATCATCTGCACCATGACCGGACTGCTGATCATCATGACCGGCGTCTGGCACGACCGCTTCGAGACCGAGATCACGCTGAGCGGCGGTGACCTCTCCTACCGGGCGGTGCAGGTGGACGGCGGCTACGTCGACATGAACCCGGACGCACCGATCCGGATCGACGGCGGTGAGCACGCGGCCACCGGGCCCGATGACCCGCAGATCTCGTGGCACGAGGTTCCCGTGCCGGTGCTCTACGTGGACGAGGCGCTGACGCAGCCGTTCAGCGGCGTGATCGATCCCGCATCCGGCACCGCCACCGGCGACGACGGCCAGACCTACACCTCGCTTCACGGCATGGCGGTGGAGAGCGGGGCGCCCCTCACCATGGCCGCCTTCCGCCGCGGGCTGGCGCCGCTCGGCGACTGGGGACACTACATCGTGGTGCTTTCGGTCCTGCTCTTCGGGATCTCGACGGCGATCGCGTGGAGCTACTACGGCGACCGCTGCGCCAACTACCTCTTCGGCGCGCGCGCGCTGATCCCGTACAAGGTCGTCTTCGTGATGATGCACTTCGTCGGCGCGGTTCTGCCGCTCAGCGTGATCTGGGCCATCGGCGACGTGTTCCTCGCGATCGTGATCTGGCCCAACCTGATCGCGCTGGGGCTGCTGGCGCCCAAGGTGGTCGAGATGACGCGCGACTACTTCGGCAGGAGGCCCTGGGAAAAAGGGTAGGGGACTCGGTCGGGGGCGCGTCCGTCAGCGCCTGCTGGAACCGGGACGGTCGCGGGGCGTGGCTTCTTTGCGGTCGCCCAGCACCCGTGCGGGCCGAAGTGCCTCGCGGCCGTAACGGTCGTGGATGCGGTCCACGGCGCGCGCAATGGTGCGGTCGCGCTCGCTCTCCAGCGCAGCCTCGCCGCCGAAGAAGTCCAGCTGCTCCGCGGGCGCCTGGCGGACCAGATTGGAGGCGCCCACGCCAAGGAGCCGGACAGGCGTCTTTCTGCGGTGGCGAAGATCGTGGAGCAGGGCCGCCGCGACCGTGAAGATCGCCCGGTCGGTCTCCAACCCCGCCGTCTGTGTGCTTCCGGCCTGCCTGGTGGTGAAGTCGTGGTCCCGGATCTTGACGGTGACGGTACGCGCCCGCAGGTCCTTCGCCCGGAGTTGGCCGCCTACCCTGCAGCTCAGCTCCAGGAGACGCCGCTCCAGCTCGTGGTCGTCATCGACATCGGCGAAGAAGGTGCGTTCGGAGCTGATCGACTTGCGCCGATCACGGGCGTCCACCTCGCTGGCGTCGATGCCGCGCACCCGCTCCCACAGCCAGGCACCGCGGGCGGGCCCGAACCATCGGGAGAGCCAGGCGCGCTCCACACGAGCCACGTCGGCACAGGTCGATAGCCCCTTCCCGACGAGCTGTTTCAGGAAGGCGGGCCCGATTCCCGGCAGTTCCTCCAGCCGGAATCGAGCCATGAAGGCCGCTTCGTCGCCCAGTGGCACCACATGCACGCCGTTGGGTTTGGCCAGGCGGGTCGCCACCTTGGCCACGACGCGCTGCGTGCCGCCGCCCAGGGAGACGGCCACCTCGGTTCGCTCCCGCACCACGCGCCGAATGCGGTCGGCGGTCGCGGCAAAGTCCTCGCCCCTCAGCATTCGCTCGGTGCCGGTGAGGTCCAGGTAGAATTCGTCGATCGAGGCAGCCTGCACGACGGGTGACAGCTCCTTCAACACGGCCTTCACGGCACGGCTCCGTTCCACCACGGCGCCCCGCGGAACCGGGACCACCAGTGCCTCGGGACACAGCTTGAGGGCCTGCGCCGTCGGCATCCCCGACCGGACGCCGTACTCGCGCACCGCGTAGGACGCCGAGGTGATGACGCCCCTGCCGCTCCTGCCCCCCACCAGCAGAAGGGGGTGCTTGCCGGCACCGCCGGGATCCTCCAGTCGCGCCACCTGCACGAAGAAGCTGTCGCAGTCGACGAGGAGAATCCTCCTGGCACCTTGCGAGGGCATCCTGTCTTTGGACAACGTTCTATCTCCCGCACGGCGCAAACGGATCGCCCGCAAGGTAACCGCTCTCAGGAGACCGGACAGATGGCCTATCCCTTCGAGCTCCCCGATCTGGGGTACTCCCATGACGCACTCGAGCCGCACATCGACGCCCGCACGATGGAAATCCACCACGGACGGCATCACGCGGCCTATACCGCCAACCTGAACGCGGCCCTCGCTGGACACCCCGATCTGCACGGGGTGTCCGCCGAGGAGCTGGTGGCGGACCTTTCCTCGCTCCCGGCATCGATCCGCACCGCGGTGCGCAACAACGGTGGCGGCTACGTGAACCACAACCTCTTCTGGCAACTCATGACCCCCGGGGGAGAAGAGGTGCCCGGCGGTGCCGTGGCGGAGGCCATCGACGCGTCGTTCGGGAGCTTCGCCGACTTCCGGAAACAGTTCGCGGCGGCGGCGATCGGACGCTTCGGTTCGGGCTGGGCCTGGCTTGTGACGGCCGCCGGAGGCGCTGTGGAGATCGTCTCGACTCCCAATCAGGACACCCCGCTCATGGAGGGCAGGACACCCATACTGGGGATCGATGTCTGGGAGCACGCATACTACCTGAACTATCAGAACCGCCGGCCCGACTACGTCGCGGCCTTCTGGAACGTGGTGAACTGGACGGTCGTGGCGGACAACTACGCCGGGGCTGGCTGACGGCCGTTCCACCCTGACGGGACAGGGCCGCGTGTCCGCCCGCCCTGTCTGTCCGTTTGGTGGTTTGGCGCTTGGTACATATGTTTACTCTAGCGCGGTGTATCCGGCGAGGCGATCGGCAGGAGGTGTGACTTTGGGCGTGCAGCCGACGGGATCGAACACGACGCCGAAGGCGGGAGGCGGCACCGGATGGCAGGGCGGGGGCCCGGGTGCGGGCATTGCCTTCGTGCTGGTCGCAATGTGCTGGCCGGCCCACACGGACGGACAGAGCCTCAGCGGTGGCCGTCGGGTGATGCAGGAGCAGTTCGCGAAAGGCGAGGAGTACGACTACACGCCCCTGCTGGATGCCGCGCACGTCAAGCGGTTCGTGGAACATGGGCTTCTCGTGCCCCTCCCGGGGAACGCCGACTACCGGCTCCACGAGGTGTCCCACCCCTACGCGCGCCCGCAGGTGAAGCTGCTGGTGGAGCGCCTTGCCCGCCAGTACCGAAATGCGTGCGGTGAGCAGTTGGTGGTGACAAGCCTCACGCGGCCGCTGAACGAACAACCACCCAATTCATCCCGTTACTCCGTGCACCCGCGGGGGATGGCAATCGACCTCCGCAGGAGCAATTCCCGCGCGTGTCGAAGCTGGTTGGAGGACGTCCTTCTCCATCTGGAGGCCAGTGGTACGCTCGATGTGACTCGCGAGCGCCGCCCGCCACACTACCACATCGCGGTCTACACGCACGAGTACGCCGCCTACGTCGATCGGCTGACGGACAACCGGAGCCGGACCGAGAACACTCGCGTCGCGAATGCACTCGCACCCGCAAACTCTTCCCGGCCCGACGTGATCCGATACACGGTCCGGTCGGGTGATTCGCTCTGGGAAATCGCCCGCACGTACGGCACCACGGTCGACCGCCTGAAGTCGGCGAACAACCTGCGCGGCTCGCGGATATACGCTGGCCAGTTGCTTCAGGTAACCCCGTTGACCTCGCGCTAGCGGCCATCCGTCCGCGTATCACCAGGGTTCGCAGCGTCCGGTAGACAGCCTTGTCGGCGACCAGCGACGCAACCGGTTCGCGGACCGGAGACGGATACCCCGGGATCACGGTGTCCATCGTGGTTCCCGCCTACAACGAGGCGGCAACGATCGAACAGCTGCTCCGCCGGGTCGCCAGGGTCGGGCTGTCGAAGGAGGTCATCGTCGTGGACGACGGCTCCACCGATGGCACTCGCGAGCTGCTGCCCGGGCTCGAGGAAGCGGGACTGATCAACCGCCTGCTCATGCATGAGCGGAACCGGGGAAAGGGTGCCGCACTGCGCACGGGTTTCGCCCACGCGACCGGCGACGTGGTGGTGGTGCAGGATGCGGACCTCGAGTACGATCCCGACGAGATCCCCCGGCTGCTTGCCCCGATCGCCGAGGGCAGGGCGGACGCGGTATACGGATCCAGATTCCTGGGCATGGACCCGAAACAGGATGTGATCTTCCCCTGGCACGCGATGGGCAACCGGTTTCTGACCTTCCTGAGCAACTGCTTTACCGGGTTCAGGATCACGGACATGGAAACCTGCCAGAAGATGATCCGGACCGAGCTTCTCCAGGCGCTGCCGCTGACCGTCGATCGGTTCGGTATCGAGCCTGAAATCACCGCCCGTCTGTCGCAGGCGCGAGTGCGGCTGGTCGAGCTTCCGATCAGCTATACCAGCCGATCCTACGCGGAAGGAAAGAAAATCGGATGGCGGGATGGATTCGCCGCGATCTGGTTCATTGCGCGTTCAAGTCTCCTGGCGCCCAGGGCCAAACCATGGAAGGGTGCCCCGCCGGGTTGGCTGCAAACCGGCGTCCACCCCCGGTAGGGGGGCGTTGCAGGGCTGCTGGTCACCCAAAACGGAGTGCCCGAGGTGCCGTTTTGGCGCCAGCGGTGAAGACAGTCCCATCCAGCTATTCCAGCGCCCCTGAAACCGACTGATCTTCTCGCTGTTCCCTTCAAGCGAGATGGAATTCGGCGGGTCAAGCGCGCCTTCGGAAGCCGTCTCCCCGGAGATCAGAGACATGGGCAATGGAATCGCTGGCAGGATCCGGAGCAGGATATCGTGCGCCCCTTCTGGCGGTTGTAGTGGGAGTGCTGGCGTACGCAAACAGCATTGCCAACGGCTTCGCCTACGACGACAACCATATCATCGCTGGAAACGAGGACATCCAGCACCTGGAGAGGCTCGCCTCCACCGTCTTGGATCCCTACTGGCCGAACAGCTACGGTCGGGAGCTCGGCCTTTGGCGTCCGGTGACCACCCTGGTCTACGGCCTGCAGTGGGCGCTCTGGGATGGCGATGCCGCCGGCTTCCACGCGGTGAATGTATTGCTCCATGGCTTCGCGGCCGGTCTGGTCGTCGTCCTTTTGGGATACCTCATGCTCCGACAGGCCGCTCTCACGGCAGGACTCCTGTTCGCCGTGCATCCGGTGCACACGGAAGCCGTGGCGAACGTCGTGGGAATGGCGGAGATCCTGGCTGCGAACCTGTACCTCTGGGCATGCATTGTTGCCGCCAGAGTACGGGGACGCATGCGACCGGGGACGCTCCTCGGGGTGCTTTCCCTCTATCTACTGGCCACATTGGCCAAGGAACACGCCATCACACTGCCGGGGGCCGTACTCCTCCTCGATTGCTCGCGACGCGACGTACGGTTGACCCGCGTCGGAGGTTACCTGGCGGAGCGCGGTCCTCTCCATGCTGCACTGGCGGCCGTCGCCGGGCTGGTACTCGCGGGCCGGGCGGCTGTGCTGGACGGAGTTGTTTCTCCGCTATCGCCGCTGGGGGCCGAGGTGCTCGCGAGCGGAGACGTGCCCCGGGTGTGGACCATTCTGGGCTCCTGGCCGGTCGTACTCAGACTGCTCTTCATGCCACTGGACCTGTCGGCCGACTACGCACCGGGCGTGATCACGCTGGCCTACCGGTGGACACCGGAGAGCGTTCTCGGGGTGTCCACGGGACTGGTGGCGGTGGCAGTCGCGTGGACGACCTGGAGAACCGGACCAATGAAGCCGCGACGACTGGTCCCGCGGAGTGCGGGATTCGGCATCCTCTGGTTCATCATCACGTTCCTGCCCGTTTCGAACCTCCCGTTTCTCACAGGTGTCCTGCTCGCCGAGCGTACGCTCTATCTGCCCTCGGTGGGATTCTGTGCCGCGGCCGGCTGGATGATCGTCGGACTGCGGAGGGAGCGCCCCCGGGTGGGGAACGCTCTGATGGCCGCCATCCTGCTGATGTTCTTCTGCAGAACCGTGGGCCGCAACCCGGTCTGGAGCGACAACGCCACGGTCTTCTCGACGCTCATCCGCGAGCACCCCGAGTCCGGACGGGCGCAGTGGCTGCTGGGGGACCTCTACTTCGCTCAGCAGAGGGACCGGCAGGGCCTGGCCGCCTACCGCCGTGCGATCGGACTCCTCGGCGGAAGCTATCCCCTGTTGTCCGAAGTAGGCCGTCGCCTGAACGCGGCAGGGCACGAAAGGGCTGGGGAACACGTGCTGCGCAGTGCGTGGGAGCAGCATCCGGAGCTTGGATTGGCACCCGCTCTGCTGGCCATCCTGTACGACCGGCAGGAGCGCTGGCAACTTGCCGAGGAAGCGGCCCGGGCGGCGCTCGACACCGACCCGACCAATGCGCTCCACGCGCACATCCTGGCTCGATCGCTTCAGGCACAGGGTCGTTCCCCGGAAGCAATCGAGGCGCGACGCACAGTCATACGACTGGGCGAAACCCACCCGCAGCAATCCCGATGGCTGGAAGAACTTGAGAGAAAGGCTTCCGAACACTGAAAGCGCTGGCCAGACAAGGAATCGAAGAACGTCAAGAACCAACTTCACAAAGGATGTCTCAAGTGACTGGACAAAAGGGATTTACACTCATTGAACTACTGATCGTTCTCGTGATCATCGGCATTCTCGCCGCGATCGCGATCCCCCAGTTCACCCAGACCCGCGAAATGGCCTACTTCGCGGCGATGAAATCCGATGTCAGGAACCTCGCCGCCCAACAGGAACTCTACTACGCCACGAACTACCAGTACACGAGCTCGCTTGCCAACCTGGACTTTGTCGCTTCCGAGGCAGTCAACGTGACCGCTGCCGCTTCCTCTTCAGGCTGGTCCGCCACGGTCACACACACCGCCCTGGGCGCGACGGAGGGGTGCGCGATCTACTACGGCAACGCGACCGCCCCGACCATCGGGTCGGCGACGCCTGCCGAGGAAGGGCAGGTAGTGTGTACCAACTGATCCCTCTCCGGGCACGAGGCTTGGCACCCCGGCGCTACGGTACGAGCGCGGGACACTCGCTCATCGAGGTCATGGTTGCTCTCGCGGTCATTGCGGTGCTGGCGCCACCGGTGTTGGGCGCGGCCACGAATCTGCGCACCTCCTTCGTACTGCGCAGGTCCCAGGAAAACGCCGTCCGGCTCCTTGCCGAGGCACGCTGGACGGCCGTCAGGGACGGCAGCGCAGTCGTCGAGCTTGTATCCGCTCCTCCCCACGGGCGGGTCGTCTCCGCCACCGGAGACACGGTGATGGTCGCCGATCTGGGCCAGGGAGGCGTAGCGTTGCGACTGTCCCGAGACAGGCCGACGAGTCGGGTCCGCTACGGTCCGATGGGACTGGGTTGGGTATCGAGCCAGACGTTGCGGTTTACAAGGAAGGACCAGGAACGGGCGCTGGTCATCTCATCTCTCGGACGGGTCGCACGGCGATGAATCGATTCGGCGGATCGCTCATCGAACTCATTGCGGCGGTCATCGTCGTGGGTGTCGGTGTCACCGCGGTCGCGTCTCTGACTGCAACCGCTGCGCAGGCAACGGCGCGCGCCCGAGCCCTGGACGAGACCCATGCCCTGCTGCGGAACTTCGTGGACTCGCTCCGGCTGGCAGCGACACCAGGAGAGGGCCGGACCGCGCTCCACGCGGGTACGGTGACCTGGGGTGTCCCCAGCGTGCCCGGGGAAGATGCCTGGGTGCAGTTCGACCATGTCGCGCTGCAGGACTCCATTCGGGTTCGCTTCACGGTCGTTTCCGACCTGCATGTCCCGTGAGGTCCGTGGAATGAAGCGATCCGAGCCGGGAAGCCGTGGCTTCGCAATTGCCGAAGCGGTCGTCGGGTGCACTCTCCTTCTTCTGCTCGTCCAGGTCGCCTGGGGGATCACCGCGGTTCAGGCCACGTTGGCCGACAGGATTATCGGCGAGAGCCTGGTGCTGGACGAAGCAAGGCTGGTGCACCATCTGCTCGTGGCGGAGGTCGGTCAGGGGCTGGGCACGATCGACTGGAGCGTGTCCGGGGACGCCCTTCAGTTGAGGGCGTTCAGGGGAGTCGGCCTCAAGTGCCGCACACAGCCGAACGCAGGCTGGGGAGTGGCCGTGTCAGGATACCGTGCGCCGGACCCCGACAAGGACTCGGTGCTGGTCTTCTCCGAGACCTCCGGCTGGCAGCTCTCCCGTCTGCAGCGTCGCACCCGCGGCAGCGGCCTGGACTGCCAGCAGATTCCCGGCTTCGCCATAGAGGAGTGGACGCTCGATCCCCCACACCCCGACGCCGTGGCGGCCCTGTACTTCGAGCGAGGCGCGTACCGCTTTTCGGCTGGCGCGTTTCGCTACCGGGTCGGGAACGGAGGGTGGCAGCCGCTGACGTCCACGGGAATCGCATCGGACTCGGCCAGTCTCGTCGCGGATGGCGCCAACGATCTTTCGGCCCGGGTGGTCTGGGACGATGTGGCACTTCCTTCGCGGGCCCTTTCGTGGACGGTCCGGGGAGCACGCTGATGACCGCTCGTCACTCGGGGCAGGGAGGATTCGCGCTGGTGCTTGTGCTTCTCGCGCTCACGCTCCTCACTGCCATCGCATCCATGGCTCTGGCGGCATCCGTGGGACAGCTTCGCACGGCGAGCATGGCGGGCCGGGTACTGTCCGAACGTACGGCAGCCCGTGCTGCCGTCGACGCGGTGCTGAACATCACCCGGGGGCTTCCGGCCTCGCAGGTTGGCGACTTCGCGGTGGAACTGGTCCGGAGACCATTCGGGCGGCGCGGCTGGCAGCGTGTCCTCGACCTCCGTCTGACCACGGAGATGCACGCCTTTCTGGGTGAGGCGGCGCTGGATAGCGGCGTTCCGGTGAGCCACGCACGTCTGGTTTGGTGGATGGATCCGGAAGCCCGGATTGCTGCCTACGCCGGAGCGGTGGAATCCGGTACGATCGCAATCGGGAGCGGCGCCAGCGTGCTGACCGATTCGGCCATGACCGGACGTACCGGCATTCCTTCCTGCCATCACCTCCCGCGACTGTCCAATCTCCTTGCGGGGAGGCCGCTACAGGTTGTTTCCGGGCTCCCGTCTCCTCCGGAGTGGGGTGCCGGGGGCGATGGCTCCGACTTTGCGCGGGTCAGGCTCGGCTGGTTCGGGAGACGCTTGCTCTCGCGGCTGGCCGATCACTCGGCTGCCGCGGGAGGCCCGCTCCCCGCGGCCGGCTGCCCGGGGTGCTGGTCGGGGCTGGTGTACAGCTACGGGGACAACGCAGTGATGCGACAGGGAGCGGGTGTGCTGGTCGTGGATGGTGACCTGACCCTTGCACCCGGCTCGTCCTGGACCGGGCTCCTTCTGGTGGCCGGTGACGTCACCGTCCGTGACACCGCAAGGATCCAGGGGCTCGTGCGCGCGGGTGGGTCGGTCACGCTGGAGCCGGGTTCCGTGGTGGACGGATCGGCATGCTCGGCATTCCGGGCGCTCCAGGCCGCCAGTTCACTGGCCCGACCGATCCCCTTGCCAGGGCGGTCACGACTGGCTCCCGTGGCACCAGCGTCGAGGTAGCAGGATGGGCATCTTCGGCAGGAAGAAGACGACCGTGGGACTCGACATCGGCAGTGCCTTCGTGAAGCTGGCGGAGATCGACCACCTGGGCGACCGCCCCGAACTCCGGCGGATCATGTCGCGACCGATCCCGCCAGGGGCTGTCGTCGACGGAGAGGTCACCAATCGGGAACTTCTGTCCGACGCCGTGCGCGCGCTTCTCGAAGCCGCTGCTCTCCAGTCGCGTGATGTGATCACCGCTCTGGGCGGCCACGATGTGTTCGTCAAGAAGGTCGAGCTGACGCGCGCGCCCCATGTACCTGTACGCGACCTGATCGCGCGGGAGGCGCAACGAAAGGTCCCATTTGACCTGCAGAGCGTCCATCTCGATTTCCAGACTCTCGGTCCAACCCCCCCGGATGGGAGCATCGAGGCACTGCTCGTTGCAGCCAAGAAGGAGCGCGTGCAGACACGCATCTCACTGCTGGAAGATGCCGGCGCCGCAGCCGCCCTGCTGGATGTGGAGGCGCTCGCGCTTTGCAATGCTCTGTGTCACAACTACCGCTGTGCGTCCGAAGGAGTCGTGGCCCTCGTGAATCTCGGTTACGAGGTCACGAACATCGTAATCCTCGAAGAAGGAATCCCGGCACTGATTCGAGATCTGCCCCTGGGCTTGAGACGCTTTGGCGAACTGCTGCAACGGGTGCACGGGCTGCCAGTCGAATTGGTGGAGGAGGTGATCCAGGGCCGGGGAGATCTCCAGGGACTCGATCGCGCCGTGGAGACGGGCGCGGACGTAATTGCGGTCGGGATCGAGCGGGCGTGCGCCTTTCTCGGATCGCGGCGGCCAGGCGGCGGACTGGGGAGGGTGTTCCTGAGCGGAGGCGGTGCCTGCCTGGCGGGGGTGACAGAAGCGCTTGGACATCGGATGAAGGTGGACACACGTGTCGCCAACCCCTGCGAACGTGTCGCCGTTGCCCCGGGTTTGCGGGGTCGCAGCGCACTCTCGGGCGCAGCGCCGCTGTTCTTCCAGGCGATCGGGCTCGCGCTCCGCAACTCATAAACGCCGGCATCGCTCAGGAAAGGCATCCAGCATGTTCGAAGTCGATCTCCTACCAGGCACCCGGGGCACCGGCACGAGGACCGGGAAAGGGAAACCCGGAAGACGTCCGTCACGTGTGCCGGCACGGACGCTCCGGGGAGTCCTCCTAGACGGCTGGGTCCTGGGCTCGTGTCTCATGGTGCTGGCCTCCTCGGGTGTCTGCATTCGTCTGGCTCTGGGGATGTCACAACGGATTGCACGGCTCGACACGACTCTTCGGGAGGCGCTTCAGGATTCCGTGCGCTTGGCGGAGCGGTTGCGAACGCGCTATCAACTGGAGGACAGGCGGGACTCCCTGGCCGCCCAGGTGGCACTGATCGAGGAGATTGACGCACGGCGATACGATTGGCCCCACCTCCTGGAGGAGATTGCCGTCGCCACGCCGGAGCGAGTGTGGATCACCCGAGTCAGCGACGTGACTTCCGGCCGACCACGGACCCGATTCCGGGTGGAGGGGAAAGCGCTCGACAGCTTCGGCCTGACTCGTTTCTGGAATGCGCTGGAGGCTTCCTTCTTCGTGAAGGACGTGGAGCTGGTCGGTACGGAACACAATCCCGTCCGGGACACGGGGCCGGATGTCAACGCCCCTGCCGCATACCACTTCGTTATCGAAGCGGGCTGGGAGGAGCCTCCACACGACATTCTGGACTTCGTTTCACTCGAGGAGATCGGGACATGAGGACTCTGCTCCCGAACGACCCCCTGGCCAGGAGCGCCTGCCTCCTCGCACTCCTGGCGCTCCTCGGTGCGTACTTCTTCTACACCTACCTGCACCGGCCCCGGTTGCAGAGAGTCGAGGTTCTGACACTGCGGATCGAACAGCTGGCCAAGCTGAGGCAACAGCACCTTGCGGGGCATCCACCCCGGTTGAAAGACCTGGAAGGTCGTCTGGTGGCGTACTCGGCCTACCTGTCCCGGCTGGAATCTCTCATCCCCACCAGCCAGGATGTTGTGGCTCTCCTCGCGGCGATATCGGCAGAGGAACGTCGGACCGGGGTTGAAGTCACGATGTTGAGACCGGAGCCGCGCGTGTCGGGGGATGTCTACGACCGCTGGTCCTATCAGTTGGTGGTGAGGGGTCCGTATCACGCAATCGCGTCCTTCATGACGGCAGTCGCCTCACTGCAACGGATCATGATTCCCTCCGATGTCACCATCACTCCGGAACCCGCCTCGCCGGCCGATGCCGTCGGCTCGAGCGCTTCCCTCCTGGCAAGCTTCCGGATTCACACCCATGTCGTTCCCGGGGCGCTGGTCCAGGACGCTTCGACCCCACTCGCTGAAGAGGATTCGCATCTGCCATGACGGCCAACAGATCATTCGCTTCCATATCCGGGACGATCCCATTCCGTCTTCCCGCTCTCGGGCTCTGGCCGGTGGCCGCCTGGGTCACGGCACTCCTGGAGACTGGATCCGTCAGACCCCAACAGGCGCTGCCCAGCGCACACGCTGCGGCTCACTTCGGCCAGGACACCGTGGCGGCGGGCATGTCCGAACCGTCCGGTTGGTTGATACACGAACGAGAATCTTTCGTCTACACGGCACGGCAAAAGGATCCGTTCGTTCCACCAACGCGTACGACGACGACGGGCACATTCACGGATGCCATCCGGCTTCTCGGCATCATCCGCCACGATCGGGCCGACCTTGGTGTGGTCCTGCTGGACACCATGCGGACAGCTGTCGATGAAACCGATTCCCGGGTCCCGGACGGGAGCCCACCGCAAGCGGTCCGACTGCGCCTGGGACAGACTCTGGGTGACATGCGTCTGACCCGGATCCACTCGGACCACATCGTGCTGGAGGCGGACGTGCCCACCGGGGTCGTTCGCCGGGTGCTTCGAATTCCTCGGACCAACGAGAGGATCCCGTCGTGAAGGGGCTCAGGTTGGGTGCACTGCTCACGATTCTCTCTGCATCGGGAGGCGTTGGATTGCCGGAGGCCGGTGCCATGGCACAGGAGGCGGCGCCGACCAGGGAGGCATCGCAGGAAGAGATGGACCGCCCGATCGATGTCACCTTTGTCGACACCCCAATACGGGAGGCGCTATTCACCTTCGCCGCGTTTGCGGGTCGCTCGATCGTGTCTGGAGCGGACGTACAGGGGCGCGTGTCGGCCGAAATCCGTGATCAGCCGTGGGATGTTGCGTTGCGGACGCTGCTGGACGCCTACGGCCTGGTATCTAGGGAGCAGGACGGGGGCATCATCCTGGTAGAGAGGGCCGGCACTCTCATGGAACAGGAGGCCGTTCTTCCCCTTGAAACCATGGTTCTCAGGGCAACCTACATCGAGGCTGGCGAACTGCAGAATCTGGTGATGCCACTCCTGACGGAACGCGGCAGGGCATCCATCGGCTCGCGCACCAACACCCTGGTCGTCACCGACATCCCCCGGGTCCTGGACAGGGCAGCCGACCTTGCAGGAGAGGTCGATGTCCCGGTGGGCCAGGTCGACATCGCGGCCAGGATCGTTTTCATCAACCGAACCGGGCTGGCCGGGTTCGGTATTACCTACGACCTCAAGGATGTGGGGGGTAATCAACTCAACCTCCTTACTCCGGGCTTCGTCGATCTGGACGGCGACGGCGTTCTATCCCTACCGGAGGAGCAGGTCCCGGCAGGCACGGATGTGATCTCGCTTGGGGGCAACTCACTCGCAGCACTGGGCAACGCTGCCGACCGCATCTCCAACCCTACCCTTTCCCTGCTGACCTCGCTGGTCGTAGGGCGCACTACGCTAGTCGGCTTCATCAGCGCGCTCGAATCGGCACAGTTGACGGATGTGGAAGCCGAGCCGTCGGTTCGCGTCATGAACAACCGGACTGCCAGAGTCGTGGTGGGGGAGGAAACACCGGTACGGGTGCTCGACGCGGGTGCCCAGGTGCAGTCCGGAACCGGTGGGGACGGGCGCGGTGCATTCCCGGTCGCCACCGTGGACTACAAGGAGACGGGGGTGATTCTGGAAGTGGCGCCGCGCATTACGGAGAGCGGTCAGGTTCTTCTGAATCTCTCCGCCGAGAGATCATCGGCGGATTTGGCACCTTCGGATGTGGGATTCGTGTTCCGTCGGCAGAAGGCGGAATCGCAGGTTCTGGTTGACAACGGGCAAACCGTCGTGATCGGCGGCCTGACCGTCAGCGAGGTCGCCGAAGTGCGCTCGGGCATCCCTCTGCTCATGGATATCCCGCTCATCGGCCGCCTGTTTCGGTCGGACCGGGAGTCGTCCGTCCAGCGCGATCTGCTGATCATGGTCACGCCGACGATTGTGGGCTCCGCTTCCCCATGAACCGGGCCTTTGCTATCTATGACAACCCGCCCGCAGCCGGCAGGACCGGCGAGTCAAGACCCGAACTCAACCTGCTAGATGCCGCAAGCACATCTGTCCTTTCACACCGCAGGGGAGTCCCACGGACGTGGCCTGGTGGCCGTCGTGGAAGGGTTGCCCGCGGGTCTGCCCGTGGATCCTGCGACCGACATCGATCCGGAGCTCACACGCCGACAGGGTGGATACGGCAGGGGGCGGCGGATGCAGATCGAGTCTGACCGCGCGGAGATCGTTTCGGGCCTGCGCCTGGGCGTCACGCTGGGTTCGCCGCTCTCCATGGTGATCTGGAATCGTGACTGGCAGAACTGGACAAAAGCCATGGCGCACGAGTTTCCCGATCCGGCAGGGAATCCGAAGGCGCTCCGCCCCGTGTACCTGCCGAGACCCGGCCATGCGGATCTCACGGGTGTTCTGAAGTACGACCGCCGCGATGCCCGCGACATTCTCGAGCGGGCATCCGCGCGTGAGACCGCGGCCCGGGTCGCATGCGGTGCTGTGGCAAAGACCCTGCTTCGTGGTCTGGGAGCGACCGTGGGCAGCTACGTCACGCGTATCGGGAACATCGAGGCCGGCCCGCCGGAGGCGATTCCCGACGACCTGAACGCAGCTGCGGACGCCTCACCCGTTCGCACCCTCGAGCGCGGTGCCGAATCTGCCATGATCGCCGCGATCGACACGGCCAGGAAGGAAGGCGACACCCTCGGGGGCTGCTTCGAGGTCGTGGCCAGGGGTCTGCCGGTCGGGTTGGGAAGCCACGTTTCCTGGGATCGCAAGCTGGACGGGCGCCTGGCACAGGCGGTGATGTCCGTGCATGCCATCAAGGGGGTCGAGATCGGTCCCGCATTCATCAACGCGGGACGTCCCGGATCCCGGGTTCACGATGCCATCTATCGTGACGAGGACGCGGACCGCGCGGGAGGCTACGGACGGAGGGGCAACAGGGCCGGGGGCCTGGAAGGCGGCATCACGACGGGCGCACCGCTGGTGGTCCGCGGCGCGATGAAACCGATTTCGACGCTTCTTCGCAAGCGTCTGCCGAGCGTCGACCTGAGGGACGGCTCCACAAGGGAAGCGGCTGTCGAGCGCAGCGATGTCTGCGCGGTTCCAGCGGCTGCCGTCGTCGCTGAGGCAATGGTTGCGCTGGTACTGGCCGATGCGGTCCTGGAGAAGTTCGGTGGCGACTCGATCGGCGAACTCAGGCGCAATTTCGAATCGTATGTCGAACACCTCACCTCGCGCGGCTTTGGCGAACGCGAGTGGGAGGGCCCGTGAGCGCAACCCCTCCCGCAGCGATTGCCCTGGACCCGGTCGGATCCGTGCGGCGCATCGTCATCATCGGGTTCATGGGAGCCGGGAAATCCACGGTGGGATCGGTGCTGGCCAGATCCATCGGATGGGATTTCGTCGACCTGGACGACGAGGTGGCACGACGCGAGGGAATGCCCGTGCATGAGATCATCCGCGAGCGCGGAATCGCGGGCTTCCGGCGTGCGGAGTCGACGGTGGGCCGAGAGCTTCTGCGAAGCCGGGCCACAGTGATTTCCGTCGGTGGGGGCTGGCCGGCGGAATCGGGTCACATGGACATGCTCGACAGCGCGACCGTGTCGATCTGGCTCCGCGTAGGAGCAGAAGCGGCGCTCGACAGGATCGCGGGGTCGGGCGAGACAAGACCTCTACTGCAGGTCGATGACCCGATGGGGACGGCGGAAGCTCTGCTCCGAGAGCGGGTCCCTCACTACCGGCGCGGGAACATCGTCGTGGACACGGAGGACAGGGAGCCGGACGTGGTGGTCATGGAAATACTGAAACACATCTGCCGTTCGAAGGACACGCCGGTGACCGGGAGGGCAGGATGGAAAGGGAAAGAACGCGAGTGAAGCTGGTGATTGTGGAATCGCCTGCCAAGGCGAAAACGATCGGGAGATTCCTCGGACCGGAATACCGGGTCGAAGCGTCGTACGGGCATATCAGAGACCTTCCCCGTTCTGCCAGCGAGACACCCAGGCGGATTCGCGACAAACCCTGGGGCCGGCTTGCCGTCGATACCGAAGGCGGTTTCAGGCCCGTCTATATCGTCCCGCGGGAGAGCCAGAAGTACGTACGAGATCTCAAGAGGACCGTCGCCAAAGCGGACGAAGTCCTCCTGGCGACAGATGAAGACCGGGAAGGCGAGTCGATCAGCTGGCACCTCCTGCAGGTCCTCAAGCCAAAGGTACCCGTCAAGCGGATTGCTTTTCATGAGATAACCCGCGCCGCCATCGATGCCGCGCTTGCCGATCCCCGGGCAGTCGACCAGCGGCTGGTCCAGGCCCAGGAAGCGAGGCGCGTGCTGGATCGGCTCTACGGGTACACGCTTTCACCCGTCCTGTGGAAAAAGGTGCGGACCAAGCTCAGCGCTGGCCGCGTCCAAAGTGTCGCCCTGCGGCTCATCGTCGACAGGGAAGACGAGCGCCGCCGATTCAAGGTTTCGGAGTACTGGCGGGTCAGGGCGACGCTCGCAGGCAGCAGCGGAGAGTTCACGGCCACGCTCGTGAGTGTGGGAGCGAAGCCTGTCGCCACGGGGAGGGACTTCGACTCATCGACCGGTGAGCGGATTCCTTCTTCCAGGGCGCTTGCCCTCGGAGCGCAGACGGCGTCGACCATCGCCGAGGCCGCGCTTGATGCGACACCCTGGTTCGTGGCCGATGTGCAGCGCAAGTCCAGCAGGCAGCAACCGGCGCCACCGTTCACCACGTCGACGCTCCAACAGGCGGCGAGCAGCCGTCTGAGGATGTCCCCGAAACGCACGATGCTCATCGCACAGCGCCTGTATGAAGGCGTCGACCTGGGAGGGGGGGATCGGGAGGGGCTCATCACCTATATGCGCACGGACTCGGTGACGCTGTCCGGCAAGGCGCTGGCCGAAGCCGGCCGGTATATCGACCGTGTGTTCGGGAGCGACTACTACGGGGGACCAAGGCGCTACAGGACCAGGTCGAAGGTTGCGCAGGAGGCCCACGAGGGCATCCGCCCCACGGAGATCGGACGAATCCCTGAAAGCCTCACGAGATTCCTCGGGAAGGACGAGTTGGCACTGTACCGGTTGATCTGGCGCCGTACCGTAGCATCCCAGATGGCTGATGCCAGGGTCGATCGGACCAGGGTGGACCTTTTGGCCCGCATGGAGGGGACCGACCACACCTTCCGCGCCAGCGGATCGGTGCTTCGCTTCCCCGGTTTTCTCAAGGTGTATGGTGACAAGCGAAAGGATCAGCTCCTCCCGCGTCTCGAGGTCGGCGACAGGATCCACGCCGAGACGGATTCGGAGCCGCACTCGGCGGACACGCCGGAGCCGGAAGCAGTTTCCGTGGTCGTGCGTGCGGTCGAACCGGAACGGCGGGAGACCAGGCCGCCTTCACGCTATTCCGAGGCGTCGCTCGTCAGAAAGCTGGAAGAGGAAGGCATCGGGAGGCCTTCGACCTACACGCCTACGATCACAACCATCCAGGACCGCGACTATGTGCGCAAGCGCAGTGGTACCTTGGTCCCGACCTACACGGGAATGGCGGTCAATCAATTGTTGAAGGAGCATTTCCAGAAGTACGTGGACGTCGGGTTCACGGCACGCATGGAAGATGCCCTCGACGAAATTGCCGCTGGCGAGGCGGATGCGCGTGGCTTTCTGGAGGCCTTCTACCGTGGCGAAGGCGACGATCCCGGCCTCGCACGCAAGATCGAAGAAACCCTCCCCGAGATCGACTATCCCGCGATTCCGATCGGTGTCGATCCCCATACCGGCCAGTCGATCCGGATCAGGATCGGCAGGAACTCGGCCTACGCCGAACGGCAGGGCGGAGGCACGGTAAGGCGGGCGACAATACCTGACGACCTGCTCATCGACGAACTCACGGTGGACCGGGCGACGGAGTTGCTCGAAACCCCGGCCGGCTCTGCGGAACCTATCGGAACGGATCCCGACACGGGTTCACCGGTATACGTCAAGGTCGGTCGCTACGGACCGTATGTGCAGAGGGGAGAGTCCCGCGGCTCGGCAAAACCGCATTGGGTCGGACTACCCGGGGGAGTGGAGCCGTCGGACGTGACCCTGGAGTATGCGTTGCGGCTGCTCTCCCTGCCGCGGTTGTTGGGCAGAGATCCGTCCAGCGGCGAGGAAGTCAAAGCCGGTCTCGGACGGTACGGTCCCTACGTCCAGAGGGCGCGGGAGTACCGTAGCCTCGAGTCCCTGGAGCAGGCCTTCGAGATTGGTCTGGACGATGCCCTTGCGCTCCTGGCGCGTGAGAAGACCGGGAGGCGGCGGACGAGGCGGGTGCTCAAATCCGTGGGCACACATCCGGAGACAGGTTCCCCGATCGAACTGCTCGAAGGACGCTACGGCCCCTATGTGACCGATGGCAGCGTCAACGCCAGCATCCCGAAGGGCAGGGACCCCCTCACCACATCGCTCGAGGAGGCGATGGAACTGCTTGCGGGTGCGAGCGCTCGCAGGAAGCAACGCCGCCCGCGCGCCAGGGCACGGCGGGCCGGGGTTGCGGACAAGTGACCGGCGTGACGGTCGCAGGCGGCGACCGATGAACTCCAACCGGGTGCGGGTCGAACCGCAGGCCGACGCACCAGGCAGGAAGGCCGAGCGTCGCGATGCGCTTGCAGCGCGTGCTGACCGTTTCCTGAGGCGGTGGATTGCAGATTACAGGGTCCTCCCAACCAGGAACATGGCCATATGACAAGCCAGGTCGCGTCGTTCCTCGACCATCTAGAGCTGGTACGCAATCTCTCGCAAAGGACCATCGCGGCCTATCGGCGTGATCTCTGCGACCTGGAAGAATTCATCGGTGTTCATTTCGGCCGAAACAACTTTCGGTGGCAAGAGGTGGACCGGACCGTCGTCAGGGCATTCCTGGGCGAATCGGGCCGCCGCGGTCTCGCACCCAGCACAATCGCGCGCAAGCTGTCCGCGATCCGGGCCTTCTTCCGGTACCTCCACCGGCAGGGCGAAGTATCCACGAACCCCGCCCGGCAAGTCCGTGGTCCCAGGCGCGACCGGACCCTTCCGGGCCACATGCGAGTTGACGAAATGGAGGAACTCTTTCGCTGGACGGCGTCGCAGGCGGCCCAGCGCAACGACCTCACCATGACCCGTCTGCTTGCGGCCCTGGAGCTGTTCTACGGGAGCGGCCTTCGCCTCGCCGAACTGGGCTCGCTGAACGTGGCGTCCATCGACCTTGACCGATTGCAACTGCGTGTTCTGGGCAAGGGCAGAAAGGAGCGGATCGTACCCATAACCGACTCGGCCGCAAAGGCGGTCCGCAACTATCTGCCCCGGCGTGCGGAAGTGGCGGCCGCGGGCTGCGAGGCGCTCTTCGTGGGCCGTCACGGAAACCGGCTCTCCAATCGGTACATCCAGCACACGGTCCAGGCGGCGATCACCCGCTATGCCTCGGCAGCCAACCTGTCCGTGCACTCGCTGCGTCACACCTTTGCCACTCACCTCCTCGATGCGGGGGCGGACCTGATGGCCGTCAAGGAACTCCTCGGCCACGCGTCGCTGGGCACCACGCAGATCTATGCCCATACCTCGAAGGAGAGGTTGCGCAGGGCATACCTGGGCGCCCACCCGAGAGCCTAGCACTTACGAGGCCTCCAACCCCCTACCGGGGGTCATCGCACGCCTCTACCTTTAAGATCTTGACTTATCGTCCGCCCCCGTGTGCGGGCCGATCCCAACATGGATTCCAGATCTTCCTCCCGCATGCGGATACGTCCTGCCGCGTCCATTCATCCCGGCGTCCCTGTGCACGCAACCACCGTAATCGCCGTCGCCCGGGACGGCCGGGTGGCGTTGGCGGGCGACGGTCAGGTAACGATGGGCGACGCCGTCGTCAAGGGAGCGGCGCGAAAGGTGCGGCAGCTGGCGGACGGGAGGATTCTCGCCGGATTCGCAGGTGCGGTAGCGGATGCGTTCACCCTGTTCTCCCTGCTTGAAAGCAAGCTGGAGCGATGGCCCTCCAACCTCGCCCGCGCCTGCGTGGAACTGGCGAAGGAGTGGCGGACCGATCGCTATCTGCGCCGTCTCGAAGCGTTGCTTGTAGTGGCGGACCGGAGCCACCTCTTTCTCGTGGGTGGCGACGGCAACGTCATTGAGCCCGACCAGCCGATCCTCGCCATCGGTTCCGGCGGAGCCTATGCGCTTGCGGCAGCCCGGGCGCTCTACGAGCGTTCCGATCTGAACGCGCCGGAGATCGCCCGACGGAGCCTCGAGATCGCCGCCGACATCTGTGTCTACACCAACCGGGAAATCACCTTGCTGGAGCTGGACCCCGAATGACTTCCGCGACCTCCTCGACGGGGCTGCCCGCTACAACCGAGCCGCCCGAAGCCGATTTCCGCGAAGATCCGCCCCACTGGCTCGACCAGTTCACACCACGCGAGGTCGTCGCCGAGCTGGACAAGTACATCGTGGGCCAGTCCGAGGCGAAGAAGGCTGTTGCGATTGCACTGCGCAACCGTTGGCGCCGTCAGCAGGTGGACGACGAACTGCGGGACGAGATACTGCCCAACAATCTCATCATGATCGGACCCACAGGGGTGGGCAAGACCGAAATCGCACGCCGACTCGCTCGCCTCGCAGGGTCTCCGTTCGTCAAGGTGGAAGCTTCGAAGTTCACGGAGGTCGGCTACGTCGGAAGGGATGTCGAGGCGATGGTCCGTGACCTGGTCGACACTGCGGTGGCGATGGTTCGGACGGCACGGGAGGACGAGGTGGAGGAGGAAGCCGAACGGCGAACCGAAGAGCGTCTCCTTGATCTGCTGCTTCCGGAACCCCCGCGGGCGGCTCCGAAGCCTTCCGCCCCGGACAGCGACGGAGAAAGCGCCGCGCCAACGCAGGTCGATCCCGGAGCGAGGCTGTTCGTGGCAGGTCCCCGGGGGGTCACGGGCCAGAACGAGACCACCCGCGCCGAAGCCGACCCGGCGGTTGCGGAACGCCGCAAGCGCACGCGTGAAAAGCTGCGCAAGCTCCTGCGGGACGGGCACCTCGAGGACCGGAACGTGGAGCTCAACGTCCAGCAGGGCGCACCGGTCAGCGGCATGATGCTCCCGATGGGGGGAATGGACGGCATGGATCTCAACTTCACCGAGATGCTTCAGGACCTCCTGCCGAAGCGTTCGAAGCAGCGTACGGTGACCGTGTCCGAGGCGAGGCGCATTCTGCTCCAGGAGGAACTCGATCGCCTTGTGGACATGGACGAGGTGGTGAACGAGGCGCTGGACCGCGCCGAGGAGCTCGGGATCATCTTCCTCGACGAGCTCGACAAGGTGGCGGGCGGGCGGGGAGGCGCCGGACCCGACGTCAGCCGGGAGGGCGTTCAGCGCGACCTGCTGCCCATCGTGGAAGGGTGCAACGTCCAGACCAAGTACGGCTTCGTGCGCACCGACCACATGCTCTTCATCGCGGCCGGCGCCTTTCACGTCGCGAAGCCGACCGACCTCATACCCGAACTCCAAGGGCGGTTCCCGATCAGGGTGGAGCTGAACAGCCTCAACGCGCCGGAGTTCGAGCGCATCCTGCGGGAGCCGCGCAATGCGCTGGTGAGGCAGTACCAGGCCCTGGTCGAGGCCGATGGGGCGTCGGTGGATTTCACCGACTGCGGCATCACCGAAATCGCGCGGATCGCCGCCGACCTGAACAACCGCATGGAGAACATCGGTGCACGCAGACTCCGAACCGTGCTGACCACCCTGTTGGAAGAACTCCTCTTCGATCTCCCGGACGAGGGCCGCGGCGAGACCCTGGTCGTGACCAGCGACTTCGTGCGCGAGAAGCTCGAAAAGATCGTCTCGGACGACGACCTGAGCCGCTACATCCTCTGACCTGCACCGGCATGTCCAACCCCAAACGCGACTTCATCGACATCGCGCAGCACAGTCCGGACCACCTTCGTCACCTCCTGGAACTGACCGGACGCGTGAAGTCGGGCGGCATACGCGGGCGCCCGCTCGCCGGTCGCTGCCTGGCCATGGTCTTCCGCAAGAGTTCGACCCGAACCCGGGTCAGCACCGAAGCCGGCATGGTCCAGCTCGGAGGTCACGCCATCATGATCTCGGACCGCGACTCACAGATGGGACGCGGCGAGAGCGTGCGCGATACTGCACAGGTGCTCAGCCGCTACGTGGACGCGATCCTCATCCGCACGTTCGCGCACGAAGAGGTCGTCGAGCTCGCCCACCAGGCGACCGTCCCGGTCATCAACGGCCTTACCGACCTCCTTCACCCCTGCCAGGTCCTTGCCGACCTCTTCACGGCCATCGAGGAGTTCGGCAACGACCTCGAATCGCTCACGGTGGCCTGGATCGGCGACGGCAACAACATGGCGAACTCGTGGCTCAACGCCGCGGCCCGGCTCGGGTTCTCGCTGCGGCTGGCCTGTCCGGGCGGGTACGAGCCCGACTCGCACATTCTGGCCCGGGCGCAGTCGTTGGCGGTGGTACAAAGTGTCGAGACCCCTGCCGAGGCCGCCGAGGGGGCGCATGTGGTGACGACCGACGTATGGGCTTCGATGGGACAGGAGGACGAGCAGAGCGCGAGGGAGTTGGCCTTCCGTGGCTTCCAGGTCGATGCGTCCGTGATGGCGCGGGCGCACTCTTCCGGTATCTTCCTCCACTGCCTTCCCGCGCACCGGGGCGAGGAGGTGTCGGCGGAGGTGATCGACGGTCCGCGTTCCCGCGTATTCCGGGAGGCCGAAAACCGGCTGCACGTCATCAAGGCCATACTGCTGGACCTGATCGGCTGAACCGTGCCGCCGCCTGCGGGGAGGGGCCGCAAGAGAGGGCCGTCAGGCCCGGGGATGACAATGGACGACACACTGACCAAGACACCGCTCCACGACGTTCACACCGCGCTCGGTGCCAGGATGGTGCCCTTCGCGGGCTACGAGATGCCCATCCAGTACCCGGGCGGCATCCGCGCGGAACACGCCGCTGTCAGGACTGCCGCAGGCCTTTTCGACGTGTCCCACATGGGCGAGTTCACCGTGCGCGGGCCGCAGGCGGAGGCGCTGGTCCAGTACCTGACCGTCAACGACGTGGCGCGCGTCGCGCCCGGACAGGCACAGTATTCCGCCTTCTGCAACGAAGAAGGGTGCATCCTCGATGACCTTCTGGTCTACCGCTTTGCCGACCACTTCGTGCTTGTCGTGAACGCCGGCAACCGGGAAAAGGACTGGAAGTGGGTGACCGACCACGCGGCCGGTTTCGATGTCGAGATCTCGGACGACTCCGACAACGTCGCCCTGATCGCGCTGCAGGGCCCGGCCAGCCAGGCGATTCTCGCATCCCTTACCGACGTGGACCTCGATGCGGTGGAGTACTACCGCTTCGCCGAGGGTTCGGTGGCCGACGCGCAGTGCGTGGTCAGCCGCACCGGGTACACCGGGGAAGACGGTTTCGAACTCTA
This sequence comes from Gemmatimonadota bacterium, assembly GCA_022823145.1. Classification (GTDB taxonomy): domain Bacteria; phylum Gemmatimonadota; class Gemmatimonadetes; order Longimicrobiales; family Gaopeijiaceae; genus Bin94. The sequence continues at coordinate 28,089 of JAJDXS010000012.1, forward strand.
TCTCCCCGCGGCTTCCGCTTCCGCCGTCTGGAACGCCCTGTCCGTGGCCGGCGAGCCCCGCGGCGTCACCCCGGCGGGGCTGGGGGCGCGCGACTCGCTGCGTCTCGAGATGGGATACGCCCTGTACGGCAACGACCTGAACGAGGAACACACCGCGCTGGAATCGGGCCTGGGGTGGATCGTCAAGCTGCACGCAGGCGACTTCATCGGCCGCGATGCCCTCGCCGCCCAGAAGGCACGGGGCGTGTCCCGCCGCCTCACCGGGATCCGGCTCACCCAGCGCGGCTTTCCGCGTCCCGGCTACCCCATCGTCCACGACGGCGTCGAGGTCGGTATCGTCACCTCGGGGGTGGCGAGTCCGTCACTCGGCGAGGGCGTCGCGCTCGGCTACCTGTCGGCCGGCCCGGCCCGGCCCGGCACCGAAGTGGGCATCGTCATTCGGGGCCGGACCGTCGCCGCGCGCACCCAGCGGCCTCCGTTCTACACCAAGGGGTCGATCCGCAGGTAGTGTGCCGCACGTCGCCGGAGCCGTGGCATGGCTGAGACCATTCTCGTAACCACGCACGACCTTCCCCTCGCAGGCGAGTTGCGCGACGGATTCCGCCACGCAGGCTTCAGGGTCGAGCTGCTCACCGCGGGTGAACGGGTGGACGGCGTCGAGGACCCGGTGCTGCTGGTCCTCACCGGAGGCGCCGGCACGGAGGCCGCAAGACGACACGCGGGGCAGGCATCACGCCTGGAGCTGCCCGTCTTCGCCGTGGCCGTGCCCGGGCACGCGGATGCGCAGGCCGACACCGCCAGGATCGCCACCACCTTCCTCGCCCCCGCCGATGCGGAAGAGATCGTGCTGGTGGGAACCAGGGCGATCGAGCGCAAGCGGCTGCGCAGGGCCACGGGCATCGTCGGCGAGACCGACGCGATGGTCGAGGTCATGGAGCGCATCCTCCAGATCGCCCCGGTGGACGCCACCGTACTGATCACCGGCGAATCGGGCACGGGCAAGGAACTGGTTGCCCGGGGAATCCATGCCCTGTCGCGCCGTCGCCACCGGAGTTTCATCCCGGTCAACGTCGCCGCCCTGTCCGAGACCCTCCTCGAAAGCGAACTCTTCGGCCACGAGAAGGGTGCCTTCACGGGGGCCATCGATACGCGCAAGGGTCTGTTCGAACTGGCTTCGCGCGGCACGATCTTTCTCGACGAGATCGGTGAAATGCCCCTCCAGACCCAGACGAGGCTTCTGCGTGTCCTCGAACAGCAGGAGTTCCACCGGGTAGGGGGACAGAAGATGATCCGGGTGAACGTACGGATCATCGCGGCGACCAATCAGCGCCTGGAGCGCCTGGTCGTCTCGGGGGCGTTCCGCAAGGACCTGTACTACCGGCTGAACGTCCTCACGATCGCGCTGCCTCCCCTGCGGGAGCGACGTGCGGACATCCCGCGCCTGATCGACACTTTCGTCCAGGAGGCCAGCGAGCGCCACGACCGGGGCCCGTTCCGCGGTATCTCGGACAAGGCGATGGAGATCCTGGTGCGCCACCGCTGGCCCGGAAACGTCCGTGAACTGCGCAATCTGGTCGAGAGCATGGTGGTCCTCGCCCCGGGGCGCAAAATCCGCCCGGAGGACATCCCCGATGACGTACGGTCAGGGGACAGCGGGCTCGCCGTGGTTCCCGTGCCTCGGAGCGATCGCGGAAGGGGTGACGACGTAGTCGCGTCCCTGCGGCCCCAGTTGGAGTTCATCTTCCGCACCATGATGGAAATGAAGGTCGACATCGAGGATCTGCGCAGGGAGTTCGAGCAGTTCCAGGCCGAAGAGCAACCCGACCGGATGTTGATCTCGCCGAGGGTGGGGCGGGAAGGGACCGCCAGCGGCGACGCGGGCACCCCCGCCGACGAGATCGTCTACGATCGGCGGCCGGCCGGCGAGCAAATGCCCGGCACGCGCGAGGGTGACATCGGCGATCCCGCACCCCCGAGCGGCGACCTCCCGCCCGAACCCGACGAACCCGCCGCCATCGCCTACCAGTCCGGCATGACGCTCGAGGACATGGAGCGCGAAGTCATCCACGCCGTGCTGAATTCGGTCGGCTGGAACCGGCGCGAGGCCGCGGAGACTCTCGGAATCGGCGAGCGAACGCTCTACCGCAAAGTCAGGAAATACGGCCTGGAAGAGGACTGAGCGACCCGCGGAATCCGGCCGCGTTCGGCCTCCACGGCACTCACGATGTTGGACCAGGATGCATCCTCCTCGCCCTGGTACGACACCACGACGTCTCGCGAGAGGTCGACCGACGCCGGATAGGCGTACACGGCCACGGCGCTCTCCTGCTGTCCGAGGCGCTGGCTTCCCCACCCCGGTGTGATCGCCCGTATGGCCAGGGGCCGCTCCCGGAGACCCCTCGAGATGAGGTGCAGATCCTCCGGCTGGAACTCGGCGCCCGGACGCATACTGGAAAAGGTCACCAGGAAGAGCACCGCTTCAGCCTCGCCGGTACCGCGACCTCCGCCGGGAGCGTTGGCCCGGGCGATCCTGGTCAGCCGGTCCCGGGTATCCGGCGCGGCCGCCTGGAGCACCCAGCCGACCAGCGGTGTCAACTCCACGCGCACATCGCCCACCGTCATCCTCACCGAGATTTCGTCCTGTCGCAGTGTACCGGACCTGCCCGGCTCCGGGCCGGTTCCGGGCCGGGGCGACACCGCCGGCGCATCGACGCCGGCCGAAGTGGATGCCGGCGCACATCCGGTCCCACCCAGCAACGCAGCGGCCAGGGCGGCCGAGGCCCACCCGGTGGCGTTTCCAACACGGCACCGCATCACGATTCCTCCTCGAGCAGCGATTCCATGGCGGCCAGCAGCTGGTCGGCTCCCTCACCCGTTCTCGCGGAGCTCTCCACGACCTGTTCCTCCAAAACCCCGAGCTTCCGCGCGGCCGGTTCCACGATGCCCGCTTCCCTGACCCTCGACTTCAGCTTGTCGACCTTCGTCAGCGCAATCAAGGTCGGCGTTCCGGTCTCGGCCAGGTGCCCGACGAACTCCAGGTCGCCCGCGGTGGGGGGATGCCGCGAATCAACCAGGTACACCACGCCGCGCAAACCGGCGCTGCCTGCCAGATACCACCGGACCAGGATCCGCCATTCCGCGCGCACCTTCCGCGGCGCCCGCGCATAGCCCGACCCCGGCAGGTCCACCAGGTGGAACGACCGGTTGACCTCATAGAAGTTGAGCGCCTGCGTCTTGCCCGGCGATGCCGAGACCCGCGCGATCTTCCGCCGCGGGCGCCCCAGGAGCCGGTTGATCAGCGAAGACTTGCCGACATTCGATCTGCCCGCGAAGGCGATCTGGGGAAGGGTGGAGGGAAGGGTCTGGCCGGGCGTGACGACCGATCCGGCGAACTCGACGCTGCGGATGAGCACGGGCGGTCCCTCAGGTGACGTGGAGGCTGCCCGGGCCGGGAGCGAGTCCTTCCCCGCGGCGCGCGGTGCCCCGGCGTGAGACGAGCGCTTCCCGCAGCACCTGGTCCATCGTCTCGACCGGCACCATTTCGACCCCGGAACGAACTTCATCGGGCAAGCGCTCGAGGTCCACCGCGTTCTGGGCCGGGAGCAGCACCCTGCTGATGCCGCCGCGCAGCGCCGCCACGGCCTTTTCCTTGATCCCGCCGACGACCAGCACGCGTCCCCGCAGCGTGATCTCGCCGGTCATCGCCAGATCGGCTCGCGTAGGCGTCTCCGTCAGCGCCGAGATCAGCGCCACCGCGATCGTAATCCCGGCCGATGGCCCGTCCTTGGGGGTGGCGCCCTCCGGAATGTGGATGTGGATGTCCACCTCGCGGTGGAACTGTTCCTGCAGGCCCAGCCAGCGGGCCCGCGAGCGCGCGTAGGTCACCGCGGCAAACGCCGACTCCTTCATCACTTCGCCCAGGGTGCCGGTCAGCTGGATCTTGCCCGACCCCGGCACCACCGCGACCTCCACCTCGAGCACTTCGCCGCCCGCGGCCGTCCAGGCCAGCCCGCACGCGATCCCCGACCGGTCCGCGCCTTCCTCCCTGCTCGGCGGCAGGTGCACGGGCGGTCCCAGCAGCTCGCGCAAGTCGCCCGTCTCCACGCGCCCCGGGAGCTCCGTCCCGCCCGCCGACGCCTGCCGGGCCAGCTTCCGCGCCACCCGGGAAAGACGCCGTTCCAGTTCGCGGACCCCCGCTTCCCGCGTATACTCGGTCACGATCGTCTGTACCGCCTCGTCGGAGATCTCCGGCGCGTGCCCGGCCAGTCCGTGGCGGTCGACCTGCTTCGGCCACAGAAACTGCCGCGCGATCACCCTCTTTTCCGTGTCCAGGTAGCCCGGCAGGCGGATCACCTCCATCCTGTCGCGCAACGGTCCCGGCAGCTCTCCCAGCGTGTTGGCGGTGGTGATGAAGAGGACGTTGGAGAGGTCGAATTCCAGCTCCAGGTAATGGTCGGTGAATGTCCGGTTCTGCTCGGGATCGAGGACCTCCAGCAGGGCCGCTCCGGGGTCGCCGTGGAAGTCCCTGGCCAGCTTGTCGACCTCGTCGAGGAGAAAGACGGGATTGCGGGAGCCGCTCTTGCGCATCCCCTGGATGACCCGTCCGGGCAGCGCGCCCACATACGTCCGGCGATGCCCCCGAATCTCGGCCTCGTCCCGAACCCCTCCCAGGCTCACCCGTATGAACTTGCGATCCAGACAGCGGGCGATGCTTCGTCCCAGCGACGTTTTTCCTACGCCCGGAGGACCGACGAGGCAGAGGATCGGTCCCTGGAGCCGCCCGACAAGCGAAAGCACGGCGATGTGGTCGAGAATGCGCTCCTTAACCTCTTCGAGGCCGTAGTGTTCGTCCTCCAGAACGCGCGCCGCCCGCTCCACGTCGAGACTGTCCTGCGTTTCGGCCTCCCACGGAAGGGCCAGGATCCAGTCGAGGTAGGTCCGGATGACCGATGCTTCCGGTGCGACCGGATTCATCCTGCGCAGGCGCTCGAACTCCCTGGTGGCGCGGTTGCGCGCCTCGCCGGGAAGGGGAGTCTCCTCGATGGTGGACTCCAGTTCCGCCCACTCGGGGTCGGTCGCGCCGGCCTCCGGTTGACGCTCTCCGAAGCCGCGGCCGGGCTCGGGCGGTTCCCCGCCGAACTCCGACTCCATCTGGAAGCTGATCTGTTCGTCCAGCTTCTGCTGGATCTGGAGCACCTCGATCTCCCGCACGAGGATCGCGAGCAGAATCTCGAAGCGGGCCCCGATCTCGATCGTCTCCAGCAGCTCCTGCTTCTCGACGCTGCCGATCAGAAGATGGCCAGCGATCAGATGGGAGAGACGGATCCGGTCGCCGATCTCCGAGATCGCCCCCGGCAGCGAGTCGGGGATCTTGTCGGAAAGGCGCGCGTACCGGCCGAACAGCTTGGTGACCTCGCGGACCCGCGCGGTAAGAGCGGCGTCCGTCGGCGGGTCGGGCTCGTACTCCCACTCCGTCAGGAGTTCCACCAGAGCCCGGAAGCCGTCGCCCGAGGGCAGGTACTCCGCTATTCGGGCGCGGCCCAGTCCCTCCATCACTACGCGCGCCGTCCCGTCGGCCAGGTGAGACACCTGCACGATCCTGATCACGGTTCCCGCGCGGTAGAGGTCCCCTCGCCCCGGGTTCTGAACCCCGGGATCCTTCTGGCCCACGAGAAGGGCGAGACCCCGGCCCGCCTCCGCCTGCTCCAGCGCCGCGACCGAGGGGCGCCGACCGATCAGCAGGGGCAGCACCATGTAGGGGAAGTAGACCAGATCGCGCAGTGCGATCACCGGCAGTTCGTCCGGTATCTCAAAAGAACCGTCGAGCCGGTTCACCGTGCTCATCGTCCCGCTCCGCCGACGGCGCGGGACGCAACCCCGCGTCGGACGCCGAAGAACGCAGGCGGGATAACGCCCACGGGCCGCTAGGCCTCCTTCCGCTGCGCCTCCGGCCGCAGGACCAGGAGGGGCGGAACCCTGCCGCGGGCACATTCGGGGGTGACGACCACCTCTCGCACGTCGCTTCTTGACGGGACCTCGAACATCGTGTCCCGCATGATCTTTTCGAGCACCGCCCTCAGGCCGCGGGCTCCCGTGCCGCGCTCGAGCGCCCGCCGCGCGATCTCCTTCAGGGCACCCGGATCGAGAGTCAGCCCGATGCCCTCCAGTTCGAACATCTTCTGATACTGCCTCACCAGCGCGTTCTTCGGTTCCTGCAGGATCCTCACCAGGGCCTCCTCGTCCAGTTCCTCCAGCGTCACGGTCACGGGAAGGCGCCCGACGAGTTCCGGAATCAGGCCGAATCTCTGGAGGTCGGTGGGCTCGAGCCACTCCATGGAGTCGAGTGCCGTCCCGTCGTTGACTCCGGCTGGGACGTCGGCTTCGTCCGCCCTCGCGTCTTCAGCTTCCCCGAAACCGATCTGCCGCTTCCCCAGCCGGTGTTCGACGATCTTGTCGAGCCCCTCGAACGCGCCCCCGCAGATGAAGAGGATGTTAGTGGTGTCGATCTGGACGTATTCCTGCTGGGGGTGCTTCCGTCCCCCCTGGGGCGGCACGCTCGCGACGGTCCCCTCGAGGATCTTGAGAAGCGCCTGCTGCACCCCCTCGCCCGACACGTCCCGGGTAATGGACGGATTCTCCGACTTCCGGGCGATCTTGTCGAGTTCGTCGATGTAGACGATCCCGCGCTGGCACTCGGCGTTGTTGAAGTCGCTCGCCTGCCAGAGGCGAACCAGGATGTTCTCCACGTCCTCCCCGACATATCCCGCTTCGGTGAGGGTCGTCGCGTCGGCGATGGTGAAGGGCACCTGGAGGATCCGCGCCAGCGTCTGCGCCAGAAGCGTCTTCCCGACCCCCGTCGGCCCGACGAGAAGCACGTTGGCCTTGTCGAGTTCGACGCCCCCGAGTCGTTCGCGCTGGTGGACCCGCTTGTAGTGGTTGTAGACGGCGACCGCCAGCGAGCGCTTGGCCTGCTCCTGTCCGATCACGTACTCGTCGAGGGCCGCCTTGATCTCGTCCGGCTTCAGGACGGCGACGGAGGCTTCCTGATTCTCACGCTCCTCCTCTTCTGCGAGAATCTCGTTGCAAAGCGATATGCACTCGTTGCAGATGTAGACGGACGGACCGGAGATGAACTTCTTGACCGTGTCCTTGGATTTCCCGCAGAAACTGCAGCGAAGGTGCCTGTCGCTCGTCATTTGTCCTCCTGCTTCCGCGGGGCGCCCGGACCACGCCCGTTGTCGTTCCGAAGGACCTGGTCGACCAGGCCGTACGCAACCGCCTCGTCGGCGCTCATCCAGCGGTCCCGGTCCACGTCGGTGTTGATCTTCCGGATCTTCTGTCCGGTGGTGCCAGCCAGAATCCGGTTGAGACGCTCCCGTGTTCCCAGGATCTCCCTGGCGGCGATCTCGATGTCGGCGGCCGTACCCTGATACCCGGAAGACGGCTGATGGAGCATGATGCGCGAATTCGGGAGCGCGTTCCGCTTGCCCCTGGCGCCCGCCGAAAGGAGCAGGGCGCCCATCGAAGCGGCCATTCCGACGCAGTAGGTCGATACTGACGCGCGCAGGTGGTTCATGGTGTCGTATATCGCCAGCCCCGCGTACACGCTGCCACCGGGCGAGTTGATGTAAAGGTAGATGTCGCGTTCGGGGTCGTCGGCATCTAGGAAGAGGAGCTGGGCGACGATGATGTTCGCAACGTCGTCGTTGATCGAACTCCCGAGGAAGACGATGCGGTCCATGAGCAGCCGGCTGAAGATGTCGTAGCTGCGCTCGCCGCGGCTGGTCCGTTCGATGACATATGGAGGATAGGTTGCCATCCGTTTGCAGCTCCCTTGTCTATTCCTCGACTTCGATGCCTGACTGTGCCATCAGGAAGGCGAAGAGTTTCGCGTCCGTAAGGCCGCGCTCGATGTTGTCCAGCCCGCCGGACTCTCGCAGGCGGGATCGCACGGCCGAGGGGGATTGCCCGGTCTGACGAGCGATCTCCTTCACCCTCTCGCCGATCTCCTGTTCGGAAGCGCGGAGCCCGTGTTCGTTCACGATCCGCTCCACGAGAAGTTCCCGTCGGACCGCGAACTCCGAAGCCGGCCGCAACTCCTTCCTCAGCTCCTCCAGCTTTTCCGGCTCCAGGTCGTCGGCATCGCGGAGAAGAGCGTCGGTATAGACTTCCACCATGGCGTCGGGGACATCGAACGGATTGGCCTCCACGACCATGTTGAGCAGCCGTTCACGGAACTCCCCCTCGGCCCTCGCCTTCGCGTCACCCTCGATGTCCTCGCCGATCCGGGCACGCAGGGCGGCCAGATCATCGAAGTCCCCGAGGGACGCGGCGAGGGCGTCGTCCAGCTCCGGCAACTCGGCGATGCGCCGCGACACCAGTTCGATCCTCAAGAGGTGACGCGTGCCCGCCCGATCCCCGTCGGGATGATCGTCGGGGAAGGCGACCTCGAACTCGTTCGCATCGCCGACCGCCAGCGTGCGGATCGCATCCTCGACATCGGGCAGGGCCTGATCCTCGCCGAGCACCAGATCGTACTGCCGTGGGTCAGCGTCTCCACTGCCGTCCGCGGCACCTTCCGGCTGCGTCAGGAGGACCGTCACGGAATCCCCGGGCTCCGGTCGTCCGTTCTCGGCCGTCCTCCACACTGCGCGCTCCTTGCGCAGGCGCTCGAGAATCCCCTCCACGGCTCCGTCCGGCACGGTGACGGGCGGTCGTTCCAGCCTGAATCCCCCGAGTCGTCCGGCATTGACTTCGGGCCGAACCTCGAAGGAAGCCCTGAAGGACAGCGAGTCGTCATCGGTGTACCGCAGATCATTCACGTCCACTTCGGATACCGGATGCAGACCCTCCGAGTCCAGCGCCTCCCTGCACGCCTTCTGGACCGCCCGGTCGACCGTCTCCCTGTGGATGTCGCCGCCATAGTGCTGGAGGATGACGCGCGCGGGCGCCTTGCCCTTCCTGAACCCCCTCAGCTTCACGCGCGACGCGTACTTGCGGAGCACGGCACCGTGTTCGGCGGCCACGAATTCGCCCGGAACCACCACCTCGACGGACCGGTGACAGCGCTCGCCCTCGGTGACCGTAACCTGAAGCCGCGGCGAATCCCGGCGTTTCGCGGCCGCGTTCATGGTCCTTCCTCCGGCCTCTCATGCGAAAGGGGGGACTCGAACCCCCACGGCCAGCGGCCACAAGATCCTAAGTCTTGCGCGTCTACCAGTTCCGCCACTTTCGCTCCTCCAGGGTGGTCGCCACTGCGTATCGAAAGGTAACGTCCCGCGGCATCCCACCAAGTGGCCCTCCCCGGCAAGCGAAGGGGCCGGCCCCCGGAGGGACCGGCCCCGCTCGGCGGGCACCGCGGCGCGTGACGGCAGGCTCCGCGATCACCGCATCGCCATGCCCCCCCGCCCGCTACCTTGGGACCCGGATGTTGTACATCGCGGGTTGCATGTCGCGCAGAGGGCATGCTGCGATGAGAGAAACCACCTCACCCGCTTCAACATCCCCAAGGACATCCCGTACATCGTCCTCGTCCTGTATCGCCTGACTGTCGATCTCGGTGATCACGCAACCGCGGGTGATGCTTCGGCTTGCTGCCGGGCCGTTGGCCTGGACCTCCACGACTGCCACCCCGTCCGTACTTTCGAGCTGAAGCTGCTCGGCGATTGCCGGAGTGATGTCGACCAACTCGACGATGCCGATCTTGTCCGCGGCGCGGGGGCGGCGAACCGGCGAGGCCGCCACCTCCCCCGGATAGGGCAATTCTTCCAGCCGCACAGTGACCTCGCGAGGCCTCCCGTCACGATAGATCGCGACTCGGACGCGGTCTCCGGGTGCCTTGAGAGCGATCTTCTGCTGGAGGTCGTTGGCCGTGAGGACCTTCTCGCCGTCGACCTCGCGGACAACGTCGCCCATGCGCAGTCCGGCCCTATCGGCCGGTGTATCCCCGGTCACGCTCTGAACCAGCGCGCCGCTGACGTCGGGGAGACCCAGCACCTCTGCGTCCTCTGCACTCACCCTGTCGATCGATACCCCCAGGAATGCCCGCTTCACTCGCCCATACGCGATCAGGTCGTCCATGACACGATGGGCCAGATCGATTGGCACAGCGAAGCCATAGCCCTGGTACACCCCCGTCGCGCTGACGATGGCCGCATTGATCCCGATCACCTGACCCTGCAGGTTTACCATGGGCCCACCGGAGTTGCCCTGATTGATCACCGCGTCCGTCTGGATGAAGTCCTCGATCGCCAGGGCGGAGTTGCCCGAGAAATCGGGGTCTTCCGCAAGCGACCGGTTGATCAGCCTGAGAGACCGGCCCTTGGCCGATACGATTCCCGCCGTCACCGTGTAGTCCAGGTTGGTGCCACCGCGACTGAACCCCGGGTTGCCGATGGCCAGCACCCACTCGCCCACCCGGACCTCCGCGGAGGACCCGAGCGAAGCCACGGGGAGATGCGTCCCGTCGATCTTGATGACGGCGATGTCCGTCGTCGGGTCCGTGCCGACCACTTGCGCTCCGAACTCGCGCCCGTCGAGCAGGGTCACGTCGATCTGCTGTGCGTCCTCGACCACGTGGTTGTTGGTCAGGATGTATCCGTCGTCGGAGATCACGAAGCCGCTGCCGCTGCCGGAGGCGATGTCGGGCACGTCGCGGGGCGGCACCCCGAAGAGCCGCTCCCAGCCGCGGAGTTCGCTGCTCCGGCGAACCTGCTGGCGCGTGGTCACGATGCGCACGACGGCGGGCGTGACCGCGTCGGCAACGTTCACGAAAGCCTGGCTCAGATCGAGTGCGGGCTGCACTTCGGCCTGGGAGACCACCGGAGCGGTCTGCACCGGCGGCGGGGTGAAGGGTCTGTCCGTGAAGCCGAACTGGGAAGCGATGCCCAGCCCGACCAGAAAGGAGGCCGCAACGGATAGCGCGACCTTCGACTTGGCCCTGAGTGGATCGTACATGGTATCTCTCACCGGTTGAAAGTACACCTTTGGTGAAAGGTAGGACGCGCGGCGAAGCGGCGCCGTTGCCGCCGCGCCGCGCGACTGCCTACCGCCTCTCGTCCACGATCTCGTAGTCGGCCTCCACGACATCTTCCTCGGAGCCTTCCTCGTCGGGCTCGGCCGTGGCCTCCGCCTCTCCGTCGGGGCTTGCAGCCGCCTCGGCGGCCTGCGTCTGGTACATCTCCTGGCCCGCGGCGCTGAAGGCCTGCATGAGTTCGTCGCGCGCCTCGTTGATCTCGGCGGTGTCGCTGCCCTTGAGTGCCTGCCTGGCGCGCTCCAGAACCGAATCCAGCCGCTCCCTGGTCGGAGCCGACACCTTGTCCCCCCACTCCTCGGTGTCCTTCTCCACCTGGTACACGAGCGAGTCGAGGTGATTCCGCGCCTCGACCTCTTCGCGGCGCCGCTCGTCCTCGGCCTTGTGGGCCTCGGCGGCGTCCACCATCCGATCGATCTCGGCGTCGCTGAGCCCGCTCGAAGCCTCGATCCGGACCTTCTGTTCCTTCGAGGTCGCGCGGTCCTTCGCGGTGACGTGAAGGATGCCGTTGGCGTCGATGTCGAACGTCACCTCCACCTGCGGAATGCCCCGGGGCGCCGGCGGAATGCCGGTCAGCTGGAACTTGCCGATGGTGCGGTTGTCGACCGCCATCGGACGTTCGCCCTGCAGCACGTGGATCTCCACCGTGGTCTGGTTGTTCTCGGCCGTCGAGAAGACCTCCATCTTCCGGGTCGGGATCGTGGTGTTGCGCTCGATCAGCGGGGTCATCACGCCGCCGAGCGTCTCGATGCCCAGCGAGAGCGGGGTCACGTCGAGGAGCAGCACGTCCTTGACGTCGCCGGCCAGCACACCGCCCTGGATCGCCGCGCCGACCGCAACGACCTCGTCCGGGTTGACCCCGCGGTGCGGCTCCTGTTCGAAGAAGTCCTGGACCACGCGCTGGATCTTCGGGATCCGCGTGGATCCGCCGACCAGCACCACCTCGTCGATGTCGCCGGGCTTCATGCCCGCGTCGTCCAGCGCCTTCTGCATCGGGGGGATCGTGCGCTGGATCAGGTGGTCCACCAGATGCTCGAACTTCGCCCGCGACAGCGAGTAGTTCAGGTGCTTGGGCCCTTCCTGGGTCGCGGTGATGAAGGGCAGGTTGATGTCGGTGGAGTTCGTCGAGGACAGCTCCATCTTGGCCTTCTCCGCCGCCTCCTTAAGACGTTGTAGCGCCATCGAGTCCCTGGACAGGTCGATCCCCTGATCCTTCTTGAACTCGCCCACGAGCCAGTCGATCAGCACCTGGTCGAAGTCGTCTCCCCCGAGGTGCGTGTCGCCGTTGGTCGCCTTCACCTCGAAGACGCCGTCGCCGATCTCCAGGATCGAGATGTCGTAGGTGCCGCCGCCGAGATCGAAGACGGCGATCTTCTCGTCCTTCTTCTTGTCGAGGCCGTAGGCCAGTGCGGCCGCGGTCGGCTCGTTGATGATCCGCTTGACCTCGAGCCCGGCGATCTTGCCCGCATCCTTCGTCGCCTGGCGCTGCGCGTCGTTGAAGTACGCCGGCACGGTGATCACGGCTTCGCTCACCGAGGTGCCGAGGTAGTCTTCGGCGGTCTGCCGCATCTTCTGCAGGATGACCGCGGAGATCTCGGGCGGCGTGAACGACTTGCCGCCGTTGGGCAGGTTGACGACGACACGATCCTGGCCGTCTCTGGCGACCGCGTAGGGAACGCGCTTGCGCTCGGTTTCCACCTCCGAGTACCGCATGCCCATGAACCGCTTGATCGAGAAGACGGTGTTCTCGGGGTTGGTGATGGCCTGGCGCCGCGCCACCTGCCCGACCAGCCGTTCCCCGTCCTTCGCGAACGCAACGACCGACGGGGTGGTGCGGCCACCCTCGGAGTTGGGGATGACCGTGGGCTCGCCGCCTTCCATCACGGCGACCACCGAATTGGTGGTTCCAAGGTCGATCCCGATGATCTTGCCCATTTGTTTTCCCTTTTCCTGGTGTCGGCGCCGGCCGACGCTTGGTGGAATCGCTGTTCGCGTGCGTCCCCCTGGGGTCCATGCGAAACGTAACTTGGAGCGCTGGAGCAAGTAGCGTGCCGCGAGACAGGGGGCCGGTCGCATCGACGTCTGCCATTTTGGCAGGAACCCGGCCGCCGCGCACCGAAAACCCTGCCATTCTGGCCGGTTCGGGTCCTCGGAAGTATTCTAGGGTGCCACAATCTCCGTTTTGCGAACGGCCATGCACGGCCGCGCACCTCCCGCACCCCACCACCGGATCCCCATGGTCATGTCCCCGACCGCCGCGTTTGTCGCCGACGTCCTGCTGGCCGCGGTCCCGCCGGAAGCCGGCTTGCAGGAGGGCGGGGGAGCCGACCTGCTGGTCCGGTTGCGCGGGCTCCTCGGCGTTGTCCTGCTCACCGTGGGCGCGTGGGCCCTCAGCGTGAACCGTCGCCGCATCCCCTGGCGGATCGTGCTTTGGGGGCTCGGCCTCCAGTTCATCTTTGCGCTCCTCATTCTGCGCACGCCCTTCGGAGAGGGCGTATTCGCCGCCGCCAACGACGTGATCCTCGCGGCGGTGGGCTTCACCCTCGAGGGCGCCCGTTTCCTCTTCGGTGATCTCGTCTACAACAACGTCCCCGTGGGCACCGGCGAGCCCGGCAACGCGGGCTTCGCAGCCGAGGGACGGGTCGTGGCCCGCACCGGGGCGTTCGTCGCCTTCAACGTGCTCCCCACGATCATCTTCTTCGCCTCGATCATGACCGTGCTGTACCACCTCGGCGTCATGCAGAGGATCGTGGGCGGAATCGCCTGGGTCATGCAGCGCACCATGCGCACGAGCGGCGCCGAGACCCTGTCGGCGGCGGGCAACATCTTCGTGGGACAGACCGAGGCGCCCCTGCTCGTCAAGCCGTTCGTCGACAGGATGACGCGATCCGAACTGATGGCGGTGATGACCGGAGGATTCGCCACGGTGGCCGGAGGGGTCATGGCCGCCTACGCGGGGATGCTGGTGGGGTTCTTTCCCGACATCGCGGGACACCTCATGGCGGCGTCGCTCATGTCGGCCCCCGCCGCGCTGGTCGTGGCCAAGCTCATGGTGCCCGAGGAGGAGCGCGCGGCGACCGCCGGTCAGCTGAAGACGGAGGTGGAGCGGCCCGACGTCAACGTCATCGAGGCCGCGGCCCGCGGGGCGAGCGAGGGGCTGAAGCTGGCACTCAACGTCGGCGCGATGCTGCTCGCCTTCCTGGCCATGATCGCGCTCCTGAACGCCGTGCTGGGGTGGGCGGGCGGTCTGGTGGGGATCGAGGGCCTGTCGCTGGAAGGGATTCTGGGGTGGCTGCTCGGACCCGTGGCCTGGGTGATGGGGGTCCCCTGGCAGGATGCGGCGTCGGTGGGTTCGCTCATGGGACTGAAGACCGTCGCCACGGAGTTTGTGGCCTACCTGGGCCTGGCCGACGCAATGGCGCAGGGGGAACTCACGCCCCGCGCCGCCACCATCGCCACCTACGCGCTCTCCGGCTTCGCCAACTTCTCGTCGATCGCCATCCAGATCGGGGGGATCGGGGGAATCGCCCCGAGCCGGCGCCAGGACCTCGCCCGGCTGGGGCTGCGCGCGATGATCGGGGGTTCGATCGCGGCCTTCATGACGGCGGCGATCGCGGGCATGCTGATTTGACCGCAGCGCGCACGAACGCCGGAGCGGCGCAGATCGCCGAGTGCGGACGCATCCTCGTGGAGCGCGCCGGCTTTCTTCCGCGCGTACACCTCGTGCTCGGTTCGGGGCTCGGCGGGCTGGCCGCGCGCGTGCACGATCACGTGACCGTTCCCTTCGGCGACCTCCCGGGCTTCCCGGACACGTCGGTCGAGAGCCATGCAGGTGAATTCGTCCTGGGACACATCGCCGGCGTCCCGGTCGTGGTCCAGTCGGGCCGTTTCCATGTCTACGAAGGACACGGCTCCGGGATCGTGCTGGCGCCGGTCCGGACGGGCCGCGCCGCCGGGGCCCGAATCGTGGTCCTTACCAACGCCGCCGGCGGAATCCGCTCCGATCTGGTGCCCGGCTCGCTGATGCTCGTCGACGACCACCTGAACGCCATGTTCCGCGCCCCGCTCGCGGCGCCGGCGCACGAGCACGAGGATCGCTTCCCCGACATGAGCCGTCCCTACGACCCGGCGCTGATGTCGCTGGCCGAGGCCGCCGCGCTGGAGGCGGGCATTGCGCTGCCCAGGGGTGTGTACGGTGCTGTCCACGGCCCGAGCTTCGAGACCCCGGCCGAGGTCCGGGCCCTGCGGACCGCCGGCGCGGACGCGGTCGGCATGTCGACGGTGCCGGAAGTGCTGGCCGCACGTGCCGGAGGTCAGCGCGCGCTCGCGATCTCCGCCATCACGAACCGCGCGTCCGGTCTGGGGCTCCAACCCGTCGACCACACCGCGGTCATGTCCTACGCGTCGTCGGCCGGCCGCACGCTCGCGTCGCTTCTCGAGACGCTGCTTCCCTCGATCGCGACTTCCGTGAAGTGATCGAGGGGCCCGTTCCCGGCGCCGAGCCCGGGCGCGCCCGCAATCGCGCTGCGGACCCAGGCCACCGCCGCCGCCGCGGCGTCGCCCGGCGGCACGCCCCGGGCCAGACCCGCCGCGATGGCGGCACTCAGCGCGCACCCGGTCCCGTGCGTGTGCCGCGTCTCGATGCGGGGGCCGCGAAAAACCCGCTGCACTCTTCCATCCCAGAAGAGATCCACCACCTCGTCACCTCCCAGGTGGCCACCCTTCACCAGCGCGGCGCCCGCCCCGGCCTCCACGAGAGCCCTCGCTGCCGCCTCCATCCCGTCGACACTCCCGTCCGACACCCCCGTCAGCAGCACCGCCTCGGGCCAGTTCGGCGTCACGACCGCCGCCAGCGGCACCAGTTCGTCACGAATGGACGCCACGGCGTCGCGCGAGAGCAGCGAATCGCCGCTCGTCGCCACCATCACCGGGTCGAGCACGTAGTCGTCGAGCCTCCATCGCCGCAGCCCCGCCGCAACCGCCCCCACGATTCCCGCATTGGCCAGCATTCCGGACTTTACCCCCCGGGGGGGTATATCCCCCGCAACGCTCTCGATCTGCGCCGCAACGATCCGGGGAGGCACCGCATGCACGGCCTGCACCCCCAGCGTATTCTGCGCGGTGACGGCGGTCAGGACGGAAGTTCCGTAGACTCCCCACTGGTGAAAGGTCTTGAGGTCCGCCTGTATCCCCGCGCCCCCGCCGCTGTCGCTGCCGGCGATGGTGAGGGCGACCGGAACCGCTGGGTGGCTGTCCATGGCAACTGGCTCGCGGGCTGGCAGGACGGGAAGGAACGTCGGCTTGATCAGCAAATCTAGGACACGGCTGCTGCGGCGTCTTGCGGCGCGCCGCATGCGCGAACGCGAGGGCCTGGCGCTGGCCGAAGGCCCCCGGGTCGTCCGCGAGGCGCTCCGGTCTCCCGCCCGGGTCCTCTGGACGGTCATCGGAGCCGAATACGCGGGCTCGGAGCCGGGGCGCAGGGTGCTCGCCGATTGCGGGAAGCGAGGTGTGGAGGTGGAGGCTCTGCCCGACCGCGAGGTCACGGAGTTCGCATCCACCGATAGTCCTCAGCCCGTCATCGCCTGCGTGAGCACCCCCGTCGCCGTCCGGGTGCCCCTCTCGCACGGGCGCTACCTGATGCCGCTGGGCGTGCAGATCCCCGGCAACCTCGGGACCCTGATCCGCTCGGCGTGGGCCTTCGGCCTCGACGGCCTCGTCGTGCCCGCGGGCACCGTCGACCCATGGAATCCCAAGGTGGTCAGGGCCTCGGCGGGGGCAGTCTTCCACGTGCCGCAGATCGCCGCGCCGGGCTCGGGCTCGAGTGTGCCGGGCGACGCGATGGCCGGGGTCAACCTGCTGTGCGCCGATCCGGGCGGCGTTCCGGCCGACCAGGTCGCGGAGGTCGGGGCACGGGACTGGGTGCTGGTGGTCGGGAACGAGACCGGCGGGCTTCCGGCGCACATCGTGCGGCGGGCCCGCGCGATTTCCATACCGATGCGCCCCGGGGTCGATTCCCTGAACGTCGCGGTGGCCGGCTCGATCCTCATGCACCTCCTCACAAGGCACACTCCGTGACCGTCGGCTGGCCGGTGGCGCTGGGGGCGCTCGCCGGAGCTGCCGCGGGCTCGTTCGTCAACGTCTGTGCGATGAGGTGGCCGGCGGGCCGGTCGGTCATGTCGCCTCCGTCCCGGTGCACCGGCTGCGGGGCGCGGATCCGGTGGTTCGAGAACGTGCCGGTGGCCGGCTACCTGCTGGTAGGCGGACGCTGCTCCCGTTGCGGAGTGCGCCTGAGCGTCCAGTACCCGCTGGTCGAGGTGGCGGCCGCGGTGATCTGGGCGGGGATGGCCGCGCGCTGGGGCGTGACGCCCGAGGCCCTGCGCGGCAGCCTCTTCCTGACGATCCTGCTGGGAATCGCGATCGCCGATGCCCGCACCTACATCATCCCGGACCAGTTCTCGCTGGGCGGCGCCGCGATCGGCCTGGCGCTCGCGCCGCTTCCGGGCGGACCGGCGCTTGCGGAGTCGACCTGGGGCGCGGCGCTGGGGTTCGGCGCAATGTGGCTGATCGCGGTGCTGGGGAAGTTCCTGATGGGCAGGGACGCGATGGGGGGCGGCGACGTCAAGATGATGGCGATGGCGGGCGCGTTCCTGGGGCCGGCGGGCGTCCCGGTGACGCTCTTCGCGGGATCGGTGCTTGGCGCGCTGGTCTTCGGCCCGATCTCGCTCAGGACCGGCAGGCTCGTGCCGTTCGGGATCTTTCTGGCGCTGGGGGCGGGGATCGCGTACACCTGGGGCGATACGATCGTCGCCTGGTACATGGCAACGATCCTGGGTGCTGAGTGATCCCGGGGATCAGGGGTCGCTGCAGTCCCTCTGAAACCCGCAGTTGAGGCAGACTATCTTGCAGTGCCGCTCCAGCGCCGGGCCGCCGCAAAGTTCGCACGTCCTGTCGGCCAGGTAGCGCCGGCTCAGCTCCACGTAGTGGCCCGCGCTGCGCTCGGTCCACGAGGCCGCCCCCTCCCCGAGCGGCCTCACCCGCCCCGGCACGCCGGCCACCAGGCTGCGCGGGGGGACCCGGGCGCCCTCCTTCACCACCGCCCCGGCCGCGATCACGCAGCCCTCTCCCACCTCGGCGCGCTGGAGCACCACGGCGCCCATTCCCACCACCCCGCGGCGTCCGATCCGGCAACTCTCCATGATGGCGCCGTGCCCTACCGTGACCTCCTCCTCGATTACGGTGGGCCCCTGATCGCTGGTGTGGATGACGGCATTGTCCTGTACGTTGGCCCGCGCCCCGACACGAATGCCGTGCTCGGGGTGATCGCCGCGGAGCACGGCGCCGAACCAGACGCTGGCCTCGCTCCCGATCGCCACATCACCGATCACCACCGCCGTCGCCGCCAGGAACGCCGACCCCGCGATGCGCGGCCGGCGCCCTTCGAAGGGCACCACGACCGCCATCAGCGCGGTGCGTCGGGCGGGGGACCGCGGCGCAGGCGCGCCTTCAGCACCTGCGTGTCGGTGGCCTCGACGACCTCCACCTGCACGCCGTCCGCCGTGAACGACCGGCCTACCTCGGGAACGTGGCCCAGTTCCTCCAGGATGAATCCGTTCACCGACCGGTGCTCCCCCGCCTGCAGTTCGAATCCGAAACGCTCGTTGATCTCCCGGATGTCCGCTGCCCCCAAGGCCAGGATTTCGTCTTCGGCGACCTGCGTGACCGGGTCGACATCTACGTCGGTCTCATCGACGATCTCGCCGACCAGCTCCTCGAGGACGTCCTCCAGCGTGATCAGCCCGTCCGTGCCCCCGAACTCGTCGGCTACGATCCCCATGTGCATGCGCCGCGCGCGGAATTCGGCGAGAAGCTTGCCCAGCGACAGCGAGCCGGGCACGTACATGGCCTCCCGCGCGAGCTCGCGCAGCGGAGCGTCGTGCCGCCCGGCGACGTACGCGCGGTAGGCGTCGCGCACGTGGAGGATGCCGGTCACGTCGTCAACGCTTTCGCGGTACACCGGAACGCGCGAGTAGGGGACCTCCTCGAGCTCGGGCAGAACGTCACCCAGGAGGCGCGAATCCTGCCAGGCGAGGATGTCCACTCGCGGGGTCATCGCGTCCCAGGCGTTGAGTTCATCCAACCGGAAGGCCCGCTCGACCAGGCGGCTCTCCTCGGCCTCCACGATCCCGGCGCCCTCGCCGATCTCGAGCGCCTCGCGCACCTGCAGTTCGTCGGCGGAGGCCTCGGAGCGCCCCGACACGCGGCCGAGCAGACGGCCCAGCGCGAAGAACGGGTAGAGAAGGCTGCCCGCGACGCGCGCGGTCGCGCGCAGCGCCGGAGCCGCGGCGAGCGCGAGCCGCACGGGACGGCGTCCGGAGAGCGCCCGGGGCCCCACCTCGCCGGCCAGCAGCACGAAGAGCACGACCACCGGACCACCGATCCACATCCCGCGCGGACCCCACAGGACGGCGGCGGCCGCCACCCCGGCCGCCGCGGCGCCCAGGCTGCAGATGGCACGGAGAACGCCCAGCGCGGAGGTGCCCACCTCGCCGGTGCGCAACTCGGCCAGCGCGTCGGCTCCAGCGAAGCCCTCCTCGGCGAGGATGCGCGACCTGGAATCGCCGATCTTCGATACTGCCGCGAGCGTGGCCGTCAGCCCGGCCGCGACGAGCAGGAGCAGGACGAAGGCTGCCGTCAGTCCCGTGATCAGCGCCATGGCGCCCGTCTGTTACAACTCGGAGGTCGGTCGTCGGGTGACGCGTCCTCTAGATCCATTTCTTGCTCTCGCTGAGCAGTTCCCGAATGACATCGCGGGTGGACAGGCCCTCGGCCTCGCCGTCGAAGTTGATGACGATACGGTGGGCGAGGATCTGCGGCGCGATATCGTGAATGTCCTGCATGGTGGGCGTGGGCGCTCCGCGGAAGACGGCCCGTGCCTTGGCCCCGAGAACCAGGTACTGCGACGCACGTGGGCCGGCGCCCCAGCTGATGTACTTCTTGGCCACGGCGGCCTGCTCCTCGCCTCCCGGCCTCGTCGAGCGCGCCAGCCTGACGGCGTAGCTTACGATCGACGGGGGTACCGGCGTGCGTCGCACCAGCTGCTGCAGCTCGATGATCTCGGACCCGTGCACGACCGGCTCGATCGGGATGTCCTGCACCTCCTGGGTGAGCGTCGCGATCTTCTCTTCCTCGTCCCGGCTCGGGTAGTGGATGCGGAGATCGAACATGAAGCGGTCCAGCTGCGCCTCGGGCAGCGGGTAGGTGCCTTCCTGCTCGATGGGGTTCTGCGTGGCGAGCACGAAGAACGGCGGGTCGAGGTGGTACGTCTTGCCCGCCGCGGTGACGTCCCTCTCCTGCATCGCCTCGAGCAGCGCCGCCTGCGTCTTCGGCGGCGTGCGGTTGATCTCGTCGGCGAGGATGATGTTGGCGAAGATCGGCCCCCGCACGAAGCGGAAGACGCGCTCTCCCGTGATCTTGTCCTCCTGGATCACCTCCGTCCCCGTGATGTCCGTGGGCATCAGGTCCGGGGTGAACTGGATGCGGTTGAACTTGAGGTGCAGCGCCTCGGCGAGCGTCGAGATGATCAGCGTCTTGGCAAGCCCCGGCACCCCGACGAGGAGCACGTGGCCGTTGGCCATCATGGCAGTCAGGATGCTGTCGACGATGTGCTGCTGGCCGACGATGCGACGCTGCACCGCGGTGCGCAGTTCCTCGCCGATCTCGCCCGCGCGCCGCAGCAGCTGTACGTCGCGGTCGGAGGAGTGCTCGGGCGGGGCGGTGAGGGTGGGGGAGGAAGTGGGGCTCATACCCTGTCCGGGTGACGGCGAATGACTGGTGCGATTGATCGCGCAAGATAGACGAGTCGGGTTTTTCGGGTCAAGGCGTGAAAGCCCCCGCGGCGCTGTCGATTCCCTGACGGCGCGCGCGCGCCTCCGCGCCCGGATCACGCCCCGCCCGCACGGTTGCAAAGGCCCGATTTCGAGCTTGCGAAAATTTTCACAAGCGTTAGCTTTCCCCCCGGAAACAGGGTCCATGCAGCTGAACGCCGCATTCCGAAAGGGCTCGAACCGAGAGCGGCTCGCGCAAACGCCTGAGGCGGTCGGCAAGGGAAGACAAGCGTGAAAGGAAGCAGGTGAGGGAGGGTCGCCGTTCGAGCGCGGGCACCAGCCATTCCCTGGGCGACATCGGGCACTTTTCCGGGTATGGGCTCGGATGGGCACTGACGGTCGCCCTGCTCGCCTGGGCCGGTCTCAAGCTGGACGAATGGCTCGGCACCAGCCCGTTGATGATCCTGCTCTGCACGCTCGGGGGCATCGCGGCGGGGATGGTCACGGTCTACATGAGAGCCATGGCTGGCGCCACGCGCAGCGATTCGGATCTTTCGAACGGCGGGGGAGAACACCGTTGAGACTTTTCAGGACGTTTCCGGCCACGGCCCTGGCAATCGCGGCGGCGGGTTCGGTCGTGGCCTGGCCGTTCCTGGACGTTGACGCCTACCGGGCCGTCGTTGGCGGTGTGATCCTGGCGCTTGGCACGCACTTGGCCGCGTACTTCATGCTGAAGAGGTGGCGGGCCCGCAACGACCGTTTCCTGGCCGCGATCCTGGCAGGGTTCGCGATGCGGATCGCGGCGGTGGCTTTCGGCGTGTTCGCCTTCGCCCTGCCGGGCCGGGCCGAGCCGATTCCATTCCTGCTGTCGCTGGGCGGCTTCCTGATCGTGCTGCTGGTCACGGAGTCCGCCCTCGAGTATCGACGGCTCCGTGGGGCTGCCGTGCCCGCCGGGTCGGGAGCGAAATGACAAACGTCTACCAGGAGCACGGCGCGGCCCAGGAGGCGCACGCCGGCGAATTCGATCTCGGAGAGATGCTGGGGCATCACATCCTCAACTCGACCGAGTACGAGCTTCCGTTCATCGGGCCGGTCCATCTTCCCCACTGGCCCGAACTTGCCGTGGGCGGACTCACCATCGACGTGTCTCCGACCAAACATGTCATCCTGCTGCTGCTCGGAGCGGTGATCACGGCGGCGTTCTCGATCCTGGCCGGGCAGCGGGTGGCCCGGGCTGCCGCGGGGCGCGCACCCAGCGGGCTGGCGAACGCCATCGAAGCGGTGGTGGTCTACTTTTGCGACGATCTCTGCAAGGGCTATATCGGCCACGGATATCAGCGCTTCGTGCCGCTGGTGCTGACCCTGTTCTTCTTCATCCTCACCATGAACCTCCTCGGCCTGGTGCCCTGGGGCGGGTCGGCCACCGGGAATATCGTCGTCACGGGTACGCTGGCTCTGGTCACATTCGTGGTGGTCGAGGTCTCGGGATTTCTGTCGCTCGGCTTCAGGGGATACCTGCGGACCATTTTCTTCGTACCGCCCGGCGTTACCGGGGCCATGAAGTACGTTGTGCTCGCGGTGATGACGCCGGTCGAGTTCATGGGGAAGTTCCTGAAGCCCTTCGCACTGGCCATCCGGCTGTTTGCGAACATGACGGCGGGCCATGTCCTGATCTTCTCCGTACTCGGCTTCATCTTTCTCTTCGGGAATTACGCCTACATCCGGTGGCTGATCGCCGCCGGGTCCTACGGCCTGGTGTCGGCCATCCTCCTCCTCGAGGTGCTGATCGCCTTCATCCAGGCCTATGTCTTCGCCATGCTCACGGCCGCGTTCATCGGCCTGATCCGGCATCCACACTAGATACCACCTGAACCAATCGGGACCGAACCCAACGGAAGGGAAGAGAAACGACAATGCTCGAATCAACTGTCGACATCCTCCAGGACGCGGCGCTCACACCAGAGGCCGCAAAGAACAACATGGCGCTCCTCGGCGCCGGAATCGGTGTTGGCCTGGCCGTGATCGGCGCCGGACTCGGCATCGGCCGCATCGGCGACGGGGCCACGCAGGGCATCGCGCGCCAGCCGGAAGCCTCCGGCGAAATCCGTGGCCTGGCCATGGTGCTCGCCATCCTGGTCGAGGGGGCGGCGCTCGCCGGGATTATCCTGACGCTCATGCTCTTCCTCTTCCTCGCGTGATCACGGGGACAGCGAAGATGGGCGCTGCATCGGGCCACCTGCTTGCCGGCGCATTGCCGGTCATGTCGGTCGCGCAGGAAGCCGAACACGAGGTTGCGTGGGAATCGCTCTTCGCGCCCGACATCGGGCTGGCGATCTGGACGCTGCTCACCTTCCTGACGCTGCTCTTCATCCTGGGCAGGTTCGCCTGGAAGCCGCTGCTGGGAGCCCTGGACGCGCGTGAGAAGGGCATCCAGGACAACATCGACGAGGCCAGGAATCAGCGCGAGGAAGCCGAGAATCTGCTCGACCGGCACCGCGAACAGCTCGCCGAGGGGCGGCGCCAGGCCCAGGCCGTGGTAGCCGAGACCCGGGCCGCCGCCGAGACGCTCCGGAAGGAGTTGGAGGCCAGGGCCCGCGAGGAGACCCAGGCCATGCTGGCCAACGCCCGGCGGGAGATCGAGCGCGAGCGGAAGGCGGCGGTCGAGGCCGTGCGCGCGGAGGCGGTCGACGTGGCGCTGGCCGTCGCATCGCGGCTCCTGGGCGAGCGGCTGGACGCCGACCGCGACCGGCAGCTGGCCACCAGCTACATCGACGACCTGACCGAGTCGGAGGGAGCGCTGGCGTGAGGGAGGACACCGTCGTCCGCAACTACGCCGAGACGCTCTTCGAACTGGCCGAGCGCGATGGGGGTGCCGCCGGATACGGGGACCCCGTGGCCGCGGTGGCCGGTCTGATGGAAGACCGCAAGGTGATCGAGTTCTTCGGCACGCCGCGGGTGTCGGCGGACACCAAGAAGGAGGCGCTGGAGCGTGCGTTGGGCGACTCCGTTCCACCGATGCTGCTCCGCTTCCTCACGGTCGTGGTGGACCGGGGCAGGCAACGCCTGTTCCCCGCGATCATGAAGGACTTCCAGGCCCTCCTCGACCGTCATCGGGGGATCCGCCACATGGAAGTGACCGTGGCTCGCGAACTCGGCGCCGACGAGGAGGAAGCCCTGGCGGCACGGCTCTCGTCGGCGACCGGGGCACAGGTCATCCCGACGCTGCGGGTCAGGCCCGAGATCATCGGGGGCATCGTGATCCGCGAGGGCGACACCCTGTACGACGGATCTCTGAAACGACAACTGGACGCCATGCGCCGAGCGCTCATGGCCACCGAGCTGCAAGGACAGGAAAGCTAGAACCAAATGGCAGATTCCCAGCTCCGGGCGGGCGAGATCAAGAGCGTCCTCCTGGCCGAAATCGAGAGCTTTGAAGAGGCGCTTCACGCCGAGGAGGTCGGCGAGGTCCTCGAGGTCAAGGACGGGGTGGCCCGCATCTACGGCCTCACCCGCGCAATGGCGAGCGAGATGCTCGAGATCACCTCCGGCGAGACCGGCGAGACGGTCACCGCGCTGGCGCTGAACCTTGAAGAGGACAACATCGGTGCCGTCATCCTGGGCGAATGGGCGGGGTTGCACGAGGGCGACGAGGTGCGCCGCACGGGACGCGTCCTGGACATTCCCGTCGGGGACGGCTACCTCGGCCGCGTGGTCGACCCGCTGGGCAACGCGCTCGACGGAGGCGCCGGCATCGAGACCTCGGCGAGGCGCCAGATCGACGTGGTGGCCCCGGGAATCGTGAAGCGGCAGCCCGTGAAGGAGCCGCTTCAGACCGGCATCAAGGCGATCGACGCCATGATCCCGATCGGCCGCGGTCAGAGAGAGCTGATCATCGGCGACAGGCAAACCGGGAAGACGGCCGTGGCGGTCGACGCGATCATCAACCAGCGCGATACCGACGTCATCTGCATCTACTGCGCAGTGGGACAGCGCGCGGGGAAGGTGGCCGCCGTCGTCGAGACGCTCCGGCACCACAACGCCATGGACTACACCATCGTGGTGACCGCCAACGCCTCCGACCCGGCGCCCATGCAATACATCGCGCCGTATTCGGCGACCGCGCTGGCCGAGCACTTCATGTGGCAGGGGAAGCACACCCTCGTCATCTACGACGACCTCTCCAAGCAGGCGCAGGCCTACCGGCAGCTGTCGCTCGTGCTCAGGCGTCCTCCGGGGCGCGAGGCCTACCCGGGCGACGTCTTCTACCTGCACTCGCGGCTGCTGGAGCGCGCAGCCAAGCTCTCCGACGAACTCGGCGGCGGCTCGCTCACCGCGCTCCCGATCATCGAGACGCAGGCGGGCGACGTCTCGGCTTACATCCCCACCAACGTCATCTCGATCACCGACGGCCAGATCTATCTCGAACCCGACCTCTTCAACTCGGGCGTCCGGCCCGCGGTCAATGTGGGCATCTCGGTTTCGCGTGTCGGCGGCGCGGCGCAGGTGAAGGCGATGAAGAAGGTCGCGGGACGCCTCCGCCTGGACCTCGCACAGTTCCGCGCCATGGAGACCTTTGCGCAGTTCGCCTCCGATCTCGACGCGGCCACCCAGCAGCAGCTTGCTCGCGGGCAGCGGACGGTCGAGGTCCTGAAGCAGCCGCAATACCAGCCCGTGCCGGTCGAGCGGCAGATCGTTGGGATCTACGCCGTGACCAACGGCTTCCTCGACCACCTCGAAGTGGACGATGTGAGGAAGTGGGAGCGGGGCTTCCTCGGCTTCATGGAGAGCCGTTTCGACGATGTGCTGATCGGTCTGCGCCAGGAGGGACAGCTGACCGGGGACATCGAGGGCCGGCTGCGTTCCTGCATCGAGGAGTACAACGAGGTCTTCGCGGTCGAGAGCGGGACGGCGATGGCGGGAGCGGCATAGCGTGGCCCAGGCCCGTGAAGTCCTGCGGCGGATCAAGTCCGTCAGGAACACGCGCAAGATCACGCGCACGATGGAGCTGATCGCCACCTCCAAGCTGAAACGCGCCATGGACCGCATGGTCGCCGCGCGGCCGTACAGCGACGCGCTGGGCGAATTGCTGCGAAGCCTGCGCGCGCCGGGGCTGGAGCAGGATCATCCGCTGCTGCGGCAGCCGGCCGAAACCAGACGCGCAGCCGTCCTGCTGCTGACCGCCAACCGCGGCTTCTGCGGCGCTTTCAACGCGAATCTGATCCGCGAGGCTCGGACGAAGCTGGAGGAGCTCGAGGCCGCCGGGGTGGAAACGGAACTTCACATCGCCGGCAAGAAGGGCCTCACCTTCTTCCGCTTTCGTGGCCGGGCCATCGCCTCGTCGACGACCGCGATCGGCGACGCGCCCACCCCGGAGGACGCGGAGGGCCTGATCGCACCCGTAAGGGACGGCTTCGAGTCCGGCGCCCTCGACGCGGTCTACCTGGTGAGCGCGAAGTTCCGCTCGGCGATGTCCACGCCGCCCGGCACGCAGCTCGTGCTGCCGGTGGAGCCGAGGGCGGACGCCCGCTCGGTGGATGCCTTCATCGTGTCGCCTCCGCCCGTCAAGCTCGTGGGGCGGATTCTGCCGCGCTACCTGACCAGCGTCGTGTACCGGGCGCTGGTCGAGAACGCCGCCGGCGAGCAGGGCGCACGCCGTGCCGCGATGAAGAGCGCGACCGACAACGCGGGTGAGATGATCGACACCCTCACCCGCAGCTACAACAGAGCGCGCCAGGCGCAGATCACCCAGGAGATCGCCGAGATCGTGGGTGGTGCCGCGGCGCTGGAGTGATGAACCGGCCGGAAGGACGAAACGCCGCGCACGAGGCGGCTGGAGAGACGAAAACATGGCTGAAAACAACATCGGGCGAGTCGTCCAGGTCATCGGACCCGTGCTGGACGTGGAGTTCCACCCGCGGCATCTGCCGGAGATCCACAACGCGCTGAGCCTTGTCGGCGAGACCGAATCGGGGCGCGAGATCGACCTGGTTGCCGAGGTGCAGCAGCACATCGGCCGCTCCCAGGTTCGCGCCGTGTCGATGAGCTCGACCGACGGCGTGCAGCGGGGCATGGATGTCGTGGACACGGGGCGCGCCATCGCGGTGCCGGTCGGCAAGCCGGCGCTGGGCCGGATTCTCAATGTCCTCGGCGAGCCGGTCGACGAGCAGGGTCCGGTCACAAGCCCCGACGACGAGCCAATCGAGCGGTGGCCGATCCATCGCCTGGCGCCGCGTTTCGACAACCTCGAGCCCAAGACGGAGATCTTCGAGACGGGGATCAAGGTCGTCGACCTGCTCGCCCCCTATGTGAAGGGCGGCAAGACGGGCCTCTTCGGGGGCGCCGGCGTCGGCAAGACGGTCATCATCATGGAACTGATCAACAATATCGCCATGGAGCACGGGGGCCGCTCGGTCTTTGCCGGAGTGGGGGAGCGGACCCGCGAGGGCAACGACCTGTGGATCGAGATGAAGGAATCCGGTGTGCTCGAGTCGACCGCACTGGTCTACGGGCAGATGAACGAGCCCCCAGGGTCCCGCCTGCGGGTGGGGCTGTCCGCCCTGACCGTCGCCGAGTACTTCCGCGACGTGGAAAAGCAGGACGTACTCCTCTTCATCGACAACATCTTCCGCTTCACCCAGGCTGGCTCCGAGGTCTCGGCGCTGCTCGGACGCATGCCCTCGGCAGTGGGCTATCAGCCCACCCTGGAAACCGAAATGGGTGAGCTGCAGGAGCGCATCACCTCCACGCGCGAGGGTTCGATCACTTCGGTGCAGGCCATCTACGTGCCCGCCGACGACCTTACCGACCCGGCGCCGGCCGCCGCCTTCGCCCACCTCGATGCGACGACCGTGCTTTCCCGCTCCATTGCCGAGAAGGGGATCTACCCGGCGGTCGATCCGCTCGACTCGTCGTCCCGGATCCTCGATCCGCAGTTCATCGGCGAACGCCACTACGAGGTTGCCGGGCGCGTGAAGGAGATCCTGCAGCGCTACAAGGACCTGCAGGACATCATCGCGATCCTGGGGATGGACGAGCTCAGCGAAGAGGACAAGATCATCGTCGGCCGCGCACGCCGGATCGAGCGCTACCTGTCCCAGCCCTTCTTCGTGGCGACGGCGTTCACCAACATCCCCGGCTGCTACGTGAGGCTCGAGGACACCATCGAGTCCTTCGAACGCGTTGCCGCCGGCGAGTTCGACCATCTTCCCGAGCAGGCCTTCTACATGAAGGGTGGCATCGACGAGGTTATCGACGCGGCGCGCGAGATGGGCGTCGAGGTCTGATTCCATGGCGAGGCTGATGGAGTTGCGCGTGGTCACGCCCGAGAAGGTCGTCTTCGAAGGGGCAGCCAGGTCGCTGGTGGCTCCCGCGTGGGACGGCTGGGTCGGTGTTCTGCCGGGACACGCCCCGTTCCTGACGCTTCTCGGCAGCGGGCCGATCGAAGTCGATTCGGAATCGGGAGAGCGACGGGCGTTCGGTATCTCGGGCGGCGTGATGAAGGTGGAGTCCAACGAGGTCATGGTGCTGGCGGATCGGGTCGAGCCTTCCTGATCCCACGAGGCCCGGGCCAGGGAAGAACACATGCGACTCGATCTCCACATGCACACGACCTTTTCGGATGGATTGAAGGCGCCTGAAGAGGTTGTGGAGCTGGCGGTGGCCGGCGGTCTCGATGTCATCTCGATCACGGATCACGACAACACCGGGGGCGTGGTGCCGGCGCTACGAGCGGCCGGGGACAGGATCCGGGTCATCCCGGGTGTGGAGATGAGCACCCGCTGGCAAGACGAATCGATCCACATCCTGGGGTACTTCGTGGATCCGGCCTCCACAGGGTTGATGGACCACTACCGCGAGCTGCACGCGCGCCGTCACACAAGGATGCGAAGGATCGTGGAGCGACTTGCGGCCCAGGGTGTGCGCCTGCCCTTGGAAAGCGTGGGTGATCAGCGGGCATCAGGAGCGGTGCCCTACACTCGACCGCACCTGGCGCGTGCGCTGGTTCAGGCAGGGTACGCGACCAGCGTCGGTGACGCCTTCGCACGCTACATCGGCGCCGGCTGTCCCGCGTACGTCCTCGTCGAGTCACCGACGCCGGAGGAAGTGATTGACACCATAGCCGCGGCTGGAGGCGTTGCCGTGTGGGCCCACCCGCCGCTCCATCAGATTGATTCCCTTCTCCCCTTGATGATCGGTGCGGGACTCCGTGGCATGGAGGCGTACCGCCCCTGGTCGCCGACGGTCCGCGATGTGGTGATGGCGCGCGCGCGGGCAGCCGGACTATTCGTCACGGGCGGTTCCGACTGGCACGGTCGTGACCGCGACGCCGAACTCGGTGACTTCCATGTGACGGAATCCGATGTCAGCGAGTTCCTGGAGACGGGCGGTATCCGCAGGCGGTAGCGGTGCGTTCCGGAGGGTGTTGACTTCGTTTTCGGCTTGACTACCTTTTAAGTCTTTCCGTGCTGCGCCTGTGGGGTGGCCTGCGCCTGCGGGCACGAGTACTCCTGGCCGGCACGGACCCGGGTGTTTGAAAATCAGGGTAGAAGGAAGTACTAGAGCCTTAGGTCGCTCTGGCCGTCCGATTGGAGGACGGCCGAGCGTACGTGTTGGAGGCGACGGTGGACGAGCCCGATGAACGATGATCCGGGGACGGACGACGCGGCGACGCGGTCGGTCGGACCCGGTCGAGGGAAGAGGGCTGGTCAAGCGAGAAAGTGCGCACGGCGGATGCCTAGGCACAGACCGGCGAAGAAGGACGTGGCAAGCTGCGAAAAGCCTCGGGGAGTTGCAAGCAAGCTTAGATCCGGGGATGTCCGAATGGGGAAACCCGGCGGGAGCAGTCCCGTCACCCTGCCACAGGGAGCCAACCCAGGGAACTGAAACATCTAAGTACCTGGAGGAAAAGAAATCAATCGAGATTCCCAGAGTAGCGGCGAGCGAAAAGGGAACAGCCCAAACCCGGGTGAGGAGACTCAACCGGGGGTTGTGGGGCCGCATCGCAAGGCGAACCGAAGCATAGCGGAACGGTACTGGAACGTACGACCGCAGAGGGTGAGAGTCCCGTATGCGAAATGCGAGTAGGTGAGCTGATGCGGACCCCGAGTAGGCCGGGACACGTGGAACCCTGGCTGAATCCGGGAGGACCATCTTCCAAGGCTAAATACGAGTCTGTGACCGATAGTGAAGAGTACCGTGAGGGAAAGGTGAAAAGAACGCCTGACGGCGAGTGAAATAGACCCTGAAACCGTGTGCATACAAGCG
>JAJDXS010000050.1 GCA_022823145.1 Gemmatimonadota bacterium
ATCGATCCCGATGATGGTAACCTCTTCCATGTGGATGCCTCCTCCCTCTGATGGTCAGACCTCTCAAGGTCGCAATCGCTTCAGTACCATCCTTGGCACATTGCGATGCCGCCGGGAGGGGGCGTCCACTCCATCAGTTTATTATCGAAACTGAACTAACGGTCACACGCGCAATCGGAGCCCCGCGCAATCGAAAGCCTCAATACGCCCGCCCCTCGCCCCTCGGTCCCACGCCCCCTCCGCCGATCAGAGGTAGGTCAGCCACCCCCACGGATCGGGCCCCTCGCCGCCTGCCAGCTCCAGGTACCGCCGCTGGATCCGCTCAGTCACCGGCCCCCGCTGGCCGGCACCGATCTGCAGCCCGTCCACCGACCGGATCGGCGTCACCTCGGAAG
The DNA here is from genome assembly GCA_022823145.1 of Gemmatimonadota bacterium. GTDB lineage: Bacteria > Gemmatimonadota > Gemmatimonadetes > Longimicrobiales > Gaopeijiaceae > Bin94. The sequence continues at coordinate 396 of JAJDXS010000050.1, forward strand.
CCGTGCCGGTGAAGAACATCTCGTCCGCGCTGTAGAGCATTTCGCGCGGAACCAGCTGCTGGCGCACCGTCAGCCCGAGTTCCTCGGCGATCTTGAGCACGCTGTGGCGGGTGATCCCCCACAGCGAGGTGCCATCGAGGATCGGCGTCACCACCTCGCCGTCCATGATCAGAAAGAGGTTCTGGCCGCTCCCCTCGCTCACGAGCCCGCCGGGACCCAGCCCGATCGCCTCGGCGTACCCGTGCGCCGTCGCCTCCATCACCATCAGCGTCGACAGGATGTAGTTGCCCGCCGACTTGGCCCCGCTCGGGATCGTGTTCGGCGCCGGCCGGTTCCACGACGACACGCACACGTCGACGCCGCGCTCCAGCGCCCCTTCGCCCAGATACTCGCCCCACGGCCACATCGGGATATAGGTCTCGATCGGGCTGAAGTCCGGACGCATGCTTGCCGCCCCGTACCCGCGCAGAACCATGGGGCGTATGTAGCACGCGGCAAGCTCGTTGCGGCGGATCGTCGCCAGCGTCGCGTCGACCAGCTCGTCGATCGTGTACGACGGCTGCATGCGGTAGGTGCGGCTCGACGACATCAGGCGGCGGAAGTGGTCGTGGAGCCGGAATACCGCCGGACCGTTGGGCGTTGCATAGCACCGGACGCCCTCGAAGACCGACGACCCGAACTGCACCGCGAGACTCAGGATGTGGACGTTGGCGTCCTCCCAGCGAATGAACTCCCCGTCCTTCCAGATCCAGGGGCTGCCCTCCAGCTTGCCGGACATGCCGCTAGCCCTCGTCGCCGGTGGTGTCGCCGTCCCCCGCCCCCGCGTCCCGCAGGTACGAATCGGTCCCGTCCAGCCAGTCCTGCCTGGGCGGCGTGAACACGTCCACGTCGATCGTGTCCTCCAGCGCCTCGGCCTCGTGCGGCACGTTGCTGGGCAGGTGCAGCACCTCGCCCGTCCGCACCACGAGCCCGTCGGGCCCGCCATCGCCGATCCTGAACCTGAGCGCGCCCTCGATCACATACGTGATCTGCTCGTTGTCGTGCGAGTGCATCGGCACGACCGCGCCCTTCTTCAGGTAGACATGCGCGAGCATGGCGCGCTCCCCTGTAATGAGGCTGCGTGAGATGAGGGGATTGAGTGTCTCCCTCGGCTGATCGGCGACGCGGTAGTGGCGGACCGGCGAGTCGCTCATGAAGGGCTCCTTAACAGGAAGGTGTGAGGCGCCCGCGCGGCTCCGGGCCCGGGCGCAAGGCCCCCAATCTGTAACGGCCCCGGCCGATTTGAAAGGCGGCGGGCCTCGGGGCCGCCCTGGCGCACCTGATTACACTGGAGAGCAACACCCGGCACACCCACGGTACATCTCACGTTGCCGTACGTGCTGACCATGCGGCGAATGCCCTGCGTGTAATCCCTGATGCTCTCGGCGACGATCGTCCGGTACTCTTCAGGCGACGTCACCTCGCCGACCTCCGGCATGCGGATCAGTTCCTCCTCCACGCCCTCCAGCGAAATCTCCGTCGCCGCGTAGGTCGTCAGGCCCCCGTTCTGGGACAGCACCAGAATCATCCCCGGAAGTCCACCGAAAAACGCCGGACCGCCCGCTACGGGTATGGCGGGAGCAAACCACGCCTCCACCTCCTCGCCGCGGGCCTCGCCGACGGCCACCAGCACCGGGTAGCCCAGGTGTTCCCGCTGCTCCTCGGTGATGCTCCACTCGACCTGCACCGCCCCGCGGTCGACCCGATGCACGCCGCCACCCAGCGAACTCTTGACGCTGACGCCCGATCCGTCCTCACCGACGTAGGCCTGCTGAATGGTGTGCGGTTCCGAAGCCAACCAGGCCTCGAGGATCCTGGCCACCACGTCCAGGTTGCCGCTGCTCGCACGAAACGTTGAACGTGGAATCTGATGCTCGATCGGCACCGAGTCCCTCACCATCAGGGACTCGGAGACGGTGAAGTGAAGCACGAACGGCACCCTGCGGGCTTCGAACGCCTCCCGCACGGCCGCCATTTCATCGGGCACATCAACGTCCAGCGGCGCCACCCAGTTATACACGATCGTGCCGCTCTGCCCCTCGGCACCGCCGAACGACAGGGCCAGGGCCAGCGCGCATCCCGGTAGCGCCCTCATCGGACCGTCCCCGTGCACTGCTCCGCGTCGATCGCGAACCGTCTCACCACCGTTGCGAGTCCCGCGCTTGCCGCACCCGCCAATCGCCGATCGAGTACCCATAGCGTGCTGTCCTCCAGAAACGGAACCGGGGCCCCGATGTCCGAGGTCGGAATCAGGGTGTCGGCGCAGCCGGCTTCGCCGTCGAACCGGGATGAGGCCACGTAGAGCCTCACCCCGGTCATGGAGCCCTCGTCGTCGCGGTCGGCGTCCTGGTGAACCGTATAGACATTGCCGTGTTCGTCCCGCGACAGGTCGCGAACGAACGAGACGCTCCCGAAGAAGTCGAACATCCACGATCGCAGGTCCTGCTGGCTTGTCGCCCGGTCGCTCCGCATTGCTTCGATGAACTCGTCTTCAGCGGGTTCGCCGCGCCGGCCTCCGGGGGCGATCCACGCCGTGTCGACCCCATTTCCCGCATGGTCGGTACGCAGGAGGAAAGGGCTCGCGGTGAACCCGAGGATCACGTCGTCGTCACCGACGTCGATGAATGCATGTGACAGCGATCTTGCCAGGGCATGGGCTTCCGCGTAAGGCGCCGGCGCAGTCCCGCGGTCCAGGAGGATGGGTGGCGTCTGCTCGTCGGCTCCCACCGCGTTCAGCAGGTCGGAGATGGAGACCGCCCCGAACGTGGCCGAGGACACCGGGTTGATTCCCGCGAACCAGAGGGAGTCCTCCCTGACCGAAAAGGAGGAGGTCCGATTGTTCATATCCATCCGCACGCGTCCGGATTGAGCGCCGTCCGTCAACCCAAACAGCTCCAGCCTGCCGCTTTCGTCGAGGAATCCCGCGACAGTCGCTGCGACAAATCCCACCCCACCCAGATTCACGAACTCGCCGGGTCCCTGGCCACCTCGCCCGAATCGGCCGATAAGCCGACCGGTCGCGTCATAGCGGAGAACGGTTGCGGCGAAGCCGTCGGAAACCAGTACCGACCCATCGGCACCGATGAACAGACCCAGAGGGTTCCCGATGTGGTGCTCGCCAGTCTCCTCCAGCACGAGGCTGTCCAGCAGGATCAGGTCCGGGCCGGCACTCTGGGCAGCGGAAACGCTGTTGACTAGCGCCGGCAAGCTCAGCGCCATCGGGATTGCGAGCGCAGCACGCGCGTGTGTCATCGTCCGTCGCTTTCCCCCGGTGGTTGTCGGTAGCGCGTCATCAATCCAGGCGTACATCGTATCTTCTTACCTACGCACCCCGGAGCATCGGCTTGCACGGTCGGGCTTTCGGGCGCGACGGGAAACCTGCAATGAGAAGCGGCGGTCCGGTTTGAGGTCATTCGCCCGGAACTTTCGTAGCCTTCGTCCCGCGCGGGCCATCGTACTGCTGCTCGGCGTGACGGCCGTCGCCCCCGTTGCCCCAAACACCGCGACCGCCCAGCCCATCGTCGGCATTGTCGTCGAAGAGGGCAACCGGCTGCCGGTTTCCGGCGCAATGGTCGTCCTCTTCGACGACGGTGGCAACCGGGTCGACCGCATGCTCACCAACGCCGCCGGCCGCTTCGCCCTGGAGCCTCGCCTTCCCGGGCCCCACTACATCACCGTCGAGCGCATCGGCTACGCGAACCTGACCACGCCGCGCTTCGACCCGGCGTCGAGCCCGGACCTCATGACCATCGAGGTGCCCGTGGAGGCGATTCTGCTGCGCCGCCTGGATGTGACCGCGGGGCGGCGCTGCGAGGTCAGGCCCGAAGAGGGGCGCGCAACGGCCCAGGTGTGGGAAGAGGTCCGCAAGGCTCTGGCGGCCGAGGCATGGACGCGCGAGGCGGGTCTCTACCGCTACACGCTGCTTCGGTTCGAACGCAGGCTGGACCGCGAAGCCGAGAACGTGCTTTCGGATCTCTCGGAAATCGCCGAGGATCGCGACGCGGCCTTCGCTTCGGTGGCGATCGAGACGCTCGCGGAGCAGGGGTTCGTGCAGGCCGAGGGCGACTCCATGACAGTCTACTACGCGCCCGATGCGGAGGCGCTCCTGTCGGACCCCTTTCTCGACACGCACTGCTTCGGCCTCACCGACGAAGCCGAGGGATTGATCGGCCTGACCTTCGAGCCGATCGAGGGCCGGCGGGTTCCGGACATCGTGGGTGCCCTCTGGCTGGACGAGGCCACGGCCGAACTCGACAGGCTGGTGTTCCAGTATGTCAACCTGCTCCGGTCCCCCGAGATCGGGGAGCCCGGCGGGGAGGTGTACTTCGCCCGGCTGCCCGACGGTGCCTGGATCGTCCGTCAGTGGAGAATCAGGATGCCGGTGCTGGCCGAGTTGACGCCGTGGCACGTATCGCGCCTGGGATACCGGGAAGAAGGAGGCATCACCGATGTGATCAGGGACGCACGCGGCCGCAAGGTACTCGATGCGCGCTCGGCGACAGTGTTCGGCGTCGTCATCGACTCGGTCGGAACCGCGCCTCCCCCTGATGCAAGGGGCCTGGAAATCGCGGGCACGAGACGCATGACACTGTCGGACACCGACGGTTCATTCCTGTTCAGCGACCTGGCCCCGGGAACGCACAGCGTGCGCGTTGTGGCGCCGCGTTTCACGCGCCTGGGGCTGGCCGTACCGCAGACGCCGGTCCGGGCGGAAATCGGCGAAGTCGCCTACGTGCGGCTGCGCGCGCCGTCGCTGGACGACGTGCTGGCCTACTCGTGCGGTGGTGGCGCGCGCCCGGAGGGGACGGCCAGCGTGCTGGGACGCATCGTCACGACCGACGGCGCGGCGCCGGCAGGGCTGCGGGTCCGCGCCAGGTGGCCCGCCGCGACCGGCTACGCACCCACACCGATCGCGGCGCCGCGGCGCCCCGACGACGACGCGGATCGAGGGTCGGACGCGGGAGCGGTGTGGACGCCGGGCCGCGACGGGCACTATGCCACGGCCGAGACCTCCACCGATGAGCGCGGCCTCTTCCTGCTGTGCAACGTCCCGCAGGGCTCGCGGGTGCGCCTGACGGTAAGCCGGGCCGAGAACGCCGAAGGGAGCACCGCCGATGCGCCCGACCCACCGCTCGCCCTGGAAACGCTGTTCGTGCCACCCGGGCAAGGCGCTGTGATGACGACCCTGGAAGTGTCAGGTAAACGTGACATAATGTAAATAGAAGTTTACAGTGTCACATTCACCGAGCCCCCAACCTCCGCCGGATCCTTCCTGGCGCTGGTGATCATGACGACCCACAAAACGTGCGGAAAGGGTCGTCCAGCGTGGTCTCTTGTTGCACCTTGGCGAGCACGACTCGCCCATCGAGGAGCGGTTTCCTTACCATCTGTCGCCAGCGCTTCGTCTTGCTGGCGACAACCGGCTCCGGTAGAATCTCCGCCACTGTCGGCAACGTTTCAGCTGAAACGTTTCAGCGCTGTTCCCAGGGACTTCGTGACTCCTCTCATGAACCGAATTCGAGGCAAAACCGCGGTTGTCACCGGGGCGACCGCCGGGATCGGCGAGGCGTGCGCCCGCTCGCTGGCCGAGATGGGCGCGCGGGTCGTGCTCACAGCGCGCAGGAGCGACCGGCTGGCCGCGCTGGCCGCCGACATCGCCGGGAAGACGGGCGCGATTCCTCCCCTCGTCCACACGCTCGACGTGCGCGACCGCGCGGCCATCGACGGGTTCATGGCCTGGCTCGACGACCGCGACCTGGCCGTCGACATCCTGGTCAACAACGCGGGGCTGGCGCGCGGTCTGGACACCGTGCAGGAGGGCAGTCACGACGACTGGGACGAGATGATCGACACCAACGTCAAGGGGCTGCTCAACATGACCCGGGCCATCCTGCCGGGCATGATCGAGCGGGACTCGGGGCATGTCCTCAACCTGGGGAGCATTGCGGGCCATTGGGTGTATCCAAAGGGCAACGTGTACTGCGCGACCAAGTATGCCGTGAGGGCGCTGACCGAGGGCACCAACGTCGACGTCGTCGGCACGAACGTGCGCGTGTCCAGCGTCGATCCGGGGCTGGCCGAGACCGAGTTCTCGGTGGTGCGCTTCCGGGGCGACGAGGACCGCGCCCTCGGCGTGTACGAGGGGACCGCACCGCTCGTGGCCGAGGATATCGCCGACGCGGTATGCTACGTGCTCAACACGCCGCCGCACGTCAACGTGCTGCACCTGGTGATGATGCCGACGGTGCAGAGGTCGCCCTACGTGCTCGCTCGCGAGAGCTAGAAGGACAGGAGGACCATGGTGAGCCGTCGCACACACTTCACAGCCGGATTCCTCGGCGTCGCGGCGCTGCCGCTGCTCTGGCCCGCGGCCGTGCTCCCGTGGTCCGCGCCCGCGCCTCCGTGGGGTGCCGGGGGGCATCGCATGGCTGCCCGCGCTGCCGTATCGGTGCTCCCCGAGGAGATCCCCGCGTTCTTCCGCGAAGCGGGCGAACAGCTCGTATACCTGAACCCGGAGCCGGACCGCTGGCGGATCTCCGCGCACGAGGAGATGGACCAGGCGTTCGCATACGACCACTACATCGACATGGAGAACGTGCCGCAGGGCGCGCTCGATGCCCCCAACCGCTTTGCGTTCCTGAGCATCCTCTACGACGCCGGGATCCCGCAGCCCGAGCGGGACGTGGGGTTCCTTCCCTACCGCATCCTGGAGGTATACCAGCGTCTCGTGACCGAATGGCGGCTGTGGCGGGCCGAGGAAGACCCCGTCCGGCGGGAGTGGATCGCCCAGCGAATCATCAACGACGCGGGCATTCTGGGACACTACGTGACCGACGCCTCGCAGCCGCACCACACCACCATCCATTTCAACGGCTGGGCGCTCGGGGCCCCCAACCCGGAGCGCTTCACCCGGGACCCGCGTTTTCACGCGCGCTTCGAACGCTACTTCGTGGACGCCCACGTGACCGACGCCGACGTGGCCGGATTCATGGGCCCGGGTCCTCCGACGCCGGTGGTCGGGTGGACCAAGGAGGCGGTCCTCGCGCACATCCTGCAGGCGCACCAGCTGGTAGAGGCGCTGTACCGCCTCGAGCGGGAAGTCGGCTTCGATCCTGACGATCCCGCCCAGCCGGCCACGGTCGAGTTCGCGGCGTCGCGGATCGCGGCCGGCGGGCGGATGCTGGCCGCACTCTGGTTTTCGGCCTGGCTCGAGAGCGGCGACGAGCCGTCGGGTCGCCCGGACGCGTGACCGGTGTCGCAGGCGTCGTGCTTGCGGCCGGGTCGTCCGTCCGCATGGGCCGCAACAAGCTGCTCCTCGATCTCGGCGGCGAGACCGTCGTGCGGCGCGCCGTGCGGATCGCCCGTGCTGCGCACCTCGACCCGGTGGTGGTCGTGACCGGTCACGAGAACGAGGCCGTGGAGGCCGAATTGCACGATTTGCAGTGCAGCGCTGTCTATAATGATGAGCACGCCCTCGGCCAGCACACCTCGGTCCGCGCGGGCGTCGCGGCGCTCGACGAAAGCTGCGCCGCCGCCATCGTGATCCTCGCCGACATGCCGTTCGTGACTGGCGAGATGCTGCGCACGATCGCGGACCGCCACGCCGAGACCGGCGCCCCCCTCGTCGTTTCGCACTACGGCGGGGATACGATGGCTCCGCCGATCCTCTACGCCCGGCGCCTCTTTCCCGAACTCACCCGTGTGGACCGGCGGTGCGGCCGCCAGGTGGTGAAGCGGCACCGCGCGGAAGCGGTCGCGATCGATTGGCCCCGCGAAGCGATGCGCGACCTGGACCGCCCATCGGACCATGCGGACGCCCGGCGGGCGCTGGCGATGGCGGAGAGCGCGGCCGCCCATGAATAGCCGGCTGCTCGGCGTGGCCGCCCGGCTCCTCGACGAGCGGCGCGCCTACGCGATCGCGACAGTCGTGCGCCGCGAGCGCCCCAGTTCGGCGAGTCCCGGCAACACCGCGGTGATCACCGGCGACGGCGAGGTGCACGGGTGGATCGGCGGCAGCTGCACGCAGCCCGAGGTCGTTCGCCACGCGCTGGCCGCGCTGGCCGAGGGGCGGCCGCGGCTGCTCGGCTTCGGTGCGCTGCCGGGCGAACGGGAGGATATTGTTCCGGTACCGATGACCTGCGGCAGCGAAGGGAAGGTGGAGGTGCACATCAATCCGGTGTTCCCGGCTCCCGAGATGGTGGTGGTGGGGTCGTCGCCGATCGCCGACGCGGTGGTGCGGCTCGGCGGCGCGATGGGCTACCGGGTCGCCACGGGCGAAGACGCGATGCAGCGCGCGCGCCGCGAACGGTCGCAGGGCAGCCGCCTGTACGCCGTCGTTGCGACGATGGGGCAGGGGGACGAGGACGCGGTCGAGCAGCTCCTGGCCGCGCGGCCGGACTACCTGGGCGTCGTCGCCTCGCCGAAACGCATGGTGCAGGTGCGCGACCACCTGACGGGGCAGGGGATCTGCGGCAGCAGGGTCGCCGATGTGCACGGCCCGGCCGGGCTGGACATCGGGGCCGAGAGCCCGGAGGAGGTCGCGGTCAGCATTCTGGCGGAGATCGTGGCGCTGGCGACCGGCGCGCCGGAGACGGCCCGGGCCGAGGCGGCGGCCACTCCCGCAGGCGCAACGGAGCATGCAACCGACCCGGTCTGCGGCATGACCGTACCGACGGACGGATCGCGGCCCTCCTCCACCTACAAGGGCGAGACCGTGTACTTCTGCTGCCCCGGCTGTCGCGCGCGCTTCGACGCGAATCCCGCGGCGTATGTGTAGCGGCGGACGGCGAGGGGCCGGATGAGGCCCGAAATCCGCCGGCTGCAGGGGTCGATGCGCGAGCAGGGGTACGTCGCGGAGCCGTCGATCGTGACCGCGGTGCACCTGGCGCGGGCGATGGAGAAGCCGCTGCTGATCGAGGGCGATGCGGGGGTCGGCAAGACCGAGATCGCGAAGGTCATGGCCGCGATCCGGGGGACCGGGCTGATCCGGCTGCAGTGCTACGAGGGGCTCGACGTCAACACGGCGCTCTACGAGTGGAACTACCAGAAGCAGCTGCTGCGGCTGCGGATGGCGGCGGACGCGCACGACGCGGACGCGCACGCCCACGCCGACGGCCTCGAAGACCTGATCTTTGGGCGGAACTATCTGCTGGAGCGGCCGCTGCTGCGGGCGATCACGCGGCCGGATGCCGGCGCGGTGCTGCTGATCGACGAGATCGACCGGGCCGACGAGGGGTTCGAGGCGTTCCTGCTCGAGGTGCTGTCGGACTTCCAGGTGACGATTCCCGAGCTGGGGACCATTAGGGCGGCGCACCGGCCGCTGGTGCTGCTGACGTCGAATCGGACGCGCGAGATCGGGGACGCGCTCCGGCGGCGCTGCCTGTACCTGTACATCGAGCACCCGCCCTTCGAGAAGGAGGTCGAGATCGTGCGCACGAAGGTGCCGGGCATCGCCGAGGCGCTGGCGATCGAGATCACGCACTTCGTTCAGGCGCTGCGGAAGCGGTCGCTGATGAAGCCGCCGGGGGTGGCCGAGACGCTGGACTGGGCGCGGGCGCTGATCACGCTGCACAGGGACCGGCTCGATGCGGAGATCGTCGGCGAGACGCTCGGGTGCCTGGTCAAGGACCGGCACGACATGCGGGAACTGGAGCGCGGCGAGATTGCGGCGCTGGTGGGGGCGGCGGTCGACCCTTGATCCTCCGTCCCCGGCTCCTTTAACTTCGACGCCGTGTTTCCCCCCCAGCCTCCCCCCGGCCTGACCCCATGAATCCATCGCACCCCGTGCGTCCGCGCGCCGTCCGCCCCCGCGCCGTCCGCAGGCATCGCCAGCCATGAGCCACGTATCCTCGCACCACCACGACGTGGTCATCATCGGAGGAGGCGGGGCCGGACTGCGCGCCGCGATCGCGATCGCCGAAGAGAACCCCGCGTTCTCGGTCGCCTGCGTGTCGAAGGTCTACCCGATGCGCAGCCACACGGTGACCGCCGAAGGCGGCGCCGCGGCGGTGATCAAGGACAACGACAGCCTGGAAGACCACATCTACGACACGGTGAGCGGGGCGGACTGGCTCGCCGACCAGGACGCGGTCGAGTACTTCGTGAACCGCGCGCCGGAGGAGATGATCCAGCTGGAGCACTGGGGCTGCCCGTGGAGCCGCAGACCCGACGGGACCGTGCAGGTGCGGCCCTTCGGCGGCATGAAGATCGAGCGCACCTGGTTCGCGGCCGACAAGACCGGGTTCCACATGCTGCATTCGCTCTTCCAGACGACGCTCAAGTACGGCAACATCGTGCGCTACGACGAGCACTTCGCCACGAAGCTGCTCCTGGACGACGAGGGGCGGTGCCGGGGGTGCGCGGCGATCGAGCTGCGGACCGGGACCGTGCGGGCGGTGCTGGGCAAGTCGGTGATCATCTGCACGGGCGGGGCGGGGAAGGCGTTCCCGTTCACGACCAACGGCGCGATCAAGACCGGCGACGGGATGGCGATGGCCTACCGCGCGGGCGTGGCGCTCAAGGACATGGAGTTCATCCAGTACCACCCGACGGGGCTGCCGGGCACGGGCATCCTGATCACCGAGGCGTCGCGCGGCGAGGGCGGGATCCTGGTCAACAGGGACGGCCGCCGCTACCTGCAGGACTATGACCTCGGCCAGCCGCTCGAAGTGGACGACCCGCGGCACCCGCAGACGCGCACGATGGAGCTGGGGCCGCGTGACAAGCTCAGCCAGTGCTTCATCAAGGAGATGTGGGCGGGGCGCACGATCGAGACGAAGGACGGACACGTGGTCCACCTCGACCTGCGCCACCTGGGCGAGAAGAAGATCGACAAGCGGATCCCTTTCGTGCGCGAACTCGCCCGCAGCTATGCCGGGATCGATCCGGTGTACCAGCCGATTCCGGTGCGCCCGGTCGTCCACTACGTGATGGGGGGGATCGACGTCGACAGCGACTCGGCCACGAACATTCCCGGGCTCTACGCGGCCGGAGAGTGCGCCTGCGTGTCGATCAACGGGGCGAACCGGCTGGGGTCGAACTCGCTGACCGAGCTGCTCGTCTTCGGAGGCCAGGCGGGAACGCATGCTGCGCGCTTCGCGATGGATCATCCCGACTACGACGTGTCCGCGTTGCTGGCGCAGGCGGGCGACGAGCGCGACCGCATAAGGCGGACGTACTTCTCCTCCCCTGGCAAATCGGGCGGCGAACGGATCGCGGTGCTGCGCAAGGAACTCCACGACTCCATGGAGGAAGGTGCCGGGATCTACCGCGACGCGGACTCGCTGGAGGCAACCTGCAACAAGATCGCCGAGCTGTGGGAGCGCTACGCCAACGTCGCGCTGGACGACCACACCAACAGCTTCAACACCGAGCTGACGGCCGCGCTCGAGCTGTCCTCGCTGCTGGACGTCGCGCAGTCGATGGCCCATTCGGCCGTGGAGCGGACCGAATCGCGCGGGTCGCACCAGCGCCTCGACCACCCCGAGCGCAACGACGACGACTTCCTCGCGCACTCGCTCGCCTTCCACCGGGAGGACGGCAGCGCGCCCAGGATCGAGTACCGTCCCGTGACGATCACCAAGTGGCCTCCGGGCGCCCGCACCTACGGCGCCGACTCGGGGCTCAAGCGGGAATAGGCGGGAACAAGCCATGGCCGAGACGAAGACCATCACGCTGGAGCTGTTCCGGTACCACCCCGAGACCGATTCCGAGCCGCGATTCCAGTCGTACGAGGTCCCCTACGACGAGGACTGGGTGGTCCTGGACGCAATCAACTGGATCAAGGACTACGTCGACGGCTCGGTCACCCACCGCTGGAGCTGCCGCATGGGGGTGTGCGGAAGCTGCGGCATGATGGTCAACGGCGAGCCCAAGCTGACCTGCGCCGCCTTCCTCAAGAACTACTACCCGTTCCCGATCAAGGTGGAGCCGCTGGTCAACTTCCCCGTGGAGCGCGACCTGGTGGTCGACATGGAAGGCTTCATGGACAAGCTGCAGGACGTGAAGCCGTACATCATCCGCGACGACGTCAACGACACGTCCGGGGGCGAGTACCTGCAGACCCCCGCCGAACTCGCGCAGTACAAGCAGTACTCGATGTGCATCAACTGCATGCTCTGCTACTCCGCGTGCCCGGTGGTGGGCCACGAGGACGATTTCCTCGGCCCCGCGGCGCTCGCGCTCGGCCACCGCTACAACAAGGACTCGCGCGACCAGGGCCGGACCGAACGCCTCGAGGTCATGCTGTCGAGCGAGGCCATGTGGGGGTGCACCTTCGTCGGCGAGTGCACGGTCGTCTGCCCCAAGCACGTCGACCCGGCGGGCGCGATCCAGCAGGCCAAGGCGATGGGCGCCCAGGAGTACTTCAAGCGCTTCGTGATGCCGAAAGGGGCTGGCGCTACGAAGGGAGCGGGCGCATGAGCGGCGGACAGTACCACCGGCCCCACAGGCGGGCGTGGTTCATGGAGCGCCCCGCCTACATCCGCTTCATGATCCGCGAGGTGACGAGCTTCTTCATGGCGGCCTACCTGATCGTGCTGATCGTCACGCTCGCGAAGGTGGGCGGCGGCGAGGCGGCGGCGGCCGAATGGCTCCAGGCGCTGAGCACTACCGGCTGGAAGGTGGCGCACGCGGTGGCCCTCGCAGCCACGGTCTGGCACACGATCACCTTCTTCGCGGCCGTCCCGCAGGCCATGCCGATCTACATAGGCGAGGATCGCCTGCCCGCCCCGATCGCCAAGATCGTGATGGGCTACGGGCCCTGGCTGACCGCCACCGCCGTCATCCTCTGGGGGGTGCTCCGATGAGCAGAGGAAAGAGCGGCCGCCCCACCCGGCCCTCCGGCGAAGCCTTCTGGTGGGCCCTCTTCTCGGCGGGCGGAGTGATGGCGGCGATCTTCGTCCCGGCCTTCATCCTGGCCACGGGCTTCCTCCTCCCGAGCGGCGACCCCGCCGCGGCGGTCGAGGGCGCCCAACGCCTCGCCGCCCTCGCGGGCTGGTGGCCGGTGAAGCTGGTACTGCTGGGCGTGATCACGCTCTCCCTCTTCCACTGCGCACACCGCATCCGCCACACACTCATGGATCTCGGAATGCGGCGCCTGGCCGGCTTCCTCAAGCTCCCCTGCTACGGCGGCGCGCTGGCGGGGAGCGTGTGGCTGGCCCTGGTGCTCTGGGGGATCTAGACCCGCAGAAGCGGCTTTCCGCGCGCGCTCAATGTAAAGCGAACAGAAATCCCCGACTCGTGATCCTGTTGTGAGCGTGTCACTTACGGGATTCCAAGGTCCGATTCCCGCTGTTCGGTTCCCGCTGTTCGGATCAGACGCCTCCCTTGCGGGGACGGCTGTCCAGAGCCGTCCTAAGCTGTACTTCGTCGGTGTGCTGGTAACGCAGACTGCGAAAGCCCCAAATCAAGGCGAGAGATCACGTAAGTCAAACTGGGACTGCACGATCTGCCGCTCTCGCCATCGATCTGGTGTCCGAATCCGCCGCCCCGCAACAGCGGCAAAACCGCCTCAATTCCCGGGAAGTTGCGGGAGTCGAAATGGACCTGAACCATCCCATCTTAGCACCAAACGCATGTCCGTGCCTACGCGGAGGCTTTCCCCCCGGTCACCCGGTCGCGGAGGAGTGACGAGGGTTGGAAGACTGGCGCGGCGCGGGCTGGAACCTCGACAGGTTCGCCGGTCCTGGGGTTGCGGGCGGTGCGGGGCTTGCGGTGCCGTACCTTGAAGGTCCCGAACCCCCGGATCTCGATGCCCTCTCCCCGCTCAAGTGCGTCCTTCACGGCATCGAGGAACGCGTCAACCACGAGCCCGCAGTCCTTCTTGGTGACCCGTGGGCCGACGGCGTCGGCGGCCCGTTCGACCAGATCGGCTTTGGTCATGTCAGTTCTCCACGGCCCGAAATGTGGTCGAGTCTTGTCGTTGTCCACCAAGAACTTGAGGTTCCGCACCTCCCTTTCGTCAAGTTCGCGCCCGGTTCCGGTTGAGGCCGTGCCGCTTCACGCCGCTCGCGGCGTTTCCCGGTTGTCGTCCGGCGGGCGACAGCCTAGACTTCGATGATGATCGCATCGTTCCGCCACCGTGGCCTGAAGGCGCTCTACGAGGGCCGGACGGCGCGGCGTGTCGCGCCGGAGCACGTGGCGAAGCTGAGGGACATCCTGGCGGCGCTGGACTTGAGCCGGGGGCCGGAGGGCATGGACCTTCCGGGTTTCCGGCTGCACGCGCTCAAGGGACGGCTGAAGGGCCACTACGCGGTGTCGGTGTCCGGCAACTGGCGGGTTACCTTCCGGTTCGAGGACGGCGAGGCGGCGGATGTGGACTACGTGGACTATCACTGAGGAGAAGCGAAGATCATGGCCATGCACGACCCGCCGCATCCGGGCGGCATCGTGAGGCGTCAGTGCCTCGAACCGTTGGGGTTGACCGTGACGCGGGCCGCCGAGGGGTTGGGCGTCACCCGGCAGGCGCTTTCGGAGCTGCTGAACGGGCACACCGGGGTGTCGGTCGAGATGGCGATCCGGCTGTCGAAGGCGTTCGGCTCGACGCCGGAGGTATGGCTGGGGATGCAGATGGCGTACGATCTCTGGCAGGCCCGCGGCCGCGCGGGGGAGATCGCCGTCGAGCGCTTCGCGGTGGCGTGACCGGCGGTTCTCCGAAAACGCACTCGAACCGAACCCTGCACCCGTGCCCCTGACGCCCGAACAGCAAGCCCGCGAGAAGATCGACGGGCAACTCGAAGCCTGCGGGTGGGTGGTTCAGGACTTCGCGTCCATGAACATCCACGCGACGCGCGGCGTGGCCGTTCGGGAGTATCCGCTCAGGTGGAAGCAGGGCGCGGAGATCAAGTCCGGCTTTGCCGACTACCTGCTCTACGCCGACGGATGGGCCATAGGGGTTGTCGAAGCGAAGCCCGCCGGACACACCCTCGAAGGCGTCGTCGTGCAGTCGAAGCGCTACACCGAGGGGCTCGACAAGCACGTTCCCGCACGATACCGCCCCCTCCCCTTCGCCTACGAGTCCACCGGCGAGGTGACGCAGTTCACCAACGGACTCGATCCCGACCCGCGCAGCCGGGAGGTCTTCACCTTCCATCGGCCCAGGGAGTTGCTGCGACTACAGGATCTGGGATCGGCGCAGCTGCGCCGGTTGCTGCAGAAGATGCCCGCACTGCCGCGAGGCAAGCTCTGGGACGTGCAGCACGAGGCGATTCGGAAGCTGGAGCGGTCGCTCGCCGACGGTCGCCCCCGCTCCCTGATCCAGATGGCGACGGGCAGCGGAAAGACGTTCACGGCGGTCACGGCCTGCCACCGGCTCATCAAGCACGCCGGGGCCAGGCGCATCCTCTTCCTCGTGGACCGCAACAACCTCGGCAAGCAGACGCTGAGGGAGTTCACGGAGTTCCGGAATCCCGGCTCCGCCTACACGTTCGCCGAGGAGTTCGTGGTCCAGCGGCTCGGCGGCAACGCCGTCGATTCGGCCGCCAAGGTGGTCATCACGACGATCCAGCGCCTCTACTCAATGCTGAAGGGCGATCCCGAGTACGACCCGGCCAACGAGGACGAGTCGCTTTTCGAGTCCGGCGGCCCGGTCGGGGACGAGCCCGTCCCGGTCGAATACACGCCGGGTCTGCCCCCCGAACACTTCGACTTCATCGTCATCGACGAGTGCCACCGCTCGATCTACAACGTCTGGCGGCAGGTCGTCGAGTACTTCGACGCCTTCCTCATCGGACTGACCGCGACCCCGAGTCCACAGACCATCGGGTTCTTCCGCAACAACGTCGTGCAGGACTACTCGCACACCAAGGCGGTCGCCGACGGGATCAACGTCGGCTACGACATCTACCGCATCAAGACGAAGATCACCGAGGAGGGCGGAGCGGTGGTGGCCGAAGCCGGTGCGTACGTGCCCCGGCGCGACCGGCGGACCCGCAAGACGACGCACGCGGAGCTTGAGGACGATCTGACCTACACGGCCAACCAGCTTGACCGCGACGTGGTCGCGCCGGACCAGATCCGGCTCGTCGCGCGCACCTTCCGCGACCAACTGTTCACGAAGATCTTCCCCGGCCGCACCGAAGTCCCCAAGACGCTCGTCTTCGCGAAGAACGACAGCCACGCCGACGACATCGTGAAGATCCTCAAGGAGGAATTCGGCAAGGGCAACGAGTTCTGCCGGAAAATCACCTCGAAGACGACCGGTGCCTCGCCCGAGGACCTGCTAAGCAGCTTCCGCAACTCCTACCATCCGCGCATCGCGGTCACCGTGGACATGATCGCGACCGGTACCGACGTGAAGCCGCTCGAATGTCTCGTCTTCATGCGCAACGTCAACTCGGCGGGCTACTTCGAGCAGATGAAGGGACGCGGCGTGCGCGTCATCAAGCCCGGCGATCTACGGAAGGTCACCCCGGACGCGAAGGACAAGACCCATTTCGTGATCGTTGACGCGGTCGGCGTCTGCGAGCGCGACAAGACGGTATCGCCACCGCTGGAGCGCAGCCCGTCGGTGAGCATCAAGAAGGGGATTATATACGTGTCTTGACGGGGGCATCGTCTTCGGACACCTTCTCGGGGTGACAGACCGGCTTCTTTCCGAGCAATGCGCGCGCCATGTCAGCGGGCGTCGCGCCCTTGTAGCGAGGGTTCGGCGATGGCGTGTTCGACCATTTCCGAACGGCTTCCGGCAGGGGTCGTTTCATCGTTTTTCTCCAGACCTTGGGTTCACTGGGTTTGCAGGGATCATGCTTCACCAGTCCCCGCTTTTGGAGGCTTTTGAGCCGTCCGCGCACTGCATGGACCGACAACTCGCAACGAGCCATGATCTCTTTGACCGTCGCACCGTCGTCAATCGCGGCGAGTATTTCCAACTGGCTGGGTAGAAGACGTTGCCGACGTTGCGAATCGAACCTGAGAAGCCTCTGCCAGCGGCGCACCGTCTCGGGCAGTACTCCGATTTCCTCGGCAATCTCCGTCACCGAGAGCCCTTCGGACCATAGCCGCGACATCCGGGCAGATCGCTCGTCAGGACGCCACCTTGGAAATGTGGTCCTGTTGCGGGCAGGACAGCCGATTTCCCGCCGCACTCGATTTACGGCATCTCTACCCGACAGCCCTACCAAAGGCGCGATCGTTGCCGAATCCAGACCACGCAACACGTAGTTGCGAATCGCTCGCTCGCGGCGCAAACGGACGGTGCGGGGAACCATCATTTCCGGATCGCCAACACGACACGCCGCGTACGTTGCGTATCGTTCGCCACGATGGCCGCATTGTGCTCAAACCTCTGGCGTGCCAACTGGTTCACTTCATCGTCCTGGTCCAGCAGGTCCAGTGCCCGCCGTACCGTATCCACGTCCCCTTGGTGACACCTCCCATCCGCACCCCATTGTGTCACCTTGCCGCTAGGGTGGATTTGCAGATCAAGCATGGCCAAAGGCATCGAGCACCTCCCGTAGCGTAAAGCAGACGCGATACCGGCCGCCCGCCGCCTTGATCTGCTCGCCGCGCTTCCGTTGCGGCGCGGTCAACTTCCCGCCCTTCGCCTTTAGCTCGCAGGCGACAAGGCGACCCTTGGGGCCAACCCCGAGTATGTCGGGGGCACCTGCCTGCACATAGCCAACCCCGATAGCAAGTGCTGAGGTGTCCCAACAGAGGGTTTTTCGCGTGAGAAGGAGCATCATCGCCATCGACTGGAAGGTGTGTTCGCGAGCCCACTCGTCGTCCAGCGCCGGAATGCCCGACCCTAATCCGCGATCAGGTCCCGGTACATCAGCCGCCGTCCGACCATCCCCGCCACGACGTGCTGAAGTTGACTCAGCGTGTCCATCTCCCGAACGTTCTGCCGTCCCGCGAACTCGCTGACGTACCGCTGTAGATGCTTGGTGCTGAGCTTGTGGTAGACACCTTTGTGCGCCCGCTTCAACATGCTCCAGAAGCTCTCCACGCCGTTCGTGTGGACGGTCGCGCCTTCGAGATACCGGACGTATTCGGCGGCGCTGTGCTTGACCGTCTCGTGTTCCCGGCCCGTGCCCTTGTAGGCGCTCGTGTCGTCCGTGTACAGCGTCGCGTCGGGGCTGGCGTGCTCGTCCACGAAGCCCTGTAGCGTCTCCCGATCCGTCCGCTCGATCACCTTGGCCGCCACCCGCTTGGTAGTCCGATCCTTCATGCCGACCACCGCCGTCTTGCCCACCGGCCCCCGGCCAGCCTTGAGCTTCTTGGATTCGTGCTTGTTCCGCTCCAGTCCGCCGATGTAGGTCTCGTCCACCTCGACCGGCCCATCGAAGATCGGTGCGATGTCCGCGAAGGCTTCCCGGATCCGATGGAGCATGAACCACGCCGTCTTTTGCGTCACCCCGATATCCCGGTGCAACTTCATGCTCGACACGCCCTTGAGGCTGGTCATTTCCAGGTAGATCGCCCATGCCCACTTCCGAAGCGGCAGCTTCGAGTCTTCCATGGCCGTCCCGGTCTTCACGCTGAAGTATTTCCGGCAATCCTTGCACCGATACGGCATTGGCTTGCCCGACTTCACCCGGTAGGCTCCGTCCATGCTCCCACACCGGGGGCATGTCAGGCTGCCGTCCGGCCACATCCACTCCTCGAACCACCGCTGGGCCTTCTGTTCCGTGGCGAACATCTCGGCCATTGCCATCACGTCGATTCCCTTCCGGTGGCTCTTGCCCGGTGCTTTCTGTGCCATGCCGTAACTCCATGTCCGATGGTCTCTTACCGTACATTGAAGTTAACATGATTCCCCCTTTCTGTCAAGACAGGTATATAAGCCCCATCAAGAAGCTGCTTCAGAGCGCTGCAATGGGGATGGCGCACGCGGACCTGGCGTCGAGCCTCGCGTCGCGTCTGGCGCGGCTCGGCCGGCGGGTGGACGAGGGGCAGGCGGCACGGATCGCGAAGGAGGCGGACGGACTGAGCTTGGCGGCGTTGACCGGGACTCTGCTCGACAGCATCGACCCGCACCTTACCCACGACGCGGCCGTGGAGCGGTACAAACTGGCCGCGGACGACGATCCGACCACCGAGCAACTGGACGCCGTTGAGCGTGAGCGCATGGTCGAGGCGCTCAAGCCGTTTACCAAGCCGGGGCTCAGGAAGGCGATCATCGAGATCCACCAGAGCCTCTACCAGATCATCGACGAGGGGGCCATCGACGTGCTGCTGGACTTCGGCCACAGCGAGGCCGCGGTCGAGAGCGCCCGGTCCAAGCTGGACGACTTCCAGAGTTTCATCGAGGAGAACAAGGACGAGATCGAGGCGCTACGGATTCTGTACAGCCAGCCGTACCGGGCCGGACTTCGGTATCGCCACGTCAAGGAGCTTCGCGACGCGCTTCGGAGTCCGCCGGTCAGCCTTCACGACCCGGCCAACGGCCTTTGGCGGCTCTATGAGGCGCTGGAGCCGGAGAAGGTGACGGGCGCGGGCGGAAACGCGCTCGTCGATCTGGTCGCGATCGTGAGGCACGCGATCGAGCCCGAGGAGGCGCTCGTTCCCGTCGCCAAGCAGGTGGAGGCGAGGTATCGGGCATGGCTGGAGGAGAAGGCGCGCGCGGGGCAGGAGTTCACCGCTGAGCAGCGGCGGTGGCTCGACGCGATCAAGGACCACATCGCGTCCAGCCTTGCCATCGAGCGTCAGGACTTCGAGGACGTGCCGTTCAACCAGTGGGGCGGGCTCGGTGGCGCATGGCGGGCGTTCGGCGAGGATCTGGATGGTGTGCTGGCCGAGCTGAACGAGAGGCTGGCGGCGTGAGCGCGCTGCCGGAGGGGTGGTCGGAGGTGGAGTTGGGGGAGGTGTGGCGCGAGTCACGAGCGCGAGTACGGCCCGCTGCGATAGGCCCGACCAACTACATCGGCCTTGAACATGTAGAGGGCGGTACCAACCGAATCACCGGCCACCGATCCTCCGAAGAAGTGAAGAGCACCGTCGCCACGTTTTGCTCCGGCGACGTGCTGTACGGACGACTGCGGCCTTACCTGAACAAGGTGATCCGCCCACCCGAGTCCGGCGTCGCTTCGACCGAGTTCCTCGTGTTCAAGGAGTCTTCCGCGTTGGCAAACGCGCTCCTAATGCACCTGTTGTCGTCAAGCGGTCTCGTCGCGTACGCGAGTGCCAACTCGGCTGGTGTCAACCTGCCTCGCGTTTCCGCTCAGCGGCTTGGCAAGTACCGCTTCCCGCTCGCCCCGCTCCCCGAACAACACCGCATCGTCGCCAGGATCGAGTCCCTGTTCGCCAAGCTGGACGAGGGCGTGGCCGCGCTGAAGCGGGCCGAGGCCAATCTGGAGCAGCTACGGGCGTCCGTCCTCAAGTCGGCGGTCGAGGGAAGGCTGACCGAGCAATGGAGGAGGGAGAACCCGCCCGAGGAGACCGGCGAGGAACTGCTTCAGCGCATTCTGGCCGAACGGCGGAAGCGCTGGGAGGAGGAGCAACTCGCGAAGTTCGCGGCCAAGGGACGGAAGCCGCCGAAGAACTGGAAGGCGAAGTACAAGGAGCCCGCGGCACCGGACACCGGCCAACTCCCGGAGCTGCCCGAAGGGTGGTGCTGGGCGACCGTGGATCAGGTCGTGTGGGCGATGATGAACGGGTATGGCAAACGGTCGGACACGCCGGGCGGCACACCACGAATGGTCCTGCGGTTGGCCGACATCCGCCACGATCAGATCTCGTACCAGAGCCCCCGGTATCTCGACTGCACCCGCCAGCAGATCGCCAAGTACAGGCTGGCCGCGCGTGACGTGCTCATTATACGAGTGAACGGAAGTCCCGATCTGGTGGGGCGAATGGTGGACTGCCGGAACACCAACGGCGACGTACTCTTCTGCGATCACTTCATTCGAGCCAAGTGCACAACTTTGGTCGCGGCTGCATGGCTTCGGTTGTGCTCGAACACGGAACGATTTCGTTCACACGTAGAGAGGAACAGGGTATCGACCGCCGGTCAACACACAGTTAGTCAGGGAGTCATCCTACCTTTCGCGCTTCCGCTGCCTCCCGAGAAAGAGGTTCTTACCATATTGGCGCTTGCTGACCTTCTGGTCTCGCAGTCCAAGCCCGTTGAGTCTGCGCTGGCCGATGGGCGAGTGAACGCCTCGGCCCTCCGCCAATCCATCCTGAAGAGCGCCTTCGAGGGCCGCTTGGTCCCGCAGGACCCCGCCGACGAACCCGCCGCCGTCCTCTTGGACCGGATCAGGGCCGAACGGGCGGCGGAACGGAACCGGAGAAAACGCCGTCCCAGCCAACGAAAACGTCAACCCAAGACCCAAATCGCCTGATGCCGAACGACACCCGGCAGATCGTCAACAAGGCGTGGAGCTTCGCGCACCTGCTCCGCGACGACGGCCTGTCCTACATGGCCTACACCGAACAGATCACGTTCCTGCTGTTCCTCAAGATGGCGCACCAGAGGACCCAGCCGCCGTGGAACCGCCCGCCCATCGTTCCGGATGGACTCGACTGGCCGAGCCTTCTCGCCCGCGACGGCGAGGAGTTGGAGACGCACTACCGGCGCATTCTGACGGAGCTTCCCAGACAGGGAGGGATGCTGGGGGAGATCTTCAAGAAGGCCCGTCAGGAGATCCAGAACCCCGCGACGCTGAAGCGCCTGATCGTGGACCTGATCGAACCCGAGGACTGGATGTCGATGCGCGCGGACGTGAAGGGCGACATCTACGAGGGCCTGCTGGCCAAGTCGGCCCAGGAGTCGCCGAAGGGCGCGGGCCAGTACTTCACGCCACGCGAACTCATCAAGGCCATCGTGGACTGCGTGCGGCCGGGGCCGGACGACACCGTTTGCGATCCCGCCTGCGGAACGGGCGGATTCCTGCTCGCCGCGCACGACCATGTGGTTCGCGAGCACGGGAGCACGCTCGACCCCGACCAAAAGGCGCACCTTCGGACGAACTTCGTGCAGGGCTGGGAGATCGTGCCCGCCACCGCACGGCTCTGCATCATGAACCTCTATCTGCACGGGATCGCCCCGGACGAGTCCCCGATCCGGTCGGGAGTGGACAGCTTGGCGAACGATCCCGGCGACCGGTTTTCGATGGTGCTCACCAACCCGCCGTTCGGGAAGAAGAGCAGCGTCCGGATCGTGAACGAGGAGGGCGAACTGGAGACGGAGTCCGACACCTACGAGCGTCAGGACTTCTGGACCGGCACCAAGAACAAGCAACTGAACTTCCTCCAGCACGTGAAGACGCTGCTCAGGATGCACGGCACCTGCGCCATCGTGGTGCCGGACAACGTCCTGTTCGAGGGCGGCGCGGGCGAAACGGTGCGGCGGAACCTGCTCCAAGCGTTCGACGTGCATACCCTCCTCCGCCTCCCGACCGGGATCTTCTACGCCCAAGGGGTGAAGGCGAACGTCCTGTTCTTCGACGCGAAGCCCGCGCAAGAGAACCCCTGGACCGAGCGGCTGTGGGTCTACGACCTGCGCACCAACAAGCACTTCACGCTCAAGATGAAGCCGCTCCGGCGGGCGGATCTCGACGACTTCGTGACCTGTTACCGACCGGGCGAGCGCCACAAGAGGAAGCCGACATGGAGCTCGGAGAACGATGGCGGCCGCTGGCGGGCGTTCGAGTACGACGAACTGGCGAAGCGCGACAAGCTGAATCTGGATCTTCTGTGGCTCAGGGACAGCGCTCTGGAGGACAGCGAGAACTTGCCGGAGCCGGAAGTGCTGGCCTCCGAGATCGTGGAGGATCTAGAAGCAGCGTTGGAGGCGTTTCGGGCGGTGGCCCGGGAGTTGGAGGCTGCGGGGACCGATATGCCCATGAACCGAGCTTCCGCTGCAACAACAGGGGGAGACGACCGATGACTGAACGCTTCTCGGACCGGGAGGGCTACCGGCCACCTGCTGCTCCGATCACTGTCCGAGAGGACGCACCACCGGAGTTGCGGGGTGCCATTCTCGTTCTCGCTCAGGAAGCAGGGATGAACCCATCCAGCATACGCGATGTGATCTGCCAAGTCTTGCTGGTGGCGCCTAACTCCAACAACTGGTCCGAATACCCGAACATCTGGGATGAAGTTCACTCGGACTTGATGTACGCCCCGTGGTACAAGGTCTACGATATCGCAGAGGCCCTGTACGCTCGCATCCGCATTTACGGTGCGAGTGTAAATGCGAACTTCGCTCGTCGCTTGAACGAGTTCATGGTCGAAAACGGAATCGGTTGGGAACTCCGCGATGGCAAGATCGTCCACAGGGGCTCGGAAACGTTCGTCAAGAGCACCCAAGACACGCCGCGTATCTTGGAGGAATCGGGCTTCCAGCGGGCGGCGAACGAACTGAGTGAAGCACTGGGAGACATTTCGCGTCGCCCAGTGCCGGATTCCACCGGCGCCGTACAGCACGCAATGGCCGCGCTTGAAGCGACTGCTCGCGAAGTGACCGGGCAGCCAAAACCGACACTCGGCAAACTGATTGGCCCGCTGAGCTTGCCCTCACCGCTCGATCAGGCAGTCCATAAGCTGTGGGGCTACGCTTCCGACCGGGGACGCCACGTTCGCGAACAGCAGACAATCGATGCCACGGAGGCCGAGCTGATCGTGGCCATCGCCGGATCGCTTTGCGCCTTCCTCGCCCAGCGCCACTCCTAATCGCACGAAAAAGCTGAACTTCCTCCAGCACGTGAGCACGCTGCTCAAGGAACACGGCTCGTGCGCCATCGTCATGCCGGACAACGTCCTGTTCGAGGGCGGCGCGGGCGAAACGGTGCGGCGGAACCTGCTCCAAGCGTTCGACGTGCATACCCTCCTCCGCCTCCCGACCGGGATCTTCTACGCCCAAGGGGTGAAGGCGAAGTCCTGTTCTTCGACGCGAAGCCCGCACGCGAGAAGCCGTGGACCGAGCGTCTGTGGGTCTACGATTTGCGCACGAACAAGCACTTCACGCTCAAGATGAAGCCGCTCCGGCGAGCGGACCTCGACGACTTCGTGACCTGCTACCGGCCGGGCGAGCGCCACAAGAGGAAGCCGACGTGGAGCTCGGAGAACGATGGCGGCCGCTGGGGGGCGTTCGAGTACGACGACTTGGCGAGGCGCGACAAGCTGAATCTGGATCTTCTGTGGCTCAGGGACAGCGCCTTGGAGGACGGCGAAAACCTGCCCGAACCGGAGGTGCTGGCCGCTGAGATCGTGGATGATCTGCACGCCGCCTTGGAAGCCTTCCAAGCCATTGCCGGGGAGCTTGAGCCGTCGGTTGATCCGACATGAGGTGCCGAGGGGCGGGATGAGTTGGCCCACTCGATAAGGGCCGTCAGAATAGCTCCGGCACCTGAACGGACTACTACTCCCCGGACCTGTCGCGAGCTCAGTCGGGGAGGAGCTTCCGACCGCTTCCGGCGGCGGCGTCCGACAGCCCGGATCCCTCCCTGGAACTCCTTGGAACGCCTTGGACTGTAGGACCTCTCCT
>JAJDXS010000017.1 GCA_022823145.1 Gemmatimonadota bacterium
GGGCGGCTGGAAGACGGCCAAGACCGTTCTCCAGTGTTATCAGAGAGCCGACGAGGGACAGCTCAGAACCGCGCTCGCAAACCGCCGCCGAGTGCGGACCTGATCCCGTTCGGCGGGAACCGAAGGGCGGGAATCAGACCCGGAAACCCCGTAAGTTCAATGATCGCAACAGATCCGAAATCTAAATCGGGCGTTGGATCAGCGACTACCACTTCACCAACGCACTCGCCTTCCGTCTTCGGGACGAGGCCGATGACAGCATGTCGGCCCCGGCCAGGTCGCTGCTGCTCTGGGGCGGGGTCGACGCTCGGGGCATGCCATACCTGGAACCGGCCTTTGTCACCGACGCCCAGCCGGCGCTGCCCGATTCAGCCGGCGAGTACCGGCTGACGGGACTCACCTCGGACGGACGGGAGATCTTCTCGCTCGGCTTCACCATGCCCGAGGTGGCGGATGGTGACGGCAGCTCCAGCTTCGTCTTCGCGCTGCCGGTGCAAACCGGGCGGGCCGGGAGCCTCGCCGCGATCACGCTCTCCGGCCCAGGTGGCATGGTGACGATGGACCGCGACACCGATCGCCCGATGGTGATTCTCCGGGATCCGCGGACCGGGCAGGTGCGGAGCATCCTGCGCGGCACCCGGCCCGACGAGCTGCCGCGGCCCGGCGCGGGGGATGGAACGGCGCCTGCGACAGGGCCCGGAGTCCTGAGCAGCCGGGGGATTCCCGATGGGGGCGCCTGGAGGCCGTAGACGCGGCTTGGGCAGACACCCCAGATTCAGTCGGAGCAGAGCCACTCGCAAAGCCGGAGCCACGATCCGCATGTCAGCGTCCCGCCATGACCTCCACCTGCACGAACAGCTCCTGCTCCTCGTCCTGCGCGACCGGAAGGGGACGGTCGACTACCGGGCCGGGCACTACAACCTCGCGATGGGCGGGGCGATCCTCGCCGAACTTGCGCTGGATGGTTACATCCGGATCGACGAGAGCAGGAAGGCGCGGGTCGAGGCCGTTCGTGGCCTGGGCCGGGTCCGCGACGAGCTGATGGACGAGGCGCTCGAACGGGTACGTGGCTCCAGGCGGCGACGGGCAGCCTCGTGGGTGCAGCGTTTCGGCTCCATCAAGCGCCTGAGGCACCGGACCGCCGTCGGACTCTGCCGCCGGGGCATTCTGCGCACCAGCGAGTCGCAATTGCTGCTGGTCTTTAGCCGCAAGGTCTACCCGACGGTCGACCCCGAACCCGAACGGAGGGTGATCGCGGCGCTACGGGAAGCCGTGATGGACGATGCGGATGTCGAACCCGGGCTTGGCGTCGTTCTGTCGCTGGCACACACGACCGGGTCACTCAAGATCCACTTCGACCGCAAGGAGCTTCGCGCGCGCAGGAAGCGGCTCAAGGCGATCGCGGCGGGTGAGGCGTTCTGGACGAGCAGCCACTCCGCCGTGGCCGCGCACACAGCGGTGAAGAGCGCGGTGGCGGCGGCGCAGGCGGCGGTTGCCGCGACGAATGCCGCGGTTGTGGCAGTCGTCGCGGCTTCGTCGGTGTCGAGCTGACTGCCCTCAGAAGTCGTACCTTACCCTCGCCACCAGCATCCTGCCGATCTCCGGCGCACCCACGAACTCCTGGTGCAGGTTGTTGAGGACGTTGTTCGCCGTCAGCGAAACCTGCGTGTCGGGCTGGAAGGGGAGGCGGTATCCGATCAGGACATCCAGAACGCCGTATCCGTCCACGTCACCTCTGTACACGCCGGAGTTCATCGGAAAGGCGGTGGTCATCCGCAGCTGCCCGCCGAAGGAGAAACCTGCGGCCCGGTTGTCGAAGGTAAACCCCACCGATCCCTTGTGACTGGGGGCATTGAGCGCGATGTCGTCCGAACTGGTGCACAGGCCGTCTTCGTTGAAATCGAAGCACTCGTCGCTCTGGAAGGAGTAGTTCGCGTTGATCCGCAGTCGGTCCGATGCGAGAATCTGCGCTGCAAGGTCCGTCCCCCAGAAATCCACCTGGCCGAAGTTCCGATACGTGACGATGAGCTCGGCGGACTCCGACTGATCCGGCACGACGGTGCCCAGCGGCGCTGAAGCGAGGAGCTCGGCGATTCCCAGGGCACTCTCCCGGGTGATGAGGCCGGCCCGGATAAGCGGTGTCAGACGATGGACGATGAATGCCCCTGTGCTGGCGGGATCGAGGAACACGTTCGGCGTGATGATCTGCAGCGGGCCGATGAAGTTCTGCACCCGGCTGAACCAGGCGTCCACGGACAGGAGCACCTTGTTCCTGATCAGACCCTTGTAGCCGATCTCGTAGGTGTTGTTTATGGTCGAGGCGAGTTCGGCCCGGTTCTCCACCGACGGGTTGCCCAGCGGGAATCTCATGGAGGGATCGGTGGCCGACTGGTCCAGGAGGCGAAACACCGTGCCGAGCTCCGGATCCCCGGGGCGGGCCCCCGGGTCTTTCAGGAAATTGACGAGCGGTGCCGTCCGGGGATCGAGCGAGGGCAGCAACTGGAGGACCGCCTCCCAGAGCAACGCGGCGTTTGCCGGGACAGGGCCGGCAACCACGGGCGAGCGCATGCAGTAGGACATGACGCCGCCCGGGCACTGAGCCCCGAAGGTGAAGCCGCCAGAGGGCACGCCGAGCGCGCGGATGTTGTAGCTGATGCCACCGGCCACGGGGATATGCGCCGCGATGATATCCAGAAAGAGATTGGTGGTGGTCGGAGTCGCGAAGGCCCGATTGTAGGTGAGGCGGAAGTTCTGGTTGTCGGCCGGGCGGAGCACGAGGGCGGCGCGAGGGGAGATGTGCATGTCGGCAAGACGGTTGTGATCGTCCAGGCGGATTGCCGTGACGAGGTCCACCCGGTCGCCCAGAGACGTCTCCGAGTGCAGATACGTGCCGGCTTCGGAGACGATGTCGTCGTCCTCGTTCCGCCCGGAGATCGTACCCCCGGTGCGCGGCTCGGTCCGCTGCCAATCGATGCCGTAGATGAAGCTCTGCCAGGGTGCGACATCAAAGCTGTACTGAAACTGGGCCGCCATGGTGCGCGACTGGTCCACTACCGGGCTGCCGGTCCGCAGCAGGAATGTTCCCGAATCGGCCGATCCCCCCGTTGCGGTGCTCCCGGAGTTCGTCTGGTTCAGGAACGCCTGGGCAAAGAGCCGACCCTTCGTCAGGCGCGTCTGGACGAAGTTGTAGCCCCAGTTTTTCACCTGGCTGCCACCGATCCGCGTCATTGAGATGCCGCTGCCGATCTTGCTGGTTCCGGTATTCAGGATGAACGCGCCGTCATCGCCGAAGCGCACGTCGAACCGGGCATCGGCACTGTACCTGGACGTTTCATGGTCGCGAGGGACAATCTCGAACGGATCGTCATACTCCCAGTCGTTCCCCCGCTGGTACTGTCCCGAGATCTTGACGCCGAAGTTCTCGGAAGCAGCATGGGCGGAGCGGAACTGACCGTGGAAAACCGAACGTTCACCTCCGGCCAGTGAAATGGTGGAGCCCTGCTTGTCGAGTGGCGACGAAGTGATGATGTGCATCACGCCGCTCGACGCGTTCGGGCCGTAGAGCGCGGCTCCCGGGCCCAGTGAGACCTCGATTCGCTCGATGTCCAGATCCGTCGTCGGGAACAGGCTGTACGCATTGAACCGAAGCGAAGGAATGCGTGCATAGCGGTTGTCGATGATCGTCAGGAGCGCGCCGGAGGACACGTTGTTGAACCCGCGCGCCACAAGCGCTGACCGGCTCAGTCCGGTCTGGGCCGCGTCGATCCCGGGCAGCGTGCGCACGTGTTCCGCAACGGTCACCGCCGCCGTTCGGGCCACTTCGCTCGCCGAGACGGTGGAAATAGACGCCGGCGCGTCGAGCGCCTTCTCCTGACGGCGTGACGCCGTGACGACGACGGGATTGAGGAGCAGCGCCTGCGAGCGCAGCGGCACGGAGACTTCCGCAGTGCCGCCCGCGACCACGTCGACACCATCGACCCGGGTCGTTTCGTATCCGATCAGCGTGACCACGAGTGAGTGCGACCCGGGAGCCACGCCAAGGCTGAAACGTCCTGCCTGGCTGGTCGCGATCGGCCCCGCCGCCCCAAGCGCCTCGACCGCCGCATCGGCAAGGGCCTCTCCCGTTTCGGCGTCCGTGACCTGGCCCGTGATCGTCCCCTGCTGGGCCTGGGCGCCTGCCGGAATAAGACTCGTTGCAGCGAACGCAAACGCGAAAACGACAAAAACGAGACCTTCAAGCCGTGATGGGGTTGTCATGGGACTCCGCTCTCGTGTCCTGGGTCGCGTGCGGCGTGATCTGCGGGTACCTTGCCAGTTGTCAACACAGGAAGGTAAGGGCCGACACCGCTCACGGCGAACCCCCTGCGCGGTGCTGGCGGCAAATGGGTGAAACGCCGTTGTGGTTGTTCACACAAGCGGTTAAGATGGCTGTCCGACCCGTTCACGACGCAACAGTTGAAAGATGCCAAGCGATTCCGCTGACCGAGATACTCGACCGAGGTGGCGTGGGTACGCGCAACTGCTCCTTATCGCCGTTCTGGTCATAGTCGCCCTGCGCCTGGCCCGGGCGCCCGCCCGAATCGAAGTCGACGTGGGTTCCGGAGCCTCGGTCGAATCCGGGACGCCCGCGGTCAACACATTCGACCCGGTCGTGACCGAAGAGTCGATGACCGTGGATCTGACCGGTACGGTCTCGCTCGCGGACCGCGTCTCGGTGATGGCCGAAGTGGGAGGCCGCGTGACCTGGGTATCTCCGGAGTTCACCAACGGGGGAAGACTCGCGGCAGACGAGCCCTTCGTGAGAATTGATACGGCCAGGTACTCGCTCGAGGTACAGGCCGCGCAAAACGCGGTTGCGGAGGCCGAGGCGCGACTGTCGACACAGCCCGGGCCCGTATCCGAAGCCGCGCTCGAGAGCGCTCGAACCGCGCTGCGCCTGGCCGAGCTCGCGCTCAGCCGAACAGAAATCTCCCTGCCCTACGAGGCTCGCGTGATCAGCGCGGACGTGAGCGTGGGCGAGCTGGTCGGCCCGCCGGAGCTTGTCGGCGCCCAGGCGATGCTGGGCATCGTCTACAGCACCGAAGCGCTGGAGGTCAATGCACCGATCGAAGTGGCCGACCTGGCCTATCTGGCCCCGGCAGTCGGCCGCTCCGCACGTGTATCCACGGAATCCGGCGTTTATGCCGCGAGGATTGTCCGTGTGTCATCCGTGCTTGCACCGAGGACGCGTCTGTCGACGATCTTCCTGCGGTTCTCGCCCGCTCAGCGCGCCAGCTCGCTGCCTCTCCCGAACACCTTCGCCGAAGTTGAGATCGAGGGCCCCGCATACCGAAACGTCTATCTGCTGCCGGAATCGGTTCTGCAGCAGGACGACGCCGTGTGGGTTGTCGAAAACGGTGCCCTGCGTCGGTTTGTCCCCAACGCGATCGGGTGGACCAGCGAAGGTCTGGTGGTCGAGGCATTTGACGCGGCCGAGGGCATCGTCATCGGCGCCCTGCCCGGAGCACGGGAAGGACTGGCGGTCGAGTTGGCGGGTGCGGGGTCCTAGGGCCCCTGTGCCGAGGACAAAAGGAATCCGATAGTCACTGTGAAAAACGGGCTGATCGCATACTTCGCCGGGAATCCGGTCGCCGCCAACCTCCTTATGCTGTTCTTCATCGTCGGCGGCCTGATCGCGGGCTCCAACCTCCCTGTCCAGAACTTTCCGGAGATCGACCTCCGCAGCGTCACCGTCTCTGTCAGGTCGCCCGGTTCCTCGCCCAGGGAGGTTCAGGAGGACATCGTACGGCGGCTCGAGGAAAACGTGGTGGGTCTGCCAGGGGTGGAGCGTGTCGTTGCAACCGCCTATGAAGGGCTGGCCCGGGTCACGGTCGAACTGGCCACCTTTGCGGATGCCGCCGCCGTCCTGGACGACGTCCAGAATGCCGTGGACCGCATCGAGAATTTTCCGCCGGTTTCCGCGGAACAGCCCGAGATCGAATACGATCGGGTGGAGATCGAGGTTCTGACGCTCTCCGTCTCGTCCGCATCGGCCACCGAGAACGAATTGCGGCTGGCCGCCCAGGCGTTGCGGGAAGGGTTGCTCGAGCTGCCGTCCGTTTCCCAGGTGACGCTCCTCGGCACGCGGGATCGTGAGATTTCGATCGAGCTGAGCGAGGTGGAGCTGCGCCGCAACGGACTCTCCATCAACCAGATCACGGATGCGATTCGGCGCGCCTCCCTGAATTTGACCTTTGGCGAACTGCGTACGGACGCCGGAGGCCTCGTGCTGCACACCGTCTCAAAGCGGCAGTTCGGCGAGGAGTTCAGGGACATTCCGGTGATCACGCGGCTCGATGGCTCGATTCTCACCGTGGGCGAGGTTGCGGAGATTCGTGACGGGTTCGTGGACGAGGACATCATCACCCGAGTTGATGGAGACCCCGCCATACTGGTTCGCGTCGACGCGACCGGGCAGCAGTCGATCGTGACCATGGGCGAGGACATCAGAAGCTGGCTTGCGAGCTACCAGCCTCCTCCGAACGTCGAGATCGGCATCTGGAGCGACCGGGCGGGCGATGCCGTCGACACGATATCGTCGATCGTCGGAAACGCAGTGGTGGGCACGATACTGGTCCTGCTGTGCCTTGTCGTGTTCTTTGACCTTCGCGTGGCCACCTGGGTCACCCTGGGCATTCCCCTGTCCTTTCTGGGTTCCCTGATCTTCTTCGGAGTGAGTGGCCTCACGCTCAATCTGGGAACGATCTTCGCCTTCTTTCTCATGGTGGGCATCGTCGTGGACGACGCGGTGGTCGTCGGCGACAGCATCGCGGCCGAACGAGAGGGCGGGAAGGACGCACTGGAGGCCGCGGTGTCGGGCGCACGCGCCATGGTGGGACCCATCACGATCGGCGCCGTAACCACGATGCTCGCCTTCATCCCGCTTCTTTTCATCACTCCACCTCGACTCCAGATCGTCAACGTGTTTCCGTATGTGGCACTGTTTGTCCTGACGGTCTCGCTGATCGAGGCATTCTTCATATTGCCGGCCCACCTGTCCCACCCGGGGCGCTGGAGCCTGCCGCCGCTGTCGGACATTCAGCGTCGGGCACACGTTCGCTTGCAGACGGTTCGCGACATGATCGTGGTGCCCGCGGTCTCCTGGTCCATTCGCCGCCTCTGGTTTGCGCCCGTCCTGGGAACCCTGCTCGTCCTGTTCGCACTCCTGCTGCTCCGAGCCGACGTCGTGCGCATCGTCTACTTCGATGAGGTGCTGAATGCCTCCGAGAACATTCAGGCCGATCTCACGCTGCCCGTGGGCACGCCGTTCGAGGTGACGCTCGCCGCGGCGGAGCGATTCTCCGACGCGGCACTGGCGGTGAATGATCAGAGCGAAGGAACGTCGGTCGAGGCGGTCAGCATCATGGCCGGCAATGTCCTTTCGCGGCGAAGAGCCGAAGCTGGTCCCAACCGGAGCCACCTGGCATCCGTAGTGGTCCATCTGCACGAGCGGCCGATCCGGCGCATGTCGGTACTGGGGATCACGCATCAATGGCGTGAGAACATCGGCGATGTGTCGTACCTGGAAAGCGTGGCCTACTACACGCAGCGCACGCAGTCCGAGTCGGGCGTGGCCTACGCCCTGAAGCACGACGACCTGGACAGCCTGCGTGCCGCCACGAACGAGCTGACCGCTTCGATGGCGTCCATGCCGGGGATATACGGAATCTCCGACAATCTGGTGCTGGGCAAGCGTCAATTCGAAATCGAACTGACTCCCGCGGGAAAGGCGGCGGGGTTGACGCCCGCAGGGATAGGGGTACAGCTCCGTGCCAGTTTCCACGGGGCGGAGGTCCAGCGCATTCAGCGCGGCCACGATGAGATCAGGGTGATGGTGAGATACCCCAGGGAACGGCGCCAAAGCATGCGCGAGCTTGCGAGCGAACGGATCCATCGGCCCGGCACCGGGGAGAATCGCGCCAGCCCGCCCCCCCCGGCATCCGGAGGAGAGGTCCCGCTCTCAACGGTGGCCGATCTCAGCGAGCGGCGCGAACTGGCTGCACTGGTCAGCATCGACGGCCAGCAGACCGCCCTCGTGAGCGCCGAAGCCGACCCTGCACTGCTGACGCCCCTTCAGGCCAGACGCGAGATAAACGGGAGTCTTGTTCCGGAGCTGCTCGAGAGATACCGGAATCTGCGGATCGAACCCCACGGCAGCGCCCGCACGGAGGGCAACCTGCTTGGGACCCTGGCCGTGCTGATTCCCCTGCTGCTCATCGCGATGTATGTCCTGATCGCTGCATTTCTCCGCAGCTACTGGAAACCCGTGATCGCCGTGGCCGGTATTCCGATCGCGTTTTCGGGAGCGGTCGTGAGTCACTGGATCCTGGGATGGGACTTCAGCGCCATGTCGCTGTTTGGGGTGATCGGAGTCGCGGGGGTCATCGTAAACGACGCACTTGTGCTGATGGATCGCTACAACGTGCTGCGTCGAGAGAGCAGTATGATCCCGGCGATCGCCGCCGCATCCGCTGCAACCCGTCATCGTTTCCGGGCCGTGTTTCTGACCAGCCTGACGACGATCCTGGCGCTCGCACCACTGCTCTACATGCGGAGCGAGGAACTGATCGTTCTCGTGCCATTTGTTGTGAGCATGCTCGGTGGATTGGTGTTCTCCGGCTTCTTCATACTCTGCCTGCTGCCGTCGCTGGTAATGGTTGCAGAGGCCAGGGCGGAATAGGCGACCCGTTCGGCGCGCCGCGATCCTCGTGCAACCCACATGAGCTTTCAGCGCCGGATCGTCTCCCTTTCCAGCGCCGGCGCGTGCACCGGATCCCGCCTCACCCGGGTCGCCTGCTCGAACGCGTAGCCGAGCGCCAGCAGCCGGCCCTCGCTGAACTCGCGCCCCAGGAACGAGATCCCTACCGGCAGACGGTCGCCGGTGAAGCCGGCTGGGACGATCATGTCGGGGAGGCCGCTCAGGTTGGCCAGGTTGGTGGCGGAGGGCGCCGGGCTGGCCGAGGACGAGCCGCGGTATACCCCTGCCGGACCGGGCCGCGTCGGCGAGGTGGGGTACACGATGGCATCGAGATTGTCGGCGTCCATCGCGCCCACCAGGATGGCGCGCACCAGCGGCAGGCCGTGGTCGCGCATCGCGCTGTATTCGTAGTCGTCGAGCGATCCGCCGTTCAGTTCCTCGTGAAAGAAGTTCCAGCGGGTGGGGTTGGGCAGGCCGCCGTCCGGCAGCGGCGCCAGGATCTCCTTCGCCCGGTCGATCATCTCCTCGAGGGTGCGGGGGTATCCGGGCGACAGCGTGGCCAGGTACGCCTCCATCTGCACAGGAAACTCGCGCCAGCGGATCGTCTGGTAGTACTCCGCCTTGGCCGCGAGCAGCCACGGCGGGTAGCGCACGTCCACCACCGTCGCGCCGGCCCCGCGCATGGCGTCGAGCCCGGCCTCGATGATCCAGTCCACCTCGGTGTCGTAGCCGAGGAAGTCGCGCGCGATGCCGATGCGGGCACCATCGAGCGCAGCGGTGTCCAGGAAGGAGGTGTAGTCGGTCTCGTATCGCCCTTCGCTCGCCAGAGTAGCCTCGTCGGCGGGGTCGACGCCCACCATCACGTTCATCATCGCCGCGATGTCGTACACATGCCGCGCCATCGGGCCTGCGGTGTCGAAGGAGAGCGCGAGGGGCACGATCCCGTCGCGGCTCAGCAGCCCGAGCGTAGGCTTGAGCCCCGCGATGCCGTTGGCCGTGGAGGGGCCGCGCACGGAACCTCCGGTGTCGGTGCCGATCCCGAGCTGCCCGTACGAAGCCGCGATGGCCACGCCCGTGCCGCCGGAGGACCCCGACGGGTTGCGGGTCAGGTCGTGCGGGTTGCGCATCGGCCCGTCGATCGAGCTCATCTGCACCCCCGAAGCGAGTTCGCTCATGTTGGCCTTGGCCAGGATGATGGCCCCCGCGTCGCGCAGCCGCCGCACAATGAACGCGTCGTCGGGCGGGATCGAGCCCTTGAGCAGGATCGACCCGGCTGTGGTCGGCATGTCGTGCGTATCGACGTTGTCCTTCAGGATGACCGGGATGCCGTGCAGGAGCGAGCGCGGCCCCTGTGTTCGCCGCTCCTCGTCGAGGGCACGCGCCTGCTGTAGCGCCTGCGGGTTGATGGTCAGGATCGCGTTCAGCCCGGGCCCCTCGTCGTCGTAGGCGGCAATGCGGGCCAGGTACAGCTCGACGAGCCGCTCGGAGGTCAGCACCCCTTCATCCATGGCCGCGTTGATGTCGGCGATGGTGGCGCCGGAGAGTTGCAGCGACTGCGCGGCGGAGCCCGAGGGATGGAAAAAAAGCGCGACCGAGATCGCGACAACGGTGCGGACGGCGAGTGGCTTCATGGCAGAGCGGCTCCGGGGGGAGGGTCGAGCGGCGGATATGGCCAAGTTGGCGCGCCCGTGGCGGCCCGTCCAGCGCTGGGCGCAGCCCGTCAGCGCACCAGCGCCAGAAGGCTGCGGGGATCGACGCTGGTGGTCCCGTAGCGCACCACCCAGTGGAGATGCGGGCCGGTCACGCGTCCCGTCGCGCCCACGCGGCCGATGGGGGTGCCGGCCGTGACGGTGTCGCCGGCCTCGACCAGTTGCTCGCTGAGGTGAAAGTAGCCGCTCACCACACCACCGCCGTGGTTCAGGTAGACAAGGTTGCCGGCGTACAGGAAGCCGTCGACGAGCGCGACGACCCCGTCCGCGGCGGCGACCACCGTGTCGCCGGTGAAGCCCTGGAGGTCCAGACCCATGTGGCGGCTCGAGATCTGGCCGTTGAACTCGCGCCCGGTGCCGAATTCGCTGGTCACGAGGTAGGGCCGCGGCATGACCATCGCGGGCGACCAGAGTCGCGGGGTCGCGAGGGCGTCGCGGGACACCTGGGCGGCCCTTTCGCGGTCGCGTGCCAGGCGCGCCTGGTCCTCTTCGTTGGGGGGCGAGCCGAAGCGGGGCGCGACGGTGAGGCGTTCGTGCTCGTATGTGCCCTCGACGATCGGGATGCGGAGCGAGTCGGCCTGCGTGCGCCCGTCCGCGTATGTCGCCTCGACCCACGCGTCGATCGAGTCGGTGGCGTTGATCGGCACGGGGGCGAAGCTCTCGAGCGTGGAGTCGGCGGCGTGGAAGTGGAGGATCTCGCCGCCGGCCTCGCCGGTCGCGGAAACCGCCCCGGAGTCGGGCGGCGCGGCGACGCGGATCAGGAAGAGGTGACCCTGGGTGGGCTCCGCGGGCGTCCAGGTGACCTCGAGGGGCGGGAGCGGGGGCGGGGGAGGCTCGTAGATGAGCGCGAAGGCGGCCGCGGCGACGATGACGAGGGCGGCCAACGCGGCGAGGGTGATGCGGGCGGTGCGGCGGCGGTTGGATTGCGCGGCCGGGTCGTGTGTGGGCATGGGGCGCGTGGCGTGCGAGTGGTGTGTGGGATGCGTGGTGAGCTAGGGGCGGAGGGGGACGGAGTCAAGGCCGGTCGGCGAGCGGGCGTGGTCCCGCAGAAATGGGCAGGGACAAAACGATGCTCGAATGGGACAGCATCTGATGGACGACCGGGGTGGACGGATCGTGGTCGTGAGCAACGAGGGCGAGTTCGTTCGCGAGTTCGGACGGCTTGGCGATGGACCCGGGGAGTTCTCCGCAAGCAGCAATACAGCGATCGGATTCACCGTGCTTCGCGATGGGCGCGTGGTGGTATTCGACCCGGGTCACAGTGTATTCCAGGTGTTTGCCCCGGACGGCGAGTTCGATAGATCGGTGCGCATGCCCGGTACCTCGATGTACCTCATACGGACCCTGGCACCCGCGAGGGATGGTCAGAGCGTCATGGCCGATACCTGGGCACCTTCCCGGCCGATGCGACTGCGATGCCATCAGCCTTCGGTCCCGATGGATTGGTTGCTTTCAGAGAGCGGGACGACCTCGATGTATACACACTGGTCGTGAAGCGCCTGCCGCCCGAGGTGCGTTAGGCCGCTACCAGATCCGCCGTATGCCGTAGCGATCGAAGACCGACTCGATCGACACCATCGGCAGGTCGTGCGCCAGCGACTGCGCAATCAACATCCGGTCGAACGGGTCGCGGTGCGGACCCGGGAGCCTCCCGGCGCGCTCCGCGTGGGCCACGGTGATCGCCAGCGGCTGGAAGCCGTGATCCTCGATGGCCGCCATGACGTCGGCGGCGATCATGTCCGCCCCCGGCAGCTTCCCAAGCCGATGCTTCGTGGTGATTTCCCATGCCGATGCTGCGCTGACGAGGACATCGTTGTCCTGGTTGTCGATGACGGCCCGCGCGGGCCTCGACAGCCTCCTGTTGCCGGCCAGCCACCAAAGGAACGCATGGGTGTCGACGAGCACGTGCACCCCGATTCAACCCTCCCAGGCCGCCAGTTCGGATTCCGGTAGGGGATCGAAGAAGCTGTCATCCACGCGGAGACGATCCCTGAGGGAGCCGAACCGGCGGACGGGACGGCTGTCCTGGTGAGCGACCAGGCGCGCTACCGGCTTTCCGCTCCTGGCGATCACGATTTCCTCACCCGCTTCCACCTTCACCAGAAGCCGCGACAAATGGGTCTTCGCCTCGTGAACGTTGACAGTTGTCATTCAGACCCCCTTGTGCTTAGTCAGAAATATGACTAACCAACCAGGCACTTGACGTCAAGTGTGAATCTGCGGTCGCCCGGAAACGGCCCAGGAGCGTTGAATGCTCTGATGGGACATCCTGGGGGTGCGCCATCTGCCTCAGGAATGAGATAGCCAGGCGCTCGTCCCGCGCCCGGATTGGTCCCGCAGAAACGACGCGGGACAAATCTATGCTCTGATGGGACACGGGGTCCGCCCCATATGGTCCTACCCCCCCGAATGCCGTAGACTGACTGCGCACCGCCAACATCATCACCCCATCAGGAACCACAATGCACAACCATCGCACCCGCACGCCCCTGCGCGGCCGGATCACGCGCGCCCTTCTCGCCACGACACTGCTCGCGTCCCTCGCGGCCCCCGCCACCCTCCCCGCCCAGCAGCCCGGAGGCGGCGACGCCGGCGACGAAGACGCTCCCGCCGAGCTGAACGCCGGCCTCCTCTCCTCCTTCCGCTGGCGGAGCATCGGCCCGGCTACGGCCTCGGGGCGCATCGCCGACATCGCCGTCGACCCCACCGACCGCAGCACCTGGTACGTCGCGGCCAGTTCGGGGAACGTGTGGAAGACGACCAACGCGGGCACCACCTGGACGCCGATCTTCGACAACTACGGCTCGTACTCGATCGGCGCGATCGCGCTCGACCCGAGCGACCACCTCACCCTCTGGGTCGGCACCGGCGAGAACAACGGCCAGCGCTCGACCGGATACGGCGACGGCGTCTACAAGTCGGTCGACGGCGGGCGCTCGTTCACGAACATGGGGCTCGAGACGTCGCGCCACATCGGCATGATCGCGGTCCACCCGGGCGACTCGCGCACGGTGTTCGTCGCGGCGCAGGGTCCGCTCTGGGCCGCGGGCGGCGAGCGCGGCCTCTACCGCACCACCGACGGCGGCGAGACCTGGGAGCTGGTCCTCGAGATCGACGAGCACACGGGCGTCAACGAGGTCTACTTCGACCCGCGCAACCCGGACGTGATGTACGCGTCGTCGTGGCAGCGGCGCCGGCACCAGTGGACGATGATCGACGGCGGGCCGGGCTCGGGCATCCACAAGTCCACCGACGGCGGGAACACCTGGCGCGCGATCAACCGCGGGCTGCCGTCGGGCGACAAGGGGCGGATCGGGATGGCGATCTCGCCGATCAACCCGGACGTGCTCTACGCGATCGTCGAGGCGTCTATGGGCAACGGCGGCACCTTCCGCAGCGAGAACATGGGCGAGAACTGGAGCCGCACGTCGCGCTACCAGTCGGGCGCGGCCATGTACTACCACGAGCTCTACGCCGACCCGCACCGCTTCGACCGCATCTACTCGCTCGACACCTTCGTCGAGATGTCGGACGACGGCGGCGAGACGTGGGGCCGGCTCCCCACGCAGGGCGTGCACGTGGACCATCACGCGATCGCATTCGACCCGGACGACCCCGAACACCTGATCCTCGGCAACGACGGCGGGCTGTACGAGACGCACGACTTCGGCGAGAGCTGGCACTTCTTCCCCAACCTGCCGCTGACCCAGTTCTACAAGGTCGCGACCTCGAACGACGAGCCGTTCTACTACGTCTACGGCGGCACGCAGGACAACAACACGCTGGGCGGCCCGTCGCAGACGCTGGGCGGCGGCATACGCAATTCGGACTGGTACGTAACCCTCGGGGGCGACGGATTCGACCCGGTGATCGATCCCGAAAACCCCGACATCATCATCTCGCAGCTGCAGTACGGGGTGATTTCGCGCTTCGACCGGGGCAGCAAGGAGCGCCTCGACATCCAGCCGCAGCCGGACCCGGACGGCCCGCCGCTCCGCTGGTACTGGGACGCCGGGCTGCACATGTCGCCCCACGACAACAACCGCATCTACTTCGGCGCGCAGATCCTCTTCCAGAGCGACGACCAGGGGACCAGCTGGCGCGCGATTTCGGGCGACCTGTCGCGCAACATCGACCGCAACCAGCTTGAGGTCATGGGCCGCGTGTGGAGCGTCGACGCGGTGGCCAAGAACCGCTCGACGTCGTCGTTCGGGCACATCGTGGCGGTCTCCGAATCGCCGCTGGCCGAGGGGCTGATCTACGTGGGCACCGACGACGGGCTGGTGCAGGTAACCGAAGACGGGGGCGAGAACTGGCGCGCCGTCGAGAGCCTGCCGGGCGTGCCGGACACCAGCTTCGTGCACGACGTCGAGGCCTCGCTGCACAACCCCGACGAAGTGTTCGTGGTGGTGAACAACTTCAAGCGCAACGACTTCCGCCCCTACGTGCTCAAGTCCACCAACCGCGGCGTCGACTGGACCATGATCACCGGCGGCCTGCCCGACAACAGCCCGAGCTTCTCGATCGTGCAGGACCACGTCGAGCCGGGGCTGCTGTTCCTGGGCGCCGAGTTCGGGGCCTTCGTCTCGGTCGACGGCGGGGAGTCGTGGATGGACTTCGACGCCGGGCTGCCCACGATCGCCGTGCGCGAGCTCGAGATCCAGAAGCGCGAGGGCGACCTGGTGGCCGCCACCTTCGGCCGCAGCTTCTACGTGGTCGACGACTACACGCCGCTCCGCGAGCTGGCGCGCGCGTCCGACGAGATCCTGGCCGGCGGCGGTCACATCTTCGAAGTGGCCGATGGAGACATGTATGTGCCCTGGAACCCCGGCGGCGCGAACGGCAGCGACTTCTACGCCGCCGACAACCCGCCGCTGGGCGTGACCTTCACGTACTGGGTGGGCGAGACGCTGAGGACTCGTGAGGCGGAGAGGAGGGCGGCCGAACGACGAGCGCAGCGTGCGGGCGAAGACACTCCGTATCCGTCGTGGGAGGAGCTGGAAGCTGAAGATCGTGAAGAGGCGCCGCGGGTCTTTCTCACCGTGCGCGACGACGCGGGCAACGTGGTCAATGTCGTGAACGGGTCGACCGGCCGGGGCGTTCACCGCGCCGTGTGGAACTACCGCTACCCGGGCTACAACCCGGTGACGGGGGGCGGTGGCGGCGGGGGCGGTTTCGGTGGATTCGGCGGCTTCGGCGGCGGGGGCAACGGCCCGATGGCGCTGCCGGGCGACTACACGGTGTCGCTGGCGCAGCGCGTCGACGGCGAGGTGAGCGAGCTGGCGGGGCCGGTGCCGTTCACGATCGCGCCGCTCAACCAGCCCGCGATTGCCCAGCAGGACCGGGCGGGCATCCTCGCGTTCCAGCGCGAGACGGGCGAGCTTCTCCGCGCGGTTACGGGCAGCCAGCGCGTGGCAGCGGGAGCCGCGCAGAGGATCGCGGCCATCAAGCAGGCGCTGCAGCGCTGGCCAGCCGCGCCGGGCGAGCTGACGGACGAGGCCCGCGCGATCGAGCTCAGGCTTTTGGACCTCCGGGAAACGCTCGAAGGGTCAAGGACCCGGACGTCGCGCGCGGAGCCCGACCTTCCGGGCATCACGGGGCGCGTGAATCAGATCGTGCGCGGGCACTGGAACGGCATGCACGGGCCGACGGGGACGCACCGCGAGCAGTACCGGATCGCGCGGCGGCTGTTCGGCGGGCTGTATCCCGACCTGCAGCAGCTCGTCGAGACCGATCTGCCGGCGCTCGAGGCGCGGCTGGAAGAGGCGGGCGTGCCGTGGACGACGGGGAGGGCGCTGCCGAGGTGGCCCCCGGAGTAGGAGACGACCGGCCTGGCCGCTTCATCGTCACGGGGTCGCAGAACATCCTGCTCCTGAAGTCGGTGTCGCAGACTCTGGCGGGCCGGACCGCGCTGTTGCTGCTGCTGCCGTTTTCCCTGGCCGAACTGTATGGGTTGCCGCCGCTGGACCCACGCGAACTCGACCGTCATGGTGGAATCCCGGCGTCAGCGGTGGAGCGGCTCTCCGGGCTGGATCTGTGGGAGACGCTCGTGACAGGCTTCTATCCGCCGGTCCACGACCGTGAGCTCGGGCCGGGCGAATGGGTGTCCGACTACTTCCGCACCTATGTCGAGCGCGACCTTCGCGAGGTTTCCCAGGTGCTGGATCTGAGGGCGTTCGAGAACTTCGTGCGGCTGGCCGCGGCCCGCACCGCCACCGAACTCAACCTGAGCGGCCTGGCCAGCGATGCGGGCGTCACGCACCAGACTGCGCGCCGATGGCTCACCGCTCTCGAGATCGGCTACATCGCGACCACTCTGCCGCCGCATCACGCAAACTACCGAAAGCGCCTCCGCAAGCGTCCGCAGCTTCACTTTCTGGACTCTGGACTGGTGTGCTACCTGCTGGGCATCGAAGATGCGGCGACACTCGAAAGACACCCGTTGCGTGGCGCCGTCTTCGAGTCCTTCGTCGTCGCGGAGCTTGTCAAGGCGTTCGCCGCAAGGCGGCAGGATCCAAAGCTCCATTTCTGGCGCGACGCTACAGGGCACGAGGTCGACATCCTGATCGACGCTGGCGATCGCCTGATCCCGGTCGAGGTCAAGTCCGGCCGGACAGTGCCCGCGGACGCGGTGTCGGCGCTGAAGTGGTGGACCTCGATTCCCTCCAACCCGAATCGGGGTGGCGTGCTGGTCCACGGCGGGACGGAGAACTTCGAGCTGAGCGGATTCCGGGTTTTGCCATGGTTCCTGGCGGCGGCGCCTACGCCCGGAGCCGGACCTCCCGAATCCGCTTGAGCGGACACGCGGTGAACGCGTCGCCCAGCGGGTACTGCAGGTCGCCCGGATAGACGACCCACAGGTGTTCCAGTCCGAGATCGTCCTTCACGATGTGCATGGACTTCGTGGTCCGGGGTGCGTCGCTGCACTTGAACTCGAAGCCCCACCGCTTCCCGCCGCGCAGGAGCATCAGGTCCAGTTCGGCTCCTCGCTGGGTGCGGTAGAAATAGGCTTCGTCGGCGCCATGCGCGATCAGGGTCTGTTCGAGCGCAAACCCCTCCCAACTGGCCCCGTAGGCCGGGTGGAGTGGCAGTTGCGCGGGATCGTCGAGTCCCAGCAGGGAGTGCAGGATTCCGCTGTCCCGCAGATAGACCCTGGGTGACTTCACAAGCCGTTTTCCGAGGTTTTCGAACCAGGGGGGCAACACCCTGAGCATGAAGGCCCCCGCCAGCAGGTCGCGGTAGTGGTTGACCGCCGTGACTCCGATGTCCATCGAACGCCCGATCTCGGCGGCGTTCCAGGTCTGGCCGTGCCGATGGGCCAGCATGCGCCAGAAGCGGCCGAGGGCTTCGGGCGAAACCCTTGACCCCAAACCGGGAATGTCGCGCTCGAGAAACGTCCGTGTGAAGGCCTGCATCCATCGTCTCCACGCGGCGTTGCTCCGAGCGAGGTAGGCTCGGGGAAAACCGCCGCGCATCCACAGGAGGTCAAGCTCGTCGGGGCCCACTTCGTCCAGGGAAAGGCCGCCCACGTCGACAAAGAGTATCCGGCCGGCCAGCGTTTCGGAAACTCCGCGAATGAGATCCCACGATGCGCTGCCGAGAAGGAGAAACACCGACTTGCGGCTGCGATCGTCCGAGATCGGGCGCAGGGTCTCGAACAAGTGGGGACCGCGCTGAATCTCGTCGATGACGACAAGTCCCTCGCTCCGTCCGAGCAGCCGTTCGGGCGTTGCGGCCAGCGCCTCGCGAGCGGCCGCAACCTCCAGGTCATAGACGGAGGTTGGACCGTCCCACGTCGCTGCGACCTGCTCGGCGAGCGTGGTCTTGCCAACCTGGCGCGCGCCGAGAAGTGCGACAACCGGGGCCTCGTTCAGGCCACCATTGACAGCGGCCAACAGGCGAGCGCGGGGAATATATTGTTGCATATCTTTTGTCGAATAAGAGATATTCAACAATAATCGAGCCTCAGAGCTCCGGGAACCCCTCCGGTGGGCGCCTGTGGAGTGTGCCCTGCTCGTAGGCGTAGGCATACCGGAACAGCAGGCCTTCGGCGTACGGCCGCGCCAGGATCTGCAGCCCGGTCGGGTGCGTGCCCTCCGTGAATCCCATCGGCACGGTGATCGCGGGCATCCCTGTCGCCGGCGCCACGCGCTGCGAGTTGTCGCCGCTGTACTCCTCGCGGCCGCGGTCGATGTGGGCGGGCGGGCTGAGCCAGCTCGGGTAGACGACGGCGTCGAGGCCCAGCTCGTCCATGGCGCTCACGAGGTCGTCGAGGTAGGCCTGGCGCCCCTCGTTTTCGAGGTAGTCGGGGCAGGGGGGATCCCGGTCGGCGGGGTGCACGTCGAGCGGCGATTCCTCGGCGCGCCGGAGCGAATTCTCCACATAGTCCGAGTACTCGCCCGTCTCCAGCACCTGGACCACGTCGGTGATGGGTGCCGCGTCGCCGAGCGAGTTCAGGTAGACGTGCATGTCGTAGCGGAAGCGGCCGCAGAACATGTTCTCGCGCTCGAGCTGGGCCTGCACGTCGAAGTCGAAGGGGTCGACGATCTCTGCGCCCAGCCCGGCGAGCTCGGTAAGCGCGCGCTCGAAGACGGCGACGATGGCCGAGTCGGCGTCCTCCGTGTCGACCAGCGCCCGCAGCACCCCGATGCGCGCGCCCAGCAGGCCGTCGGCGTCGAGGAAGCTGGTGTAGTCGTCTTCCTGGCGGCCGCGCCCGGCCTCGGTGTAGGGGTCGGCGGGGTCGAACCCGGCCACCACGTTGAAGACGCGGGCCACGTCCTCGACGGTGCGGCCCATCGGCCCGGCGATGTCCCGGTCGAAGGAGAGCGGTACCACCCCGTCGCGGCTGGTGAGGCCGATCGTCGAGCGGATGCCGACCAGCGCAAGCCGCGACGACGGCCCCCGGATCGAGTTGCCGGTGTCGCTGCCCAGCCCGATCAGCCCGAAGTTCGCGGCGACACCCGAGGCGGTGCCTCCGCTGGAGCCGGCCGGAACGCGGTCGAGGGCGTAGGCGTTGCGGGTCGTGTCGAAGGACGAACTTACCGACTGGCGCGCGCTGAACGCCCACTCGGCCATGTTGGTCTTGGCCACCACGATCGCACCCGCCTCGCGGATGCGCCGCACCATGAACGCATCGTCGGGGGGGATGCTGTTCACCAGCGCGATCGAGCCGGCGGTGGTCACCATGTCGTGCGTGTCGAAGTTGTCCTTGACGAGCATGGGCACGCAGAAGAGAGG
The DNA here is from genome assembly GCA_022823145.1 of Gemmatimonadota bacterium. Taxonomy (GTDB): domain Bacteria; phylum Gemmatimonadota; class Gemmatimonadetes; order Longimicrobiales; family Gaopeijiaceae; genus Bin94. Next base: position 19,684 of record JAJDXS010000017.1, read on the forward strand.
GCCGGGCGGCTCGCCCGCGCCAAGGGCGGCGTCGAGTTCGTCGGCGCGGTCGAGGGCGGCCGGGTTGACGACCGTGATCGCGTTGATCCGGTCCTCGTAGGCTTCGATCCGGTCGAGGTAGGACTGCACGACCATGCGGCAGGTGGTGTTGCCCGAGAAGATGGCCTCCTGCACGCCGGCGATGGTGGCTTCGACGACGGGGATGGGGGCGGGGTCGGGGCGGTCGCAGGCGGCGAGTGCGAGTGCGAGGGCGGCGAGGGCCGGGGCGGCGGGTGGTGCACGTCGGGTGGTGGGCGTCATGACCGTATTCCTGCCTTGGGGTGACTGGCTGGCAGGTGCAGTCTTAGCCCGCGCGGGGGCTGACAGCAAGCGGGCTCAAGGGTCGTCCCTCCTGAGCGGTATCGTCTGGGGTGCACCGGTGTCGCGTCCGGGTCCGGGGTGCGCGACGAGCCGGAGCGGCCACTCGTACACGGCCTCCAACACCTCGCGCGAGAGCACTTCTGCGGGGGCGCCGCGTGCCGTTGCGCGGCCGCGGTCCAGAAGCAGCAGGCGGTCGGCGAAGCGGGCCGCGAGGTTGAGGTCGTGGGTGATCACGAGCACGCCGAGCCCTTCGGCGCGCAGTTCGCGGAGCAGGTGGAAGAGCTCCATGCGGTAGCGCAGGTCGAGGCCGGCGGTGGGTTCGTCGAGGAGGAGAATGGGGGCTTCCTGGGCGAGTGCGCGTGCGATCCTGGCGCGCTGCCGTTCACCTCCGGAGAGCTCGCCGAGTTGGCGGTCGGCGAGGTCGGCGACGGCGCACCGCTGCAGTGCCCGCTGCACGGTTTCCCGGTCGTGGGCACCGGTGCGCTCCCACGGGCCGAGGTGCGCGTAGCGTCCCATCGCTACCATCTCCCGCACCGTGACGGGGAAGGGCGAGGACTCGGACTGCGGAACGACCGCGAGCGCACGGGCCCGTTCACGGTCGCCGAGTTCGCTCAGCGGGCTGTCGTCGATCCTCACTTGGCCCTGCTGCGGGGCGAGCGACCCCGTCAGCAGCCTCAGCAGCGTGGTCTTGCCGGCGCCGTTCGGCCCCACGACCGCGAGCAGCCGCCCCGGCGTCACCGAGAGCGAGACCTCACGCACGGCCGCCTCCTCCGCGCGTGGATGCGCGAAGGTAAGGCCGCGGCCCCGCAGCACGGGTGCTCCGCTCACCGCCGCCCCCCGCGCATCAGCAGCGCCACGAAGAACGGCACCCCGGCCACCGCGGTCACCACTCCCGTTGGCAGCTCGGCCGGTGCCACCACCAGTCGCGCCACCGTGTCGGCCACCAGCAGGAACGCCGTCCCGGCCAGGAACGACGCGGGGAGAAGCATGCGGTGGTCGTTCCCCCACGCGAGCCGTACCGCGTGCGGCACGATCAGCCCGACGAAGCCGATCACGCCGGCCGCCGCGACCGCCGCCGCGACCATCAGCGATGCGGCCAGGTACGCGGTCAGCTTCACCCGCTGCACCGCAGCGCCCAGGTAGTGCGCGACCTCCTCGCCGCGCGACAGGAGGTTGAAGGCGCGGGCCAGCGAGAGCACCGCGGCGCCCGCGGGCACGAGGAGCGCCGCGATCAGCGCGGTCGAGCCCCAGTCCGCGCCCGACAGGTTGCCCATCATCCAGAAGATCGCCGAGCGGAAGGACTCGACGTCGGCGACCGAGAGCATGAGCAGGATCATCGCGTTGAAGAAGGCGCCGATGATCACGCCCGAGAGGATCAGGACTCGCGTGTCCATCCGCCCGGGCGAGGCGCGCCGTGCGACCCCCAGGACGATCGCCATCGCGGCCACGGCGCCGATGAATGCGCCCACCGGGAGCGTCCAGGGCACCATGACGCCCAGGCCGGTCACGACGATCGCCACCGCGCCGACCGCGGCTCCCCCCGAGACGCCCAGCACGTACGGTTCGGCGAGAGGGTTGCGCAGGAGCGCCTGAAAGGTGCAGCCGCTGAGGCCGAGCGCACCGCCGACGAGCGCGGCCAGCGCGGCGCGCGGCAACCGCAGTTGCAGCAGGATCGACCGCGCAGTGGGGTCGCCGTCGCCGGAGAGGGCGCGCCACAGGTCGCCGGGACCGAGTCCGGAGGCGCCGAAGGAGACGCTGAAGGCGACCGCGGCCAGGACCACGACCGCGAGGAGGGCGAGCCGACGGGGGGTGCGGGTCACCCTGATCCGTGCAGGAAGCGGGCCATGCGACGGGCTGCCTCGAGAGGCGCGCGCCCGCGGACCGACGCGGCGACACGCGCGAGTGCCCGGTCCAGCGAATCGATGTACACCGGGTCCCCTCCCTCGAAGGATGGTGCGATGGGGGCGAGGGAACCGCGTCTCCTGGCTCGAGGCGACGTCGCTCGCCTTCCCGGGGACCTTCGGCCCCAGTGGCCGTCGAGCGCGTCGTGCCGGATCCCCGATGGATCCGGGCCTCCTACAGTGGCGGGGCCGCGTCGGCTTTGGACCGAGCTTCCGGTGGCCCCCTCGCGTCAGAGGGGCACGATAGCGGGATCGGGGTGGGTGGGCAACCGGCGCGGTGAAGCCGGCCAGCCTGTGTCCCATCCGAGTATGCGGATGTCCTTGGTCATCCCCGCGGAACCACCGGGGCGCGCCTGTCCCATCGGAGCATGCGAATGTCCGTGGTCATCCCCGCGGAACCGGCAGCGCGACGAAACCCGCAACGATGAAATGGTGGTCCAGCGTCAGGGCCTCGTGAATCCCCAGCTCGGTCATGACCACGAAGCTGCAAGCATCGGCGAGAGAAAAGGGCTGATCGGAGAAGCGCTCGAGCCAGCGGCGGATCGCGTCATCCACACGTTCGGGCGAGACGTGCTCGATCCGGTTCGGGGCCTGCCGGACCGCCTTCAGGAATGCGAGAGCAGCGCCGAGCCCCGCGCGACGGAGCAGCAGTGCATGAGTCTCGGCCACGACGAGGTTGGTGGTCACGATCCGCGCGCCCTGGCCGATCCGTTCGCGCAGGGTCCTGGCCAGCACGTCATGATCCGCATGCGCCCGGTCGGCCAGGGGGTACCACGCGCTGGTGTCGACGAACAGGCCTTTCACTCCGAACCGCGCCCGCCCGGACCTCGCGGACGCTGCGACCACGAGGCGATTTCGGTGGCGGCGAGATAGCGGTCGTGCTCGCGCGCAACGTCGATCACCGAGTCGTCGGCCGCAGATGCGATCCCGATGACGTCCAGCGCCGGGTGACGCTCCGGATCCGAAAGCTGGCTCTCCAGTGCCTCCAGTCCCCGCCGCAGGACATCGGACTTGGTGGTGTCGAGTTCCGCCGTCAGCCGCTCGAGCTGGTCCCGTTCACGCGGCCGCAGATAAACCTGAACCGGTTCCGAGACACGCTGTCTGGATGACTTGTCATTATATCGTTTCATGATATCATGATAATACTTCATGTGCACGAGTGCCAGCGCGATCCGGCGGGACGAGTTCGCCGTCCCGGCCGGCTTGCGCCTCGGCCGCTGAGTCTCTACCCATTGTTGACAGTTCGCAGACGGAGGGGCGCTCGGAAGTCCGGTGAAAGTCCGGCGCGGCCCCGCCACTGTAAGGGACACGGAACCCCGGTTCCGCAACGACCCGCTCAATCGAGCCACTGGGCAGCGATGCCTGGGAAGGCGAGCGGATCCGTCCCGAGCCAGGAGACCTCTCCTCCGTCACAGGATCAACACCCTCGAGGGAGGGCGTGGTCCCGCGTCCGCGCTGCAGCGCGGATGTTCGGCCGTGCTTCTCCCCGTCCGGAGAAGACGGGGTCGAGTGAAGACCGAGTTCGTGATGGCCATGGTGGCCGCCGCCACCGTCGTGCTGCTCATGCCCGTGCGCCTGCTGGATGCGCAGGTGGCCGCGACGGTGCAGGTCACGGTGCGCACGACCGGGGCCGCAGCGGCCACCGCCACCACCCCCGTCGCGGCGGCCACCGTGACCGTGCGGGGCGAGGGCGTCACCGCTCTGACCGACGCGCGCGGCATGGCCGTCCTGCGCGGCCTCGCCCCGGGACGGCACGCGCTCGTGATCTCGGCGCTGGGCTTCGCGGAAGCCACGATCGGGGTCGAGGCCGCGAACGGGCGCGTCACGCGTGCGAGCGTTGTGCTCGATCCGGCGCCCGTGACGATCGCGGGGCTGGATGTGCGGGTCGCGTCCCGTGAGGGGGGAGCGCGCGCCACCGTGGTCGAAACGGCGAGCCTGCCTCCCGGCGTCGCCGACCTTCCCGCCGCGCTCGACCGGATCCCCGGGGCGACGGTCGTGCGGCAGGGAGGTCCCGGCACGCCCGCGGTGGTACAGCTGCGCGGCTCGGGCGGCGATCAGGTGCTGGTGCTGCTCGACGGCACGGCGATCAACTCGCCCCTGACCGGGGTCGCCGACCTGAGCACGGTGGATCTCGCGTCCGTCGCGCGCATCGTGGTGATCCTAGGCACGCAGTCGGCGCGCTACGGCCCACGCGCACTCGGCGGCGTGGTGCTGCTGGAGAGCCGGGACGTGCACGGGGCGAGCGGAGCCGTCACCGCTGGGGCCGGCTCCTGGTCCTCCGTTGAGACGGCGGTCAACGGGTCGCGGGGGCTCGGCCCGTGGTCGATCTCCGGCGGTGCCCGCTGGCGGCGGTCCGACGGCGCCTTCACCTACGACGTCCCCAACTTCCGGGGCGGCGGCGAGGCGCCCCGCGAGAACGCGGCCTTCACGCAAGCCGGCGGCGACGTGCGCATTGCGGGACGGGGCGGGGCGAACCCGTCGCTTCGCGCCCACCTCAGCGAGGTGGAACGAGGCAGTCCCGGCGGGATCGGCCAGCCGTCGCTGAGCGGACACCAGCACCACCGGCGCTGGGGCTTGAGCGCCCAGGTCGGGTCATCCGAGCAGGCCGGGCCGGAGTCTTCCCGCATCGGCGGCTCGGCACGCGCCGACCTGCAGTGGCAGCGCGCCGAGTACGGCGACCCCTCTCCACCCTTCGGCCGGGCCTACGAGACCCTTACCCGGGTCCGCCGGTCCGAACTCGCGCTGGAAGGCTGGTGGCGCCCCGGGCGCCGCGGCGCCGCGTTGCGGGCCGGTCTCCACGCAGCCCGGCTCGACGTCGACTCCAACGTCCTGGCCACACGCGCCCTCGACCTCGACGAACTCGGAGTCTGGGCGGGCGCCGGGCACGACCGCGAGCTGGGGCACGGCGTCCACCTGGGTCTCGGCGCGGCCGTGCGCGCCGACCGCCACGACCTCGTGGACGGCGTGACCGCCTCGCCCGCGGTCGACGCCACCCTGACCCGGGCCGGCCTATCCCTCGACCTCGCGTGGGGCCGCGGCTTCTCGCCTCCCGGACTCGGCGACCTCTTCTTCCAGGAAGGAGTGCTCGTCGAGCCCAACCCCGACCTGAGGCCCGAGCGCATTGGCGGCGAACTCACCGCGACCCTCGCGCAGCGATGGACGCTCGGCCCCGCCACCGGCGAGGTGCGCGCGACCGCCTACCGTGCCGACATCGACGACATGATCCTGTGGTTCCCGGACCACCGATTCGTCTGGAGCCCGGACAACTACGACGTCGCGCGCCGCGGCATCGAGGTCGGCGCCACGGCCGACCTGGACGCTTTCGGGCGCACTCACGCCGTCAGCGCCAACGCCGCCTGGTCCGAGGTCGAGTACACGGGCGCCGTGCTCGACGGGCAGGTCGCCTATCGCCCCCGCTTCACCGCGGATCTGTCGCTCGGCATCGGGCTGCCTGCCGGGATCACGCTCAACCCCTTGGCCACGCACGTCGGGGAGCGGCGCACCGTGCCCGGATCCCCGCTGAACGCGCTCGCGGCCTACACGCTCCTCGACGCCGCAATCGGCATTCCTCTCACGCTCGGCAGCCGCACCGGGCGGCTGGACTTCACCGTCGCCAACCTGCTCGACGAACGCGCCGCGCTGCTCGCCGACTATCCCCTGCCGAGCCGCGGCTGGTCGACACGCATCCGGATCGAAGCCGGGCGATGAGCGCGACTCTTTCCCCAGCGCCGCGCCCAACACTTAACCATTCTGTTAACCATTGAACGAGCTCTCATGACCAACACCGCCCTCCGCCCCACCACTCTCTTCACCCTCATCGCACTCACCGCCTGCGGTGACGAAGCGCCCACCGAGCCGGTCGGACCCGCCGCCCCCACCGCCGTCATCACCTCGCCCGCCTCCGGGCTCGCCGTCCACCAAGGGACGCCCATTCGCCTCGCCGGCTCCGCCACCGATCCGCAGGACGGCTCGCTCGCGGAAGCTGCGCTGGCCTGGTCCAGTTCGATCGACGGGGCGCTCGGAACCGGGTCGTCGCTTGAGGTCGCGTCGCCGTCGGTCGGGGTCCACACGATCACGCTGACCGCCATGGATTCGGACGGGAACACGGGCGCTGCGTCGATCTCCGTGCTCGTCGAGGAGCTTGACTTTCTCGATGGCACGGTCGGCAACGCGGAGGTCGGAATCGTGGTCAACTCGCTCGGCAACACGATCCGCCTCTTCCAGCTCGGCGATCCGGACGAGCGGCGCGACATCGCCCTGGGCGCGTCCAGCGCGGTCACGCCCACCGGGTTCGCGGTGCGCGGTGAGACCGCCGTGGTGCCCCTCGGAAACGCCGCGTCGGTGGCTGTGATCGACCTTCGCACCCGGCGGATCGGCGGGTTCTTCCTCTTCGAGTCGGGCAACGCGACGGGTTCGGCGTTCGTCGACGACCGGACGGTCGTGGCGGCCAACCAGGAGACGGACCAGGTGGGCAGATTCATGCTCGAACAGGCCGGCAACGCGATCGGCAACCCGGTCTCCGTGGCCCCGTTCCCTACGGCGATCGTGCCGTGGGCCGACTCGCTGGCCTTCGTCATTTCCGCGAACCTGGACGACAGCTACGCGCCCGCCGGCGACGGGATCGTGACCGCGATCGATCCCCGCACCATGACCGTCACCGCCGAAATCGAGACCGGCGGCACCAATTCGCAGTTCGGAGCCATTGGGCCCGACGGCATGCTGTATGTGATGAACACCGGCGACTACGTCACGCCGTCGACCCTGGCGATCATTGATCCCGGTTCGCTTGCGCGGGTCGAGGTAGCCGGAGGATTCCCCGCGGGTTCCGGGCACGTGCATGTCTCGCAGGGAGGCACGCTCTACGCGTCGGCGTTCTTCACGGGGACAGTGGCGTGGAATACGGCGACGAAGGCGTTCGTCCGGGACGGATCCGATCCGATCTGCGCGCCCCTGGCGGGCGGCGGCTGCCGGGGGGCCTTCGCCGTGCACACGGCGGCGGACGGGGCACTGTATCAGACGTTCTTCGGCAGTCCCTCGATGGACCTGCCGGCGCAGATCTTCCGCTACGCACCCGAGACGTTTGCGCTGACCGACAGCATCGACTCGGGGTCGGGGCCGGTGGGGCTGGAGATTCGGAGCTTCCGGTAGCGGCGCCGCCTCAGCCTGTCCGTGACGGGGCCGCCGCGCGACGTCGAGGATCCGGTCGACCGCCACTCAGGAATGCGGCCGACCTGCTCACGAATGACTCAGCGCACCACCGCCGTCATCTGGATCTCGACCCCGAGCCGACCCACCAGGGGCAGCCCCGCAACCGTCGGCATCGGCGCGCCCTCGGGCATCACCTCAGCGATCACCCCCAACACGGCTTCCGCATCGCGCACGTCGGTGAGGTAGACCCACACGTCCTCGACGTCCCCGAACCCCAACCCCGCCGCCTCGAGCGTGCCGCCCAGGCTGGCCAGCGTGGCGCGCGCCTCGCCCTCCGCGCCATCGCCACGCGCCAGCATCCCGGACAGCCAGACCCGCTCGCCCGTGGCGATCGCCGGCGACAGCGGCGAACGCCCCAGCCGCTGGCCCTCGCGCAGCACGACTCGCCGCTCGTCCGACTCCTCGGCCACGCACTGGATCTCGACCAGGAAAGCCGGGTTCATGAGTCCGCCGCGCACCGCCGCACGCGCGGGCGGATCCTCGGCCGTGACGAACTCGCGGTAGGCCGCGTTCATGTCGCCCCAGAGCCGCACGTCGTCCAGGAAGACCTTGCACGCGACCAGGTCGCCGTAGCCCATGCCGGCCGCTTCCAGCACCATCCCGATGTTGCCGAAGACGCGCCGCGTCTGGGTCTGCACGTCGCCTCCCACCGGCTGGTAGGTCTCGGGATCGCGGCTGGTCGCCCCGGCGATGAAGAGCACGTCGCCTGTGCGGATGCCCCACGAATACGGCAGCGCCGGCGACTGCAGGCCCGATGGCACGATCACCTCGGTCTCGTCCGGGGTGGCGACGGCCGACATCTGCACGAGGGCGTCTCTGTCGGGCAGGTCGGCCTCGACCGTGGCGCGCGTCGGGGGGTCGGTGGCGAAGTACCCCCGGTAGACCCCGTTCATCGCCTGGAAGTGGCGGGTGTCACGGAGGAACACATTCATGGCGACGACATCCTCGTAGCCGAGGCCGCGGGCCCGCAGCTGCTCGCCGAGGGCATCCAGCGTCGCGGCGGTCTGCTCCTCGACGGTGGATAGCGAGGCGCCATCGCGCGAGGTGCCGGTAATGTTGGAGAGGAAGACGAGCTCGGGGGTCTGCGCGGCGGCGGGAGCCGGGAAGAGGAGGGGCCCCGCGAGGGCGATGAAGGCCGCGAGGAAGACAGCGGACGCGGGGGTGGCCGGGGGCGTGAAGGGGATCAGAGCGGCGAGGCGCGCGTCGGCCCCGGGCAGAGTTCTCATTCTGGGTGATCTCGGTGGAAGGTGGCGAAGGAGGATGACCGACCTCTACACTGCGCGCTCTCGGGAGCGCAGGCAACAAGGCATGCGGCTCAAGGGAGCGAGTGTGACGCGAACTGTCTTGTCCTGTCTTTTGTCGCCCCCGTGCACTATTCTGTACTGCCACGACCCCATTTGGGAGGTCAAGACCATCCCCTCATGAGACGGATCGCCGCCTTCGTTCGCCAAAGAGGCCGTCCGGGCGCCCCGGCTGCGCTGCCGCTGGGCCTCTGCCTGCTGATCCTGCCCACCGTCGCCGGCGCACAGGACACCGAGGAACACGAGCGCATCCTCGCCCGCCTGGAGTATGAGCGTATTCGTACCTACTCCGGACGCGGAGTCGACGTCTCGTCGCGCATGAGGCTCGCGCGGGAGCAGGCGATTGCCCTGCGGCGCATCGCGGCCAGGGGGGCGGCTTCGACCCCGTGGCGGGCGCTGGGTCCGACGCAAATCGACGACCCGTGGGTTGGCCCGGTGGCGGGGCGCGTATCGACGATCGCCGTCCATCCGCACGATCCCGCGGTCCTCTACATCGGAGGAGCCCAGGGAGGTGTGTGGAGGACCGAAAACCGGGGAGCCTCCTGGACTCCTCTGTCCGACCACGAATGCTCGCTCGCCATGGGGTCGATCGCCATCGACCCGGTCAACCCGGACATCATCTATGCCGGTACCGGCGAGCAGCACTTCTCGGGAGACAGCTACTACGGGTGCGGTGTCCTGCGGTCGCTGGACGGCGGCTCATCGTGGGAGTGGGACCGGCAGCTTGCGGGCGTCTTCCTCCGCAGCGGGAGCGAAGGCGCCAGGATTTCGCGCGTCCTCGTCGACCCCCTGACTGCCGGATCCTCGATGTCGACCACGGTCCTGGCGGCGGCGGATTTCGGACTCTTTCGATCGACGGACAGCGGTCGAAACTGGCGCTCAGTGCTCGACGGGCGCGTGACGGACCTGGTCATGAACCGGACTGATCCGTCCATCCTGTACGCGGCCGTGATGGCGCAGGGAGTGTACAAGTCGACGGACAGCGGCCGCAGCTGGACCTACGCCTCCAGTGGAATGCGCGACACGCATATCGGCCGAATCAACCTGGCCATTTCCCCTTCGATGCCGGACATCGTGTACGCGGCAATCGATCACGACAGTGAGGAGACCGGGCAGATCTCCGGGCCGCTGGTCTACCGCACCGAAAACGGTGCCGCCACTTGGCGAGAGGTCGGGGCGGAGGGAGCCGATTGCACAACGATCTGCTGGTATGCCATGACGCTGGCGGTACATCCGCTGAATCCCGAGCGCGTCCACCTCGGAGCTGGTGTCCACATGTACATCTCGACGGATGGCGGAGAAACGTTCGACCTGGCCCACCCGGACAACGTGCACGTCGACCAGCACTACCTCGTCTTCGACACGCTCAGCGGGCCCGACGCCCTCTACCTGGCCAACGACGGAGGCGTCTACCGCTCCACGGACGCGGGTGCAAGCTGGACATCACTGGCTACCGATCTGGCGATCGCGCAGTTCTATCCGGGAGTCACCCTGCATCCGGCCGACCCTGTCGAGGCTCTGGGCGGAACCCAGGATCTGGGCACCCTCCGAGCGGTTGCGGCGCCCCCCTGGCCCAAGATCCTGGGCGGGGACGGCGGATTCACGGCGTTCGATGCCGAGGATCCAGATGTCTGGTACGGCGAGGCACAGTGGCCACACGGCCCGCAACGCAACGGGCGGGCGGCGACCTCGGGCATCGACCTGAGCGAGGACGCGCAGTTCCTCCCGCCGCTCGTGATGGATCCGGTAGACTCGAAGCGGCTGTATTTCGGCACCCAGAGCATCTACCGGACGGAGAACTCGGCCGACAAGTGGGTGCGGATCTACAACACCCCAGGGCGAGCCAGGGTCATTGCCATCGCCCCGGCACCCTCCGACGAGAACACGGTGTACGCCTCGATCCTGCGTGCCTGGGACATCTACGGGGTCGCGTTCACCCACGACGGGGGCGTGACCTGGGAAGAATCGGAGTTGGGGCTGAGCGATCCCCGGTACATCGGGGACCTGGCCGTGCATCCCGACGATCCGGATCAGGCATATGCCGTGGTCGGCGGATTCAGGACCGGACACGTCTTCCAGACCACCGACGGCGGCCGCACCTGGCGTGACCGCACCGGCAACCTGCCGGACCATCCCGTCAACGCCGTTCTCTATGATCCCGAAAACCCCGAGGGGATCTATATCGGAACCGACGTGGGCGCCTTCCACTCGCCCCACGGAGGCGAGAGTTGGGATATGCTCGGCGACGGACTCCCCACCGTCGCGGTCTTCGACCTGGCGGCGCGCGCGGGTACGGGCAGACTCGTGGCCGCCACGCACGGACGCGGCATGTTCGAAATCCCGATCGAGGTCCCGCTCACTGCACGGGTACGGCCGGAAGCGGTGCACGACACGGTCCTGGTGGGTGTGGACGAGCAGGTGAACGGCCGCGTGATCGTGGCGCCGCACGGAAGGGACGACTACATGGCCGGCTGGACGGCGGCTCCGTCGGCCACCGCTCCCTGGCTGACGCTCACCGGAGGGACGGGGCATGGGCGCGGACGCTTCACCTACGGCATCGCGGCATCCGAACTCCCACCGGGCGACCACGAGGCTGTCGTGCAAGTCCTGGTGTCCGGGGTGTCGGACGCACTCGACATTCCGGTGCATGTGCACGCGGCCGCGCCGAGGGGCCACATGACGCTCTCCCGCAGCGAAAGCCGAAAGGCGGTTCTCGTCTACGACACGGCTCCCTTTGAGGACTCGGTGGCGGTCAGCTTCGAGGGTGAGCAGGCGGCTACCGTCGAGTGGCGCGCGACGCTGCCGGGCATCAGCCGATGGCTCGATCTGACAAATGACTCCGGCGTAGGAGACGGATTCGTCACGTGGACCGTGGACCCGGACAGCATCGAGGTGGGGACATACACCGAACGGGTGGCGATCACGGCCAGCCTCGCGACCGGCAGCCCCGCGGAGCTCGTGTACACACTCGAGGTGGAGCCGCCGCTGAGCGTTCCCGCGTTGCGCGTGGTGGCGTCGGACTACGGTGTTTCCGGCTGGTCGCTCGTCTCGACCGACTCCATCTCCGTGGGGTTTGCCGGCTTCGGCGCCGATTCAGCGACCTGGACCGCGGCCAGCGGCTCCGAGTGGCTGACGGTCGAGCGGGGCAGCGGCGGCCGGGCGGATCCGATCGTGTGGACGCGCACATCGGAATCGCTCGATCCCGGCGTCTACACAGACACGATCACCATCCGGGTCGATGGACACCCGGACCTCGTCGGACTGGTCGTGGACAGTCTGGCAGTGGTTCCCCCGATGACCGTCGAGGACGTGGCTCACCACCTGCTCGGCCTTGAGGTCCTGGCGCCCGCTCAGGAGGATTTCCTCGACTGGTTCGGCAACGGCGACGGAGTCTTCAACGCCGGTGACGTGCTCAGGTGGCTGGACCACTGCTCGGCGACCGGGGACTCGGGCTGCGAGAAGCCGCCGGGCGAGCCGGCCTCAGGGCAAGAGCCGGTATCGCCCGCACGGCGCGTTCCCGATTCCGAGCCGAGGTCATCCGCACCAGGGAGGAGCAGACGCGAATGAAGAGGATCGCGCTCCTGATTCCAGCGGTGTTGGTTGCTGCCATGGCCGTGTACTCATGCGGCGGAGACGAGACGGTCACTCCCGCGCCCCCTGCGAACCGTCCGCCGGTGGCGACCGGCACCATCCCCGCCGCGAACATCTTCGTTGACGACACGGTCACGGTCGACGTGTCGGCGTACTTCAGCGATCCCGACGGCGACCGGCTCAGCTACGACGCCACGGTTTCACCCGGCACGGTGGCTTCGGTCTCGGTCGCGGGAAGCGTCGTCACGATCGTGGGGGTCGCGAGGGGCCTTGGGACCGTGACGGTGACCGCGCGCGACCCGGGCGGCCTGTCGGCACAGCGGCAGATGGGGCTGAATGTGGATGACAGGTTCGGCTATGTAAACGTCGACATCCAGGACGGACAGTCCGATTGGGGCGCCGTCGTACTCGCCGTTGTCGGCCCGGCGTTCGACTCGCTGCTGGCAGCTCCGGATCTGACCGTGTACCACGTGCCGACGGAGGGCGGACTGAACGTCCTGGTGGCCGGAGAGATTCCGCAGTCCGGAACGCTCTTCCGTTTCTGGACCGAGGATCGGGGCCGGATCGGTGAGTATGGCGGCCGGGTCACCCAGGTGGCGGCGCGCAGCTACGAGCAACGCGATCCGGGAAGTGTGAGCATTACCGTCCAGCGCTGATCGGTTGTCGAGCGCGTCGGCGTCGGCACCCCCGCCTCAGAAGTCGTACCGCACCCTCACCAGCGCCAGCCAGATCGGGCGAGTCGAACTGGTCCGGAGTGACTGCACCGACCGGCACCCCGGCAAGCCCCGCTGCAAGCTCGGCGATCTGTTCGGACGTCACCAGGCCCGCCTGGACCAGCGGCCCGAGCCGGGTCCCGAGGAACGCACCCGCAGAGGCGGGGTCGAGGAAGACGTTGGGGGACTCCACCTTCAAGGGGCCGATGAAGTTCTCGACGTTGGCGAAATACAGGTCGGCGGCCAGCCGCACGCGGTCCCGGATCAGTCCCTTGTACCCCGCTTCGATGCTGTTGAACACCGTCGGTACCAGCGCGGGCAGGTCGCGGGGACCCCTGATCGAGCGGGAACACCTCGCCGCCCGCGGGGGCCCAGCGCATCCGTGTTGAGGCGCCGGAACACCGTCCCCAGGGCGGGGTCGCCGGGTTGGCTTCCGGGACCCAGGAGGAACGGCCGCAACGTCTCGGGGGCGAACTGGGCGATCAGCGCATCCCAGAACGGCGCCGCGATGGCGGGCAACTGGCCCGGCATGAACGGGGAGCGCATGCAGTGCCCCATGAGTCCCCCCTTACACCGGTCCGCGAAGGTCAGCCCGCCCGCCGGAACTCCCACCGCCCGCGGCGAAATGTTGACGTCGGCCAGGCGGTTGTGGTCGTCGATCCTCAGCGCGGCCACCAGGTCCAGCCGGTCGCCCAGCCGCGTCTCGGAGTGCCGATAGGCGCCGGCCCGCCGGGACGGTGACCTGGAACGCGCCGGACGCGTTGGTGGCGACCGCCCCCGATTGCACCCCCAGCACCTCGACGGTGGCGCCCGACAGCGTCGCGCCGGTCTCCACGTCGGTCACGCGTCCGGTGATTGCGGCCTGCTGGGCGAGGAGGTTCGGCGGGCTGAGCGCCGCCAGGACCGCAAGGGTGAACAACTGCAAAACGACAGTCCTGCTGGGCGTGCCTGACCCTTGTCGCATGCACGTGACCGCAATGAAACGGGCGATGTCAATTCGGCTCCAGGGGGCCCGGCGGCCCACCCGGAGCAGCACAATAGCTCGCAGACCGGGCATGAACCAGAGGACAGGGTCTCCGAGTCGGAGAATTGACAAGTACAGGTGTCAAAGTGTCAACACGACATTACATGGGCCACCCTACACCCGACTGAAGAATACTCGCTCGGCAAGCCTGCGGAAGAGGTTGCGGGTCAGAAGCCCGGCCTCCAGCGCGCGCGTCACGGGCAGGTGGTCGAAGCTCCAGCGGGCCGCGCGCTTCCACGCATGGTTCGGGTACGCACGGCGGACGACCCGGCCCGGGTCCGGGGCACTCCCTTCGAGGTGGTCGGCTATGGCGTCGCCGGCGAGCCGGCCCAGCCGGTACGCGTTGTGGATCCCGCCGGCGGTGAGCGGGGACACCATCCCCGCCGCATCGCCGATGAGCAGAACGCGGTCGGTGTGGAACCGGCGCAGCAGCCCTCCGATGGGGATCACGCCGCCACGCTTCTCGAGCACCGTCCTCCGCGACAGTCCGAAGAGCGGGTCGAGCCGGGCGATGAAGCGCTTCATGTCGGCCTTGTGGTGGCGATGGACTGCGAGCCCGACCTGGGTCACCTTCACGCCGGGAACGACCCAGCCGATGTAGCCGGGCGCGCACTCCGGATCGATGAAGCAGTGCAGGCAATCGCCATCGCCGGGCACGGGCTCGAACTCCCACTCGACTCCCTTCAGCACCCGGAGGTTGCGGTCGAGACCGAAGCTCTCGGCCACCCTGGACCGCGCGCCGTCGGCGCCGACGAGGAAGCGGCACGCGACACCGGATTCCTCCAAGGTGAACGCGGCCCCGTTTCTCGCCGCGCCCAGATACTTCGCGCCGAACCTGACTTCGGCCCCCGCTTCCCGGGTCTCGTCGACCAGGTGGCGCATGAGCGCACCAGTGTCGGTCGCCATGAAGAAATACCGGTCGCGGTCCAGTTCCACGAACCGGTGGTTCGGCGTGTAGACCCTCACGCGGCTGATTCTGCGGACCAGCGGGGCGGGGACCGCCCACTCCTCCCAGGCTTCCTTGACCAGAATCCCCGTCGTATGGATGCGCTCACCGGGCCCGGACTGCCGGTCGAGGACCACGACGGACAGGCCGCGCTCCGCCGCCCGGCGGGCGCACGCCAGCCCGGCGAATCCGGCGCCGATCACGGCGATGTCGTACTTTGCGGCCATGAGTCGAATGATACTCGCCCAGCCATTCGCAAAGGAACCTCCGCCATGACCGGTTCTCACGGCCCCCGCGCTCTCTCCGCACTGTTTCTGCCGGCGATTCTGCTGCTCGCCGCCGCCCCGCTCGCGGCGCAGGAAGCCGACTCGGGATCGGGCGAGCATCTCGATCCGCCGCCCGGCTACATCCTGCCTCCGGACCCCGTTGCGGAGCTTTTCTCCACCGATCCCAACTTCGCCACGCTGGATCACATGAGTCCGGACGGCGACCACTTCGTGATCCCCCTCTCCACCGAGCTCTCCACCCTGGAAGAGGTCGGCGAGGAGACCCTCCGTCTAGGGATGCTCGAGCTTCGCGCCCGCACAGACCGGCCGTGGCACCTGGACATCTACGGGCTGTACGGGCTTCGCTTCTACTCGCTCGGCGCGCGCGCGTTCACGGACGTCGAGTTGCCCGACGGCATCCATGTCAGCGACCTCATGTGGTCCCCCGACGGGTCACAGCTCGCCTTCCTCGCGCACCTCGAGGACGCCACGCAGGTGTGGATCGCTTCGCCAGGCGACGGCTCGGTCCGCCCGGCGGGCGACACGCACGTCATCACGACGATTGGCACCTCCTCGCGCGGCCAGGGCTCGGCCCCGTCGAACATGCTGCAGTGGACGCCCTCCGGCTCGGTCATCACGCTGGCCGCGCCTGCAGGCCGGGGCGCGCCCCCGCCCCCGTCGGCGCTGCCTTCGGGCCCGAAGATCCGCCACACCCGCGCGGAGGCCACCCCCAACCGCACCATGCCGTTCCTGCTGCAGAACGACCATGACGCCGACCTGTTCGAGTACTACACTCGCAGCCAGGTCGTCGAACTGGTTCCGGGCGGGGCCGCGCGTCCGATCGGGGAGCCGGGCATGTACGAGGCCGTGTCGGTGAGCCCCGACGGCCGGTATGTGATTGCCACGCGCATCACGCGGCCGTTCACCTTCATCAACAGCTACACGGGGTTCCCGCGCGTGACCGAGGTGCTGGACGTGGCGACGGGCGCGGTGCTGGCCACGCTCGAAGAGCGCGAACTGCGGGAAGGGCGAGGCGGCGGGTCGCAGGATGGCCCGCGTGCCTGGCGCTGGCGGCCCGACGGGAGCGGGATCTCGTACCTTCATCGCGTGGCTGCGGACGATGACGAAGCCGCGGGTGAGGGCGGGCCCCGGGGGGACCGCATCATGCTCCTTCCCCCACCCTTCGGCGACGGAGACGCGATCGAGGTTGCGCGCAGCGAACACCCCGTGAGCGACGTCGTCTATTCGGCGGACGGACGGGACGCGTTCGCCTCGGTCGGCCGGGACGGCGAGAACGGGCTGGTGCACTATGCGCTCGATCCGCCGATCAACACGCCGGGCGAGGGGCGCGTGCTGGTGCCGTTCCACGACCCCGGTGACGCGGTTGCGCTGCCCGGCGAGCTGCTCACCAGCCGCACCGGCAACGGGATCGAGTACGCCTGGATGTCTTCGGACGGCGAGAGTGCGTTTCTGCGCGGCGACGGCTGGAAGGAGGACTTCCGGCCTCAGCCCTTCGTCGACCGGCTGCAGCTCGCCAACGGCGCGACGGAGCGGATCTTCGAGGGTTCGCGCGACAGCTTCGACCGGCCGCTGGTGCCGCTGGACGCGGATCTGGAGCGGATGATCGTCGGCCGCGAGGGCAGGAACACGCTCCCGGACAGCTACCTGTGGACGCGGGGCGGGGGCGGCTCCACCGGCGGCGCGATGGAGAACCTGACCCGGAACGCGGACCCGTTTCCCCAGCTGACGGCGGCCAGGCGAATCGACTTCGAGTTCACGCGGCGGGACGGGCTTGAGATCCAGGGGCGGGTGTCGCTGCCCGTCGACTACGTCGATGGGACGAAGGTGCCCGCCATCTTCTGGACCTATCCGCGCGAGTACCGCAGCGAGGACGACTTCGACAACGCGACCATCCGCGCGCGCAACCACAATGCCTACACACGCCTGACCTGGCTTCGCTGGTCGGACATCTGGCTGACCCAGGGGTACGCGCTGGTGTATCCCGACATCCCCATCGTCGGCGAGAACTACAATGACTACTATATCTCCAACATGGTCGACGGGATGTACGCGGCGATCCGCGCCGTCGACGGCCTCGGCGTGATCGACATGGACCGGATCGGGCACGGAGGGCACAGCTACGGGGCCTTCGCGACCGCCAACTTCCTTGCGCACACGCCGTTCTTCAAGGCCGGGATCGCCGGCAACGGCGCCTACAACCGATCGCTCACGCCGATGGGATTCCAGGCCGAACCGCGCGACATCTGGGAGGCGCCGCACATCTACATGGAGATGTCGCCGTTCTTCAAGGCCGACCAGATCAACACCCCGCTTCTGCTCTACCACGGCGCCGACGACAACAACTCGGGCACGTACCCCGTCCAGTCGCGGCGGTTGATCCAGGCGCTGACCGGGCTCGGCAAGACGGCGGTGCTGTACGAATACCCCTTCGAGTCGCACACGCCCCGTGCGATCGAGAGCAACCTGGACATGTGGGCCCGCTGGATCGAGTGGTTCGACCGGTTCGTGAAGGGCGAGGAGGCGAGGCCGGCCGCAACTCCCGACTCCGACTGACGGAAGTCGACCCGGACGAGGGCTGCCTGAGCAACTCCAACATCAGCCCCGACATGATGTTCGCCGAGCCGAAGATCGACCCGGCGGATTACCCGCCCGTGTCGTTCACATGGTCATCCCCTCAGCAGCCGCACACGATCTCGGTGCCGACCCTCGCGGTTTCGCCGGCCGTGGCGTAGCCGTCGCGCTTCCACCAATCCAGACCACCCATGAGCTCACGGACCTGGTAGCCAAGCGTGAGGAGCTTCAGTGCGGTCTTCGTCGAGGCGTTGCAGCCGATCCCGTCGCAGTAGCGGAAACCCGAAGGGGCTAATCAAGGCAGGAGATCACGTAAGTTCAATCAGGGCTGCACGATCTGCCACTCCTGCCGTTGAAGGGCATCCGACTGAACCGTCCCGAAATCCCCGGAATGCAGGAGTGATCGGCGGGAATCGGAGCAGGTGATTTGCCGCTGTGCGACTGGCCCAAATCAAACCCCACCCAGTCTTCCTAGGCTTCCCGCGAGTCAGCGGTCTCGACGTGTCCGGTAAAGGGTCCGGCGCGCAACGCGTCGGTTTCGACGTATCCGGCAGTAAGCGCCACAAGCCGTGGCGACACGGCGGCGGAGACGATGACGGCGTCTTCGGAGGATATCCGAGTTGGGCCATGAGTCACGT
>JAJDXS010000077.1 GCA_022823145.1 Gemmatimonadota bacterium
ACGCCCGCCGCCGGGCGCACGGCTGAAGCCTCAAGTAGCGGGAACCATCCAGAGGGAATCAGACCCCGCCACGCATGCAACCGCAACCACCACAACGAGATGCGATACTGTCGGCCTCTGCCGGGCTGGCAAGGCGCGACGAGAGGGGAATAGCAGCGCTATTCGCCCGAGGAGCAACGCAGAGCGAAGCGGTCCAGCGCGGATGCGTCGCCGCTCGAATGCCGGGCGGGTTTCTTCCACGGACCCCCTGGGTCGGGGGGATGAGGGCGGCGGTCCGCAGTGCGGCAGCGGTTCTCGCCATCGCCTGCGGCGCGCCCACGCAGGGGCGCCTGCGGTGAAGATCGCGATCTACGGCGCGGGGGCGACGGGCGGCTACCTGGGAGTGAAGCTGGCGCTGGCCGGGGTCGACACCACCCTGATCGCGCGCGGCCCCCACCTGGAGGCGATGCGGCAGCGCGGCGCGCGGCTGCTCATCGACGGCGACGAACTCGTCGCGCGTCCCTTCTGCACCGACGACCCGGCCGAGGCGGGCCCGCAGGACTACGTGATCATCACGCTCAAGGCGCACTCGGCGCCGCGCGTGGTGGACACCATGCAGCCGCTGCTCGGCCCCGACACGACTGTGGTTACCGCGCAGAACGGGGTGCCGTGGTGGTACTTCCATCGCATCGGCGGCGAGCGGGAGGGGATGCGTCTGGAGAGCGTGGACCCCGGCGGCCGCCAGTGGGACGGCATCGGTCCGGAGCGGGCGATCGGCTGCGTCGTCTACGCTGCGACCGAGATCGCGGAGCCGGGGGTGATCACCCACTCCTACGGGAACAAGTTCAGTCTGGGCGAGCCGTCGGGTCGCAAGACCCCGCGAATCAGGGCGCTGAGCCGGACGCTGTCCGAGGCCGGCGTGCGGGCGCCCGTGCGTCGGATCCGCCAGGAGATCTGGGTGAAGCTGCTCGGCAACGTGTGCTTCAACCCCATCAGCGCGCTCACCCTGGCGACGCTGGACAAGGTCGCCACCGAGCCGGGAACGCGGAGTGTGGCGCGCGCCATGATGGAGGAGACCCTCGCGATCGGCGAGGCGCTGGACATCCGCGTTCGGCTCGACATCGAGAAGCGGATCGACGGGGCGGCCGCGGTGGGCGCCCACCGCACCTCGATGCTGCAGGACCTGGAGCGGGGGCGCGCCATGGAGATCGACGCGCTAGTGACCTCGGTGCAGGAACTGGGGCGCCGGGTGGGCGTGCCGACCCCGACTATCGACGTGGTGCTGGCGCTCGTCCGGCAGAGGGCGGAGGTGGCGGGGCTGTATCCACGGTAACGCGATGCGCAGGCAGCCCGTGGAATGAGACCTCCGCCGCATTCGTGCGACGATGCATCCGCGCTCCAAGCCGTCCCCGAACGGACCATACTGTAAGGTTTTCCTTACAAACTGTAATGTGTTGTTTACTCATCTTCCAGTATGGTGGATCGCCCTTGTCTTGCGGGGAGGCCGCCCAACTGCTGTCGGCGTTCCGCAACCTCACCGATGAACGCTATCTCGTGACCGGGACGTCCGCCTGGGGCACCGCCGCGGCCTACATCGAGCAGGTGTACGGAAGACCGTTCGAGTGGTCGGTTGCGGTGAAGCGAACCTGGTGAAAGGCGGCGCGTTGCCGCGCAACGTTTCTTGATGTGCGCGTCGTCTACGTCCCGAACAGCGCCACGTCGAAAAGCCTGCCCAGTATGAGGATAAGGCTCATTCCCGTGAACACCACGATGCTGATCCAGGTGAAGGTGCGCGCAAACCGCGAGGGGTAGAAGTGCGGGTCGTCCTTCGGGATCACCTTGAGGCAATAGTAGAAGTTGAGGCAGTAGATGACCGGTGCGACGAAGTACGCTAGTGCCGAAGCCACCAGCACGAGGTAGACCGGCCTGGGCACCGCCTCGATCAGCAATACCGCCGCCACCAGCGAGAACAGCATGGTGGCGCGGTAGATGTTGTACTCCGAGTACCAGCACCGGCGGTGGTCCGCTGTCAGCTGGCGGGCCGAGGTGCCGGCGAGCGCGGCCGTGGGCCGGAAGAGGTTGCGGCAGCACGCGCCCACGATCCGCGGCCAGCCGTCGAAGTAGTTGAACGCGGTCGAGAAGGTCGCCGCGAACGCGCCGAGCATGAAGATCGTCATCATCCACGGCCCCACGCTCTCGGTGAAGATCCCCGCGATCTCGCCCATCACGGCCCGCCCCTCGACCGGGCTGGGATAGAGCCACACGGCCGACAGCAGCACGAAGATCGTGGCAATGATGAACGACACCACGTGGCCGAGCCGGAAGTCCCATATGCTGATCCTGAAGCACCGCCGGCTGTACTCCACCGCCCGCCCCGGCAGTTTGCGGACATCCACCGTGAGGTCGGACATCCGGGGAGCGAAGGGGTCGAAGGTGGGCGCCAGCCCCGCGGTCTCCAGCCGGTCCCGGATCCTGGCCATCCCGGTACGCTTGGCCTTGCCCCACTCGGAAGCCTGGAGCGAAACGTCGATCCCGGTCGGCAGCAGGCCGAGGAAGCCGGCGATCACCAGCCAGGATCCCGCCGGTGCGTCGAAGATCAGGAAGTGTTCGAGTTCGCCGATCGGCGCCGGCCGCACGAAATAGACGATCACCGCCGAGACGAAGAGCAGGCCGCCCGCGATCTTGGCCCCCGCCTCGAGCGCGGCGTACCTCCCCCAGAGCAGGATGACCACCGACGCGGCGCCGAGGAACGCCCCCCAGACCCAGAGAGGCACCGGCAGGCCCATTTGCGCCGAGAACAGGTAGTACAGCACCGCGGCCGCCGCGATCAGCCGCCCCGCCTGCCCCACCGCGCACTGGATGACGGTCGTCACCAGCACGTACCACACCGGCAGCTTGCCCGGCGCGGTCGCGTAGGCCGCCATGAGGCTCTTGCCCGTCGCGTTGGTGAACCGGAACGCCAGTTCGAAGCCGTAGTACTTGAAGACGTAGGCGAGCAGCACGCACCACAGCAGCGCGAACTCGAAGCGTCCGCCCGCGGTCGGGGCCGTAACCAGGTGGCTGGTCCCGATCCCCGTCATCATGAGGATCATCCCGGGCCCGAACTGGCGCAGCAGGCTGCGCGGGCTCATGTCGGGAACCTTCAGATCGTCGAAGGTGGTGGTGGGGTGGCTGGGTGATTCGGTCACGGGGGCTCCGGTTCACGGTGGACGATGCGGGAGACGACGACGTCAGGGTACGTGACCGGGGATGGCGCGGCAACGCCCAAGTCGGAATGGGCGCCGGGGAACGAGGGCGGCTTCAGTCGGATGTATCGGGCAGGTTCGCTTGACGACGAAGCCGGGGACTACAATCTCCTAATCCTCGGCAACCGCAGGCTCGAAATCCTCGGGCTGCCGGTACCAGTAGACCGTGTCGATGAACAACTCTTCCTCCACCATCATATCGTTGATCTGCCCCTTGAAGTCCAACGATTTCCTCCCCCGGAAGTTCTCCCAATCGGGGCCGCCCAGTTCCTCCGGGAGTACGTCGAAGACGAAGTAGACATCCACGAGATCGCTGCCATACAGAAAGTCGGTCCCGGGCTCGAGCCGGATTTCGACCGGATGATCCCCGAAGTGGTCGTTCCAAGCCCTCTTCACGATGTTCTCGATCTTCGCCAATTCCTTTTTTTTCACCACCGCCGCTTCTCCCGCCGGAGGGCTGTGTTGAAGAATCTAGTGTACCGGCACAGACTAATCACGCCGTTCCTTGAACAGCACATGAACGGTGAACGCACGCCTGTCGGCCGGGGTGGCCCTTTCCAGATCCTCAAGGATCCTCCGTGCCTCGTCCACGCGGGCAAGCACATCCTTCCTGGCGAGTCTGACAACCGGATTATAGTCGGCTCCGTTGCGTATGCGCTGCAGTTCTACCAGTGCCGTCCCAAGCTGACGCAGCGGGTACGGCGTTGAAGGAGGAACGCGCCCCTTGTGACACCTTTGCCGCACATCGCGGTGGTTGAGCGCTCGGTAGACACGCGTCCAGCTTTCGCCGGAGGTCTCGGCCGCTCCGACGAGCGAGTCCGCGGCACATCCGGCAAGCCAGTGAAACAACGCGTAGTACACGGTACTGACGGCCCGTCGGAGGTTGACTTGGCGGGGAGCGCCGGGGCGACGCTCCGAAACCAAGTGGTCCGCGGCATCCAGCAGGTGATTGGGATTCAAGATCGTTGACTTCCCGGCGACCGGGTGGTTTGGGCGGGGCGGCATTGCCGTCTGCCCATCTTATCCAACTGGCTTCATGAATCGATCAGCGCCCCAACCCACGCGTTCAGCCACCCCAGCACCATCGAATCCCCTGGATTTCCACCCGGTCCCCTACCGTCCCCAATCCCCCCTGCGTACATTGGTGCGGGTTGCGGGCGGGGCGGGACCTCGACTACCACGTCCCCGCCCTGTCGCTCGGGCTGAAGGAGTGATAGGATGGCCACCGACTCGACGCCGGATCGCCGTTCCCCTTCGGGCGGTTGCCGTCCGGATCCGATCCCGCAGCCGCGCTGCCGCCCTTGCTGAAGCCGACCGACACACGGAATCCCGACCACTACCACCGGGTGGTGGACTGCCAGTGGGGATGCCCGGCGCACACCAACGTGCCCGAGTATATCCGGCTCATCGCCAACGGGCAGTACACCGAGTCGTACCTGCTGAACAGGAAGTCGAACATCTTCCCCGGGATTCTGGGACGCACGTGTGACCGTCCCTGCGAGCCCGTGTGCCGCCGGGTGCGGCTGGACGGCGAACCGGTCGCGATCTGCCGCCTGAAACGGGTCGCGTCCGACCTCCGCGACGACATCACCGGCTTCCTGCCGACGATTCCCGAGGAGAAGAACGGGAAGCGCATCGCCTGCATCGGCGCGGGCTGCGCGTCGCTGACCGTCGCCAACGACCTCCTGCCGCTTGGGTACGAGGTCACCATCTTCGAGAAGCTCGCCAAGCCCGGCGGCCTGATGTGGACGAACATCCCCGAGTTCCGCCTTCCCGCCAAGGTTCTGTGGGAGGAGATCGACTACATCCTCGACATGGGCGTCGACCTGCGCCTGAACAGCCCCATCGACAGCCTGGCTGCCCTCCTTGAAGAGGATTACGACGCCGTCTTCATCGGTTCGGGCGCGCCCAAGGGCAAGGAACTGAACCTGCCCGGACGCTGGGACTCCGAGCAAATCCACATCGGCATCGAGTGGCTGGAGTCGGTGCGCTTCGGGCACATCGACAAGTGCGGGGACCGCGTGCTCGTGATCGGGGTCGGCAACACGGCCATGGACTGCTGCCGCACGGCCCAGCGCCTCGGCGCCAGCGACGTCAAGGTCATGGCGCGCAAGACCAAGCCGTACTTCAAGGCCTCGCCGTGGGAGCTGGAGGACGCGATCGAGGAACAGGTCGAGATCCTGGAGAACCACTCCCCGTCGCGCTTCATCATCGAGGACGGCAAGGTGGTCGCGATGGAGTTCGACCTCGTCACCTGGACGCCGGGCGAGAACGGGCGCCTCAAGGCCGAGGTCCACGGCAGCAAGATCATCGAGTGCGACGAGGTGATCCTCGCGATCGGTCAGGACACCGCGTTCCCCTGGATCGAGCGCGACATCGGCATCGACTTCAACAAGTGGGACATGCCGATCGTCGACAAGACGACGTTCATGACTTCGGTGCCCGGCGTCTTCATGGGCGGGGACGCGGCGTGGGGCCCCGAGAACATCATCTGGGGGGTCGAACACGGCCATCAGGCGGCCATCTCGATCCACGCCTGGTGCGAGGGCCGGCCTCTGACGGACCGGCCGCCGGAGGGGATGAACCTGATCAGCCAGAAGATGGGGCTGCACGAGTGGTCGTATTCCAACGACTACGACGAAGCGCAGCGCGTGAAGATGCGCCACGTGGACCTGCAGGAGCGCTTCAAGCGGCTGGACATCGAGGTCGAGGAGGGGTTCGACATCGAGCAGACCCTGACCGAGGTGGAACGCTGCCTCAACTGCGACATCCAGACGCACTTCGAAGCGGATCTGTGTATCGAGTGCGACGCGTGCATCGACATCTGCCCTCTCGATTGCCTTACCATCACCCCAAACGGGACGGAGGAAGAGGTCACCCGGCGTCTCACGGCCCCGCTGCTGAACTACCCCGAAGAGCCCCTGTTCATCTCGGAGGATCTCCCGCAGACCGGGCGGATCATGGTCAAGGACGAGGACCTCTGCATTCACTGCGGGCTGTGCGCCGAGCGGTGCCCCACGGCGGCCTGGGACATGCGCAAGTCCGACCTGCTGGTCCCCTACGCGGGGCTCGCGGCCGGTGAACTGCATCCCGGCATGTCGATCATGGACCTGGCGCTGAACGGGGGGGCGGCCGAAGGCGAGTTGGCGGGTGCGGGAGCCGGAGCCGAACCGACGGGGGCCGGGGCGGGCTGATGGCGGTCGACAACCGGCTGTCCGCGATTGGCGGCGACGCGCCCCCCGCGAGCACCAACGGCGAGCGGCCCGCGGCCCGAGTCAACGACCTCGCCTTCAAGATCGGCACGGTCAACGGCACGGGGTCGGCGAGCGCCAACGGACTGCTCCGCAGCGCGATCTTCCGCATGGGCATTCCCGTGTCGGGCAAGAACCTCTTCCCCTCGAACATCCAGGGCCTGCCCACCTGGTACGAGATCCGCGCCAACGCCGACGGGCACACCGCGCGGACCGCGCGCTTCGACATGGTCGTGGCGATGAACCCGGCCACGTATCAGCGGGACGTCAAAGAGGTCACCCCGGGCGGATGGGTCATGTACGACTCGACCTGGCCCCTTCCCCGCGAACTGGACCGCGACGACGTGACGTTCCTGGGGATTCCCCTGGCGAAGATGACGGTCGACAACTTCAAGGGATCGCGCGTCCGGATCCTCATGAAGAACATCTGCTACGTGGGAGCGTTGGCGGCCCTCCTGAAGATGGACATCGAGATCGTCCGGGGGCTGCTCAACGAGACCTTCGCGGCCAAGGCCAAGCTGCTCGACGCCAACCAGCTCGCGATCAGCCTGGGATACGAGTACGCGCTCGAGCACTTCGAGTGTCCGCTGCCCGTCCACCTCGAGACCATGGACGGCAACCGGGACTCGATCGTGATCGACGGCAACACCGCCGCCGCGCTGGGATGCGTCTACGCGGGTGCCACCGTGGCCGCCTGGTACCCGATCACGCCGTCCACGTCGCTCGTCGACGCCTTTACCGGCTTCTGCCACCAGTTCCGCAAGGACCCCGAGACGGGCAGGCACCGCTTCGCGATCATCCAGGCCGAGGACGAACTGGCCGCGGCGGGCATGGTGATCGGGGCCGCGTGGGCGGGCGCGCGCGCGTTCACCTCGACGAGCGGCGCCGGCCTTTCGCTGATGAGCGAGTTCATCGGGCTGGCGTACTACGCCGAGGTGCCGTCGGTGTTCTTCGACGTGCAGCGGGTGGGTCCGTCGACCGGGATGCCAACGCGCACGCAGCAGGGCGACATCCAGTTCGCGGCATACGCGTCGCACGGCGACACCCGGCACATCGTCATCTTCCCGGCCAATCCGCACGAGTGCTTCGAGATGGCGGTGGAGGCCTTCGACCTGGCGGAACGGTTTCAGACGCCGGTGTTCGTGCTGACCGACCTCGACATCGGCATGAACGACTGGGTCATCCCCAAGCTCGAATGGGACGACTCGTACCGGCCCGATCGGGGGAAGGTGCTCACCGCGGAGGAACTCGAGGCGGCCACGGGGCCTTTCCACCGCTACCTGGACGTCGACGGCGACGGGATCCCGTGGCGGACGCTCCCGGGCGTGCACCCCAACGGCGCGTACCTGACCCGCGGTTCGGGTCACGACCGGTTCGGCAACTACACTGAGGACTCGGAGCCGTACGCGGACGTGCTGGCGCGGGTCGGGCGCAAGATCGACGGTGCCGCGCCGCACCTGCCGGCGCCCGAGATCCGGCTGCGCGACGGGGCGACGATTGGGCTGGTGACGATCGGCGGATGCCGGGGCGCGGTGCTGGAGGCGGTGGACGAGCTGGCCGAGCGCGGCGTCGAGGCGGACTACATGCGGGTGCGGGCGTTTCCGTTCCACCCCGATGTCGAGCCCTTTCTGGCCGCGCACGAGGTCAACTTCGTGATCGAGCAGAACCGCGACGGCCAGTTGCGCAAGCTGCTGATCGCCGAGACGGATGCCGAGAAGGACGCGCTGGTGTCGATCCGCTACTACGGAGGCTATCCCATGAGCTGCCACCATGTAATGGACGGGCTGGCGTCCCATATCGACATCGGGACGCCCCCCGGTTCACGCGAGTCCGCGGCGCTCGGCGCGGCCCCCCACGGAGCCGCCCAATGAGCTACATCAAGAAGCCCCGCGTCCACCACCCCGGCCTGACCCGCAACCGCCTCGGCCTGACCCGCCGCGACTACGAAGGCACGATGTCCACGCTGTGCGCCGGCTGCGGCCACGACTCCATCACCGCGGCGATCATCGAGGCCTTCTGGGAGCTGGAGATCGCGCCGCACGAGGTGGCCAAGACGTCCGGGATCGGGTGCAGCGGGAAGACCCCGACGTACTTCCTGAAGGAGGCTCACGGCTTCAACGGGGTGCACGGACGGATGCCGTCGATCACGACCGGGGCGCACGCGGCGAACCGCGAGCTCGTGTGCATCGGCGTCTCGGGCGACGGCGACAGCCTCTCGATCGGCATGGGCCAGTTCGCGCACGTGGTGCGGCGCAACGTGGACATGCTCTACATCATCGAGAACAACGGCGTGTACGGGCTCACCAAGGGGCAGTTCTCGGCTTCGGCCGATGTCGGGTCGACGGCCAAGCGCGGCCAGGTCAACCGCGAGCACCCCATCGACTCCGTCCTCCTCGGCCTGAACCTGGGCGCGGGATTCGTGGCGAGGAGCTTCTCGGGCGACAAGGAGCAACTCGTCCCCATCATCAAGGCGGGCCTGCGCCACCGGGGCTTCGCGCTGATCGACGTGATTTCGCCGTGCGTCACCTTCAACGACCACCGCGGCTCGACCAAGAGCTACCAGTACACGCGCGACAACTACAACCAGCTCGTGTACGCGGATTTCGTGCCGCCCGCCGAGGAGATCGCCACGTCAATCGAGGCCGGCGACATGCGCTCGGTCCAGATGCACGACGGGAGCCGGATCGCGTTCCGAAAGGTGCCCGAGGACTACGACCCCACCGACCGCGACCAGGTGTACAGCTACATCAGGGGGCGCCAGCGGGCGGGCGAGGTGGCGACGGGGCTACTGTATGTGGAACCCGCGCCCCGGAACGCTGTCGACGCGGTCGACTTCCACGGCATTCAGGGCACGGTGGACGAGCCGCTGACCACCTACCCGTTCGAGGAACTCTGTCCGGGGGCCGAGAAGCTGGAGAAGCTGCAGAAGCGGTTTCAATAGGAGGGCGAGGCCGCCCCGACGGACTCACGGCCCCCGCCCACCCGGATCCGGTACCTCACCACCCGCTCCACCCCCTGCTCGTCCTCGCTCACGGCCCACACCTGCCCGCCCCTGAAGACCGGAGCCGGGAAGCTGGAAAACCCTTCCGACGCCACAACGACACCCAGATAGGTCCCGTCGGGCTCGAAGACGTCGTAGCGGATCTCCTCCTCCCAGGTGACGGGGAATGAGCCGGGGTCGTCGGGATCGTGATACGCGTTTTCGACCGGGCGCCCCTCGGTGGACAGCTGCACCCAGATGCGTCCGTCCCGCCCGGCCAGCAGTCCCCGGAAGAACGGCTTGTGCTCGGGGATCGCCGGGCCATCCCATTCCCAGTCCGGGAGCGACCACCGAATGCGCCCGGTGGTGACGTCGCGCTGGTAGACCCGCTCCGCGTCAGCTGCCGGGACGGGGTCCTGGCTGCGTTCGATCCGGAGCACGCCGTCGTCCCGCGCGAGTTCGATCCGGTAGTCGGAGGAAAGGCCGGTCAGGAAGTGGCCGCTCGGATGGACGGTCCAGTGAAACCGGGGTGCGAAGGGGACGCCATAGGTCATCCGCAAGCCGGGCGCCTCGGCCCTCACGACGGGCACTTCGTAGTCGCTCGTGGGTGTCGGAATGGTGTCGAGAGGCGTCCCCTCCGGGTCCAGCAGGGTGATCTCCATGACAAGCGCGTCCACGCGGTCCAGATCGCCGGCAAGCAGCCAGGTCCGGCCGCGGGTGTCGGTGTACAGGGGTGACAGGGTCTGGATGCTCCCTGTGTACCTCCACTCCGCCACCTGGCCCGGCCCGGGGCCGAATACCGTGACGCGCTGGTTCTCGGGATCGCGCACAGCGAGCCGCCCGTCCGGCAGCACGGCGATGGCCTCGGCCTCGCTGAACTCGCCGGGACCCTCGCCTCGCCGTCCCAGCGTCTCCAAGTACACCCCGAGCGAATCGAAGACCCGGACATGCTGCGCCTGAAAGTCCAGGACATGGATGGTCCCGTCGTCGGCCACCGCGATCGATCGGATGCTGCCGAACAGATACTCCTCGGGGCCGTCCAGCTCGCCGATGGTCACCTCGGGCACGAGGGTGGCCTCGGTGCCCCAGACGCTCCCGGAGAGGGTGCGGACGACCGTCGTGTCACCGATGGTCTCGACGATGGTCGCGTGGGTGGAGCCGGAAGGGTCCGCGTCGGTTCCGCAGGCGATGAGGACGGCGGTGGCGGTCGCTGGCAGCAGGGGCGAGCTGCGTGTGCGCATGGGTGGGCCTCCTCGGTGGCTGCCGTCTACATTGTGGACAATGGATCCCGGTGGATGGTTGTGTGAGACCAAGATATCCCAGCAGCGGCCAGCTCGTCGAAGCGAACGCTCCCGTCGGAACCGTCCACGGACTGGTGAGTCACCGCGAAATAATTCGGGATGCACAGGGAGCTGTCTCGGGAGCAGGGTCATCCGCCGCGATGGCTGGGTTACAAGCTGCATCTGAGTCCGGACTCCTCCTTCGAGGATGCGCAGGCCGCCGGCGAGGCGGCGGTTGATGCCTGGAGCCTCGGACCCCGTCCAGCCGAGCGGTTGCGATCCGTGATGGAAGACCGGCTCCATGTGCTGGTACTGCATGTCGATATGCCCCCCGGCGTATCGGGAGCCGCTTCTCGTGTGCCCGGGCTGAACTGCGCGCTGATCAATCGACAGGAATCCGCGGGCCGGCGGCACTTCGACCT
Source organism: Gemmatimonadota bacterium (assembly GCA_022823145.1). GTDB lineage: Bacteria > Gemmatimonadota > Gemmatimonadetes > Longimicrobiales > Gaopeijiaceae > Bin94. The sequence continues at coordinate 11,158 of JAJDXS010000077.1, forward strand.
GGCGCACGAGCTGTTCAACCTGCTCACCTGGGACGCGCTTCCGCCTGAACGCACGACCGTGGTAGACCAGCGTGCGCGCGGCAAACAATGGCGGGTGGAGAAGCTGGCCGAAAGCTTTGCGGCGGCCCTGCTTATGCCTGCGCCAGCCCTGAAACCGGCTTGGGACTCGGAAGCAGACGCGGGCGACATACACGACCGGATCAACATGGTGGCCAGCCAGTTCAGAGTTTCCTCGCAGGCGTGCAAGTGGCGGCTATTCAACCTCGACTTGCTTTCCAAAAGCGAACTGGACGGGATAGAGGACGGGCGTCTTTCCAGAGACGGCAACGCGCGGTGTGGAGAACGGGCACGACCGCTATTCAGCGCATCCTTCATGCAGCGGCTGAGCGTGGCCCTCGACGGTGGTCGGATGTCGGTCAAGCGAGCTGCGGCCCTTCTCGGGGTGTCCGTGACGCTGTTGGCCGACATCCTGCACGCTTACGGTCATGAGACGTACTTCGAGGCTTGAGGGCGTTCTGGTGGCCGCAGCCGGCATCGTGTTGGTCGACACGATGATCATCATCGAGGCGGTGGACACACGTTGCTGGAACGCCATCACGGGCCAGAAGCGGGGCTGGTGCCCTCGACTTGCTTGATCACGTGGTTTCGCTCGAGAGACTGGCGGAATCCGTGGGCGCTCGGCCACGACGGGCCTTCAAGCGGCAGTACACTGACCCACCGCTGGCCGTGTGGCGGACTGCTTTGCTACTCGGAAGCAGCCCGTGACGTGACCGATTTGCAGTGTACTCCGGAATAGTCGGACCAATTTGGAATACGCTCCGAAATGGTCAAGCTGGAGGAGCCCCTACCGCGACTCCCCGATGTCGTACCAATCGATCGCGCGGGCGGGAATCCCCTTCCGGGTCGTCCGGCGTCGGCGCCCGCTCGACCAGGACGGCCAGCGTCGATCCCGCCACGTCGAATCCCAGGACTCGATCCTTGACCCTGACGCTATCGAAGAACGTCCCCTCGCGCGGCAACGTAGACATCCAGCCAGGAGAACTCGTCCCGGTCCCGCTCGGTGGCGATCCAGAATCGGCCCTGGTAGTCGAACTTCTCGCTCCACGAAAGGTGATACTCCCTGGGTGTGTTCCTGAATTCCTCCAGGGCTAGCTCGTCTTCGGCGTTCCCGGCACGGCCAAACGACCTTTCGTTTTCCATCCAGTCCGCGATATCCCGATCCGAAGGCAACTCGCCGGTGTACGTCGGGGCACGGAGGACCGACGTCTCTGCGTCGCTCGCCGCGAAGATCAGATGTCCGTCGCATGCGGGGAACACCCAGCCGCCTTCGGGAACCGGGAGACCTCTTGCCAGACCAACGCCGCCGTCTCGATGTCGACCTCGAGCGTGCTCATGAACCCGCCGCTGCTGGGCCCGGTCTCGAATCTGGCGAGATCAGGGGTAGTGACCGCCACGCCTACCACGGTCTCGCGCCCAGGGTGCCGTCCACGCCACCGATTACACGGGCGATGTATTCGAACTCGCCCGGCCCCGAGGTCTCGTCCGACAGCAAAGTGACGATGTCCCGGGGATTGGGGGGCATCTTCACAGTCCCGATCCGCTCGGGCACCAGGGTCTCCGGATCAGTGGGGTCCCCATGGCAACCAAGGGCCAAGCCGAGTGCCAGAACGGTTCCCAGTCGTCTTATGTTGGCGCCCCCGCCCTACTCACCACCCCGGAACGCCCGGTCCGTCTTCGCCGCCATCACGAAGTCGTTCACATGCAGATTCCGGATCTTGTGCGTCCACCACGTCACCGTAACCCGGCCCCACTCCGTCAGCAGCGCGGGATGATGGCCCTGCTCCTCGGCCAGCTCGCCCACCCGGTTCGTGAACGCCATCGCGGCGGCAAAGTTACCGAACGTAAAGACCCTCTCCAGCGCCGGAATCCCCCCGCGGTCCACGATCTCCCACTCGGGGATTTGCTTGCCGTACTCCGCTATCTCGGCTTCCGACGCCGGCGGCGCGCCCACCCGGCACGCCTCGCACGTCCGCCCGACCAGTTCGGTGGCGCTCACGGCCACAGCCACCCGAGGGTGCCTCCGGTGATCAGCCCGTAGATCAGCCCGTCGACCATGCTGCGCGCGGTCGCGGCCCACCCCTGGCTCTGCCAGATCGCGTCCTGGGCGTGCGCGAGCGCGTACCCCATGAACGCCGTGGTCGACGCGATCTTGAAGACCGCCATGTACTCTGCCCCGGGACCCAGCGCCAGTCCGGTCACGTACGCCGCAAAAAGCCCGACGACCAGACAATACACGAACCACTGGCCCAACGCCTTGTTCATGTTGTTCCGAGGAGGAAGGACGGTGATCATGGCCGCCGGCCCCCGCTTGACCTTCTCCTGGAACGCCTCGCTCCTCATCGCCGCCATGTCCGTGGCGTGCGGAAGCGAGTAGTTGCCGGGCGGAATGTCGAAGCCGCGCAGCGCGTCCATCACCCCGTCCTCGTCAGGGACTCCGCTGAAGTCGTTCTTGTGCCAGTTGAGGAACATGTGAATGGCCGAGCTCGCGACGAACACGAGCACCGCGGCCACCAGGATGGGAAGCCAGAGACTCAGGGCGGGAACCATGGGGTTACTCCTTTGTTGAAGGGTGTGGGAATCAGGGCGACGATCCTGCCGCGGCCACGATACTAAACATTCTCGTTAAATGTTGCCATCGGGCGGGCGGGATGGTGGGGTTGGCGCGCACGGAGGGCCGGCGGCACAAGGGCTGCCACGGCGGCTGCCGCACGACGCGGCGGAGCCACGGGACTACCACGGCGGCGTCGGCAGATCCGCGATCAGGTCCGCGTACACGTGCTGAAGCCCGTCGGCGATGATCAGCGGCATCACCGTGATGTGGTCGCGGTCCGTGTACAACCGTGTGCGCAGGTCCAGGCTCGGGTACTGTCGCAGCCTCAGGTTTTCGGCCAGCAGCGAGGTGCGGCTGACCAGGCGCTGGGCGGACAAGCCCGGGTTGTTGATCTCCCCGTCCGCCATCCCGAAGAAGACCTTCGCGTCCAGGTCATCGTGCTGGGCCGCGTAGGCCGCTTCCATCTCGATCGTGAGCCCGTTCGTCCCGCTGCCGATGATGAACCGGTCGAACGCGCCCGGCCGCGCCAGGAGCACGTAGCCCGCGAACGCGCCACCCGCCGAGTGGCCCCAGAGCGTGTGGTCGTCCGCCATGCGGTACTGCTCGCCGAGCAACGGGCGCAGCTGATCAACCAGGAAATCCAGAAACCGGTCACCCTTCAGCAGCGGCTCCATCGTCGCAAAGTCGAGGCCGAGCTCTTCCATCATGTACTCTGCCGCCACCCCCTCATCCGCCACGATGGTGCCCGGTGGGAAGAGGTCGAATGTGCGCTTGCCGAGGCCGGCCACGCCCTCCTCGCTCGGGTGCCCGACTCCGACCACGACGATCTCCGGAATGCGCGCGCCCAGGGTGTAGAGGTTGACGATCCCGGCGGTCATCGCGAAGGCCATCGCGCCGTCCATCGACCAGAGCACCGGGTAACTCCGCTCGGGCGATGTGTGGTACGACGCGGGCAGCGCGACCAGCACCTCGTGGTCGTAGTCGTATCCCTCGGCACGGATCTGGGCGGGCTTTTCCCACGACATGGCATACGGGACGATCCGGGCCGCATCCGGGACGGACGCATCGTTGTCCTGTGACGCACCCGAACCCGGAACAGCCAGGTGCCCCGCCGAGACGAGGATCGGAAGCCACATTCTTGCGGTTGAAGTCATCTCGAAGCTCCTCCGGCTGAGGGGCGGCTGTGAACACAGCCTACCAGTTCGGTTTGGGCAGATCCGGGATCAGGTCGGCGTATATGTGCTGCAGCCCGTCGCCGATGATCTGTGGCATCACGGTGAAGTGGTCGCGGTCGGTGTAGAACCTGGTGCGCAGATCCAGGCTCGGGTACCCGCGCAACCGCAAGTTCTCGGCGAGCAGCGTCGTGCGGCTGACCAGCCGCTGGGCGCACAGCGGTGCGTGGTTGATCTCGCCGTCCGCCATACCGACGAAGACCCTCGCCGCCAGGTCGTCATGGTTTTCGGCGTATTCGGCCTCCAGGTCGACCGTGAGGCCGTTGGTCCCGCTCCCGATGATGAAGCGCCCGAACACTCCCGGCCGGGCCAGCATCGCGTAGCTCGCGAAACCTCCGCCGGCCGAGTGGCCCCATAGCGCGTGATCGTCGGCCATGCGGTACCTCCCGCCGAGCGACGGACGCAGCTGGTCCACCAGGAAGTCGAGGAAGAGGTCGCCCTTCATGAACGGCAGCGACATGCGGAAGTGGAACCCCATGTCCTCCATGAAATCCTGTGCCAGGCCCGGGTCCGACCACACGCTGCCCGGCGGAAACAGGTCGAAGGTGCGGTTGGCCATGCCCAGCATGCCGTCCTCGCTCCGATGCCCGACCCCGACCACGATGACTTCCGGGATCCGCTTGCCCACGGTGTACAGGTTCGCGACGCCCGACGTCACCGCGAAGACCATCGCTCCGTCCATCGACCAGACCACCGGATAGCTGCGCCCCGGCGAGACGTGGTACGAAGGGGGCAGCGCGACCAGGACCTGGTGATCGTAGTCGTATCCCTTGGCGCGGGCCCGGATCGGCTCCTCCCACGACATGGCGTAGGGGACGACCCGGGTGCGCGCGCCGGTCCCGCGAGACTCGCTCACCGGATCACGTACCACTCGGTCTGATACGGCCGGAAGTACTCGTAGCCGTCGGTGGTCAGATAGCCGTCGTCCTCCATCGGGATTCGGACGGTGCCGCCGCCGTACTCGGGGATCGCGGTCGTGGCGCTGAACTCGATCGAGCGATACGAGCCGTCCCGCAGGTGCGAGTCCCACGCGGGCGGCCCCGACAGGTCCATGTCCCGGGCGTTGATCGCGGGGCCGAGCGCGTGGCCGTGGTACCCGATGGGGTGCGAGTACAGGCTGGGCAGGAAATCGACGTCCACCAGCAGCGCCGCAATCGCCAGCGTGGCCTCCCAGCCCGTCATGCCGGGACGGGGCGCCGCCGCGAACGCCTCGTGCACGATGTTCGCGTTGGCCAGCGCGGTCTTGAGGCCGTCGGGGACATCGTCCTCGCCCTCGCGCAGGATGTACGCCACCTTCTGCCAGTCGCTGGCGAAGCCCAGGTAATCGAAGCCGCAGTCCAGGTGGATGATGTCGCCGCGCTGGAAGACCAGATCGTCCGGGGACGGGTGGATGTACAGGATCATTTCGCCGGTGGTCTCGTTGAAGCGCTGGACGGCGACGTGGATCTCGAACCAGGGTTTGCCGCCCACGCCCAGTTCGGCGATGGTCTCGTCGAAGAACCACTTGATGTCCTCGGCCTGGGTGACGCCGGGCGTGATCACGACGTTCGACAGCGCGGTCTGCGCGATGACGTCGGTGGCGAGCACGAGCTGCCGGTAGTGCTCCAGTTCCCCGGGCAGCCGCGTATCGAAGACCTCCTCGATGAGGGGGGCCGCAGAGACGAAGCGGGATTCCGCCTCGGGACCTAGGGCGTCCGCCAGGAACAGGTAGCTGTCGTGCGTCAGGCTGCTGTCGTGCCCCCGGTTCCCGCCAATGGCGAGGCCGATCGTCGCGGGCCGGTAGCGCTCCCACAGGACCTGCAGACCGGATCGGGTGTCCTGGATGCCCCGCGCATTGCGCGCGGCGGGCATGGGCTCGAAGAAGCGCCGGAAGTCGGCGGTGGGCCGCCAGTAGTCGGAGTAGGCGGCCAGCCCATCGTCGCCCGCATCGACGAAGACCATCACGTCGCGCCGGCGGGCATACTGGAGCGGCGGGGCCACGTAGTACAGCGCCGGGTCCTGGTGGAACTCCTCGCTGACGACGATCCACATCTCGATCCCGTGGGTGCGCATCTGGTCGAGCAGGAGAGCGCGCTTCTCCGCAAGCCACTCCAGCCGCAGGTCATACTGCTCGCGCATGCCGAGCAGCTCGGGCATCCCCGGGATGACGCGTCCGTCGAAGAGCTCGATGGGTTCGGCGCTGACCCGCGCGCGGTCGCCGTCGGCAGGCACGGCGCCCGGAGTGCACGAGGACAGGAGGGCGATGGCGGCGAGAGTGGCGAGCGCTGCGGTGCGAAGTCTTCGGTTCACGTCAGTACCTCCTGGAAGAACGCCCGTACGACGGGGAGTGCCACCTCGGGAGCGATCGCCGTGAGGTGGTTCCTGCCCTCCAGCCAATTGACCTGCCAACCCATGTCCACGAGGTCTTGCTCGGCCTCCCGCAGGTATCGGGCAAGCGGGGTCAGGTACTGCTCCGGCATGCCGTCTCCGTTGTCGTCCGTGCCCATGAACACCATGCGCGGGATCGTCAGCTTCGCGACTTCCTGGCGCTCCGGCCAATCGAGCAGCGGTCGGTAGAAGCCGACCGCCTGATAACGCACTCCGTCACCCAGGTCGGGCCACTCCGGCGGGGGATTCTCGGCCATGTCCACGGTGGTTTCCACCATCCGCTCGAAGGGGGCGTTGAGCGGCGGAAACCCCCCGCAGGCGAATGCCGACAGCCGGTCCGAGCGGCACGCCAGCTGGGTTCCCATCGCGCCTCCGTAGCTGTATCCCACCCACCCGAAGCGCTCCGCACCGGCTGCGTCCGCGACCAGACAGGCCTCCTCCACGGCCACGTCCGGAGAGTAGTCGAGGCCAAGTGCGTTGGGCGTCTTGCCGACTCCCCTCGGATAGTCGGCCAGCAGCAGGTGGAAGTCTTCGGCGAGCGTGTCGATCCACGCCTGCGTCGGATCCTCGAAGCCTTCGATCATGTCGTTTCGAAACGACGCGTAGAAGTGCGGCCCCATGAAGACGGTGGGACGGGCGGGATCCCCCCGCGTCTCGAAGTAGATTTCCGTTCCGTCGCGGGCCTTGGCTGTGGGCATGCTGTTCGCCTGGGCAGAAGTTGCGTTGGAAACCTCGGGGACCGTACAAGACCCCCACCACTCATCCATCTTGCCGCTCAACGATGGGGCCGCAAGTGTAAGGCACCGATCGACCACCCCTTCGAGCAGGAGACGCCACAATGAGAGTCGCGAGAATGAACGCCCCGCTGGTCGCCCTGCTCGCGCTGGCCAGCTGCCAGACCCCCGACTCGCCTGCCGACGACGCCCCGCCACCGCCCGGCTCCGACTTCACGGGCCCCGCCTTCGAGTTCGAGGAAGTCCTGCCCGGCATCTACCACGCGCGTGGAACGGGCAACCTCTCGGTCGGATCGCACGGTGCGGTGATCGTCAACGACGACGACGTGCTGCTGGTCGAGTCACACATCTCGCCCGCTGCCGCCTGGGCGGTCGTAGACGAGATCGAGGCGCTCACCGACAAGCCGGTTCGGTACGTGGTCAACACGCACTATCACTTCGACCACGCGCACGGGAACCAGATCTACCCGCCCGACGTGCACGTCATCGGCCACGAAGTCACCCGGGAGATGCTGGAAAACGGGGGATCGATGGGGCGATCGTTCCAGACGTTCGTGGGCGGGCTGCCGGACCAGGTCGCGGCGCTCGAGGAGCAGGTTGCGGCTGCGGAGGACGAGGAGGAGCGCGCCGCGCTGGAGACTCAGCTCGCCTTCATGCGCAACTATCTTGCAAGCCAGGAAGCGGTCGTGCCGGTGGGCCCCAACACGACGCTGTCCGAGCGTATGACGCTGTTCCGCGGGGACCGCGAGATCCGGTTGCTCTTCTTCGGCCGCGGCCACACCGGCGGCGACGTGGTGGTGCACCTGCCCACGGAGCGCGTGCTCATCACCGGCGACCTGCTGCTGCCCGGTCTGCCCTACATGGGCGACGGCTACCTGGACGAGTGGGACGACACCCTGGAGCACCTGAAGTCACTCGACTTCGACTGGGTCCTCCCCGGCCACGGCAACCCGTTCCAGGACAGGGAGCGGATCACCTACCAGCAGGAGTACATGCGTGACCTGCAGGCCCAGGCCGTGGCTCTGCACGCGGAGGGGCTGTCGTACGAAGAGGCGGCGGTACGGATCGACATGTCGGAACACTCGGACAACTACCCGCAGATCGCGGGGGCGGGGGTGCCGCCAGTCACGGTGCAGCGGATATTCGAGCTGCTGGACGGGGGAAGCTGAACCGAACCGAAGTCGTCGGGGCCGCATGGATCGGGGACACCGCGAAGACGTTTCAGCTGAAACCATATCCATTCATGATCTGAATGATTATCATTCACAATATGAATGATTTTGTTCTCCCCCGGTCGGTTTCGTCGAGTTTGGAAAAGGCGCTGCGAGTGATGCCCGCCGTGGTCGTCGCTGGAGCGCGTCAAACCGGAAAGAGCACTCTCGCGCGTGCTATCGGGCGGGAGCGGACCGAGCGTGCAACCGGGCCAACAGCGCGTCCCGGCCGACGTTACCTGTCGCTGGACGATTTCGACGTGCTCGACCTCGCTCGGCGCGACCCGGATGCCCTGGTCCGCGACTCGCATCCGGTGACTCTCGATGAAGTGCAGCGTGAGCCCGGTCTCCTCAGCGCCGTCAAGCGGGAGATCGACCGGGGGCGCCAGCCCGGCCGGTTTCTGCTCACCGGGTCTGCGAATCTGTTGCTGATGCGCCGGGTCTCGGAGTCACTCACCGGGCGCGCCAGTTACCTGACCCTGTGGCCGATGACTCGGCGCGAGCAGCTGGGACTCGGCGAGTGCGGCATCTGGGAAGAGCTGGTCGAGGTTCCCGACCGCGATTGGCTGGATGTCGTGACAGCAGACGCCGATGGCCGGGAGGACTGGAGACCGTTGGCCCGGCGCGGGGGATTCCCGTTTCCGGCCGTTCACCTTGGGATGGAAGAGGAGCGGGCAATCTGGTTCGATGGCTACGTGCAGACGTACCTCGAGCGAGATCTCCAGATGCTTTCCGCGATCCAGTCGCTTCCCGACTTCCGCCGACTGATGCGCGCCGCGTGCCTGCGCATTGGCTCGACTGTGAATCAGAGTGAGCTGGGGCGCGACATCGGGCTCAGTCAACCGACGGTTCACCGATACCTGAACCTGCTCGAAACATCCTACCTCCTGCTGCGGGTCCCGGCCTACGCGGTGAACCGGACCAAGCGGCTGATCAAATCCCCGAAGCTCTACTGGTGCGATACCGGCCTGGCGATGCACCTGTCGCACGAGGTCGAGCCGCGTGGTGCTCACCTCGAGAATCTCGTGTTGCAGGACCTCCTGGTGTGGCGAGATTCACGTTCTCCTCGCACCGAGGTCCTGCACTGGCGCGCGACCACAGGTGATGAGGTGCACTTCGTGATAGAGACCGGGGACTCGCTGCTGCCTATTGAAGTGAAGGCGACGAAGCGACCTCGGGTCGCCCACGCGGCCAACCTGCGCACGTTCCGAAGGGAATATGGTCGCACGGCCCGTTCGGGTCTGCTTCTCCACGGTGGAGACTCTGTAGAGTGGCTCACCCCGGAAGTCCTCGCCGTTCCATGGTGGGTGGTGATGTAGCGCGTCCCCGGTTGCAGCAGGTCAGACCCTCCTAACAGGTTTCCGGCGCACCCGGTCTTAGCCGAAGACCCCACTACTGCACGGAGAGCATCATGGACCACAACGACTACGGCGGGCTGCACGAGGACCTCAAGCTCACGGGCTCTGCGATGAAGCGTCGTGATATGCTCAGGCTGGCCGCAGGTGGCATGGGCGCGCTGTACCTGTTCGGGCGGGCTGGCGATGCGGCCGGCACCGCAGGTGTTGGCGCGACCTGCGACAGGATTCCCGAGGAGACCGCGGGCCCGTTCCCCGCCGACGGGTCAAACGGGCCAGACGTTCTCAGCCAGGCAGGCGTGGTTCGCAGCGACATCCGGCCCAGCTTCGCGGGCCTGTCGGGAGTGGCACCGGGTGTTCCCCTCACCGTGAACCTGCTGCTGGTCGACCTCCAGAACGGTTGCGCACCCGCGGCGGGGCTGGCGGTGTACGTATGGCACTGCGACCGGGAGGGGCGCTATTCGCTGTATAACAGGGGCGTCACCGAACAGAACTACCTGCGGGGCGTGCAGGAAAGCGACTCGAACGGACAGCTGTCGTTCACGACGATCTTCCCGGGCTGCTACCGGGGCCGGTGGCCGCACATCCACTTCGAGGTATTCCCCAGCCTCGCCGCCGCGACGGACGAGCGTAACAGGGTCGCGACCTCGCAACTCGCGTTTCCGGAGGCTGCCTGCGACGAAGTGTACGCGGTGGAGGGCTATGAGCCGAGTGCTCGCACCAGGCAGCGCGTTTCGCTCTCGAGGGACAGCGTCTTCCGGGATGGGGTGGCGCAGCAGATGGCCGAGGTGACCGGCAGTGCATCGGAGGGCTTCGCGGCGAGGCTGACGGTCGCGGTGTAGCGCGGCGACAGTATCTCTACCGCTCGGGCATCACCACCACCTCACTCGGCTTCGGCCTCACGCCCTCGGCGTAGAGCTGCGCGTTCAGCGCGGGCACGCGCGACGTGATCAGCTCGTTGAGGGGGCCGGCCAGTTCCTCCATCAGCTCCCAGGCGCGGTCGATCTGCCACATCTGGTCCTCGGTCGGCAGCGTTGACGAGCCCTGGATGGCCGTGGCCACGCCGGCGTTGCGGCGCGCGTCGCCCACGTCGTCGTCGAGTTCTTCGAGCGCTTCGCGGATCGCTTCCAGCTCGTCCCTGACGCCCTCGGGCGGCTCCTCGACGCCATCGATCAGTTCCTCGGCGCCGTTCAGCTGTTCTTCGAGGCGGTCGACCGCGCGGCCGGCCTCGTAGATCGACGGGGCCAGCGCGTGCAGGCTCATCAGCGCGTCCTGACGGGCCATGCGGTCGGCGCGGGTCATGGGGCGCCGCGGGTCGGCCTGGATCTCGACGGTTGAGGAGAAGGTCTGCCCGCCGACCTCCATGCTGACCGTGTAGACGCCCGGCATCGCGATGGGGCCCTGCGGAGTGCCCGGCTGGCCGAACCCGACGGGTCCCTGCGGGCCTTCCGGCTCGTAGGGCGCGTCCATGCGCCAGTCCCACACGACCTCGTTGACGCCGGCGTCGCCGGGCGCTTCCAGGGTGCGGACGTGGCTGCCGTCCGAGGACGTGATTGTAAGCGCGAAGGCGGACTCTTCCGCAGGCGCCCCGTCGCCCACCTGGCCGCCGCCTCCCGCATCGGCCTCGTCGCCGTCGGCGGGACCGTCGCTCTCTTCCCCCTCCTCTTCGGCCATCGGCGCTTCCCACTCGTCGCGCAGGTAGTAGCGGATCAGGGTGCCGCGCGGGGGGTTGGGCGCCGAATACGTCGCGCCGGCGAAGGGCCAGTCGCCGCGCTGGGCCCACATGATCGTCTCGCGGGCCTGCGGGAAGACGCGGCCGGATTCGGCGAGGGTCTCGGCCGAAAGGTGCTCGAGCGCGCTGACGTCGGCCATGATCCAGAAGGAGCGGCCGTGGGTGCCGACGAGCAGGTCGTTGTCGCGGGGGTGGATGAGGATGTCGTCGACGGGGACGACGGGCAGGTTGTTCTTGAGTTGGGTCCATTGTTCGCCGCGGTCTACCGAGACGAAGACGCCCACCTCGTTGCCCACGAAGAGGAGGTTGGGCGCGCGGTGGTGCTCGGTGACGACGTTGACCGACCAGCCGTCGGGCAGGCCGTCGGTGATGCGGCGCCAGCTGTCGCCGTAGTCTTCGCTGACGTAGACGTAGGCTGCATAGTCGGCGTTGCGGTGCCCGTCGAAGCTGGCGTAGACGCGGCCTTCGGCGTGGTGCGAGGGCTCGACGCGGCTCACGTAGGTGCGCTCGGACAGGCCGGGTATCCGGTCTGTGACGTTGGTCCACGTGGCGCCGTCGTCGCGACTGATCTGGACATTGCCATCGTCGGTGCCGACGTAAAGCAGTCCGGGGGCGAGCGGCGACTCGGCGAAGGCGGTCAGGTTGCCGTAGGTCGAGATGCCGTCGTTGACCGACATCTGCGGCTCGGAGCCGGGCACGCCCATGATCTCGAGCTCGTCGCGGTCGATCTGGCGGGTGAGGTCGAGGCCGCCGACCTCCTCCCACGACATGCCGCGGTCGCGTGAGCGCAGGAGGTAGTTGGCGCCGAGGTACACGGTGGCGGGGTCGTGGGGCGAGAGCTGGAGCGGCGAGTTCCAGTTGAAGCGGTAGGTCTTGGCGGTGTCGCCGTCGGCGCGCGGGCCGGTGATGGGACGCATCGGGGTCTTCTCGCCGGTAGTGAGGTCGTACCGGTTCATGTTCCCGTTCTGCGACTCGGAGAAGACGATGGTCGAGTCGGTGGGGTCGACGATGGTGAAGAAGCCATCGCCGTACGCGGTCTCGTACCAGTCCTGGTGGCGGATGCCGTGGAACGAGCGCGTGTTGGAGGGCCCGCACCAGGGGTCGTTGTCCTGGAGGCCTCCGCAGACGAAGTACGGGTCGCGCATGTCGAAGCCGATGGCGTAGAACTGCCCCAGCGGCAGGTTGTCGAACATGCGCCAGTGGCCGGTGCCGTCCCAGCTCGCGGCCACGCCGCCGTCGCTGCCGAGGATGAGGTGGTCGGGGTCGTTCGGGTTGATCCAGAGCGCGTGGTGGTCGACGTGGACCTGGGCGGCGCCGTCGCTGCGGAAGGTGCGGCCGCCGTCGTCAGAAACCTCCAGATTGCCGCCGAGGACGTAGATGCGTTCGGGGTTGCTCGGGTCGATGCGGACCTGGGAGTAGTACATGGGACGGGGGTTGGTGCTGGACATCTTCTCCCAGCTATCGCCACGGTCGAGGGAGCGGAAGAGGCCGCTACGGGACTGGCCGCTTCCGCCTCCGCCGAAGAAGCCGGCGTCGGGGTCGCGCGCGTCGGCCTCGACGAGCGCGTAGACGACGTTGCCGTCCTGGCGGAAGATGTCGACGCCGATGCGTCCCTTGTCGCCGTCCGGGAGGCCCTCGGTGAGCTCGGTCCAGCTGTCGCCGCCGTCGAAGGTGCGGTAGAGGCCGCTGCCGGGACCGCCGCCGTTGAAGCCCCAGCCGGTGCGCTGCCGCTGGTACATGGCGGCGAAGATCGTGTTGGGGTCGCCGGGGTCCATGGCGAGGTCGATCGCGCCGGTGTGCTCGTCGATATGGAGGACGTTGTCCCAGGTCTCGCCGCCGTCATGCGTGCGGTAGACGCCGCGCTCCTCGTTCGGGCCCCAGAGGTCGCCGACGGCCGCCACGTACACGATGTCGGGGTTGCGGGGGTGGATGAGGATGCGGCCGATGTGTTTGGTGGCGTCGAGACCCATGTGGCGCCAGGTGTTTCCGGCGTCGGTGGACTTGTAGACGCCGTTGCCCCAGCCCGACGACTGCCGGTTCTGCGGCTCCCCGGTCCCGACCCAGACGAGGTTCGGGTTGGACTGATCGAGGGTGACGTCGCCGATGGAACTGGTCGGTTGGTCGTCGAAGAGCGGGGTCCACGAGGTGCCGTGGTTTTCGGTCTTCCAGACGCCGCCGGTGCCGGTCGCGATGTAGAAGACCTGCGGCTTCGACTCGACGACGGCCAGGTCGGCGATGCGCCCGCCCATGAGTGCGGGGCCGATCTCGCGGTACTGCAGGTGCGAGATGGCGGTCTCGAGGGTGGTCTGGGCGGTGGCGGCGGCGGGGGCGAGGAATGGTGCCGTGAGGAGGAGCAGGATGCGCGCGGTCTTCATCGGGTCGTCCCTGGGATCGGGTGGGTTGGCTGTCGGAGCAAAGTCCGGCCCCGGTGACCGCGGCGCAATCGCTCCTTGCGCCTGACCGCGTGCCTACCGCTCGTTGGCCACCGTCCGCTTGACCACCACCGTCTGCACGCCCAGCTCGCTTACCTCGACGAATGCAACCAGACCATCCGGACCGAATGCGGCCGGAAGCTCCGTGGTCCCGGCGGGATAGCTGCCCAGGTAGCCTCCGTCCGGCGTCAGCACGTCAATGGGCCCGTCATCCAGGGGACCCTCGCCGCGCCGCAGCACCCAGATATGTCCGTCCCAGGTCGTCGCAAGCCCGCGAACCACGGACAGCTCGGTGTGGAACTCAAGCTCCGCGATGCGCCTGCGCCGTGCCTGAAGGTTCGCGCCGGGCCGGGCGTTTTGCTCCAGCCTGTCCACACGGCGGCGCCTCTCGGCGCGGATCATGCCGCCGGTCACCGGCTCGGGCTGAAACGGACGGGTCAGGATTCGCGCGACTCCGGCACCTGCCTCGGCGATCTTGACCGCATATGTTGCCGAGTCCGAGAACGCCACGCGACCGTCGGGAAGGACTCCCCAGTGGAGTTCCGGGCTGAATTCGGGGAGCTCCGACGTTGGCCTGGGCGCAGTGTTGACCAGGGCCGTCTGGTCCATATCGCTGATGTCGACCGGGGGCATCCAGGCCTCCGCCACCGTGTCCGTCACGGTCTCCTCGCCGGACAGGATCGTGCGTTCGAACGCGTGTGACGTGGGGAACTTGACCGGGGTGCGAAACGACGCCCCCGAGATCGTCCAGGCGGTTGCGAGCGTGGGCACGCTGATGACCACATCCGCAGCGGGCGGGACCACGAGATGTCCGATGCGGGGAATGGCAGAGGGCTCGGACATGCGCACCAGGCGCTCAAATTCGCCGTCGGCGGTGAAGAGGTGGTAGCCGCGGCGGTCGAGGTCCGCGACCGTCACGCGTCCATCGGCGAAGACCGCCATGGCACCCGCGTTGCCGAACTCACCCGGACCTTCACCCGGTCCGCCAAATCGCCGGACGAGCCGCCCATCCGGACCCACCACGAAAACGATCTGAGCCTCCATGAGACGGTCGAACAGAAAGAGCTTGCCCGCACCGTCGAACGCGACATTCGCGATGAGTCCGAACTGTTCCCAGTCCTGTCCCGCCATGGTGCCCAGCCGGTAAAGCTCCTCGAAGTCGATCTCCAGCGATCGGTCCTCCGCGGGGAGCTGGACGATCTGCTGGGCACCCGCGGAAGTCACAGGCAGCGGCGCGAGCGACAGAGCACAGCATGCGCACTGTAAACACAACTTTACAAAACGTAATGTAAGCATTACAATCGGCCAGCGTGGATCGGTGTTCGGGAAAGCAGGACAATACTGGATGGTACTGAGGAAAGCGATTGCGGGCGCGGTCAGGTCGGTCTAGGAGCGGTTCCAGCGCCCCGATGAACTCGACATCACGCGGTCCGACCAGGGGAACATTTCGGACCGAGAGGCTGTCTGCCGCGTCCTGGACAGGGGATGATCCGGCAAACAAACGAGCCCACAGACCGGGAACGTCCTACCGCAGCTCCTGCATCGGCAGCACGATCGCGGACGGGTACGTCGCGTTCCGCTGCACCGACAGCACCGGGACGCTCCCGTCGCGCGGATAGCGCAGGAAGGTGTCGGCGTCGGCGCCCGCGACGGCCACCCGGATCCGGTGCCCTGCCCGGATCAGCACCGATGTCGCCCACAGGTCGAAGCTGATCTCGGCCACCTCACCGGGCACCAGCGGCATCGCGTCGGCACGCTGTTCGGACCGGTGGGGACCGTACTTGCGGTAGAGCGGCGGGTCCTCGGTGACCGCGCGCATCACGGCCCGCAGCTGCCCCTCGGTGATGTAGGTCACCGTGCCGTCGGGCGCGACATCCTCCAGGTAGACGATGAACGCACCATCGCTCGCGGTTGAGGAAAGCCACAACGTGATCACCGGATGCCCGGTTATCTCGGTGTCAACCGCGATCGGTGCGCTCGTGTAGGTCAGCAGCTTCGCGTCCTCGTCCCGCCGGTCCCCGTAGACGACATCGCCGCCGCCACCGTTGGTGTACCAGCGGTTCCGCGTGCCGGTGGTGGCCGTGAAGTCGACAGTGTAGTCGTCCGCGCCCTCAACGTCGGCGGGCGACTCGCGGCCCAGCGCGCCGTCCGCACCGAAGTACCAGGTCACGTCGTCGAAACCATCGGGAGGCCAGGTCTCGGTCCGCGTCCACCGATCCGCACCGAGCGTGTAGTAGTTGATCCCGGTCGGCGTCTCGCCCGACCCGCCCTCCTTGAGGTGCTCGTCGAAGAAGGCGACGAGCTGGGCGAACTGCTCGTCCGCGTCCGGCGCCACTGGCGTGTCGTCCGCCCGGAAGGGGTCGGCGTCGTTGCGCGCCCCATGATCCCAGGGCCCGATGAAGACCTGCTGCGCATTGGGGATCGTGTTGTAGCGGCCCAGCGTTCCGTTCACCGTCCCGGCGTCCTGCCACCCCGCGCGGATGAACATCGCCACCCCCGACTCCTCGATCTGCGGCAGGTGGCCCGAGGGGCTGCGCCGGTGTCCCACGTTGGTCTCGCCGTAGCGGCCGAACGGGTCGTCGCGGTATTCGTATTCCAATGCCGCACCGAAGGGCACGGTGTTGGCCTCGTGTTCAGCCACCGCCGCTGCCAGCAGCGCGCCGTCCACGTCCGCGTCGACGGGCTTCACGCCGGTCACCTGCGCGCGGAGTCCATCGCACTCCTCCCCGCTCACACCGGAGAGCCCACAGATGTCGTTCAGGTCCTGCATCCGCGTCCGGTTCGACCAGCTCTCCAGAAAGCCCACCGTGAGCACGCCGCCCGGAAACACCAGGTGCCCGAAGTTGTCGAAGTCGTTGAAAAGCGGCGCCACGGCCTTCACGGCCGGGTGCCGGTTGACCGCCAGCATCTCGGCGGTATTGCCCGCGTACGACACGCCATAGGCGCCGACCCGCCCGTTCGACCACGGTTGCGCCACGATCCAGTCCGCGACCTCGCCGTAGTCCCGCACCTCGTCCTCGGCGAGTTCGAAGCGCCGAATCCCGAACGAGGCCCCGCTGCCGCGTCCGTCGACGAGCACCAGCGCGTACCCCGCCGCGTTCCAGCGCTCTGCCTCGCCGAAGTTGGAGTCGTTCTCGAGCGGCGAGTCGACGAAGCCACGGGCCCTCCAATAGCGCGTCGCCCGGATCATGGTGGGGAGGAGGGCGCCCTCCTCGATGCCGTCGGGCAGCCACACGTCGACCGCGATCCTCACGCCGTCGCGCATGGGAATGTGCAGCGCCTGGTTGCGGGTGAGCGTGCTGACCGGGCCTTCCGCGCCCGCCCAGGCGTCCCCCGCCCCGGCAGGGACGTTCCCATCGCCGCACGCGGCCACGACCGCGACGGCCGCCGCCAGCGCCAGGGGGGTCGCCCGGGAGCCCATCACCACGCGATTGCGTGACCGTCGCGGCGAGGATCCGATCCGCCCGCCAGCGCGCCGGTCTCTCCGTCTCGGTACACCCCCTGAACGCCGCCCATGTTGCCCGGCTCCACCAGATGATGGCCGCGGTCGGCCAGCTCCGCGTAAACGCCGGGCGGGAATCCGGCCTCGAGGTATGTGACCGAGTCCTCCGGGATCGGTGTCCGGCCGCCGCCGCGGTTGATCGCCATGCGGGGAGAAGCGATTGCGAGCTGCATGTCCATGCCGCCGACCACGAGCTTGGTGATCGTCTGTCCGACGGTCTGCGGAATCGTGTAGCCGCCGGCCGCCCCGACCGCCGCGACGAGCTGCCCGTCCTTCATGACCACGCACGGCGTCATGACCCCCTTCGCCCGCTGTCCGCCCTCGAGGTGGTTGACGTGGCCCTCCTCCAGCACGAAGCCGAACGTGTGGCCGTTGTTGAGGAAGATGCCGGTGTCGCCCGCGATCACGCCGCTTCCGTAGATGCTCACCAGCGACTGCGTGAACGCGACGGCGTTGCCCCAGCGGTCGGCGGTCGAGAGGCTCGTGGTGCCGAAGAAGGGCAGCGGCTCGCCGGAGAACGACGCCACGCGCGCCGGGTCGATCTTCGCCCGCTGCTCGTCCGCGTACGCCTGCGAGATGATGCGTTCGACGGGAATCTCGACCTCCCGGCCGGAGTTGTACCGGTCGTCGTCGGCCAGCGCCAGCTTGAACGCCTCAAGCCAGAGGTGCGCGAACTCGCTGCCGTAGAGGTCCATGCCCGCCAGGTCGAATCCGTCCATGATGTTGAGCGCCTGGAACATCGACATCCCGCAGGAACCCGGAGGCATCGCGTAGAGATCGTGGCCCTGGAAGGTGGTCCTGATGGGATCCCGCCATTCGACTTCGTATGACTCGAGGTCGGCCCTGGTCAGGTGCCCGCCGTTCTCGGCGAGGAAGCCGACGACCCGGTCCGCCAGATCGCCCCTGTAGAAGTCGTCCGCACCGGCGCGGGCCAGATGCCGCATGCTGGCGGCGAGTTCGGGCTGCCGGATGACTTCTCCCATGCGCGGCGGGCGGCCGTGCGGGAAGAAGACGCGCGTCGTCGACGGAAAGCGGCCCAGTTTTGCGGCGGCGCCGTTCGTGTGGAGTTCGTCGAACTTCGAGATCACGAAGCCGTCTTCGGCAAGCTGGATCGCGGGCTCGAATACGTCGCCCAGGCTCATCGTGCCGTAGCGCTCCAGCACCGCCGCCCAGCCCTTGAGGGCGCCCGGGACGATCGGCGCCTTGTAGCCGGCGTCGAAGTCGTCGAGGGTCATCGTGTCGGGGGAAGAGGCGGCGGGGGACTTGCCCATCGCGTCGAGCCCGACAACGCGGTTCTCGTCCGCCAGATAGATCACCATGAATCCGCCGAAGCCGCCGATCCCGGACATGTAGGGCTCGGAGACGTTCAGCGTGGCGGCGGCGGCCACGATCGCGTCGATGGCGTTGCCGCCCTGCATCATGATCGTGGTGCCGGCGAGCGAGGCGTAGTAGTCGGCCGCGGCGGTGACGCCCCGGCGGCCCCACACGTTGCCGTGGGCGATCCCGAGGTGGCCGTTGTCGGCCGGCCTGAAGGGTGCGGACGAGTCCGAGGGGCGTCCGGTTGGCGAGGACGGGTCACAAGCCAGCAGTCCGGTGCCGGCGGCAGCGGCGGAGGCGGCAAGGAAATCTCGGCGTTTCATGGCGGTACTCCTGGATGTTGCCTCAAGTCACTCTGTTCCAATGCGTGCGACTGTTGGTTCAGGTTCGATAACATCCTGAACCAAGAGCAGGACGGAGTCCCACAGGGTGATACATCGGTTGCCTTCCGACCGACTGCGGAGGTCAGCCTGCCACGCTATCCCACCTTCCTCGAGAAGTTCCCGTGCGCCGTGTAGCTTTCGATCGCGCCCGATTCGTCCCGCTGGAAGATGTACGCCTCACCCAGCTCACCGTCGTCGCGCACCCGCTGGAAGGTGTCGTCAGCGGTCCGGCGCAGTTTCGTCATCGCTTCGACCGGATTGCCCGTGGGCAGGCCGACCGCGATGAGGCTGTCGTCCCAGCGCAGGATCGCCGTCTCGCCCCAGTTGGATTCGTACAGCCCTTCGTACTCCATCAGCGAGGCCGGACGCGCGGTCCCGCCGCCAGGATCGCTCTGGATCGATTCCAGAGCCGCGCCCACCGTCGACATCATCCTTGCCCACACATCGCTCGGGTTGGCCTGCGCGCTCATCATCGCGATCCCGGCCAGCTTCTTCGCGGGCACCAGCTGGAAGGTCGTCCGGAAGCCCGGGCAGCTGCCCCCGTGTCCGACCGTACGCTCGCCGTCGCGCTCCGCGACCGAGAAGCCCAGCCCCCACATGCTGTCGAAATCGGGGTCCACCCAGTGCACCCGGTGCATCTCACGCAACGTGTTCACGTCGAGGATCTCCGTCCCCCCATTCTCCAGCAGCCGGAACTGCCACGACGCCAGACGGGCCAGATCCTCGACGGTCGACGAGAACCCCGCCGCCGGCGCGATCCCGTGCGCCTGGAAGAAGGGCGCCTCCGTGCGCATCCCATCCCGCTTGAGCCGGCCGTACCCGGTGGCGTAGCGGCCTCCCCTGTGCTGCTCGGGGATGTCGGTGTAGGTGTCGGTCATGCCCAGCGGATCCAGGATCTCGGCCCGGATGTAGTCGTCGTAGGTCATCCCCGACGCCTGCTCGACGATCTGTCCTGCCAGAGCCATCCCCAGGTTCGAGTACTGGAAGTAGCGCTCGCCCGGGTACAGCGTCTCCTGATCCGAGAGCCCGTCGATGATCGCCTCCCGCGTGGGGAACGGGAACTCCGGACCGGTCCAGTACGGGTGTGCAGACTCGCGCGGGAGCCCCGACGAGTGAGTCAGAATCCCCTCGACACGCACAGGAGGCCCCCCCGGATACGCCTGCTCCAGATCGTACCAGGGCAGGATCTTCGACACCGGGTCGTCCAGCCGCAGCTTCCCCGCGTCGCGCTGCTGCATCACCCCGATCGACGTGAACAGTTTCGAGATCGAGCAGATCGAGTACATCGTCGACGGCGTCGCCGCGACACCGGACTCCGGGTGTGCATACCCGTAGCCCTTCGCCCAGACCAGATCCTGGTCGTGCACCAGCCCGACCGACACGGCGGGGATCTTCTCGTAGTCCATCCTGGCGTCCAGCCAGACTTCGAAGAGGTCGAGGGCCTGCTGGAACCGGGGGTCTTCCGTGGGATCGGCCGACTGCGCGCAACTGGCGTTCGGAGCAAGGAAGAGCAGGAGGAGGGAGTAGAGGGCGAACGTTCTCGACCGGGGGCGTGCCGGGCGCTTCATGTGACCTCCATGACGCGGGACGGGTGATAGGGGGCAGGTGACCGGCACGGACACGCGCCCGCGCCTTGCCGCCTGTCCTCGCAGTCTACGGCGTCGCTCGCCTCACCACCACCGTCTGCACCCCCAGAGCGTCCGTCTCGACGAACGCCACCAGCCCGTCGGGCCCGAACGCGTGGGGCATGCGCGTCCCGGCCGGATAGCTGCCGAGATAGCGACCGTCGGAAGTCACGAGATCGATCGGCCCCTCGGTGACGGGATCGGGGCCGCGCCGCCAGACCCAGATCGTTCCGTCGGGTGTGGTCTGAAGGTCCCGGATCACCGGCAACTCGTGGTAGAACTCGAGCGACTCCACCCGCTCACGCATGATGGCGAGCGCGCCGTCCGTCAGGCCGTATGACTCCCGCGCACCCCGCAACTGCACATCGTACAGTTCCAGTTCGCTTTGTCGCGCCGTTTCGCGCATGTGATCGGTCATCGGCTGCGGGTGCAGCGGGCGCGCAAGGACTCGCTCCAGCGTTCCGTCGGTATCGGTGACCTTGATCCGGTACGCCGACGAATCGGAATAGGCCACGCCGCCCTCGGGCAGGGCCCCCACAAGCAGCGGGGGCGTGAGGCTTCTGTCGCGATAGGTGCCGTTCGGGGCGCGGAAGCGCCGCTGTTCGAGAACGGGCATCCACGCATGGGCGAGGGTATCGATGCCGACGCTGAATCCGTTCAGAACAAGGCGAACGACCGGCCGCGTGCCAGAGGTGTTCACGTTCCGGTTCCCCGCCAGCGCCGCCGCTATCGAAACCGAGCCCACCCTGCCGTTCGGAATCAGGGCATCGCCGCGGGCGCTTACGTCGAGTTCCGGCAGGAAGCTGTAGTCTCCCTCGAAACGGACCAGGCGCTCGGCCCGGCCGGCCGCGTTGAAGACGTGAAAGCCGTTGCGCTGCCAGTCGAATACGACTGCTCGTCCGTCCCCCGCGACCCCGATCCACGCGGCATCCTCGAACTCACCCGGCCCCTCGCCCGCACGACCGTACTCGCGCATGAGTTCGCCGTCGATGCCCACCACGAATACGCGGGCCGCCTGCCCGTCCAGGATATGAAGCCTGCCGGCCGCGTCGAAGTCCACACCGGCGATCATCCCGAACTGCTCCCACTCGGGCCCGTCAAGCGCCCCGACGCGGTACACCTCTTCGATGTCCGCTTCAAGCGCGCGATCCTCGGCGGGGAGTTGGATGATCTGCTGGGCTTCCAGGGCGCCGACCGCAACCAGGAGCCACGCCGAGTGTAAGCCCGACTTTACATAGCGTAAACTTGACATTACCCCCGGGTTCCTCCGGATCTCGCTCCCGCCACCCGCTTCACTACCACCATGTACTCGCCGAGTTCCCCGGTCTCGATGAACGCGACCAGACCGTCCGGGCCGAATGCGCTGGGCATGGCCGTGTCCGCGGCATAGCTCCCCAGGTAACTGCCGTCCCGCGTGAGCACGTCGATGGGACCGTCGCTCAGCAGGTCCTCACCCCGCCGCCGCACCCAGATCTCGCCGTCCCAGGTGGTGCGCAGATCCAGGACCACGGGAACTTCGTCGGCGGCCGGAAGTGCTTCGAGAAAGGCACGCCTCGTCCTCGTCAGGCTCTCGACCATCGCTGCGGGCGGGAGCGCCTGGACGACCTCCCCCGTCCGGCCGTTCATTACGGTGCGCGGTCGATTCTGCGCGGCTGCGGCCGCCGCGGCGTACTCCTCGAGCTGGTGCTCGATCTCGGCTTCCAGGATCCGGCCGGTCACGGGCGTCGGGCGAAAGGGGCGCGTGAGAATCCTGAACACCGAGCCGTCCTCGCGCGCGAACTTGATCGCATAGGCGGACGAATCGGAGAACGCGATGCCCCCGCCGGGCAGCACGCCCACGAACAATCCGGAATCGAATGTGCGCGGAGGCGGTGATTGTCCCTCGGTGCCGATCTCCTGCCCGCCCACGCGGAACGTGACGACGCCCGCGGAGGGCGGCGCCCACGCCTGGGTCATCGCTTCGAAGACCACCGTCTCACCGTCAAGCGCCAGCCGGCGTATCGGTCGCATCCCGGGCTGATCGCGGTCGTCTGCCGGCCGCATTGCTTCAATGCGGTTCAGACCGCCGGACACAAGCACGCCCTCGCGCCCGCTGCGATCCGCGAATATGCGCCCCTGGATGCCCAGCAGGTCATCCGCGACGCGGACGTTTCGGTCGAACGCACCATCGCTGGAGTACATCTGCATCGCCCGATGCCGGGGAACGTCTGCCACGACGACTCGTCCGTCCTCCATCACGGCCAGGTGCCGCGGGAAGTCGAACTCGCCGGGACCGTTCCCCGGTTGCCCGATCTTCCTCGCCAGATCGCCGTCACGGCCCACCACCAGAACCGTGACAGCGTCGATGTCCAACAGGTAGGCGTTGCCCGCACCGTCGAAGGCGACATCGATGATCGTGCCGAACTGCTGCCATTCCGGCCCGTCAAGCGACCCGACCCGGTACACCTCCTCGAAATCGGCCTCCAGCGGGCGGTCTTCAGCCGGGAGCTGGATGATCTCCTGGGCAGAGGCAGTCGCGGCGGTCGTCACACAAGCCGCCAGCGCAATGAGGTTGGTGAGTGCGGGATGGGGTTTCGTCATGCGTGGCTCCATTTGATGACCATCGTGTGCGGAGGTCCGGGTCTAGTTCACCGTGGCCGGCAGCCTCCTCACCACCACGGTCTCGACATCGAATTCGTCGGTCTCGATGAAGGCAGCGAGGCCGTCCGGGCCGAAGGCGTCCGGCATCTGAGTCGTCTCTGCGGGATAGGTGCCCAGGTACTCGCCGTTTGGAGTCAGCACATCGATCGGTCCCTTGCCGAGGGCGTCTTCGCCGGGCCTGCGAACCCAGATGGCTCCTCCCCAACTCGTCTGGATGTCCTGAATGACCGGAACCTCGTGATAGAACGGCCAGGTCTCGATGTCGGCGCGCTGGGAAGCCTGGATCCGGTCCACAAACCGGGCGAAGCGCTCCGGAATCTCGGACCGCGATCGTTGCGACTCCTCCTGTGCCAGCTCCTGGCGCCTTCGCTCCCTTTCCGCCTCCCTGATTCGCTCTGTCAGGCGTTGGGGTGCAATGGGGCGCGCGAGAACCCGCGCGACCGTGCCATCTGCGCCAACCACCTTGATGCTGTAGTCCGACGAGTCCGAGAACACCACTCCACCATCAGGCAGTCCTCCCACGAGAAGTGAGGGCGCCAGCGCACGGGTCCTGACGCCAATCCAGGTGACGCCCTCGTTGCGGGGCCGGGCATCGGCCGGTTCCGGAGCCGCCATCCAGGCGTGCAACACGGTATCCGTTTGCGCTACATCGCCGCCAAGGAGGAGACGCGTTACCGGACGCCGGCGGCCCGCGGACCCTTGCGAGTCTGTTCCCGTCAGCATGCCGAAGGATACGGAGGACACGGTCCCGTTGGGAATGACAACGTGGTCGGCTCCGGTACGGTCCAGATCCGGCATGGTGGTCATGAGCGCACCGCCCGGCATGCGCACGGTCCGGACGAGTTGCCCGACAGGATCGAAGATGTGAAAGGTGCTCTGTGTACGGTCGAAGACCATCGCCTGACCCGCCGCGGTCACCGCGATTCGCGAGGGCTGCCGAAACTCGCCCGGCCCATCTCCCGCTCTCCCGATCGTGCGCAGACGACCGGCGTCGGGCGCCACGACGACTACGCGCGCCGCCTGCTGGTCGAGGACGTAGAGGTTGCCGGCGCCATCGAACGCGAGACCCGCGATCTCGCCGAACTGCTCCCAGTCCTCACCGGCGAGCGAGCCGACTCGATAAACCTCTTCGAAGTTGGCTTCGAGTCGGCGGTCCTCGGCGGGCAGTCGAATGACTTCCTGGGCAGCAGCCGCCACACCGGTTACGTGACCGGCCAGTGCAAACGCGCCCGCGATGATCGCAGACCTGCCCACCTAGTTCACGCGTTCCGGCAACCGTTTCACAACCACCACCTTCACGCCCAGTTCGTCCTCTTCCACGAAGGCAGCGAGGCCGTCCGGGCCGAAGGCGTCCGGCATCGCGGTCGAGCCCGCCGGATAGCTGCCGACGTACCGTCCATCGGCTGAAAGCACGTCGATGGGACCGTCATCGTCGCTCGGGTCCTCCCCGCGGCGCTGCACCCAGATCCTGCCGCTCCACGTCGTTGCCAGGTCGCGCACTACCGAGACTTCCTCGAAGAATTCCAGGTTCGCGATCCGGTCGCGAGCGCGTTGCCGGTTGTCTTCCGACGAGACGGCTACACGGTTGATGGTGATACCGCCACGAGTGCCCGGGGACTCCTCCAGCGCCCTCAATCGCCGTTCTTTTTCGGCCTCGATCACCCGATTGGTCACCGGGGCCGGGTGGAATGGCCGGGTGAGGATGCGCCAAACACCGCTTCCCGCTCGCGCAAGCTTGATCGCGTAGGCCGACGAGTCGGAGAATGCGACATCGCCGTCGGGAAGCACGCCAGGGAGCATCCGCGGTGCGAATACTCGCGGCGGGGGAAGCCGGGAGCCGACATCGACCCCGCCGGCGTTCAGCACCGGCGGTTCGCCCCTCTGTGGCAGCCATCCCTCGGCGACGGTGTCCTTCGTCGCCACTTCCCCGGTCAGGCTCAGGCGCTCGACCGGCCTGGACGCATGCGGCGGCGGTTGCGAGCCCGAGGCCGCATTGAAGGAAAACGACATTGCGAGCATCGGGGCTCCCACCGCAGAGACCAGCGTGCACCCAGCCGGGTCCGGCAGGAGATCCGACAGCTGCAGCGTAGCCCCCTCCGACACCATGCGGACCATGCGCTCGAAGTCACCGTTGGCGTCGAAGATGTGGTAAGCGCGGTGACGCGTGTCTGCCACCACGGCGCGGCCGTCTCGAAAAACGGCGAGCGCCGCCGGGTTGCGGAACTCGCCCGGTCCCTCGCCCGGCCGGCCGAATGAGCGCCGATATTCGCCGTCCGGTCCCACCACGAAGATGCGGTGCGCCTGGTCGTCGAACACGTACAGCTGGCCCGTCCCGTCGAAGGCCACCTTGCCCACGTTCCCGAACTGCTCCCACTCCTCGCCGTCCAGCGAGCCGATGCGGTACACCTCGTCGAAGTCCGCCGCGAGCCAGTTGTCCTCGCCTGGCAACTCGATGACCTCCTGCGCGGCCAGAGCACCACACGCCGCGAGCAAGCACATCACATGTAAACCCGACCTTACATATCGTAAGCTTGACATTACCATTGCGTCCCCTGGGAACTCGTCTGCGGCATCCGCTTCACAACCACCGTGTGCTCACCCAGTTCACCGGTCTCAATGAAAGCCACCAGGCCTTCGGGCCCGAAGGCGGTCGGCATGGGCGTGTCGGCGGGATAGCTTCCCAGATATCTGCCGTCCCGTGTCAGCACGTCAATGGGGCCTTGGCTGAAGATGTCGTTGCCCCGCCGCCGCACCCATATCTTGCCCTCCCACGTGGTGCGTAGGTCGAGGATCACGGGAACTTCGTCGGCGGCCGGCGTTGCCTCCAGAATGGCCCGTGTCGACCTGAGCGCAGCCTCCTGCATCCAGTCGTCCATGACGCCCACCACCGTCTCACCGGTGCTCGCGTTCGTTATCATCCTGGACCTTTGGCCTCCAGCCTCCAATCTCATGACATATGCTTCCATATGCCGCTCGATCTCTGCCGCCAGGATCCGGTCGGTCACCGGCTCGGGCTGGAATGGACGGGTCAGAATCCGGCGCACGGTGCCGTCCGGATCCACGACCTTGATCGCATAGGTCGAGGAATCCGAGAAGACCATGCCACCGCCTGGAAGCGGACCCACCAACAACTCGGGATCGAAGGTTCGGGGAGGCGGAGTCTGGCCTTCCATGAGAAGGTTGCGCCCGGCCACCTCCAGCCTGGCAAAGGAAGGGGGCGCCCAGCCAAGGGCGACCGTGTCCCAGACCGCAGTGTCCCGGTCCAGACCGATTCGAAGGATCGGACGTCTCCCCGGCGCGCCCGTGTCCCGCGCCGACCGCCCCGGCTTGAAACGATCCACCCATCCGGACAGGATCACGGCGTCGTCTTCACCGCGAAGCGTATGGAAGCGGCCCCTCATTCCCAGGAGGTCGTCTCCCACGCGCACGCCTCGGTCGAACCCGCCATTGCTGTTGAAGATCTGGAAGGCGCGATGTCGCGCAATGTCGCTAACGACAACCCGTCCGTCGTCCAGAACCGCCAGTTGCCGCGGGAAGTCGAACTCGCCCGGACCGTCGCCCTGCCGCCCTATCGTCCTGACGTGAGCGCCGTCACGGTTGACAACCATCACCGTGAACGCGTCGATGTCCAGCAGGTAGACGTTGCCCGCAACATCGAAGGCGGCTTCGAAGATCCTCCCGAACTGCTCCCAGTCCTCTCCTGTGAGCGACCCGACGCGATACGCCAACTCGAAGTCGGCTTGGAGCCGGCGGTCCTCGCCTGGCAACTCGATGACCTCCTGGGCCCCAAGAGACCCGGCCGTAGCGAGCAAGCACGCCACATGTAAACCCGACCTTACATATCGTAAGCTTGACATTACTACTGCGTTCTCCTGGGTCTCCACCGCGGTACCGCTTCCGACATACGTTGGTCGAATCGGGGGGCTTACTCCGGTGGCTGCCCGGAGGCCGCCGCCCGCTCCGCCCCCGACGCACTCTCCACCCCGCGCCTCGCCGCCCTCCACTTCGCCAGCCGCCGATACGCCTCCCCCAGCCCCCACCCCACCGCCACCACGATCAGCAGCAGCGCCACCCACCTGAGCAGAGCCGCTCCGAACACCGCGTCGAGCGCCGGAAGCTGGAAGTTGTAGGCGCTGAGCACGCCCCAGCGCTCGGCCATCCAGTGCCAGCTCGTGTGGGCGACGAGGGCCGAGACCAGGATGGCGCCGGTGCGCTCCGGGATCACCTTCGCGAAGAGCAGCGCGAGCCCCGGCACCATGATCAGGAGCGCGAAGAGCTGTCCGAACTCCACGCCGAGGTTGAAGCCGAGGAGGGACGTGAAGAGGTGCGAGCCCGCGAACTGGAGCGATTCGCGCAGCAGGAAGGAGAAGCCGAAGCCGTGCACGAGGCCGAAGCCGAATGCCCACATCCAGCGCCGTTTCTGCGTTTTGGCGACGATGTTCTCGAGCGCCATGAAGACGATGGACGCCGCGATGAGCGTCTCGATCAGCGGAGGGAACCAGAGCGCGTTGGGGGCGAGGCCGAGCACTGAGGCGCCCAGCGTGATCGAGTGGGCCGCGGTGAAGGCGGTTACGACGGAGACCAGAGGCCAGAAGCGCCGCATCGGGATGACCAGGCAGAGCAGGAACAGGAGGTGGTCGATCCCGTCCAGGATGTGCGCGAAGCCGAGCACGACGAAACGCAGGAACGCCTGGTGCCACCGGGGGTCGAGGCGGACGCGGCCCGGGTTCCCCGTGTACTGGTAGACGCGCTCCGCGCCCTCCGGCGTGACGAAGCGCAGCACGGTCGTGGTGCGGATCCCCAGGTGCGCCCAGGCGGGGTCGATCGAGAAGCGCGAATCGGCCAACTGGACCGGGGTCTCCAGCACCACGTCGAGCATGGCCTGTTCGAGGATCAGGTCGATGCCGGCACCGAGCGGCGGGGCGCTGATGTGGGCGAGGGCGCGGTCGTAGTCGGCGAAGGAGGGATCGGAGGGCAGCGAGATGCGCGCCCCGGTAACGACGGGCGCGGGCAGCGGGGTGGATTCCTCGAATAGCGCCACGTAGCTGGCGATCCAGATCGTCGCCTGGTCGGCCAGCAACTCGCTCGCCTCCTCGATTTCGACGTAGCCGGGGCCGCGGACGGGGAAGTCCACATCGCGCATCGAGGTCAGCGGGACACGGACGACGAGCCGCAGCGTCCCTTCGTCGGCCTTGACGAAGGCGCGTACCACCACGTCGGCGGGGATCTCGTGGGGGATAGGGGCGGGACGGAGCGAAGCCGCCGCCGGTTCGTGGGGCGCGGGGGCCGTGGCCGGCGTGGACCGCGAGACACCGGGAGCCACTGCGGCAGCCGCCCCTGACGAGCTCGCCAGGGTAACCATTCCCACTGCCAGCGCTACAAGACCTGACGTTCCGTGACGCTTCATTTCGCCGTCTCCGACAGGGCCGCTCTACCCGGCGGAGCCGGGGACCACATCAACGGTCGACCCTGGACCCTTGGCTGACAAGCGACTGATGCCGTACTTTGCCCCCCTTCCCCAAACTCTGCGTCCCACCAAGGGAGACTCGTCATGAAGCGCAAACTGCTTCTTCTTGCCGCGATCGTCGTGACCATTATCGTCGCGTGCGTGGCCCAGGACAGTGCCGAACAGACCGCGGCGTCGGACGGCGTGATGGCCCCGATGTTCGAGGTCGATCCGTTCTGGCCCAGGCCGCTGCCCGATCACATGGTGCTGGGGTCGGCGATCGGGGTTGGCGTGGACTCGCGTGACCACGTGTTCATCGTGCACCGCGGAAACCTGACCGAACGGACGGAGGGTGGCGCGGACGCGGATCCGCCGATCGGCGAGTGCTGCCGGGCCGCGCCGCCGGTGCTCGAGTTCGATCCCGAGGGGAACCTGGTGAACTCGTGGGGCGGGCCGTCGGACGATTACGTGTGGCCCGCGTCGAATCACGGGCTCACGGTCGACCACATGGACAACATCTGGATCGGCGGGAACGGGCCGAACGACACGCACGTGCTGAAGTTCTCGCGCGACGGCCAGTTCCTGGCCTCCTACGGGGAGCCCGAGGCGGGCCCGGCCGACAGCAACAGCCAGACGCGCTTCAACCGGGTCGCCAAGCTGGCGTTCGACGCCGAGGCCAACGAGGCGTATCTGGCCGACGGCTACGGGGGACGCCGCGTGGCCGTGCTGGACGCCTCCACCGGCGAGTTCAAGCGCTACTGGGGCGCCTACGGCAACGAGCCGGACGACACGCGGACGCCGCCGTACGACCCGGACGCGCCGCTGATCCAGCAGTTCCGCACGCCCGTGCACTGCGCCGATCCGTCGCGGGACGGTCACGTCTACGTATGCGACCGTCCCAACAACCGCGTGCAGGTGTTCACCACGGACGGGACGTTCGTGGACGAGGTGCAGCTGGCGCCGCGGACTCTGGGGGACGGATCGACGTGGGACGTGGCGTTCTCGCGCGACCCCGAGCAGCAGTACATGTACGTGGCGGACGGGAAGAACATGCGGGTCTACATCCTGGACCGGCTGAACCTGGAGGTGCTGACCAGCTTCGGCGACGGAGGGCGCCAGCCGGGGCTCTTCTTCGCGGTCCACTCGATCGCGACCGACTCGCAGGGCAACATCTTCACGACCGAGACCTACGAGGGGAAGCGCGTCCAGAAGTTCGTCTACATGGGAATGGGTCCCGTGACGGCGGAGCATCAGGGGGCGCCCTGGCCGACGGGGAATTGACACACCAATAGAAGGAGCGGTGACACGATGAAGACCTTCCCACTTGCAACCTGCGCCCTGTTTGCCGGCGCACTCTTCGTGGGGGCCTGTGCGCCGAGCGGCGATGCGCCGGAGGCCGAGGCCGACGCCGAAATGGCCGCCGAAGCCGAAATGGGCCCCATGACCTTCTTCATCACCAGCGCGGGGCCGGGAGACGGCGCCAACCTGGGCGGACTCGAGGGCGCCGACGCGCACTGCGAGACGCTCGCGTCGGCTGTGGGTGCGGGCGGAATGGGCTGGATGGCGTACCTCAGCACAATCAGTGACGACGGGACCGCGGCGGTCAATGCGCGCGACCGGATCGGCATGGGCCCGTGGCACAACCAGGCCGGCGTGCTGATCGCCAACGACGTCGATGAGCTTCATTCCGAAGCGGCGAACCTCACCAAGGAGTCGATCCTGACCGAGAACGGCGACATGGTGAACGGGCGCGGCGACGACCCCAACATGCACGACATCCTGACCGGTTCGAACATGGACGGGACCGCCTTCACCGGCGAGGGCTACGACAACTGCGGCAACTGGACGAGCAACGTTGAGGACGGAAGCGCGGCCGTGGGTCACCACGACCGGATCGGCGGCGGCCAGAATCCGACCTCCTGGAACTCGGCCCACGCCTCTCGCGGCTGCAGCCAGGAGAATCTGCAGGGCACCGGCGGAAACGGCTTCTACTACTGTTTTGCGGCGGGCAATTGATGCGCCTGGCGCCGGCGCTGCCAGTCGCGCTCGCGCTCGCGGCGTGCACGGCGCAGGAAGCTGCGGAGGCTGATTCCCCGACGACCGCCCAGCCCGCCGAGCCCCGGCAGGTCAACACCGTCTTCATCGAGGAGATGACCTGGACGGAGATCCGGGATGCGATCGACGCGGGCAAGACGACGGTCATCCTGCCCACCGCCGGGACCGAGCAGAACGGGCCCCACATGGTGATGGGCAAGCACCGCTACATCGTTGAAGAGGCCAGCGACCGGATCGCGCGCGAACTAGGTAACGCCCTGGTCGCGCCCGCCGTAACGTATGTGCCGGAAGGCGAGGTGGACCCCGCTTCGGGACACATGCGGTACCCCGGGACTATCACGCTCCCGAACGAGTTCTTCATGAAGCTGGTCGAGTACGCCGCTCGCAGTTTCCGTGCCCACGGCTTCACCGACATCGTGTTCATCGGCGACAGCGGGGGGAACCAGCGGGGTATGGAGGCGGTCGCGGCCCAGCTGAACGACGAGTGGGGCGGCGACGGCGCAACCGTGCACTTCATCGGCGACTACTACGCGAACAACGGCTTCCGCGAATGGCTCCTCGAGCAGGGCGAGACGGATGAGACGATCGGTCGCCACGCCGGCATCTCCGACACCTCGATCCTGCTGTACGTCGACCCGCAGCGCATCCGCCAGGACCAGCTGGCGCCGGGCGGCGGTTTCGAGGACAGCGGCGTGTCGGGCGACCCGACGCGGGCGTCGGTCGAGTACGGCCGGGTCGGGATGGAGATGCGGGTGGACGCGGCCGTACGGCAGATCCGGGCGGCGATGGGCTCGATGTAGGGACGGCGGGGGGGCTGTGAGCGTCCGGTCGGCGTGGGGGGTGGCGGTCGTCCGCGCGTTGGTTGCGCTGGCCGGTTTCGGGCTGGCCGCAGCGCCCCGCGCGGCCGCTCAGGACGTGCCGACGTTTACACTCACCGGACAGATCCTGGATGCGCTGAACGAGGTACCCGTGGTCTCTGCCGTCATCAAGGTGCCGGAGCTCCGACGTTACGCCTTTTCGGATGTGAGCGGGCGCTTCAGCTTCCCCGACTTCCCCCAAGGGACGCGGGACATCGTGGTCGAGATGCTCGGCTACCACACATTGGACGGGTCGGTCTCCGTCGCGGACGGAAACGGGCTCCTCCTGCGCCTCAACCCCGACCCTGTCGCGCTCGAGGGGCTTCGGGTGCGGACGCGCTCGGAACGCCTGTTATCCGACCGCAGACGCCGCATTCCGTACCGTGTCACGACCATCTCGACCGGCATCTTCGCCAACAGTGTCAACCCCGACCCCACCGCGGTCTTCCGGCGCAACTCCCGTTCGTACATCCTGCCCTGCGCCGAGACCGCCGAAGACGCCGGCGAGCAGATGGCGCCGAGCTGCTACTGGCGCCGAGGCGGACCCGCGAAGATCACGGTCTTCCTGGACGAGGGGCGCCTGGAGTCGGGCATGGTTGAACTCGCGATGCTCCCGAAGGAGGACATTCATTCCATGGACTGGATCCCGGAGATGGGGGAACTCCGCATCTACACCCGGCACTTCATCGAACGGCTCGACAACACGCGAATCAGCCTGTCGCCGCTGGTGTATCCGTAAGCAGGCACACCCGGTCGGCGTATGCGGAACCGAGTGCGGGAAGAGCGGCCACGGAACACGGAGAACCATCGTATGAGGGTGCGGCCACGTTCGCGGGCAGTGTGGATTGCCGTGTGTGCCACCGCCGTGCTGGCCCGTGTCGCGGCCGGTCAGGACACGATTCCGCCGGTGCCGACCTTCACCCTCGCCGGCCGGATCGTCGACGCCTTGAACGAGCGGCCGATCATCTCCGCGGTTATCAAGGTTCCCGAACTCAGACGCTACGTCTTCTCCGACGTGAACGGGCGCTTTTCCTTGTCCGGGTTTCCGGAAGGGACCTGGGAGATTGTGGTCGAGATGCTGGGATACCAGACTCTTGACGGACCGATCACCGTTTCCGAGGGGAACGGTCTGCTGCTGCGATTGAACCCGGACCCGGTCGCCCTGGAGGGCCTGGAGGTCCGGACGCGTTCCGCCGCGCTGCTCGATCGCCGCAGGCGCCGCTACCCGTTCCGCGTGACCACGATCTCGCCTCGGAAGATCGCCGAGACCATCAATGCCGATCCGGCTGCGATCTTCAGGCGGAACGCGAACTCGATGGTGACTTCGTGTATCGACGGTTCCGGCTTTCTGACACTGGGAGCCTGCTACTACAGGAGAGCCCGAAAGACGCAGATCAAGGTCTTCCTCAATGAAGGGGAACTGGTGGGCGGAATGAACGAACTGTCGATGTTCCCGGCCCAGGACATCCACTCGATGGACTGGCTCAAGGATATCGGCGAACTTCGTGTTTACACGCATTGGTTCATCGAGCGACTCAACACCTCGGGAACGAGACTGGGGCCTTTCAGGTGGCCGATAGGCTGACCAGGGAGGCACCGTCATGAGGGCTCCAGGCGCAACGCGGTTGGTCACGCTGGTCCTGCTGGCGGGTTTGGTACCGTGGAGGGACGCGGCCGGCCAGGACAGCATTGCAGCGCCTTCCACCTTCACTCTGACCGGCCAGATCGTCGACGCGCTCAACGAACGGCCCGTGATCTCGGCCGTGATCAAGCTGCCCGAACTCCAGCGCTTCGTGTTCTCCGACGTGAACGGGCGTTTTTCGGTGCCCGAGTTTCCCGTTGGAACGTGGGAAATCGTCGTGGAAATGCTGGGATACCACACCCTGGAGGGATCGTTTACGGTCGCCGAGGGAAACGGGCTCGTGCTGCGGCTGAACCCGGATCCCGTTGCGCTGGAGGGGTTGCGCGTGCAATCGCGGGCCGATGGGCTGCTCGAGCGGAGGCGCCGCCGCTATCCCTATCGTGTCGACCATATCTCGCCGCAGGACATTGCCAACGCGATCAATCCCGATCCAGTCGCGATCTTCAGCCGGTACGCCAGGGTGCCCCTTCGGTCATGCTACTGGGGTCCGACTGACATGCCGTTTGGCTGCTACGACCGGAGGGGACGCGTTATGGGGATGAGGGTCCTGCTCGACGATGCACCACTGCTCGGCGGCTTGATGGAACTGCAGATGTTTCCGGCGGACCACATTCACTCGATGGACTGGGTGCCCGGCAAGGGACTATATGTCTACACCAGATTCTTCATCGAACGTCTGAACGAGTCACGCATGCGGCTTATGCCCTTCGACCCCTTCGAGTGACCGGTTCCGCAGTTGGCGCAGCACTGGTGGTTGCAGCCGTCGCTGTCGTCGCCACCACGGCCTGTACCCGGACCCTGCCCGACGCCGAGCAGGTCGGAGACCCGCTGCCCGGTCTGAGCGACGAGGAACTTGCACGCTTCGAAGCCGGACGTGCGCTCTTCGACCGTGTGTTTTCGGTGGACGAAGGCACCGGGCCGCTCTTCAACGAGAACCAGTGCAGCGCCTGTCACACCTTCCCGGCGACCGGGGGGACGGGCGAGCAACTGGTCATCAAGGCGACGCGGCGGCTTCCGGACGGCACCTGCGACATCCTCGCCAGCGAGGGCGGAGAGAACCTGCGCCGGCAGGCCACCCCTGCCCTAGCGCGGCTTGGCATCGAGCGGGACACGTTGCCCTCGGCCAGCGCGGACATCGCCACTTTCGCGGTCCCGTTCCTTTTTGGCCTTGGGGCGGCCGACCTGGTCCCGGAGCAGGCGCTTCACGACGCCGCGGATCCGGATGACCTGAACGGCGATGGCATTTCCGGCCGGGTCGGCCGCACTCCCGACGGGCGCGTGGGGCGCTTTGGACGCAAGGCCGACGTGGCCTCGCTGCACGAATTCACGCACCTCGCGCTCTTCAACGAGATGGGAATCACCACCAGTGTGCACTCCCGCGAACGCGGACCCAACGGGGCCCCCCTGCCGGACGGCGTCGACCCCGCCCCCGACCCCGAACTCGGCGACAACTCCGCCGACCTCATCACCGACTTCGTGCGGATGCTCGCCCCCCCGCCCCGCCCCACCCCCGACCCCGACGCGGCCCCCCTGCTCGCACACGGCGAAGCCCTCTTCACAGCCATCGGCTGCGCGGCCTGCCACACTCCCTACGTCACGACCGGCCCATCACGGCTCGCCCCGCTCGACCGCGTTCGCGCTCCCCTGTACTCGGACCTCCTCCTCCACGATCTCGGCCCGGCCCTGGCCAGCACCTGCGGGCCCGGCGCGACCGAGACCGAATACCGCACAACCTCGCTTCTCGGCCTCGGCGCGCGGCGACCCTACCTGCACGACCTCCGGGCCTTCAACATCGAACGCGCCATCGAATTGCACGGCGGCGAGGCGCAGTCAGCCCGGGATGCTTTCAGGGTAATGACAACTGTCGACCGCCAGGCGCTGCTCCGCTTTCTGCGATCGCTGTAGCAGCCCGCGGATAAGCCTATCTGGGCTCCTCGCGCTCCGACCGAAACAACTTGTCCGTGACAGTAGCCACCAGCGGCACGGCAAGGGTGAGCGTCACCACGCCCAGGCCCTGCAGGAAATCCGTTTCGTCACGCTGGCCAGCAATCCCGAATGTGTAGCCCGGGATGATCGCAACCGCCGCGCCGATCAAGGCTGCGCCGAACGTCCCTCGCGAGCGATCGGTCTCGCCCCCGATGCGAGCGCCCAGCGCCGATCCCAGCGCCGGAAGAGCCACCGCGGCGGCGGCGGCCGCAATGGTGGCGGTACCGCCGCAGTCGGAGAAGATCGCGTCGTCGTCCGGACCTCGGAACCCGATGCACCGACTCGCGATCGCAACTCCGGCGGCCAGCCCCGCGGCGTTGCCCACCGCCGATCCCAGAAACACGGAGCCAGTCGCGTGTGACGCGGTCTCGAGGGTCCAGTCGTACCTCTGGGGGCCCCTGCGCCAGGAGTAGGGCCGGTCGTCCGGATTGCGTCCGGGCCTTCTCGTCTCGATGATCAGCGCGCCCCACAAAGACCCTGTTCCGAAGCGCGCCCCGGCCTCGGACGGCTGTACCACCTCGATGTTCTCGATCGTCTCGATCGGCAGGGTGGCGTAGAGGGTGGCCGGGTTGTGCACGAGCACGCCGTCAAGGTAGACCTCCGGAGAATTGCAACCGGGGTCGCTGCTGCTCAGTCCGCGGATGAAGTTCCCGGAACGCGCACCGCGAAACTCCAGGCACGTGGGTTGCCCGACGACGCCGCTGCGAGTAATCCGGACCCCGGGCACGCGGGCGGTGAGGAGTTCGACGAGGCTCATCGCCGTATCTTCGTATCCCCGGATTTCTTCGCGCGTAATCCGGTTCAACTGGCGACCGGCCCCCCTGCGCTCCCGCTCCGCCCGACTCGTGCCTTCGACCACGATTGGAGCCAGGCTGATTTCCGTTTGGGTAGCCGAGATGGTCAGACTGAGTGGCTCGGCCCCCACCTCGACCTCCTGCCAGTGCGCTCCGTACGCGATATGACGTATCGTGAGCACCCAGTTGCCCCGGGGTACGCTCGGAAACGCAAAATGCCCGTCGGCATCCGTGAACTGCGTGCCCACGCCATCGATCCACACCTCCACGTCCGCCACGGCATTGCCCGTCGCCTGATCCACGACCTGCCCGGTCAGTGACGTTCCGGTTTGGGCTATGCCGATGGACGGGGCCGAAAAGATGGGAACGAGCGCGGCAAGGGTAAGCAGCCGCGTTCGGATGCGCCAAGTCGACTTCACTGCAATACCTCCAGCTTCAAGGTGAACCCCTCGCAGTCATCTACGCAATACTCGCCAGCGCGTTGCGTAGGTGGTATTGTGTGACACGCCCCGGTGTGGAGTGCATTGGGGTTCACGTCCATCCCGGAGTGTGTGCACTCCGGAATTCACATTCTGGTCCAGAGGAGGACGCCATGGAACGAAGAAAGGGTAGGAGACCGCGTCACGGGGGAGGAGTCGTCGCTTTGGCGGCGATTGTCCTCGCTCTCCCCTCCGCTCTCGAAGCACAGACAGGCTCGATTCGAGGGCAGGTGGTGGACGCAATCACTCAGAGGGCGATTGGTGGCGCCCAGATCGAGATTGTGGGTACCGTCCGGGGTGGCCTGACGAACACCGCGGGGCAGTACCTGCTTCTCAATGTGCCCGTGGGCGACCACGAGGTGCAGGTGCAGTTCATCGGGTTCGGTACCCTGACGCAGAGCGTCACGGTCGTCAGCGGCGAAACCGCACAGCTCGACTTCCAGCTCGCCCAGGCGGCGCTCCAGCTCGACCAGATCGTGGTCACGGGAACGGCGCAGGAGACGCAGGCGAGGTCGATCGGCAACACGGTTTCGACCATCGACGCAGCCGAGATCGTGGAGATCGCGCCGATCAGCACCGTTCAGGAACTGCTGACCGCCCGGACGCCCGGATTGACGCTGATGAAGAATTCCGGCCAGGCCGGGTCGAGTTCGAAGCTGCGGATCCGCGGAGCAGGATCGCTGGCTGCGGGGTTGCAACCCGTGGTGTATGTCGACGGCGTTCGCATGAAGTCGGGAACGCAGGGCGGGCAGGACGTCGGCTGGGGCGGCGCCCAGGGCACGGACGCCCTCGACTTCCTGAACCCCAACGACATCGAGTCGGTCGAGACCATCAAGGGTCCTGCTGCATCCACCCTGTACGGAGCCGACGCGGCCGGCGGCGTCATCCAGATCATCACCAAGAAGGGACGTGCCGGATCCGGACTCGTGTGGAATGCTTCCTTCGAGACCGGCTACAACGAGTGGGCGCTCGACACCCCGACGAACTACTGGAGGTGCACCGCTTCGAACATCAACAACCCGAACGTCTACCCGGGGTGTCAGGGGGTCGCGGAGAACACGGTGTTGATGGATGATCCCGTGAAGCGTCATCCCATGGCTCTTCGCCAGAATGAAGGCGGGCCCGACAACTACGCGGATCTCAACACCTTCAATCTCTCAGCGCGCGGCGGGGGCGAAGCCTTCAACTACTACCTCTCGTTCGAAAGGGGAGGCGAAGAGGGCGTCTACTACAACAACTTCTCCAACCGAACCTCGGGGCGGGCGAACTTCGGTTTCACGCCCACCGAGAGGTTCTCGGCGGCGGTCAACGTCGGGTACGCGCGCACGCACGTGCAGATGCCGTTTGCGAACAACTCGTCGAACTCGATTCTGCGGAACGGTTTCAGGGGGAGACCCGGGTCGTCCGCACCGTGGGAGGAAGGCTTCCGGGGCTTCGGACCCAACCTCTCCAACGAGTATGACAATCAGACCGAGGCCGAGCGCACGACGATCGCAATGACGATCAACTACCAGCCATGGGACTGGTTCACGAACCGGCTGACCCTGGGGATGGACAAGCAGGATCGGAACAACTCCGAGGTCAACATGATCGACACCACCGGCCTGCAACCATGGGGGGCCACCTCCTCCGGCGGCCGGGTTCAGCGCTTCCTGCCCGTCGATCACTCGTGGACGGCCGACTACGCCGGCACCATTGGAACCGACATAACCGATGACGTCACTTCGTCCCTGTCCTTCGGGGCGCAGCTGGTACGGGAACAGTTCTCGTCCCACTTCGTCGATGGACAGGGCTTCGTGGCCAACAACCTGAACCTCATCGGAACCGCCGCAGTTACGTCGGCTTCGGAGGGGTTCGTGGAGCAGACCTCGCTGGGCGTGTATCTGCAGGAGCAGGCGGCCTGGCGGAATCGCCTGTACGGCACGGTGGCCGTCCGGGTCGACGACAACTCGGCGTTCGGCAACGACTTCTCGCTGGTCGTCTACCCGAAGGCCTCGGTTTCCTACATCATCTCGGACGAGGACTTCTTCAGCCTGCCCTACGTGGACGAGATGAAGCTCCGGGGCGCATGGGGGCAGGCCGGGAAGGCACCGGCTCCCTTCACGGCGGACCGGGCATTTGCGCCGGACGTCACCGTGGTCGGTGATGTGGCCGTCAACCAGCTTTCCACAGCCTCGTACGGCAATCCCGACCTGAAAGCCGAGACGGGTACCGAAATCGAGCTCGGCTTTGACGCGTCGTTCATTGACGGCCGCGCCGCTCTTGAAGTCACGTACTACAACCAGCGCACGACCGATGCGCTGATCTCGGTGCCCGATCCGCCGTCGAGCGGGTTCAGCGGTAGCCACTTCGTCAACATCGGCGAGATCGCGAACAGCGGTTTCGAGTTGCTGCTGACCGGGTCCCCGATCTACACGCGCAATCTGCAGTGGGACGCGAGCGTGTCGCTCTACACCAACTCGAACGAACTCGTCTCCTTCGGCGGCGCCCTGGAGGACATCTCCTTCGGTGCCTTCGCGCAGGTGCACAAGCACATCGAGGGCTACCCGCTGGGCGGCTACTGGTCTGTCGATGTCGTACGGGATCCGAGCGGCAACCCCGTTCTCACTCCCAGCGGAGGCGTGACCGTCGACTACGACAACGAGGAGTTCGTGGGACCGCAGTTGCCCACACGCGAGATTGCGTTCTCCAACACCTTTACGCTCCTCGGCAACCTCCGCGTCTTTGCCCAGTTCGACTACAAGGGCGGCCACTACCAGTGGTGCGCGATCTGCTCGATCCGGAACCGGATCGATCGCAACAGCTGGGAGGTGAACAACCCCGACGCCGATCCGGTCGAAGTGCTGGTGTGGCGCAGCCGCCAGACCAAGACGCACCTGTTCCCGGCGGATTTCCTGAAGTTCCGGGAGCTCGCTGTGAGCTACACGTTGCCAACCGACTTGAGCAGCGCCTTCCGCGCTGACCGTGCCACGGTGACGCTATCGGGCCGGAACATATGGATGTGGACAAGGTACGGAGGCACTTCCGATCCGGAAGTCACCTTCTACAGCACACGGGAGTTCAGTGAGCTCGACTACGCGTCCACGCCGATGACCCGCAGGGTATCGGCATCGATCGCCCTGCAGTTCTGAGAGGAGGAAGCAAAATGACTCGATTCAGCAAGACGCTGCGGCTCGCTGCCGTACTGGCCGTCCTGGGTCCGGTCGCGGCATGCGACACCCTCGACGAACTTCTGATAGCGAACAACCCCGAGCGCATCTCCGAGGACGCGTTGAATGACCCACTACTGGTGGAAGTGCTCACCAACAGCGTCATCGGCGAATTCTCGGCTATGTTCGACGACCCGTTCATCTGGCGGGGAAGCATGTTCACTGACGAACAGATCACGGGGATCAACTGGGAGTCGACCGCGCGGCTGAGCCAGAGGCTGGTCCGTTTCGACGAGGGCGACCCCGACAACATGTTCTCGCAGATAAGCGCTGCCCGGGTGATGGCGGACAGCGCCGCGGGACGGTTCCGCACGCTGATCGACAACCCGGCGGCCGATGAACGGATGGCGACCGCACTGATCTACGCCGGCTATTCCCACATCATCCTTGGCGACGCCATGTGCGAGGCCGTCTTCAACGTGGGAGAGACCATCGCGTCACAGGCACAGATCTACGAGCGCGGCCTGTCGCGATTCGAGGAGGGCATGCAGGTCGCCGGAGCCGCCGGGCGCGACGACCTCGTGAACCTCGCCCGTACCGGCCTCGCGCGTGCTCATCTCAACCTCGGCAATCACAGCCAGGTGATGCAGTACGCTGGCGATGTGCCCGCCGATTTCGTCCATTGGGTCGAATACGAGCAGACATCCGATGGAGGGACCGACCTCGTGCTCTGGGGACGCATCAACGGCGGTAATCACTCGCTCGGCGTACACCCGAACTTCCTGGCCGGCGCATTCGGAGATCAGGACATCATAGCCGGTCAGACCGACCCGCGGGTGCAGCACACGCCCAGCTGGTCGCTCGGTCACAATCGCCTGACGCGCCTCTACAAGCCGTATCAATCGCTGCCCTTCAGCGGATACAACGGCGAAGCGATCGCCGACGGCGGATCGCCCCCCTTCTACGAAAGGGGAACGGATATCAAGATGGCATCCGGGCTCGAAGCGATGCATCACTACTACGAGGCGGCGGGACCAGGCGGGATGGGTCCGGCCGGGTCGACGCTCGACTTCGTGAACGCTCGCCGGGCGGCCGGCAATCAGGATCCGGTGGACCTCTCCGGGGCGGATCTGATGGCCGAACTGCGTGAACAGCGCGGCCGGGACATGTACCTGGGCGGGTTCCGCCTGGGCGACCTGCGCCGGTGGAAAAACCAGGGCGCGGGCGACTTCTTCCCCAAGGGGGTCCACCCGACTACGGAGTGGGGCATGTACGGAGACGCCACGTGCTTCCCGCTCCCGCTGGAGGAGTACGAAGGCAACCCCAACCTGACCAAGCCTTCCTGACGGTCGGCGAACAGGTGAAGGACGCGTGAAAACGCGCTTTGAGCGGGGGGGTGCGGCGGCACACGCGGCCGTCACACCCCCTCGCGCGCGTGTCCCGGCCCCGGCTCGGCGCAACGAACGGCTCGGTCTCCGGCGTGGGATCCTTGCTACGTTGGCAATGCTGGCGGCCGCGGCCGCGTGCGACCTGCTGGACGACGATGGAGAGTACCCGAGCGTCGCTCGTGTGGAAATCACCGGGACTGCACCGGGACCGCTCGAACTGGTCGTCTCCGACGACTTCCAGAGGGTAGCCAACGTCGATCAGGGAGCGCGGTACACCGTGCTGGTCCGCGCCGACACGTCTCAGGTGGAGCTCGATTTCGTCAAGGAATACGACATCGAGCTCGCACGGCGCTTCTTCGTGCGGCTGACCAATCATTCGGCCGACGTGGCGAGCATAGTCCTGTCGGTCGCCTTTGACGGCGAGATCGGCTATACGCAGCGGGCCAACATTTCCGAGGGCGGAGCGCTCGAGTTCAGCGAGATCTTCTTCGGCACCTGATCGATCGGAGGGAACGCAACGCGTGAGACCATGCCGGCGCCGGTCGCATCCGCTCGCGTCGGTTTCGCGTCGCGCCCCGCTCGCCACCGCGCTCCTCTCCCTCACGTCGTGCGGCAGCGACGCAACCACCCCCGTCGAGGCGCCGGCCGACCCCGACCCTCCACCCGTCCCCGCCGAGGCAACGGCGTGGATCGAGCGGAACGCGGTGCCGTTCGAAGGCTCCCACCTCTCCCTTCCCAACTCCGACATCGGCTTCCTTCGCGACATCGTCCGCGATGCGCGGGTCGTGTCACTGGGCGAGAACACTCACGGCACCCGCGATTTCTTCGAGATGAAGGCGCGCATCCTGCGGTTCCTGGTCGAGGAGATGGGGTTCGACGCGTTCGCGATCGAGGCCACCTGGCCCGAGGCCAACCGGCTCGACGACTACGTCCGGCGCGGCGAGGGAGACCCCGCCGAGCTGCTGTCCGGGCTGTACTTCTGGACGTGGAACACCGAGTCGGTGCTGGAGATGATCGAGTGGATGCGGTCGAACAACGAAGCAGGCGGCGACCTGGGCTTCTACGGGTTCGACATGCAGTACCCCGGGATGGCGCTTCACAACGTGGTGGAGTACTTCCGGGCCGTGGATCCCGACCGGGCCAACGTGCTCGCGGCACCGCTCGAATGCCTGGTGCGCGTCGCCAATGACCCTTCAGGCCGCTTCCCCGAGGTCCGCTACGCCGACCAGACTGCGGACTACCGCGCGACGTGCGGCACATCGCTCGGCGAGGTTCGCGATTCGCTGGTAGCGCGCCGGGCCGACTACGAGGCGACCGGTGGAGAGGACGCCTTCGCGCTGGCATTCCAGAGCATGCGAGTCGCGATCCAATACCACTTGATGATCACCGGCGACCAGAGCCGGGATCAGTCCATGGCGGAAAACACCGTGTGGCTTCACCGGCGGCTGGGACCTGAGAGCCGGATAGTCCTGTGGGCTCACAACTTCCATGTGTCCACCCAGCCCGGCGCGCAGGGATGGTACCTCTGGAGCAACTACGGCGACGCGATGGTCATCCTCGGCTTCAGTCACGAGTCCGGGACCTTCACAGGGGTGCGCCAGCGGGGCTCCAGCTACTTCGGTCTCGACCAGATGGTCCTCGACGCGGTGCGTCCGCTGTCGTACGAGCACCACCTGTCGACCGCCGCCGCCCCCCGGTACTTCCTGGACCTTCGGAACCGGGAGGTCGGCGCTGCCGGCACCGCATGGCTGTCGAATCCACGGCTCTTCCGCACGATCGGCTGCTGCTACAACCCCGACTCGCCCTCCAGCTACTGGAACCGGCACCCCGTCGCCGAGTGGTTCGACGTGTTGATCCACTACGAAATCACGCGGCCGACCGTGGTGTTGCAGTCGCGGTATCCGGGCGCGTTCTAAGGCCGATCCCGGGTCCGGGCCTACCCTGCCCTATCGCCGCAGCGAGCGCCGGAACCTGACCTGGCGACGCAGCCGGCGGATGGCCAGCGAGAGTCCTGTCCACACCATCAGCGCGGCCGCCAGCGAGAAGAGTCCCGCCAGCAGCTGACCCGCCAGTCCCCAGTACTCCCCCGTGTGCGCGTAGCGGAGGAACTGTTGCGCGCGGCGGCTCGGGGTGTCGTCTGCGAAGGACTCCCATTCGAGGGCGGCGCCGGTGACCGCGTCCACGGTGAGGATGCCGGTCCTGTGGGGCTGGCCGGTCCGGCCGCGCTGCACCTCGACACGCACCTCACTGTCCATCGCGCGGGGCACGTTCAGTGTCAGCGCCCGCCACCCGGGCACCCATCCCTCGGCGGTTGCGAGCACCGCCGCCAGGTCCGTGTCCGGCGCGCCTGGGACGTCCACCGATCCCTCCATCTCCTCAACGCCCGCCCCTTCGACTCCCACCGCCCCCGGCCACTCCGCGGCGGGCACCACGTTCGCCACCACCGGATAGACACGATCCCCCACGGCCGGGTACGACGTGGTGACCCCCGTCGCCGCAATCACCGCCACCGGCAGGACCGACCAGATCCCCACCACCTGGTGCCAGTTGAGGTCGCGCCACGCGCCCCTGGCCCCGCGACGAAGAAGGATCACGTTGGCGAGCGACCGCTTCGTGACCGGCCGCGGGATCCACAGAATCGGCCCGGTAAGCAGCAGAAACAGGAAGGCCGCGTTGACGGCGCCGGTCACCGCCCGCGCCCGCCGCACCGAGCCACCCGAGACGTTGAACCAGCGGTGCCAGTTGTGCACGCCTTCGAAAAAGCGCTCGAACCGATCCGGCCCGATTCCGATCACAACGCCTGTATGGGGGTCGATGCGGGCGTATCGATCGCGTCCCTCGTATACGCGCACCGGTGCGTGCGGATGCGCGTGATATCGGAGCGAAGTCGCCTCGAAGCCGGCCGCCGCAGCGATCGCCTCCGGACCCAGCCGCTCAGCACCTTCCCCACCGGCCACGAAGTACCGCCGCTCGGCAAGCCCCGTCACCGTCTCCTCGAGCGACAGGATGGCACCGGTCGCGGCCAGCACGAAAACGACCGCCCCGGCGGCCACGGCCACCGACAGGTGCAGCCGGAAGATGACCGCCCGGATCATCGCATCGCCGCCACCGGGGCCAGGCGGCCCGCGCGCCGCCCGGGCACCCCGCCCCCTAGTTCAGCGTCACGTAGCGCTCGAGCCGAGCGACCTCGTCCTCGTCCACATACTTCCCGATCTCCATGCGGAACTGGTCCAGATCGGCGTACGGGCGGTACTCCTCGAACTCGTGCGCCATCCGATCGCTCATGCCCGGAACAGCCATGATCTCCTCGCGGGTGGCGCTGTTCAGGTCGATCGGGACGTACACGTACCCCGCAAGCCGCTCGACCTCGTCCTCGTCCACGTACTTCCCGATCTCCATGCGGAACTCGCCCATGTCGACGTACGGACGGTACTCCTCGAACTCGTGCGCCATCCGATCGCCCACGCCGGGGATCAGCAGGATCTCGTCGTTCGTCACGTCGTTGAGGTTGATCGGCAGCCAGAGCGACCCGTACGCCGCCAGCGCCGCCTCGTCACCGATCGCCCCCGACAGGACCGAATGCAGATCCGCCGCGCGCAGATAGGGCCGCCCGCCGACCACAGCCTCGGCAGCCTCCGCCGTTATCCCCGGCAGACTGGTCAGTTCGTCTTCGGTAGCAAGGTTGGGGTTGAGGAGGGCGCCCATGGCCTCGGCGGCACCCATGTCTCCCATTGCCTCTGCAGGCTCCGCGGCGTCGGGTTCAGACTCCGCCGAATCGCCGCCCCCGCCGCAGCCGGCAAGTAGCACCGGGGTCATGACGAGGGCGAGTGGCACGGTGTGATTGCGGAACATCTTTCTCTCCTCCGATATGTGGTCCAATATGTGAATCGTGTCGCGTCTTGCGGTTTGGACAGCCGACGGGGAGACAACGTAACGTCGCGAGACCACGGGACAATGGCCCTGAGCCCAACGAACACCCCGCCCAAGGTGTCTTTTCCCTTAGGACCGGACCGTTCCGTTGGGCCGGACCAACCCGTGC
This sequence comes from Gemmatimonadota bacterium, assembly GCA_022823145.1. GTDB lineage: Bacteria > Gemmatimonadota > Gemmatimonadetes > Longimicrobiales > Gaopeijiaceae > Bin94. Next base: position 56,134 of record JAJDXS010000077.1, read on the forward strand.
ATCCGGCCCTGGGCCAAGGAAGCGGAACGCGAATGAAGCCACTGCTGACGCATACACCGGGGCTCGCGGCCTCGACTCTCTTTTCTCTCGCCCTCTGGGCGCCTGCGAGCGATCTGGCCGCCCAGTCATCCAACGGAGACAACGGCGCCGCGGTGGAGCTCGAAGCCGTCGTTCTCCCCGCTGCAGCGGACATCGACCTCGACGGACGCATCGACGAAGACATCTGGAGCACGGCGACGCCGATCACCGACTTCACCCAGCAGGAGCCGGTCGAAGGGGGCGTCCCTTCCGAGCGGACCGAGGTCCGCGTCGTCTTCGACCAGGACAACCTCTACATCAGCGCCGTCCTCTACGGCGACCCCGCGGATATCCTGGCATACCAGCGGCAGCGGGACGCCAGTCTGCGCACCGACGACCGCTTCATGTGGATCCTCGACACCTTCCTGGACGGGCGCACCGGGTACTTCTTCGAGATCAACCCGGCCGGACTGATGGGAGACGGGATCCTGACGGGCAGCGGCGGCGGTTGGGGCGGTGGCGGCGGTGGTGGCGGCGGAGCCGGGAAAGCCTGGGACGGCATCTGGGAGGCTCGCACGGCCGAGCGCGACGACGGCTGGTCGGCGGAAATCCGCATCCCCTTCCGGACCCTGAATTTCAATCCCGAACTGGACACCTGGGGGATCAACTTCCAGCGCACGATCCGTCACCGCAACGAGGAGATCCTCTGGCGGGGCTATCGGCGCAACGAAGGGCTCTTCCGACCGGTGAACGCAGGGCGCCTTACCGGCTTGAGAAATCTTTCACAAGGCATGGGACTGGAGGCGAGGCCCTCGGCGGTCACAACCTGGAAGAACGTCCCGGGCAACACCGATCCGACGACGTTTCCGAGCGATGTGAGCCTCGACGTCAACTACAGCGTCACGTCGAGCCTCCGTGCGTCTGCGAGCATCAACACAGACTTCGCCGAGGTCGAGAGCGACGAGCGACGGGTCAACCTCACGCGGTTTCCGCAGCGTTTTCGTGAGCGCCGCGATTTCTTCCTGGAGGGGTCGGGTGTGTTCAGCTTCGCGCCCCGCAGCGGCCCGACGCCGTTCTTCTCCCGCCGGATCGGACTCAGATCGGGCCAGCAGGTCCCGATCCAGTACGGCACCAGACTGACCGGGCAGGCGGGCAGATTCGAACTCGGCTTCTACCAGATCGGAACGGCCGCGCACTCCTTCTTCGACGAGGGCAGTCTGGCCGACGTGAGCATTCCGCGAGAGACCTTCACCGTCGCGCGGGTCAAGCGCTCGATCTTCGAGCAGTCGAGCGTCGGGGCAATCTACACGCGGAGGGCCGCGGCGCCGGGACTCGATGGCTTCGCGGTGGCCGATGGGCATACCATGGGGATGGACGCCCAACTCAACACGCGGCATTTCTTCGGCGACAAGCGCCTCGAGATGGAGGCGTTCTTCGTCTGGAACTCCAACCCCGATCCCACGATCGATCGGTCGCTCAACGATCTCACGGCCCGTGGACTGCGCCTCAACTTCCCCAACGACATCTGGACGGCCCACATCTCGTACCGCGAGTTCGGGGACGACTACCGCCCGTCTCTCGGCTTCGTGGCCCGCAACGGCTTTCGCCGCGTGGAGCCCCGCATCGGCTGGGCCCCCAGGCCGGAGAGCATCGACTGGATTCGCCAGCTCGATTTCGCCGTCCAGTTCCGCAACCTGACCAACCTTGACACCGGCGTGCTCGAAGAGCGCGAATGGCAGCTCGACATCTTCGGGCTCGATTTCGAGAGCGGAGACAACATCGAGATCGGCGCCACCCGTGTGCTGGAGTACCTGGACTACGGCTACGAAGTCAGCGACGGGATCGACATTCTTCCCGGCGAATACACTACCTGGGAGTGGGAACTGCAGGCCCGCACGGCGGGACATCGTCGTGTGTCGATGTTCGGCGGGATCAGCACCGGCGGGTTCTGGGACGGAAGCCGGACGCGCATGAACGCCCGAGCCTCGTTCAGGCCCAACCCCGGGATCAGCATCTCCACCAACTTCGAGCACAACGAGGTATCGCTGCCGCGGGGTGACTTCACCGCCGACGTCTACGAGATCGAGGGCGAGTGGAATCCCAACCAGTGGGTGAGCGTCACCAACCAGGTCCGCTATGACAACGACAGCGACATCGTCGGACTGTTCGCGCGGCTGCGCTGGATCGTCAGGCCGGGCAACGACATCTTCCTGGTCTACACCCACAACTGGCGGAATCTGGGACTGGACATCCTCAACGACCGCGACCTGATCACGCTGTCGAGAGGCAGCGCCATCAAGGCCAACTACACGTACCGCTTCTAGCGCACCACGGGCAGGACGATTCTGGACGGGTAGGCCGCCGCGCGGTGTATCTGGATGGTCGGCGTGACCGACGGCAGTTCGATGTTGTCGGCATCTGCACCCATGATCGTCACGCGGATGCGATGGCCCGCGTTGAAGACGTTGGCCGTGGGGAGGAGATCCATGACCAGTTCGCCCGGCGCGCCGTCCGGCAGGGGCTGCACGTCCTCGGCAAAGCTGCGCTGGAACGGAAGCCCGAGATTGTCCCACGGTGCCTCGGCAAGCTCGCGGTGCGAAGCCCTGAGCACCGCTTCGGAGATGTAGTGCGAGACACCGGCGTCGTCGACCTCCTGGAGAAGCACGATGACGTCGGCGTCGTTGGTCGATGACGATAGCCACAGCGTCACCAAGGGGTGGCCGGTGACGTTCAGGTCGGCGTCCAGCGGTGGCGTCGTGTAGGTGAGCGACCTGGCGTCGTTGTGGGTCAGGTCGGGGTAGATCATCAGCGGGGCACCGCCGACTGCGTTGTCCCAGCGGGTCGTGACCCCGGTTGTGGTGGTCAGGTCCACGGTGTAGCCGTCCGCTGCGTCGTCACCCGCGGGCGCGTCTGGAGATAGCGCCCCGTCGTTCACCGACTCGACGCTGCCCGACGGTCCCCCGGCCAGGTACCAGACGGTTTCCTCGGCCTCGGGGAGCGGCCAGCTGTTCGCCGACGCCCAGGTCCAGTCCCCGGGATCGTTCATCACGGCGTAGTGGATTGGGGGCTCGTCCATGATCCCGTTGTCGATGCCCTTGAGCCAATGGTCGAACCAGCGAAGCTGCTCCACCGCCGTGAGTTCGGCGCTTTCGGCCATCAGGAGGCTGTCGGGCATCCCCGCGTGCGACCATGCGCCGATGCCCAGCTTCTGGGGCCCTTCGTAGTTGGCCCACAGGAGCACCGCGTCGAGGACGAAGATATCGTACCAGCCGTTCCAGTGGTACGCGGGCACCCCGGCCTCCTTCACCTTGTCCAGCACACCCGAGACCCCGTGCTCTGTCCAGGTCAGCGTCGGGATGTCGTGATCCCGGAACCGTCCGGCCGCGTACTCGACGGCCACGTCCCAGTTGTCCTCGTGCTCCGCAATGGCGGCTTGCAGCAACGACCCGTCGGCGTCCTCGTCGACCGGCGGCGCGGCCCAGTTGATGTCCAGGTTGCGGGTCAGGCTGCCCCAGTGGTCGATCATGTCCTTGCGGTAGATGCCCCCCGGGTGCAGTTGGTCGTACATGTCGAGCCCGGCCACGTTCGGGAAGATGGCCTTGAGCGCAGGGTGCATCTCGGAAGCCGCCATGTACTGGGTCATGCCCAGGTAGGAGCCCCCGTACATCCCCACGTTGCCGTCACTCCAGGGCTGGGTGGCGAACCACTCGATCATTTCGCGCGCATCGTCGGTCTCGGCCTCCGAGAACAGGCCCTGGTAGGTCCCGAAGGACGCCCCGCCGCCGCGCACCTGCACCGCGGCCACGACGTAGCCGTGCCGTGCCAGGAGCTGGAGGCCTCCGTTCGCATCGACCTGCGAGTTGACCTCGGGCACCTCGGCCCCTTCCGGGGCGAAGAAGCGCACCAGTTCGCCCGGATTCCGGTGGTAGCGGGAGTGGGTCCACACGACGGGGAAGGGACCTGGCGCGGCCTCGCCGCCGACCGCGGGGAAGGTGACGTCGACAGCCAGCCGGATTCCGTCGCGCATCTCGACGTACCGCGAGGTGTTGACCCAGCTGTCGTAGATCGGCTCGGAGTAGCCCTCGTACCGGCCGAACTCGGAGACGAGGCCGTCGTCGGGAGCATCAGCGGGATCGGTGCATCCGGCGACCAGGGCGCCGAACAGGAGGAAACCGAGGCTACGCGGGGTACGATTCATGGGTCCGGTCTCCGGCAGATGTCAAAGCCCTTGGGCGAAATGGAGCCAACCGGGATCGAACCGGTGACCTCTGGCTTGCAAAGCCAGCGCTCTCCCAGCTGAGCTATGGCCCCGAAATCGGCATTTGCCGGCGGCACACAAGATAGCGCAGCGCGCGCGGCTGTGGAAATCCGGTACGGCGAAAACACCGGGTACGATTACTGCTATATTCGGGACATGAAATGTGCCCTGCGCTTCATGCTCGCCACGATTCTGGTGGCAGCCTGCTCAGCCGACAACGGCTCCAACGGTGCCACAGCCGACTCTTCTCCGCCCGAAGCCACGGGCACCGCAGCTGCGACGAGCGGCAACGCCGTCCCGGAAGGCATCGAAAGGGGAGCGACCCCGGAGGTTGGTGCGACGGATGCCGCCGTGCAGGACCCCCAGGCGGACGCGACCCCGGAAGGACCGGGAACCGAAGGCATCGATCCTGAACGGGTCTTCGTCTTTCCCCGCCCGGAGCGCGTTCGCGGCCTCTATGTGAATGCGTGGTCCGCGGGATCGCGAAGACGCATCACGGCACTCACCGAACTCGCGCGGCGCACCGAGATCAACACCTTCGTCGTCGACATCAAGGACGCGACCGGGTACGTCAGTCATCCCGCCGAAGTCCCCCTCGCGCAGCGGATCGGGGCTACCGGAGAGATCCGGATACCGAACCTGAGGGTGCTGCTCGCGCGGCTCGAAGCGGCGGGGATCTACCCCATCGCCCGGATCGTGATCGTCAAGGACCCGCTCATCGCGGCTGCGCACCCGGAGCTGGCGGTGCAGGACACCGCGGGCGGCCCCTGGATCGACGACAAGGGGATCGTCTGGCTCAATCCCTACCACCGCGAGGTCTGGGACTACCACGTGGCGATCGCGCGCGAAGTCGCGGCTATGGGCTTCCCGGAGATCCAGTGGGACTACGTGCGCTTCCCCGACGCTCCCGCCTCGGCGATGAGGCGTGCCTACTTCCCCGGAGGCGCGGGCGTGCCCAGACCGCAGGCGATACGCGAGTTCCTGGCCTACAGCCGCGCGGAACTGGCCGACATGGACGTGCAGGTCACGGCCGACGTCTTCGGCGTGACCACATCGTTCAATCGCGATGTCGGGATCGGGCAGGTGTGGGAGTCGTTCATCGATGTTGTGGACGTAGCGCTTCCCATGGTGTACCCGAGTCACTACTGGAAGGGCAGCTTCGGGTACGACAGGCCCAACTCGCACCCCTACGAGATCGTGCGGGAGGCCCTGGAGGACGCGGTGCGCCGCTCAGCATTGATCGAGGGGGCGGGAGCCACGCGCCCGTGGCTCCAGGACTTCACGCTCGGCCCGCCGCGATACGAAGCGCCCGAAGTGCGCGCCCAGATCCAGGCGGCCTACGATGTGGGCATCGAGGAGTGGATCCTGTGGAATCCGGGCAGCCGTTACACGGAAGCCGCGCTGGAGCCCGCGGGCGGTTTTGTGGAGGAGCCGCTGATGAGGATCGCGGATCAGGTGGTTCCCGTGTCCAGGCGCTTCGAGTTCTACGACACGGCCACGGTCATCGTCGACCCGGAGAGCACGGACTCGGCCGGGGGCCGGGACGGCAAGCCGTCAGGGTCCGCGAGGTAGCTCCAGCGTCGCCGCGTACCGGCGCACGATATCGCCGGCCGCTTCCAGTTCGGAGATTCCGGCGACGCTCTTCCCCGCTTGCCACAGCTCCCGGTCCTCGCGCCGGAGCGACTGCTTGAGTTGCCTGAATGACTTGACGGCGTAGAAGAGCCGCATCCAGTGCTTGGTGCGGTTGTTGCGCAGCAGCCGCCTGGCGACGGGTCCCGCGCGCAGGCCCATCCGCTGGATCCGGGGTGTGTTTAGCACCGAGACCGGCACCCCGGTGAGCCGCTCCGAGAGGACCACGTCCTCTTCCCGCGCGTCCACGATCGCCTGCTTGTACGCGTCCGAGGCCGTGCACTCGTGCGTCGCGATGAACCGGGTCCCCAACTGCACGCCCGCATACCCGATTTCGAGCGCCCGGACGAACTCCGCCGGTGATCCCACGCCGCCCGCACACACGACGGGAACGCCCAGGTCGCCCACCTCGTCGAACAGCTCTTCCACGCTGCGCGGACCGGCGTGTCCTCCGGCCCTGCGGTTCACGCCGATCAGGCCGTGCACCCCGGACTCCAGCCCCTTAAGCGCCCACTTCCGCTCGGTCACGTCGTGGTAGACGACGCCCCCGTGCGGCGCGACCCGATCCACGACCCACCCGGGCTTCCCCAGCGAGGTCACGAAGAAGCGCACGCCCTCCTCCAGCGCGATGTCGAGCCACTCCACCATGCGTTCGTGGTAGCGCTTCGACCCCTTTTCGATCAGCGCGTTCATCCCGATCGGCCTGTCGGTCAGGCGGCGCATGTAGCGCAGCCCCTCCCGAAAGTCGTAGCCGTGCACGTAGGTGAGGCTGAGCGGCTGCAGGATCCCGATCCCCCCGGCCTCGGAGGCCGCCGCTACCAGTTCGGGGTTGCTGCACGGGTACATGGCACCGCAGATCAGCGGAACCTCGATGCCGGCGTGCCCGGTCAGCCGGGTCGCCAGGACCGCCATCTCACCCGGCTTCCGGCTTCACGGCCAGAACGGCGATCCGCCGGCGCAGCAGCGGCAGCCATCTCTGCCCGAGCCGTTCCGCCACGCTGAGGCCCGGCAGGTGCGACTCGGCGTAGTAGCTGCGCGCGATCTCGAACCCCGCCCCGACGAGGATCTCCCGCATGCGCGCCATCGACTTGTAGTCGACGTGGCTGACGTCGCGCTTCAGAATGATGTCGTTGTTCTTCAGCACCTCGAGGACATGGCTCCGGCAGGGCGTCCACACCGCGGCACGGCCGCCGGGACGGAGCACCCGGAACGCCTCGGCCGCCACGGATTCGGAGTCGTCGGGATAGAGGTGCTCGAAGAGGTCGGCCGCCACCACGACGTCGAAAGACGCCGCCGGGAGTCCGCTGGACCGTGCGTCGCCCACGCGGAAGAACACATTGTCCAGACCGAACTCGTCCACGCGCGCGTTGCACCCCGCGATGGCCCGCTCGGCGAAGTCGAGCCCAACCACTTCGCGGACCTTCGGACCCAGCGCAAAGGTGATCGTTCCCCAGCCGCATCCGAGATCGAGGATACGGTCGGTGGGCCTGGGCCCGCAGAGATCCAGAACCTTCCTCACTCGATAGCGCTGGAAGCGGCTGCCGAAGTCGTGCAGGTGGGAGGCCGCCTCGAAATAGGTCGACTCGTCGTAGTACGACCTGCCTATGCGCCCTTGCGCGGATCCCTCACCGTCCGTTCGAGGACGCGCCATGTCGAGTCGTATGCTACGCGTTCCAGAACCCGGACCCTACCAGGACGACTTGCGCACCCCCGGGATGAGGCCGTGGAGCGACATTTCCCGCAGTGCGATACGGGAAAGGCCGAACTTGCCGATGAACCCCCGCGGACGGCCGGTCATCTGGCAGCGGTTGCGGTAGCGCACGGCCGCCGAATCGCGCGGAAGTGCCTGCAGCTGTGCCATGGCGTTCGCCTTTTCCACCGGCGTGGCGTCGGCGCTCTTCATGATCGTCGTCAGCTTGCGCCGCTTCTCGGCGTACTTGGCGACCAGCTTGGCGCGGCGCTCGTTCTTCTCCAGTTTGCCCTTCTTGGCCATTCAGCGCGTCTCTGTTCGGTTGATTCGGTGGGTTGGTGCGAACTGCGTAGCCTTTAATCGTCGTTTGAATGCGATGGCAAATCAAGGGGTGCCCCCGGGATGCCTTGGCCTTCGGTGCGCCCGCAGCGGCGGCGAAGAATGCCGCTCAGTGGGGACGATAGGACCTCACCCTGTCAGGATCCGTTTCCAGCCTGGGCCCGCCAATGAGGTCGACGCAGTCGGGCACCGCCGCGAAGACCGCGTCCAGACATTCGCGCACGGCCTTCGGCGACCCCGGGAGGTTGATGATCAGCGCCGAACCCCGCACCCCGGCCGTCTGGCGCGAGAGGATCGCGGTCGGCACATGGGGGCGGGAGACCGCACGCATGGCCTCGCCGAAACCGGCGAGCTCCTTGTCCAGGACTGCGGCGGTCGCCTCCGGGGTGACGTCGCGGGAGGCGGGCCCGGTACCTCCCGTGGTGACGACCAGGCAACACCCCGCCTCGTCGGCCAGTTCGGCCAGGGTTGCCCGGATCAGATCCTCCTCGTCGGGGATCACGCGCGTGGTCGCCTTCCATGGCGAGGTGAGGACCTCACCGAGGTAGGCCTTGACCGCCGGGCCGCCCCGATCCTCGTACTCGCCCCTGGAGGCACGGTCCGAGACCGAGACGATCCCGATACGGGCGACGGCAGCGCCCCGCCCTGCCGATGAGTTGTCCATGGGTCGGAATATGGGCCCTTGTGCCCGTTTTTCACTAGTTTGGACGGACCACGGAACCCGATCTGGACGGCATGAATCCGCCATGGACGCGACGAACCGACAACCAGTTGAAGACCCCGCAAGCCGGATGCTGCCCGCAGGTTACGGCGGGCTGCGCGCCCTGCAGGCGGAGTTTCGCCGCTATCAGGACGCCGCCTTCCCGGAACGCCCTCCGCGCTTCTTCGCCCTGGAGCTGGCGGGGGAGACCGGTGAACTCGCCAACCTCGAGAAGAAGGTCTGGAAGGGCCGGACTGTCGAAAGAGCCGACTTCGAGGACGAAGCGGCCGACGTCTGCATCGCCCTGCTGAACTACGCCAACAGCCGCGGGATCGACCTGGCGGGTGCCGTGGACGAGAAGATGACCCGTATCGACACCAGGCGACTGGCCGAACCGGAATCCGCCGGAGAGCCCGAAGACATATGACGAAGATCCTCGACGCGACCCCGCTGGCGGACGTGCAGGCCCACCCCGACACGCGCAGGGTGCCGATCAGCCGGGTGGGGGTGCAGAACATTCGTTTTCCGATCTCCGTGAGGGATCGTCGCAAGACGGCCCAGCACACGGTCGCCAACATCGACATGTCCGTGGACCTCCCCCACCAGTTCAAGGGGACCCACATGAGCCGCTTCATGGAGATCCTCAATTCGTACGACGGCGAGATCTCGGTGGAAGCGCTGCCCGCCATCCTGCGCACGATGCGGGAGCGTCTCAACGCGGAGACCGCCCACCTCAGCATCTCATTCCCCTACTTCGTGGAAAAGGAGGCCCCCGTGACCGGCGCGGCGGGCCTGCTTTCGTACGACTGCGCCTTCGACGCCTCCAGCGGAGCCGACGACGACTTCATCCTCACCGTCAAGGTTCCCGTGACGACGCTGTGCCCGTGTTCGCGGGAGATCAGCGCGCGGGGGGCGCACAATCAGCGCAGCATCGTGACCGTGCAGGCGCGCTTCACGGGAGAGCTGTGGATCGAGGATATCGTGGCGCTGGTGGACGGATCGGCCTCCTGCGAACTCTACCCGGTGCTCAAGCGCGCCGACGAGAAGTGGGTCACCGAGCACGCGTACGACAATCCCCGGTTCGTGGAGGACCTGGTCCGCGAAGTCACGCTGCGCCTCCGCAAGATGCACCAGGTGACCTGGTTCAGCGTCCACGTGGTCAACTTCGAGTCGATCCACGAGCACGACGCATACGCGCAGGTGGAGGAACCCGCCCGCTAGCTGGAGCTGGAGGGCGAGCCTGGAGGGCGACTAGAGGGCGACGATCGTCCCGGCGGGCGTTCGCAGTTCGGCGTGCAGCGACGGGGGGCCGGCCTCCACCGCCAGCTCCACTCCGAGGCCGCCGAGGTCGGCGCGCACCGCGGCCGGATCGGGATGCCGCCCCCGAAGCGCCGAGAGGCTCACGCCGTGATCCGGCAGGTCTTCGCACGGGTGGGCGGTCTCGCCCCAATCGATGAAGAAGGGGACGATTCCGCCGTGCGGGGGTGGCGTGTGCGGCATCGTCAACGTCCAGGCAATGCGGTCGCCCGAGGGTCTGGCCCGCGACATCGACCGTACCGGGCCAACCAGGTGGCCGGCGGGGCCGGCGGCCAGGCCGTGAAGATCATCGCTGCGAACGCACCAGGTGGCCAGTGACGGACGAACCCCTCCGCCGGCGGCGAGCCAAAGACCGCTCGGAGGACGCGGCTGCCCGGGATCGGGGCCGAGGAGCTCGAGGTAGATTCGGGGCCCGAGCCGCAGCAGTACGTTGCGTGTCCCCAGTCCGGGATGGCTGCCGCCGGGGGTGAAGGGGACCCCGAGGCGATCCTCGACGGCGCGTACCGCCGGACCGAGGTCGGGGACGACGTAGACGAGGTGATCGGCGGCCGGGTCGATCATCTGCGCTCCGGGAACAGGACGCGCTGCAGGAACCGATGCGGTAGCGCCGGACAGCGCGTCGAGGGCGCGTCGCCCGCGGCCCCGCTAGTCGTCGCCGCGCCCGTAGCGGCGCTGGAAGCGTTCCACGCGCCCCGCGGTGTCGAGGAGACGCTGCGTACCCGTGTAGAAGGGGTGCGACGAAGACGAGATCTCGAGGGTGACGAGCGGATACTCCCTGCCGTCCTCCCACTTGATCGTGCGCTTCGTGGAGATCGTCGAGCGCGAAAGGAACGAATAGCCGGTGGAAACGTCCTGGAAGACGACGGGGCGGTACTTGGGATGGATTCCTGGCTTCACTGCTGATCTTCCTTGACAAGTCGCTCCGCGTCGGTCGCGGTGCGCGGCGAGCAAAAGGGGCAGCAGTAATTCTATTCCATCTGGACGAGCGCGGTCAACGGGCTATCTTATCTGGAGTCTGCGGCCGACCTGGTGCCGGGCAACAAGGGAGAGATCATGGCGAAGAAATCGAAGGGCCCTCGCGTCATCATCAAGATGTCCAGCACCGAGAGCCCCTATCGTTTCAGCACCACCAAGAACAAGCGCAACAACCCCTCGCGCCTCGAGCTCAGGCGGTACGACCCCGTCCTGCGCCGTCACGTTCTCTTCAAGGAAGAAAAGTAGGCGTCCGGGGTACGAACGGAGGACTCACACGATGTCTCGCAAGTGCGACATCACCGGGAAGCGCCCCCTGGTCGGGTACAACGTTTCCCATGCTCACAACAAGACCAAGAAGCGGCAGCTGCCGAACCTGCAGACGAAGCGGATCTTCGTCCCTGAGCTTCGCAAGTCGGTTCGCATCAAGGTCTCAACTTCCGCTTTGCGGTCGATCGACAAGATGGGGTTGACGGCATTTCTGCGGAAGAACGGGCTCACGCTCAGCGACATCACCTGATCCGGCGGCGCCGACCCGCCGCCCTTGCCGGCCGGGCCGGTGTCCGCAGCCTCTGGTGGGTCTGCGCCATGCTTACGGGCGTGGATTCCGCCGCAGCCCAGGACGCAACCGTCGACGACCCGGCCGTCCTGGCCCTTATCCGCAAGGCACGGGAACTGCGCGAGTCGCCGCAGTCCCTTGCCGCCTTCGCCGCCTATCGCGCGGACGCCGAAGGGCACGTCTACTTCTACCTCGACCGTGACGAGGGCGGCGCCCCGATCCCCATGCGCGTCGACCAGGTGGCCGTCGGCCTCTACCAGAACGCCGCAGGCCAGCGACGCCAGGTCATCCGTGCCCTGCGGAAGCGCGAACTCCTCCCCATCGAGGACTTCCACTACTACATCGACCGCCTCACAGCGGTCCAGAACGGGTTCGGGGACCGAATCGCCATCGGGGAAGGGCGCGACGTGCGCGACGTGCCGCACCCGCTGGGCAGCGACGGCGAGGAGACGTACCACTACCTCGTCACCGATTCGGTCCGCCTGAGTGTCCTCGGTCTTCCCGCGCCGATCCGCGTCTACGAGGTGGAGGTGCGGCCGCGCCGCGAGGACCGCCCCGGCATGCTGGGCAGCGTCTTCCTCGACGTCGATTCGGGGGCGCTGGTCCGCATGACCTTCAGCTTCACACCTTCTTCTTACGTGGATCCCCGCACGGACCGGGTCACGGTCAGACTGGAGCACCGCCTCTGGGAGGGGGGCCTGTTGCTGCCGTACCGCCAGGTGGTCGAGGTGCGCCGCGAGATCCCGGAACTGGACCTGCCGGTGGGCTCGGTGATCCGCGCGACCCTGGACGTGGTGGACTTCGAGTTCAACCCGGAGCTGGACCCGGGCTTCTTCTTGGCCCCCGCCCTGGTAACGCGCCCGCCGTACAACATGGCCGATTCGGCCGAGTTCCGCGGCGGGCTGATGGACAGGATGGCCGAGGAGGGGCTGTCTCCGGTAAGCGCGGCCGCCATCGAGGCCGGGGCGCGCCGCGCGGCCCGTGCCCACCTGGTGAGCGGGCTGCCGAAGGTTCGTGTCTACGCCGACCGGGTGTCGTCGGTACTGAGAGCGAATCGCGCGGAAGGCGTGCACTTCGGTTTGGGGGCGTCGTATTCGCCGAAGGAAGCGGTCAAGCTGGACGCACTGCCGGGGTATGGGGCCGGCAGCGGCGCGTTCACCGCGAGGGTGCGCGGGCGATGGATGGTCGGGGAGGCCGCGACGGCAACCGTGACCATCCACCGGCACCAGTTGCGCGATGCGGGGCCGTTCGCGGGGGCATCGGGCGCCGTGAACACCGTGTCCACCCTCTTCAGAAACCACGACTACACCGATCCCTGGTTCGCGACCGGAGTTGGCGTGGGGCTCGACCGTGCGATCGGCAGCGCCGCCAGCATTCGCGTCGGGGCCGTCCGAGAGGAGATGTCGGCCGTGGGATCGCCCATCGGGTTCGGCTCGCCGGAACCGGGGCGGGCCGTGCGTCCGGTTGACGAGGGGGCGTGGGCTGCGGTCAGTGGCGGAGTGGTCCGTCGTTGGGAAGGCCTGGGGGCATGGGGCGCCGAGGCGGGCGTGACCGGGACCGCCGGGCGATGGAACGGCGGCGGGGTCGCGAAGCTGGTGGCGCGGATCGAGGGCAACGTGGCCCGGAACGACCTGTCACGCCGCGCGACTCTCACGCTGGATGTCGGCGCGGCCTGGGGTGAGCTGCCCACTCAGCTTCACTTCCTGCTCGGCGGGCGGGGGACGTTGCCCGGTCACCCCTACCGCGCCTACGGGGGGCGCAGGTTCGCGCTGGCCCGGGGCGAGGCCTCCATGGCGCTGCTGTCCGGATGGCTGTCGGCGCGGCTCCTGGCGGGCGCGGGGGCTGTCGGCGCCACTCCCGCGTCGCTGGCGGACGCCTGGCAGGTCGGCGGAACCGGGGGGCTGCTCGGCTACGCGGGTCTGGGACTGGGAGCGGTCCACGACATCGTCAGGATCGACGGCGTGTGGGGAATGCCCGGGGGTGCGTTCGAACTGGTGTTCAGCGTGGGCTCGATGCTTCGACCCTATCTTTAGACGGCTGGACCTTCAGGGAGTTGGAGAGCACTGCGGGAGGATGCGATGAGGACCTGGCAATACGTCATTTCGATGGCGCTCGGTGTGGCACTGCCGGCCACCGGCAGCCCCTGGGGCAGCGGCGCGCTGGTCGCCCAGGAGAGCGAACAGCTGTCGATGGGCCAGATGGTGCGCATCACGGGCGCGACCGTGCTCCGGGGCGGCCCGGCTTCGCCGCCTGTTCTGTATCCGATCCCGCTGGAAGGCAACGTCGTGGGGATGGTGGGCGATACCTTGCTCTTCGAAACCGGCGCCGAACCCGTCTACTGGATCCCGCTCGGCGCGGGAGCCCTGCTCGAGCGGCGCGCCACGGTGACCGACACGAAGCGCGTGGTGCTGATTGCGACGAGCGTCTCCGGATTGGCCGGTGCGACCTTCGCCTGGGGGTGGAGGGACGAGTGCCACGCGAACGAGGCCGCGATCGAGCTGGGATTGACGACGGACGAGTGCCTCGACGATGCGCAATCGGGCGGCGCGGCCGCGCTGCGGGGATTCGCGATCGGAGCGGGTGTCGGAGTGGCGGCCGGGCTCGTGCTGGGTCGCTTCGCCAAGCGCCAGGCGTGGGTGCCGGTCCGTCTGGAGGGGCTGCGCTTCAGCGCCCCTTCGGGCGCGGGAACGGGGGCGCTGGGTCTGGCGTTCCGGATTCCGTTGGGCGGCTGGCGCCAGTCCAACTAGATCGACGCCCTGCCCTCCGCCACCGCCGCCTCGTACGAATAGAGGAAGTTGGTGAAGCCCCGGTCGTAGTCCGACAGCCCGTTCTGGCCGGTCATCTTCATCCGCGAATCGTAGAGTTGCTTCATGGCGTTCGACACCACCCCCTGACGCTGGTCGGGCGGACGGAGGCGGCGGAAGTCCTCGAGCACGTCGCCCGAGAGCGGGGTCGCTTCGAGCAGCTCGCCGTAGCGCTTCGGGTCGTCGCCGTCGAGCACGCGCAGGTTGCGGTAGACCCGTTCGGCGAGGGCCGACTGTCGGAGCTGCGAGTCACGCGACCGCGAGAGCGCGAGGTAGGCAAGCGCCTGGGCCTCGAGTTCCTTGAGGTATCCCTTCCGGTGGCAGAATTCGTGGGCAAGTATGTGGGGCTCGAAGACACCCGTGCTGCGGAACACGGCGATATCGCCCGAGAGGATATCGCAGCTGCCCACGGCAAAGGGGATCATCAGGCGGGCGAGCGTCAGTTCGCGCACCGAGTTGCTCGTTTCCACCCGCTGTCCGGTGATGCCCGCGATATACGACGTCAGGCGCTCGTTCACATCGGCGGCGAGGATGTCGCGGCTCCGCTTCACGGGCTCATGGATCGCCATGAGTTCTTCGGAAAAGCGCTGCACGTCTTCCCGGCGGCGGGCCTCCGGCATCTCCTGCATGTGCCTGACGTCGGCGGTGTACGTCGCGAGGAAGTCGATCTTGCGTACGCCGCGGCGACTCGCCCAGTCGCCCAGCACGGCGCCCGCGTAGGCTCCGGCGGCCGCCGCCTGGATGAGCCTTCCGGGCAGGGTGGCGCCCAGCAGGATACGCGACGCCAGGGGCGCCATGAATATCAGGTCGGTCAGCGCGATGGGCGAATAGGTCGCGCTGTTGGGGATCCTGATCGTCTCCATATCTTCCATCTTCCTGTCGCTCGATTCCGGCACTCAAGTAAAGAAGCGCTTCATGTCATACCCCAGCAAGGGAGACGCTGCCGCCGCCGACAAGCCGTCCGGCGGTGGTGACCGCTCCGGGGGCGCCATCACCCCGCTCGCCGGTTTGCGCGTGACGGACTTCTCCCAGAACCTGGCAGGCCCTTACGCGACGCAGGTCCTGGCCGACCTGGGCGCCGATGTCGTCAAGGTCGAGCCGCCCGGAGGCGATCCCGCGCGGCGCTGGGGCCCGCCGTTCATCCGGGGCCAGAGCACGCTCTTCCAGGCGGTCAACCGCAACAAGCGCGGCGTGGTTCTGGATCTGGGAACCGAAGCAGGGCAGGGGCGCGCCCGCGAACTCGCCAGGCGGTCCGACGTGGTGTTTCAGGCGCTACGGCCCGGAGGCGCGGAACGTTTCGGGATCGACTACGAGAGAGTGCGCGAAATCAATCCCGAGGTCGTCTACGTGTCCGTGCTGGCTTACGGAAAGGAGGGTCCGCTGAAGGACGAACCCGGGTACGATCCGCTCATGCAGGCCATGTCGGGGTTGATGTCGGTGACCGGGGAGCCGGGTGGCAGCCCGGTCAGGGCCGGCGCCTCCGTCGTGGATCTGGGCGCGGGAATGTGGATCGCGATCGGGGTCCTGGGTGCACTGAGAGAGCGTGACCGCACGGGACGCGGCTGCCACGTCACCGTATCGCTTCTGGACACCGCTATCGCGTGGATGTCGTACCACGTGACGGGGTATCTCGCCACGGGCAGTATCCCGGGCCCGATGGGAACCTCCATCGCGATGATCGCGCCGTACGAGGCCTTCCCCTGCATCGACGGCTCGGTGATGATCGCCGCCGGCAACGACGTCATCTTTCGCCGCCTTTGCGATGCGCTCGGACTGGAGCTTGCCACACACGCCGACTACGCGGAGAACGCGAGCCGCGTCGCGAACAGCGCAGCGCTGGCCCGGCTGGTGGCGCATCGGACCCGCCGCCACTCCGTCTCGGCCCTGTTGCACCTGCTGCGTGAACACAGGGTGCCCGCGGCCCCCATCCACGACGTGGCCTCCGCTCTGGCGGACCCCCAGACTGCGGCGACCGGTATGGTGCATCGGCACGAGGATCCTGAACTCGGCGACTACGTGGACATCCCCATGCCGATACGCTGGGACGGCCGCCGCGCGGCGCTGCGCCGGTTCCCTCCGCTGCCGGGCGAGCACCAGGGAGAGCTGTTCCCCGACGACGAGTGAGGAGCGGGCCACGGTCCCCGAACCGAAACCTGTCGCGCGCGTGGCGGGTATCTTATACATGGTCGATGAGCAAATGGATGTGAACAGGGCGTCCACACCTTCACGGCGACGCCCCGACGCGCCCTGCCCCAGGTACGCCACGGCAAGGAGATGATGGCCATGTCCGACAGTCGCTTCCTGCGATACGGTGCTCTGGCGGCCGCCATCGTGCTGGACGCTCTTTTCTTCCGGCCCCTGGGCGATGCGCCCGGTGGCAGCCAGGACTTCGACGCGTTGCTCCGCCAGAACCTCACGGCCGCGATGGCCGCCCAGAACCTGCTGAACCAGGACCTCCTCAGCCAGCCCGGCGTCGCCGGAACCGCAATCGCCTTCGATGTGAGCGGTCGGCCCGTGGTGAAGGTGTTCCTGACCCGTGCGGACATCCTGGAGACGGGTGCGCTGGCGCTTCCGGCCACATTCGAGGGCCATGCGGTCGTTACCGAGGTGACCGGGCCGTTCCGCGCGCTGGAACCTCCCGCCTCGTCCGACATCACCGACCCGCGGCTCAACTTCCCCCGACCGGTGCCGATCGGCGTCTCGACCGGACAGGTCGACGTAACCGCGGGCACGATCGCGGCGCGCGTGGTGTCCGGCTCGGAGGTCTTCGCCCTGAGCAACAACCACGTCTATGCGAACCGGAACCAGGCGGAGGTGGGAGACAACATCCTGCAGCCGGGAACCGTCGACGGAGGCGCAAACCCGACCGACGCGATCGGCAGCCTGCACGACTTCGAGCCGATCCGGTTCTGCCAGCCGTTCCCCGTCTGCCCCGAAAACCGCATCGATGCGGCCATCGCTTCGACCACAACCGACAATCTGGGCAACAGCACGCCTTCCAACGGGTACGGAACGCCGCGCAGCGAGACGGCTGCGGCGCGCCTCGGGATGGCGGTGCAGAAGTACGGGCGCACAACCGGACACACGAAGGGACGGATCACCGGCATCAACGCCGCCATGAACGTGGGCTTCCGTGACCGCACGGCGCGGTTTACAGGTCAGATCGTCGTCTCGGGCACCGGGTTCTCGGGCCCGGGCGACTCCGGTTCGCTGATCGTCGCCGACGGACCCGGGCCAGAGGCCCGCCGGCCCGTCGGGCTTCTCTTCGCAGGCAGCCAGACCACAACGCTCGCCAACCCCATCGACCTGGTCCTCGACCGGTTCGATGTCGAGATCGACGGGAACTGACTCGGGTGAGCGGCTCCGTGGACCGGGCTCAGGACCGCCTCAACCGCAGGGTGATGGGGATCAATGGCGTCACCGGGACGGCCCAGGGGCTGCGGGGCGGGAAACCCTGTATCAAGGTGTACCTGGAGAAGGACGACCCGCGGCTGCGCGCCAGGTTGCCGCGGTCGGTCGACGGCGTTCCGGTCGACGTGGAGGTCACAGGGAAGATGCGGAGGTGGTAGTGCGCGCCCTCCCGCCGCGTGCCACTAGCGCCCGAGCCTCCAGAACCGCGCCTCGTAGCTGAACACGGTGTAGGCGAGCCACGTACCGGTGGGATCGTACGCCGGCTGCGTCTTCTGCGTCGGGTCCACGGTGAGCTGCTGTGCCTCGCCGCCGCCCATGGGCACGCGGTGGACCTGGAAGTAGCCGTCGCTGCCGGGCCCGATGTACGCCACCCATTCACCGTCGGGCGAAACCGCGATCCCGGAATGGACCTGGTCGGACTCCCACTCGTGAAAGCGCTCCGGCTCGCCACCATCCCGATGGACCCGGTACAGCGCCTTGCGGCCGGCCCCTTCCGCGGCTTCGAAAACAAGTTGCTCCGAGTCGGCGGTCCATTCGGCCTGCAGGGCGTCGTGCGGGAATTCGCGCAGCTCCACCGACCGCTGCGGGCCGGTTTCGCCCGTCTCCTGGTCCACCGGTATGACGTAAAGGTGGCTCTTGCGCGCGCCGCCGGCATCGCGGGTATAGCTCGGGTAGGCGATCCAGCGCCCGTCAGGGGACCAGCGCGGCCAGCCGGTTTCGTGGCCGTCGGTTGAAATGAGCCGCGGCGACGACGGATCGTCGATGGGTATGAGGTAGATGTCGTCGGTCTGGTCGATGTGGCTGTGGTAGGCGATCCAGCGCCCGTTCGGCGACCAGTGCATCCCCTGGTCCTCCGAGTAGGACTGCCGGACCACGCGGTCGGGTGCGCCCCTGGGAAGCTGTCCGGCGAAGTCCACGATGCCGATGTGCTGGTCGATATCGGGATAGTCCACGTCGTCGGTGGCGATGCGCCAGCCGCCGAAGGTGAACGAGACCTGGGTGCCTGCCGGATTCCAGGTGGGCGTCTCGGACTGGAAGGTGGTGATGGGGGTAACTTCGCCGCCGTTCGCGGGGACCGCGGACAGGGAGACCATGTACCACTGGCTGCGGTACACGATATCGCCGCCACGCATGACGCCGGGGCCGTACGCGTCGCGCGCGGCGGTCGCGAGCATCTCGGGGGCACCTCCACCGACGGGCCGCGCCCAAAGCTCCAGGGGACCGTCCTCGCGGGGCGCCGCGTAGTAGATCTCGCCGCCGTCGGGAGAAAACGCGACGTGACCATACGGCTGATGGCCTGCCAGCCAGCTCACCGGGTCCCGTGCACAGGGATAGCGGAGATGCTGGATGCCGGCGACCCGTTCGATACACGCGACTTCGCCTCCCGGTGCGACCACCGGGTAGAAGAGACGGCCGCCCCCGCCGACCATCTCTCCGGAATCCCCGGCGGCGGAGATGCGCCACACCTGAGACCCGGCCGTGCCCCTCACGACGCCCACTACCGATTCGCCGTCCGGCGCCCAGGTGATCTCGAGGAGGCTGGAGCGGGAGGGCAGGTCGCCGGGGAGGGTTCCGCTGCCACCCCACAGCGTCTCCTTGTCCCCCGTTTCGATGTCGTAGACGAACCAGTCCTGCCGGCGTCGGTCGAAGGAGCGCTCGTGTACCAGAAGCTGCTCGCTGCCCGGGTGCCATGCCAGATAGCGGACCTGGCTGGGAGCGATGCCAAGGGTCCGGGTGTCGGCCGTGGCAAGGGACATGACCCTCACTTCCCTGCCCTCGGTAAAGGCCAGCCACCGGCCGTCCGGCGAGGCCGCGCCCGCCGGGTCGCGATACGCCACCGGCCCCATCTGATGCGCCGTGGCGAGGTGGACGGGTTCCGTGTCCGATTCGCAGGCCGTGACTGTCGCTGCCGCGAGGACCGCAGCGAGGACGGCTTTGCTGCCGGCGGGAAGGCGCTTCACGGTCATTTGGCTCCTCCGGGGACGTGTCACGTCGGGGATTCAAGATGGCACGCCACGGGGTTGCGGGGCCATTATTCGGACACGTCGATGCCAGACCGGAAACACCACGACAGGATCGGGATCCCATGAAATCGAGACTTCTTCCATTTGCGGCGCTCCTTGCACCGGCGACGGTGCTGGCCGCGGCTCCAGTCACGGCGGCGGCGCAGAGCATGCCGCGTGCGGACGGCTCCATTCCGGCCGTCGGCGCGGTGTCGGCCTTCTCGGCGTCGGTGACCGTTGCGGACGGCCGGATCTTTGTCGGCAGGCCGGGCGGACTCGAGATCTTCCCGATGCCGTCGGGACGGCAGGGTGGCGTTCACGTCTTCGGCCGGTCGGGGGACGAGTGGACGGAGATCGTATCGCTCTCGCCGGAAGGGGCGCAGTCGGAAACCGCGTTCGGCGCGGGATTGGACGTCGCGGGCGACCTGCTGGTCGTCGGGGCTCCCATGGATGGCACGGGGGCGGTCTACGTGTACCGGCGCGCTGGCGACGGGTGGACGTTCGACGAGCGCCTCACCTGGGACGGGGCCGGTGCGGGGGCACGCTTCGGGCAGGCGGTTGCGACCAACGGCGAAGACCTGATCGCGGGCGCGCCTGGAGCGCAGTCGGGCAGGGGTGCCGCAGTGCTGTACAGTCGGCGCGGTGGGGGATGGACGCAGGCGGCGGTATGGACCGGCGTGGACGAGCCGGCCGGGGCCGGTTTCGGAAGCTCCGTCGACATGGAGGACGGCCTCGCAACCGTGGGCGCGCCCGGTGAGATGGTCGCCCTGGTTCCCGGTGTCGGGACGCCGACCCTGCTGCCTGGCTCCGTGCACGTCTACCGGCGCGGCACGGACGGCTGGTCGATGGACGAGCGCCTGGCAGGCCCGGCGGGAGGTCCGGCGGCGCTGGGCTGGAGCGTGGCCGTCTCCGGTGGCGAGATCTTCGCCGGGGCACCATTGGAGACCGGGACGGGAGCGGTTCACCACTTCACCCCGGACGGCACGGCGGCCACCGGCTGGACGCTGGCGCACACGGTCCGGGCCGATGACGCGCCGGTTCCGGCGGGCTTCGGGATGTCGGTCGCGGCTTCGGGTGACGACTTGCTGGTCGGCGGTGCGCTGATCGGCGGCGGGCTCGGCGGGGGCTGGGCCTATCGGCGGGGAGCGTCCGGGGACTGGTCGGAGGTGGCGTCGTTCGGCCCCGGCGGAGCGTTCAGCTTCTACGGGCTCGCGGTGGGCGTCGAGGGCGACATGGCGGTGGTTGGTGCGCCCGGGGCCGACTTCTTCGAGGGCACCGGCTTCGTCTTCCGGCGCACGGCGTCGGGCTGGGAACCGGAGGGTACGGTCATCGACGAAACCGCTGGACCCGAACCGCTGCTCGGCGACGAGCGGGAGTGCCAGGAGGGAGCCGCCGGCGGGTTCACCTGCAGCGAGGTCGACCTCGTGGCCTTCCTGCCTCTGCACGCGGTGGGAGGGGAGCGCGGCGTGATCGCCAACGACATCTGGGGATGGACGGACGCCGAGACCGGCCGCGAGTACGCCATCATGGGCCGCGCCGACGCCACTACCTTCATCGATCTGGGTGATCCCGGCAATCCCGTCTATCTGGGCGAACTGCCGCTCACCGAGGGCGCCCAGCCTTCGATGTGGCGCGATATCAAGGTGTACCGCGACCATGCCTTTATCGTCTCGGACAACGCGGGAGCGCACGGAATGCAGGTCTTTGACCTGGCACAGCTGCGCGACGTGTCCGACGCGCCGGTGACCTTCGAGGCTACGGCCCACTACGACGGGATCAACTCCGCACACAACATCGTCATCAACGAGGAGACCGGGTTCGCGTACGCGGTCGGCTCCTCGAGCGGCGGCCAGACCTGTGGCGGTGCACTGCACATGATCGACATCCGCGACCCGCGTTCACCGGCTTTCGCGGGGTGTTTCGCCGATCCGACCACCGGAAACGCGGGCACCGGGGCCAGTCACGACGCGCAGTGCGTTCGATACGACGGCCCCGACGAGGCCTATGCCGGCCGCGAGATCTGCTTCGGCGCCAACCAGAACGCGCTGTCGATCGCAGACGTGACCGACAAGGAGGCACCGGTGGCGATCGCGGCCGCTTCCTACCCCAACACGGGGTTCCTTCACCAGGGGTGGATCTCGGACGACCATCGGTACTTCTACATGAACGACGAGACGGACGAGGTGGGCGGCGCGGTGTCACGCACGCGCACGCTGGTCTGGGACATCCAGGAACTGGACGATCCCGTGCTGGTAAGGGAACACTTCGGAACCACCAGCGCTTCGGACCACAACCTCTACGTCGTGGGCGACCTCATGTACCAGGCCAACTACACGAGCGGGCTGCGGATCCTGGACATCTCCGATCCGGAGTCGCCCGTCGAGGTCGGCTTCTTCGACACGGTGCCCTTCGGTGACGACCAGCCGGGGTTTGCGGGCGCATGGAGTGTGTATCCGTACTTCAGCAGCGGCGTAATCGTCGTGTCGAGCATCAAGGAAGGGCTCTTCGTGCTGAGAAAGCGGCCACCTCGCGTGTCCTGAGCAGGGCGGTGCCGAGGGCCTCGTGGAGGCGGTGGGACAGGTATTCGGCCGCCTCGCCCATGCGGGGACCGGGACGGCCGAACAGGGAGGCGTCCACTGACACGACGCGGCCTTCCGCAACGGCGGACAGCGCGCTCCAGGCGGGTGAAGACGCCAATCGATCCAGTGAAGGATCGCGATAGCCGGGGAGGAACCGCGGCGTTCCGTATCCCGCGACCGGTACGACTACGTAGTCGGGCTGCCGCCACACAACCTGCTCCAGGCTCACCAGCGGCCAGTTGCCTTCGATGTCCGCGAAGACGTTGACCGCGCCTCCCGCCACGAAGATCGAGTCGAGGAAAGTACCTGGACCGACGGTCATCGGGGGCTCCATCTGCACCACGTAGAAGACTCTCGCCGGGGTCCGTCCCGACCAGCGCTGCGCCGCTTCGTCGAGATCGAACCGCACCGCGGCGATGAGCGAATCCGCGCGGTGCTGCAGATCCAGGAGCCTACCCAGATTGCGGGCATGCCGCTCGAAGTCGGCAACGGTCTGGGGCGCAGCTCCGTACCAGTCGATCCCGACCTTGTCGAGCCGTCCGCCAACGGCCGCCCCGTCCCCACCTGACGGCCACATGACCACCAGATCGGGGGTCAGTCCCGCGAGCGCCTCTACACTCGGCTCCAATGCCCCGCTGACGATCGGAAGAGATGCGAGTTCCGGCTGCTCGTCGTACTGCGTGCGCGCGACGAGACGCTCTGCGGCGCCGATCGCAACGAGGGTCTCGGTCACACCGGGCACCAGCGAGATGATGCGGCCCCGCGGCGTGTCCGTGCCATGCAGGCGGCCGGTGTCGTCCGTAACCGAGCCCGCGGGCACAGGCGCAGCATCGGGAGCGCAGCCCGCAAGCAGCAAGACGGTGGTGAAGAGCCTCTTCACAGCAGGGCGTTGGCCACCCATGCCCCCGCGTAGGCGAGGACCAGCATGTAGGTGAACTGGAGTGCCGGCCACATCCACCCGCCGGTTTCGCGTCGCATCACGGCCACCGTGGACATGCACTGCAGCGCAAACACGAAGAATATGAGCATGGCCACAGCGGAACCCAGATCCAGATCCTGCTGGAGCGCGGCCTGGAGTTCGAAGTTCTGGTCATCCTCGCTCTCGACGCCATAGATGGTGCCCAGGGTGCCTACGATCACTTCCCGGGCCGCGAGCGATGTCACCAGTCCTATTCCGATCCGCCAATCGAAACCGAGCGGCTCGATTGCGGGCTCGATCACCTGCCCCATCCGTCCCAGCGCGCTGTCACCGATCTCGGGCGGCCCTCCGGAGGGCCCGCCGGGGACCTGTGTGAGTACCCACAGGACCACCGCCACCGTAAGGATGATCTTGCCCACGCGTCGCAAAAAGACCTTGGTGCGGTCCAGGAGCCGGGTTCCGATCGAGCGCAGGCTCGGCGCCCGGTAGGGTGGGAGTTCCATCACGAAGGGGTGCGGCCGGCCCTTCAGGAGCGTGCCCTTGAGCAGCGCCGCGGTGGCGATCGCGGCAAGAAGTCCGAGCGCGTAGAGCCCCATGAGCACCGCCGCCCGCATTCCCAGGGGGCCGATCAGGGGTCCGGCGGGAATGAAGGCCGCGATCAGCAGGGCGTAGACCGGGAGCCTGGCCGAACAGGTCATGAAGGGCGTGACGAAGATGGTCGCGATCCGGTCGCGCTCGTCTTCGACGGCTCGCGCCGCCATCACCGCAGGTACGGCGCAGGCGTAGGCGGAAAGGAGTGGCAGGAACGAACGTCCCTGCAGGCCCACGCGATGCATCAGCCGGTCGGCGATCACGGCGGCCCGCGCCATGTATCCCGAGTCCTCGAGGATGGCGATGAAGGCGAAAAGGATGAGGATCTGCGGAAGGAACACCACCACGGAACCCACCCCCGCCCATACGCCATCGATAAGAAGTGACCGGAACCAGCTCTCGGGAAGCGTGCGAGCCACGAGCTCTCCCGAGGCGGCGACCAGGGCCTCGGTCCCGTCCATGAGGGGAACGGCGGCTGTGAAGATGGCCTCGAATACGACTGCGATGGTGGCCACGAAGATCAGAGGACCCCAGAACCTGTGGAGCACCATCGAGTCGATCCGGTGCGTGACGTCGGACGGACGGGGATCCCGGAAGGCGGCCGAGCGGCCGAGCGTGCGAGCGCGCTTCCGCCTCTCAGCGAAGAGATCGATCACGGGAAGCGCGCGTCCGTGGACGTGTTCGGCGGTGGTTGCGTCCGCCGCGGAAACGACCGGGCAGGCGCGGATTTCCTCACCGCCGGTGTGGAGTGCGCGCAGGAAACGGCGGACGGGTTCGAGGCTGGCCCCGTCTCGCGCGTTGACGAGCGCGACTTCCACTCCCAGTTCCGCAGAGAGCAGCCGAACATCGACGCCGCCTCCGCGCCGCTTCAGTTCGTCGGCCATCGTCAGGACCACCAGGGTCGGCAATCCCAGGCCCAGCACGGGGTCGGCCAGCATCAGGTGGGTCTTGAGACGGGTCCCGTCCAGAACCAGGATCACGGCTTCAGGCTGCGTGTCGCCCTCCAGCCTGCCCGTCAGGAAATCGCGGGTGACCTGCTGATCGAGGCTGCGCGGAGACAGACTGTGAACGCCCGGAAGGTCAACGACCTCCACCGAACCGACAGCTTCGACAACGACTCCCGACCTGCGTTCCACGGTCACACCCGGGTAGTTCGCCACCTTCTGGCGCAGTCCGGTGAGACCGTTGAAGAGCGTTGACTTCCCGGAATTGGGCGGTCCAACCAGTGCGACGCGCGGATGACCCGGGCTCGCCGCGACCGCTGGAGCCGGCGCGATGGCTGCCGACTGTGCCCCGTTGCTCAATTCGCGTCGAGAACCCCTGCGGCCTCGAGTGCGCTGCGCACGCAGAGACAGGACGCGGTCTCCCTCCGCAAGGCGATCAGGTGGCCGTCCACGCGATAGACGGTCGGCCCCCCCGCGGGAGAGTGCTTCACGGGACAGACCTTGCAGCCAGGTACGATACCCCGCTCCAGCAGCGGCTCGATATCCTCGCCGGCCACCTCCATCCTGACTACGACGACCTCCTCTTCCAGGGGCACGTCGGCCAGCGTGCGGTCGGCCGGTTTCGAGGCTGAGTCTCTTCTGCTGCCCAATTCTCCTCCCGACAGGAGCGCTGCTCCCGTGATGGTGCGATGCACGGAAAGGTCACCGTAGAGATTGAGACTGATTCTCAATCAGCACCTGAAGATGTACAGTAAGTGAGAGGATTGGAATTGGAAAGACCCCGCCGGGGTCGAGCACGGAGTTCGGACTTGTCCGGTCAATACGCCGTACCCGCAGATTCGGTCGAGGTGGAGGAGGAAGTCCGGCGCAGCCGTTTCCTCACCAGCGTCGGGCGCGCCACCAGCCGGACGGAGGCCCTGGAGTTCGTCCAGGGGGTGAAGGACCGGCATCCCGGAGCGACGCACCACTGCTGGGCATTCAACGCTGGCGCTCCGTCTTCAACCGCCTCCATCGGCATGAGCGACGACGGCGAACCCCACGGAACCGCGGGCAGGCCGATGCTCACGGTGCTGCTGAATTCCGATGTCGGCGAGGTTGTGGCCGTTTGTGCGCGGTACTACGGAGGAACGAAGCTGGGCACCGGCGGTCTCGCCAAGGCCTATGCCAGCGGCGCCCGGCGCGCCCTGGAGGCCTGCTCCACGACCGTCAGGGTCGACACCGTGCCGGTCAGCGTTCTGGTGACCTACGACGCGACGGAGCGCGTGGAACGCATCTTCAGCGCTCTCGACGCGATCGTGGCGGAACGGGCTTTTGCCGCGGACGTCCTCTACCGCGTGCTGATTCCGCGCAGTCGCCGCTCAGAACTGGAGACCGCGGTTGCGGATGCGACGGCAGGCCTGGGCATCGTCGCCCGCGACCCGGAATAGTGGTGCGGCCAGCCGTTTTTCACGCGGCTGGCCGCACCAGGAGTCACCTTGTCTTGTTCGGTGCTGCTCTGCTCAGGTGATGCGCACGACGTTCTCGGCCGCGGGGCCCCTGGCCCCGTCAACCACGTCGAACTCCACCCGCTCACCTTCGGCCAAGCTCCTGAATCCGTCACCCTGAATGGCGGAGAAGTGCACGAAGCAATCCTTCCCGCTATCCCTGGAGATGAAGCCGAAGCCCTTCTGGTCGTTGAACCACTTTACGGTTCCCTGCGTACGCACGTTGCTGTTCTCCCTGTGGTGTTTCGTGGAGCGTCCAGGACATGAAAAAGGACGGGCTTTCCCCTCTGTCGTTCGGGGACCCGTCCTTTGTGCTTGGTCCTGACCGTCCTGACACGCTCCTGTTGAGGCACGAGAAAGCTGTAGCCATTCACCCCGTTCGTCAACCGCCGCCGCCGCAGATGTCCGCCGTTCGGTACCCGATTGTCATCGCTGATCAGGCCGCACGCCCCCGCTACCCCCGTGGGAACCCATGCGATGCTTCACGGCACCTCCTCCGTGCGGAGCCGGGATCCGTCGGACCGGGCCGGATTGCACAGCAGGGTAGGCCGAGAGGGATTGTGACAGTGGGGAGCCTTGATCGCCAGGGTATCGATGGCGAAGTCACCGGAGGCTGTTGTTGCGGAGACGACCAGCTGGAAATCATAGACCCTCGCGATATTACCCCATACGCGAGCCGTGTCGGGTGACTCGAAGCTGCGACCTCCGGCCTTGCTGATCACGCTGGGTCGCCAGAAGGGATTCGCTGTCTCCGCTTGGAGTTCCCAGGTCAGGATCAGATCCTCGCGGGTCGGAGGAACAGCGCTGATACGTACCCAGAGCGCATGCACCTCGACGTTCAGTGTGTCGAGTGCCAGGTCCACCTGCGGACTCGAACGGCCCTCCTCCAGGGCCGTGGGCACGATGGGTCCGCATCCGTGGAGGACGAGAATCGCAAGCAGAGGTCGAGAACCCGCTTGTGTTGCGCGTATCCAGGAGCCGTTCATCCTTCCCTCCCTTGAATCGCGACCAGTCCTCCGTGTCCAGTGCCATCTCCAACCTAGTTCAGATGTTTCGCAAATGCAGCAATTCCGTGACAATTCAGTTACGGAATTGCTATGGAATCATATCCGGGCAGTCTCGTTTGGGTGTGCAGCACCCCCGTTGCGTCTCGCCCCCCATTCGGCAGGGTGGTCACCCGGGAACGTCGGCCGTCGCTTTGAGTGGCTGAGGGACAGATTCCGTTCAGCGACCGTTCCGGATCGAAGCGGGGAAGCCGCCAAATCAGCCGGGTCGGACGCTGCGCTTTCGTCCGTCGGCCCGCCGTGGTGGTTTCAGCCAGACGCCTTCACAGCGATGGACTACTGCGAGCGTCCGCACGCTGGATCGGGGATCGAGTTCCACCGCATGCTGCTGGGCGAGTTGCGGCGACCCCTGTTTCGCTGTTTCGACTCGCTGTTACCCCGCCATGATGGCCCGCCCCGCGGTCTCCACCAGCCAAAGTGACAGGGCGGTCACCACCGGAACGGTGAGGTTGTCGTCGATTCCCGTGGGAAGGACCTCGATGGTCGCCACGATGCTCGCCGCAATCAGCGCGCCAGACAGTCCCACGAAGGGAAACGTCATGACGCATGCCACCAGGAAGAACGTCGCCGTGCCTTCCCAGCTTCCCTTTCCGAGCGAATGTCTGCCCCAGAGCCGCCCCACCACACTCGCCGCCGGATCGGCAAGGGAGAGAACGAGCACCGACGGAGTGAACAGATGGGCGGGGGCTATGAGCAGCGTCGCGAAGACGCCGCTCAGGTACCATGTGGAAGACGCTATTCTGCGTGCCTCGCGCGGCGACGCCAGCGCGGCGAACCAGCGGAAGAAGACGAAGTTCGCATCCGGCACGCTCAGCCTGACCCAGTCGAGTATCAGGCACGCGACGATACCCGCCCCCAGCAGCAGGAGGGTGACCCTCTGACCAAGGCCGCCGTACTCCACGATGGCAACAATTGCCAATCCGCAGGTCGCGTGGAACACCCGGCGCCACGGCTGGATCCCCTCCGTTTTTCGGACTGCGGACCTGAAATCGCCCGCCGATGTCCTTGTCCGGTCACTCATGGCGCCACTCCTGGAACGTCAGGCCAACAGTAAGGTAAACCGATGCCGGCGCGACGGGTGAACGGGGGCGGGGCACGGGTCTGATCGCCCCGAAGACGAGGCCGCACGGGGTATCGCAACGGGAGTTTCATGACCGTTACAGAACACTCGGTGGCCCCGTTACGCCGCCATGGAATCTTGGCTGCTGGCGCAGAGTCGGCCGCAACGGCGGCCAGGGCCTTGAATCCCGCTCGACCAGCGAGCCCGCATGAGAGTTGACCATCAGATGGCTAAAAGAAGCTCCGGTGGCATCCGCCTCGTGATTCTAACAGTGTTTCTCGGGACCATTCCGGCAGCGGCTTCGGCCCAGCAGGCCATTGGGAGAATCGTCGGCCGGGTCGTGGACGCGAGGACCGCCCAACCCCTCGCGAGCGCACAGGTGTTTCTCGAAGACGAGTCGATCGGATCCCTTTCGTCGGTCGATGGACGGTTCATCCTTCGGGACGTGCCCGCGGGAGTTCAGTCCGTAGTCGTTCAGTTGATCGGGTACGGGACCAAGACCCTGACGGGCGTTGCCGTCGAGCCGGACGGCGTCGCGATGCTCGACATCGGCCTGGAACAGGCCGCGCTCGAGCTGGAGGGGATTACGGTCGAAGCCACCGTCGAGACCTGGTCGACGGCGGCTCTGCTCACCGAACGGCAGACCGAGTCCTTCGTTGTGGACGCGATTGGAGCGGACCAGATCTCGCGCTCACCCGACGGCGACGCCGCCGCCGCGCTCAAGCGCGTGCCCGGGCTGTCAGTAGTGGATGGCAGGTTCGCGTACGTTCGGGGACTGGGCGAACGATACAGTTCGACCACTCTGAACGGCGCACCCCTGGCCTCGCCCATGCCCGACCGCAAGGTCGTGCCCCTCGACGTGGTTCCCTCGGACCTGCTCGAGTCCATCGTCACCGCCAAGAGCTACTCGCCCGACCAGCCCGGCGACTACGCAGGCGGCCTGGTCGAACTGCGCACGAAGGACTTCCCCGCGCGGCGCATCTTCTCGGTCTCCGCGTCCAGCAGCTACAACTCGGCGTCCACCTTCGCCGACGGCCTACGCTATGCCGGAGGCGGGCTGGATCTGCTCGGCTTCGACGATGGAACGCGCAGTCTGCCCGACCTGTTGCCGAACGATCGGCGTGTCATCTTCCCCAACTACACGCGCGGTGACCTCGAGCGCTTCGGCGAGGCCTTCGGCGGCGACTGGGGCCCAACTGCCGGCAGTCTTCCTCCCAACTCGTCCTTCGGCGCATCGTACGGCGACGACCTCGAACTCTTCGGCCGTTCCATCGGCATTCTGGGTTCGCTGACCTACTCCAATTCGTACAGCAACAAAAGCGACGTCATCGAGAGGGTCTTTTCCACGGCGGGCCTGGCCAATCCCGAAGTGGACTACAGCGGGGACGAAACAACCCATTCGGTCTCGCTGGGAGGCCTGGCGAACCTGTCGTATGAACTGGCACCTACCAGCCGCATCACCGCCAACTTCGTCTACAACCGTCTGATGGACGACGAGGCGCGGGTTTACGAGGGCTACAACCTGGACACGGGGTCGGACCAGCGGAACTTCCGCCTCCGTTTCCTCGCACAGACGCTGATCAACGCCCAGCTAAAGGGGGAGCACCGCCTCGGCTTCCTCAACGACGCCAGGTTCGACTGGCGCGGTGCGTGGTCCCGGGCGGGCCGCTACGAGCCGAACACCAGGGAAGTGCTGTACCGTGAAGACGAAGACAACGGACGTTTTCTCTTCGACAACTTCGTATCGTCCGGATCGGTATTCCATCAGGATCTTGTCGACGACACCCATAGCGGCGCCGGCGACCTCGACATCCCCTTCACCGTTGGTAACCGTACCGGAGCCATCAAGCTGGGCGGTTCCATCAGCACCAGGGATCGCAACGCCTTCACGCGCCGCTTCCGCTACCTGCTGGTCCCCGGTGGTGTGGTGACGAACGAAGTCCGGCAGCGCGATCCCAACGGCCTGTTCAACCCCGAGACGATCGCGCCCGACGGCTTCGAACTCGTCGAGGCCACCTTCCGGCCCGACAACTACGACGCCCAGGAGGACATCAACGCGGGCTACGCCATGATCGACACGGAGGTGTCCGAATCCGTGAAGATCCTGGCGGGGATGCGCCTCGAGTCCGCGACGCAGACGGTGACCCCGTTCGATTTGCACGATGTGGGGCAGCAGGCGCTCCAGGGTGCCAGCCTGGACAACACCGACGTCCTGCCGGCCGTCAACATGACGCTGGAACTGCGGGAAGGCATGAACCTGCGACTCGCCGCGTCCCGGACGCTGGCCCGACCGCAGCTTCGCGAGCTGGCGCCGTTTTCCTTCGCGGACTATGCCGGCGGATACCTGACCGTCGGCAATCCCGAACTGGTCCGCTCGCTGATTCAGAACTACGACGCCCGCTGGGAGTTCTTCTTCTCGCCCGAAGCCCTGGTCGCCGCCAGCGCCTTCTACAAGACCTTCGAAGACCCTATCGAGGCCGCCGTTCTGCCCAGCACCGAGCTTCTCAAGTCCTGGATCAACGGCGGCTCCGCGAACAACTACGGGATCGAACTCGAATTCCGGTCGGACCTCGGGGTCCTTTCCCCCAGCCTTGAATCCGTGTCACTGAACAGCAATCTGACGCTCGTGCAGTCCGAGGTAACGACTCCGGACGTGATTCGCATCTACATCCCGGGAGAGGGCGGGACGGACCTGCCGAGCGTGCCGAAGACGCGTGCTCTGCAGGGCCAGTCCCCGTATGTCGTCAACGTGTCGCTTGCGTATGCATCCGGGTCGGGCGACTCCCGGGCCAGCCTGCTGCTCAACCGGTTCGGACGTCGGATCGACGCGGTGGGGGGTCAGGTCACCGCGGACATTTTCGAGGAAGCCCGCAGCCAGTTGGATATCGTGCTCGAACAGCGGCTCTCCAACGGGACCAAGCTCAAGCTTTCCGCGAGCCGGCTCCTGGGCAACGTGGTCGAATTCACCCAGGAAAACGAACTGCTTCGCCGTTGGAACAACGGCCGGACGGTATCGCTTTCCGTCGGCTGGGACATGGGGAACTGAGAAGACTTGTGAGCAGTTGCCGAAGACAAACGCCCGACCCATTCACCTGCCGGCGAAGGTCCGGACACGGTACGGGCACCCACCGGGCGAGAGAACGCCCAGAAAACCAACAAGAGGAGATCAGGCAATGAATCGGAAGGGACGCTTGCTTTTCGGAGCACTCGCGACCGCGCTCGTCACGTTCGCTGCCGCGTGCGGCGACGAAACCGGCGGCGGCATCACCACTCCACCGCCGACCCCGGAACCCCCCGCAGCCCCGACGCGGGTCACCGCCACCGCGAACGGCGCCGACGTCACGGTTACCTGGAGCGGCTCGGGCGACAGCTTCACCGTGCAGCGCCAGACGACCGGCAGCGGCTTCGCGTCGATCGCCACCGGGGTGACCGGCACCGGCTACACCGACTCCGGCCTCCAGCCGGGGACATATTCCTACCGCGTGATCGCGGTCGCGGGGGGCCTGTCGTCCAATCCCTCCGACCCGGCCCTCGTCGAGGTCAGCGAGATGGACGTGCGCGCGGACCTGTCAGGTACGATCGGGGAGGGCCAGACGCGCACGCTCAGTGCCGACTCCATCTACATCCTGTCGGGCATCGTCACTGTGGACGACGGGGGCGAGCTTCATATTCCTGCGGGGACGCTCATCCAGGGGAACGCGGCCGTGCAGCCATCCGCGCTGATCGTGCGGACGGGCGGCAAGATCTTCTCCGAAGGCACCGCCGACGCGCCGGTAGTGTTCACCAGCTCCTCTCCCGAGGGAGAGCGCCGTGCCGGTGACTGGGGCGGCGTGGTCATCAATGGCACGTCCCTGTGCAACTTCCCAGCTGACAAGTGCGTCGGGGAGGGTTCGTCGGGTCAGTACGGCGGAACGGATGTCAATGACGACAGCGGCAGGATGATCTATACGCGCGTCGAGTTTGCCGGCTTCGAGGTGTCGTTCGGCAACGAACTGAACGCGCTGACCCTGAACGGCGTGGGCGCGGGCACCGAGATCCATCACGTCCAGACCAACGTCGGCCTGGACGACGGCATCGAGTTCTTCGGCGGCACCGTCGACCTCAAGTACGCGCTGGTCACCAACGCCTCGGACGACAGCTTCGACTACTCGACCGGCTGGCAGGGACGCGGCCAGTTCTGGATCGTGCAGCAGAACCCCGACGACGCCGACAACGGATTCGAGGTCGACGGCAATGAAGAGGACTACACGGCGACCCCGCTCACGGACCCCGTCATCTACAACGTGACACTGGTCGGCGGCGGCGCGAGCGCCCCTGACGGCGCCGACGGCCTGCGCCTTCGCCGCGGCACGGCCGGCCTGATCGCCAACACGGTCGTGATCGGCTTTCCGGGCGACGGTCTGGATGTCGACAACGACGAGACCTTCACGCAGGGCCTCGAGATCCGCAACTCGATCCTTTCAGGCAACTCCGACACCTACGAGGCGGGCGAGGAGGAGGCCTTCTTCACGAACCCCGACTGGGCCAACCGGGTGGAAGCGGACGTCATGATGGCGGACCCGTTCAACCGGGATGGCGCGCCCGACTTCACTCCGCTCGTCGGCTCTCCGCTCCTCACGGGTGCGGCCACGCCTCCCGAAGACGACTTCTTCACCATGACCGACTACGTGGGCGCGGCAGCTCCCGACGGCAACAAATGGTGGATGGGTTGGACCTCGTTCGCCATCAACTAGAGGGCAGCGACCAGGCAGGACGGGGCCCCCGCGCCGGGCGGCGCGGGGGCCGGTCCTGGGTGGCCGCATCGCTGCTGGGCGCCGTGTTCGGGTGCGGCGGCCAGCAGCCCTTTCCCGGCTCGGCCGGCGGCCTGGACGAACTGGGGCGCGAGGTGCTCGGTGCTTTCGAGCGAGGCGACCGCGAAGCCATCGAGAGCTTCCGGCTCACCGAGACCGAGCACAACACAGTCATCTGGCCCGAATTGCCTGCCGCGCAGGGGCCATCGCCCTTCCCAATAGATCTGGCGTGGCAGAACATTCAACTGCGGAACGGGCGGTCGATTCCGCGGGCAGCCGACGTTGTGGAATGGGCGCGCCCCCTGGAGTTCGAGTCGGTGGAATGCGTCGGCGAACTCGAGACCTTCGAGACGTTCTCGGTGCACACGGACTGCTACACTCACTTTCGCACGCGCGGTCGCGAGTACAGGCTTCAATTGTTCAGGGACGTGTTGGTGAGGCATGGTGGATACAAGGTTTTTCGCTACTACGACGAGGATCCCGAACTCGTGAGCACCCGTCGAGGGCACAGGTGATGCCACTTTCGGCCGAGGCGGCCGCTGGCGCGCCTTTGAACCGGGACGAGCGCGAGCCGAAGCCCTCTGCGCGCGTGCTCGTTGTGGAGGACGAGGCCGACATCGCGGCGCTGATCGCCTATCAGCTCACGCGTGAGGGATACCGTGTGGAGACGGCGCTTACGGGCACGGTCGCCCTCGACGCGGTGCACCGTGAACTCCCCGATCTGATCGTGCTGGACAGGATGCTGCCCGGTCTCTCCGGTGACGAAGTGCTGCAGTCGCTCAGGGCGGACGACGCCACGCGGAATGTTCCCATCCTGATCCTGACCGCCAAGCGCGAGCAGCAGGATCGGATTTCGGGGCTTGAACTCGGCGCCGACGACTACCTCACCAAGCCTTTCAGCCCACGGGAGCTGGTTCTGCGCGTCGACGCCATCCTGCGTCGTGCCCAGGGCGAGCTGAAGCCGATCGTCGGGGGCGGGAGGATACTGCGCGCTGGCCCGCTGCGCCTCGATGTCGGCGCGCATATCGTAACGCTGGACGGCGACGAGATCACCTTGACGCCGACGGAGTTCCGCCTTCTGCGGGTGCTGATGGAACGCCGTGGGCGCACCCAGAGCCGACGGCAGCTCCTGTCCGAAGCGTGGAGCGTGGACTCGATCGCGGCGGGACGACTTCAAACACGCACGGTGGACATGCATGTACGCCGCCTCCGCGGCAAGCTGGGAAGCGCCGGTGACCGGATCGAGACGATCCGCGGCTTCGGCTACCGGTTTCGCACCGAGCTGGGCTGACTCCCGGCGCCCCTCACACTCCCCCCGATCGGATCTCCCGGCGGCAGTTGCAGCGACGGGTCCGGCGTCGCGTTCTCGATCCGCTGCTGCCAGCGCCGAATGTCGGCCGCAACCAGCCGCTGGTGCGGAGACGGACCCGCCAGCCCTTCCAGCCGACCCGCCAGCGCTTCGAGGCGGTCGGCGAGGACCGCGCGCGCTTCCGTCATCACGCTCGCGCTGCCGCCGTGCCGCATCATGCGGTCGACCACCGCGCGCTGGATCACGTGCTGCACCCGCATCCGGTACTCGTCCCCCTCGGCCGACCCCCCCCAGGTGGCCTCGAGCAGGCGGTCCACCACCTCCTCGAGGTCCGGGTAGTCGCCCATGCTCCCGTACACGACCAGGCGAGCCATGCGCGCCGGATGCAGGATCTCGCCCACCGTGAAGTCGGCCGCCGCCTCGGCCGCGCCCAGCGGGTCGAAGAGCACCTCGGTGTGCCCTGCGAACACCTCCCCTTCGTCGTGGCGGTAGGCGGGCGGCGGGATCATCGAGACCACGTCCTGCGGCAGCGCCAGGAAGTCCACCGTAAGTGCCGAGAGGATCGTCTCCAGCGCATCCCGCTGTTCCTCGCCCGGCACGATCGAGAACGGCGTCTGCCCGTCACCCTTGATCGCGTAGCTGTAGTTCGCCCCGCCCAGGCTCTGCGCCCCGGAACGAAGCTGGAAGCGGTGGTGCATGTAGAGCGGCAGCAGCACGAACTCCAGGTCCGAGAGCGGCCTGCCGGCGCGAATCATGTCCGCCCCGAACTCCGCCAGCCCGATGTTGCGGACCCGGATCTCGTGCTTCAGGTGGTCCACCAGGTTGGCGCCGTTGTCCCAGACGCCCGCATAGGGGTGCCCGGCACCGATGAAGTTGTTGTTCGTGTGGGCCATGAAGACGAGGCCGTCGCGTATGCCCTGCAGCACGATCGCCTCGAGCCCCGCGGCCTCGTCGGTCCCCGCCGGGAACTCGCGGTAGAGCCAGTTGACCGAGAGCTTGTCGTACTCGCCGATCCGCTGGACGTAGGCGTTGGAGAGGTCGAGGTCGCCGTCGCCGTCGATCTCCACCAGCGGAGCGGGGTAGTCCATCACGCTTTCGCGCCCGTAGGTGCTGGAGAGGTAGTTGTGGGGGAATCCCAGCGTGTGGCCCACCTCGTGCGCCGAGAGCTGCCGGACCCGCGCCAGCGCCATCTCGACCGCGTCCGACCCCTGCGAGACCTGGGCCAGATAGTCGAAGCCGGGGGCGAAGGCCAGGTCGCCCGACATCGACTCCATGTCCGCGTCGTCCCCCACGGTGCCGACGAAGGGCGCCACCATCCCCTGCCCAAGCAGGTAGTCCTGCCGCAGGCGCAGGCTGCCCAGATTGACGACGCCCCGTATGATTTCGCCGGTGCGCGGATCGGTCACGCTGTTGCCGTAGGAATACCCGCGCGTCCTCCGGTGCGTCCAGTGGATCATGTTGTAGCGGATGTCCTGCGGGTCCACGCCCTCGGGCAGCACCTCCACGCGATACGCATTGATGAACCCCGCCGCTTCGAAGGCGTCTTCCCACCACGCCGCCCCCTCGATCAGCGCGCTGCGGATCGGCTCGGGCGTCCCCGGGTCGACGTAGTACACGATGGGCTCGACGGGCTCCGACGGCCCCGGCCCCGGATTGCGCTTCTGCAGCCGGTGGCGGGCGGCCAGACGAATCCGGAGATCTTCGTCGATCGGCGACGCGTAGTCGAAGATCGTCGGCCCGTTCACGCCGATCCGCGGGTCCGCCAGCCGTGGCCGGTAGCCGTCGTCGGGCAGCTGGATGAACGAGTGGTGCTGCCGCAGCGTCACCGCCTCGGGATTCACGGCCACGCCGCGC
Organism: Gemmatimonadota bacterium; assembly: GCA_022823145.1. Classification (GTDB taxonomy): domain Bacteria; phylum Gemmatimonadota; class Gemmatimonadetes; order Longimicrobiales; family Gaopeijiaceae; genus Bin94. Next base: position 92,428 of record JAJDXS010000077.1, read on the forward strand.
ACCAGGCCGCCGGGATTGCTGCTGGTGAACGTCAGCAGCGCCTCCACCTCGGTGTTCTCGGGGAACGACTGCGTCGCCGGCATGTGAATCGCCGAGCGCGACGCATCGAGCTGGAAGTTCCCCTGCCCCCTCTGCGCCACCTGCCCGATCACGTTGCGCGCGTCGCGAATGAAGAAAGGCGTGGCGTCGACCAGCACCCGGTCCCCCGTCTGCGCCGCGATATCGAACCCCCAGTACACCGACGGCGCGAACGCGTCCCGCACCGCCTGCACCTCGGTCTGATTGTCGCTACGAGCCTGGAACTGGTAGTTCGGCTCCATCAGCAGCACTCGCGGCCCCACCCGCTTCGCCTCGAGCACGTGCGTGCCCCGCAGTTGGCCCCGGTCGATCCCCACCGGATTGGACCCCAGCCCCGACCCCATCGAGATCTGGTACAGGAACTCCCCGCCGGCCAGATCCAGCTCCCAGTACAACAGGCCGCTGTCGTCGTCCCAGTAGAGGTTGAAGAACCCCTCCATCTGCGACATCCCCTCGGTCTTCTCCGCGATCGTGGGCCGCGAGTCCTGGGCCCCGGCGGGCGCTCCCGCAACGACGTCGGCCGCGACGGCCAGAGCGACCAGAACGACGAGGCGGAGGAAACGTGCGGGCGTGATCGAAATGAACATCTGGCTGCCTTCCCCGGGCTTTTGCCGGCGCGCTGGGTTGGTCGGGCCGCCGCGTCCCGCAGAGGGTCCGGGCGGCGGCTGAAGGTACGTCGGAGAGACTGAGAAGGACTGGCGATATGCGCAAGGCTGCCGGTTTTGCGCACGGGCCCGAAGACCGCACAAACTGTAATGTTTACTTTACATTATGTAATGTATCATTCACATTACAGTGTCCGGGTCTCTGCCCCGCGTTGTACGGCCCGCTAGCGCGGTCCTTCCACGAGCGCCGGCGGCACCCGGGCAAGGGTCGCTTGCTCGACGTCGTAGGCGTAGGCGATCAACTCCGCATCGGTCCAGAGGTCGCCGATGAACGCCAGCACGAAGGGTGTCCCGTCGTCGTAGTAGGCGAACGGCACCGCGACCGTGGGCAGCCCGATGTCGTTGATGATGTTGCTCGGCAACTCGGCGTGGTTGTTCGGACGGTAGTCGGGGCGCTCCGGATCCTCCACCAGCGGCCGGATCGGCTCACCTGCCTGGGGGAAGAACAGCCCGTCCAGCTCGTTGTCTTCCAGCACTGCCCGGAAGAGGGCGCGCATCTCGCGCCGCCACGCCTGGAAGGCGTCCCCCTCCTCGGTCGCGGTCGGCGCGACAGGCAGCCTTCGGCTTCGCCCGCCGCGGAACCGGCGCCCGGACAGCTCCTCCCACTCCTCGACGCTGTGGAACGCGGCGTCCGGTCCCAGACCCTGCAGGTAGACGGCAAGGTCGTGGCTCCCCACCGAGGGCACCCCGGGGCGATCTCCGTACAGCTCCACCCAGCCGCGTCCCGCGAAGGGATCCTCCACCGCCGTGCCGCCCTCGGCCTCGAGGATCCGCACCGCCTCCCGGTAGAGCGCCTCGGTCTCGGGGGCGAGCGGCAGGAACGACTCGCGCCAACCCGGGCCCACGAGCCCGAAGCGCTTCCCCCTGAGCGCCGTCGCGGAGAGCGCGGCCTCGTACCCTGACGCAGGGATGTGTTCCGCCCCCGCGTACGACGCCAGGTCCTCGGGGCTGGGACCGGCGATCACATCGAGGGTGACCGCGGCGTCGCGCACGGTGCGCGCCAGCGGCCCCACGACATCGCGGTAGGTGGCGTCGCTCGGCACCACGCCTTCGAGCGGCACCAGGCCGAACGTCGGCTTCACCCCCACCAGCGCCTGCGCGGCGGCCGGGTTCTGGATCGAGCCGCCGGTCTCCGTCCCCAGCCCCAGGACGGCAAAGCTGCCGTTCACCGCGGTCGCCGTCCCGCCGCTCGATCCGCCGGGCACCCGGTCCAGCGCGTACGGGTTGAGGGTCTCGCCGGCCACCGTGCTGCGAGTGCGGGTCCCGTGGGCCGCGAAGTCCGGCATGTTGGTCTTGCCGAGGATGACGGCACCCGCGTCCCGCAGCCGCTCCACCGACACCGCGTCGTCACCCGGAACCATGTCGACGCCCCCGGTTGCGGCGCTGAACCCGTTGAAGCCGGCCGTGGTCACCAGCCCCGCGTAGTCGAGGTTGTCCTTGATGACTACGGGAATCCCGTGCAGCGGCCCCCTCGGTCCGGTCGTGCGCAGCTCCTCGTCGAGCCTCGCGGCGATCACCAGCGCGTCCGGGTTCATCGAGATGAACGCGTTGTAGTGGCCTTCATAGCGCTCGATCCGGTCAAGGAAGGCCTGCACCACCTCCACCACCGTGTAGGCCCCGGCGGCGTATCCCTCCTGCAGCTCTACGGCCGTGAGTTCGACGACGTCGATCGGCTGGTCCGCGGCGTCGGCCCTGACAGCCGCGAGGACCGCGATCGACAGGGCAGCGGGCCAGACCATTCGGCGCAACGGGATGCACGGCATTTCGGTGGGTTTTGCGGGCATGGTCGTCGTGGGGCGGTGGTGTCTCGGAACCCGGGATCTCCCTGACAGTACGGCGGTACCGACACCATGGGAAAGGACAACGTCGACGCTGGCGGCGCGCCGGTTCCCCGGTACCGCCCGCGACGCCAAGGGACTATCGTCAAGCCATGGCCAGCCCCACCGAAGCCCTCGTCACCCTCCTCGACCTCGAGGCGATCGGCGGGAGCACCTTCGTGGGGCGCAACCGGGACCTGGGGGCGGGGCGCATCTACGGAGGCCAGGTGCTCGCGCAGGCGCTTGTCGCGGCCCGGCGGACGATCCCGCAGGCGGACCGCGAGGCACACTCGCTACATGCGTACTTCATCCTCGAAGGCGATCTCGCGGAGCCTGTCACCTACTTCGTCGATATCCTTCGCGACGGCAGGAGCTTCGTCACGCGCAACGTCTCGGCGCTTCAGCATGGCCGCACCATCTTCACCCTTTCGGCGTCGTTTCACAGGACCGAATCCGGTCTGGCGCACCAGCTTCCGATGCCCGACGTGCCGCCGCCCGAGGAGCTTCGCCCCGACCTGGAGGTGCTTCGTGAGGAGGCTCACCGGATCCCCCAACGGCTGCGTCCGGTTCTGACACAGGACCGTCCGGTCGATTTTCGGTCGGTTCTGGAGTACCGCCCCTTCGATCCCAGACCCGTGCCGCCCGTGCAGCGCATGTGGGTCAGGACGATGGGAGCGCTCGGCGACGCGGCGGTGCAGCACCAGGCCGCGCTTGCGTACGCCTCCGACTACGGCGTGCTCGCCACGGCGCTCCGGCCGCACGGGCGTCATGTGCGCGATCCCGGCCTCATGGTCGCTTCGCTTGACCACTCGATCTGGTTTCACCGGCCCTTTCGAGCCGACGAATGGCTGCTCTATTCCATGGACAGCCCGGTCACCCACGGCGGCAGGGGCTTCGCGCGCGGCACGTTCTTCACGCGTGAAGGAACGCTGGTCGCTTCGGTCGCGCAGGAAGGCCTGCTGCGCACGGGCATCAAGCCGCGGCGGAAGCGGCAGCCAAGCGCCGGCGACGCCCGGTAGCCCTTCCCTCCCAGCCGAACAGAGGCAACTGCCATGACTGATATGCAAGCACGATTCGAGTCCGCACTCTCTTTCCCCGCATACCTCGAGACCGTGCGCAAGAACGAGGACCTTTGGCGCGGCGTGCACGACCGCGTGCGCCTGCCCGACGGAGCCGTCGACGAGGCCCGCTCCCTGCCCGGCACCTGGCATCTGCTGGCGCTGAGCGAGGACTGGTGCGGGGATGCCGTCAACATCCTGCCGGTCATTTCGCGACTGACCGAGTGGCTGCCCAACGTGGATCTGCGCGTGCTGTCGCGCGACGAGAACCTCGACATCATGGACGCCCACCTGACCAACGGCACGAGCCGCTCGATCCCGATCGTGATCCTGCTCGACGAGGACTACGTGGAACGCGCATGGTGGGGTCCGAGACCCCGGGAGATTCAGAAGTGGGTGATGGAGGAGGGGATGAAGATGGACCCGGGTCCCCGCTACGCGCAGGTCCGCCGCTTCTATGCGCGTGACAAGGGGAGGGCCATCCTCTCGGAGCTGCTCGACCTCATCCGATCCGTCGCCACCGTGCCCGCAAGGTGATACAGGACCGATGAGCGACGCGATCCAGCGCCGGACGGAGCTGCACATGGCGAGGTAGCCGGGACCGTGTGCCGGGTTTTGCCCGGCGCTGGACGCAACCTTATTCTCAAGCAGTCCCAATCCACTTTCCACAGGATCCCGATGCCAGGAACGCGTTTTCCGATTCCGGGGGCGCTGGCCGTGCTGTGCGGCCTCTTCGCCCTCCAACCCGCCGCCGCCCAGGTCCCTCTCGGGATCCGCACCGCGAGCGGCCTGACCCTCACACCCGTCTACGAAGGCTGGTACCAAAACCCCGACGGGACGTTCAGCCTCTCGTTCGGCTACTACAACCGCAACTTCGAAGAGATCGTCGAACTGCCGCATGGTGCGGCAAACCACCTCGAGCCCTCGGCCTTCGACGGCGCGCAGCCCACGCGCTTCCACCCGCGGAGGCATTGGGGGGTCTTCACCGTGACGGTCCCGGCGGACTTTGGCGACCAGGCGGTCGTGTGGACCATCGACTTCCGCGGCGAGCGCAACTCGATTCCGGGCCGTCTCCATCTCGACTGGAGGATCGACGCGCTGGACGGCGAGGCGGAGACCGGCAATACGCCGCCGATGCTGGCCTTTTCGGAGGACGGGCCGAAGAGCGCCGGACCGGGAGGTCCGTGGGGCAACCCGGTCGAGACAGTAGTGGGCACGCCCGTGCCACTGACCGTCTGGGCCTGGGACGATGGGCGTTCCCGCGGCAGTGTGGTCAGGGCGGGGCGCACCGGGGTTCCGGTCACCCTGACCTGGTTCAAGCACCGGGGGCCGGGTGACGTGACATTCGACGAGGACACGGCGAGGGTGCCGGTAGAGGGAGGCAAGGCGACGACCACGGCCACCTTCACGGAACCCGGCGACTATGTGATCCGCGTGAGAGCAAACGACGCATCGGGAGTGTCCACCGCAGGCCACTCCCAGTGCTGCTGGACCAATGGATTTGTACGGGTGACCGTGACCCGCTGACCGAGAGAGAGAAGATGCACCGACAACACCGCCTGTTCCCGAACGCCGCCGCGAGTGGAGTGCTGGTGGCCGCCGCGCTGGTGATCGCGTCCTCGCACGCCACGGCCCAGAGTCACTACACCTTCGCCCGCGACGTGGCCCCGATCATTCAGCAGAACTGCCAGGTCTGTCACCAGCCCGGATCGATCGCGCCCATGTCGCTCACCAGCTACGAGGCGGTGAAGCGCTACGCACCCCGGATCCGCGAGAAGGTGGCGGCCCGGATCATGCCGCCGTGGCACATCGACCGTTCGGTGGGAATCCAGGAGTTCAAGAACGACCGGGGCCTGACCGACGATGAACTCGAGACTCTGGTCACCTGGCTCGACGGCGACATGCCCTTCGGCGACGAGGCCGACATGCCGCCCGCGCCCGTGTTCCCGGACGGCAGCGAATGGCAGTACGAGGCGCAGTTCGGGCCGCCCGACCTGGTCGTCCGTTCCGAACCGTACACCTTGCCCGCGCAGACTCAGGACAAGTGGTTCCGGCCCGAGACTCCGACCGGCCTGACCGAAGAGCGGTGGGTCAAGGCGATCGAGATTCGGCCTTCCTGGCCCGACGGGCGGCGGATCGTCCATCACACGCTGGCGTACCTGGTGCAGGACGAGGATCCCGATGAAATGACCGCCGCAACCGCCGCGCTCAGCACCAGCAGCCGTGCGATGGGCGGGCCCGGGCTCTTCATGGAGTGGGCCGTCGGCAAGGTCGGCGAGATCTTCCCCGACGGGGCCGGAAAGCTCATGCTGCCGGGTTCGAAGATCCGGTGGGAAGTCCACATGCACGCGATCGGTCAGGAGGTGAAGGACAGCTACGTGGAACTCGGCATCTGGTTCTACCCCAGGGACCGGATCCCCCAGAACAGGACCCGCCTGGCGTTTTACAACGCGACCGGTGACGATCTCGACATCCCGCCAGGCCAGATCGCGGTCACACAGGACTTCCACGTGCTCAGATGGCCTTCCCGGCTGGAGAACTACCAGCCGCACATGCACATGCGGGGCAAGGCGATGGCCATGGAGGCCATCTACCCCGACGGCCGCAGGGAAATCCTGAGCCAGGTCAACAACTTCCAGTGGCAGTGGCACATCAACTACATCTACGCCGATCACGCCGCGCCGCTCCTCCCGGCGGGCACGACCCTCGTGTTCACGGCGTGGCACGACAACACCGCCGAGAACCCCAACAACCCCGACCATACCCAGTGGGTGGGCTGGGGCGACCGGACGGTCGACGAGATGGCCCACGCCTGGGTGGACGTGACCTATCTCACCGAGGAGCAGTACGAGGCGGAAGTGGCGAAACGCGAGGCCATGGCCGGGGACAGCGAGACCAGGGAGGGGACGAACCGGTAGGGTCTTCCCACCGCACACAAATCCCTCATGGCCGTCGAAAGACAATCCACCTCGAAGGGGCGTGCCCTGGGCCTCTGGCTCGGCCTGGGCGCTTTCGTCCTTCTCCTCGTGTTCCCCGTGGACGCGGCGAACGAGCCCGCCAGCCGCCTGGCCGCCGTGGCCCTTCTCATGGCGATCTGGTGGGTGACGGACGCCATTCCGCTCTTCGCCACCGCGCTACTGCCGCTCGTCCTCTATCCCCTCCTCGGGATCATGTCCGGGCACGACACCGCACCGATCTACTTCAACAGCACGATCGTGCTCTTCCTCGGCGGCTTCATGATCGCCCTGACGATGGAGAAATGGAATCTGCACCGGCGCATCGCGCTCAACATCATTCATGCGGTCGGCGGCGGGCCGGCGCGCATCGTGCTCGGGTTCATGGTCGCGGCGGCGTTTCTGTCGATGTGGATCTCGAACACGGCGACGGCGGTGATGATGGTGCCCATCGGACTGGCCATCTGCCTGCAGATCGAGAGCGAGGCGGGACGCGAGGGCGCGCATCACCTTTCGGTGGGACTGATGCTCGGGATCGCCTATGGCTGCACGGTGGGCGGGCTCACGACGCTGGTGGGGACACCGCCGAACCTGTCATTCGTCCGCATCTTCCAGATCCTGTTCCCCGACGCACCGGCGATCGCCTTCGGCCAGTGGTTGATCATGGCCTTCCCCGTCGGCTTGATCATGCTGGTGGTGGCGTGGCTGCTGATCACGCATGTGTTCCACCGGGTGCCCGAGGGCGTTTCCATCGATCACAAGGTGGTGGAAAGGGAGCGCCAGGGTCTTGGCGGCATCTCCTTCGAGGAGCGCGTGGTGCTGGGGGTCTTTGCGGCGACGGCGCTCCTCTGGGTTTTTCGTGTCGACCTGCAGCTGGGGTTCCTGACCGTGCCGGGCTGGTCGCGCCTGCTCCCCGACCCCGGACTGATCGACGACGGGACGGTGGCGATCGCGCTCGCGTCGGTGCTCTTCCTCATCCCCGCGCGCAACCGGAGCAGTGGCGCGACGCGCGTCATGGGGCCCGACGTGATCCCGCGCCTGCCCTGGAACATCGTGCTCCTCTTCGGCGGCGGCTTCGCACTGGCGGCGGGATTCCAGCAAACGGGACTCGCGCAGCTCATCGGCAGCCAGTTCGAGGTGCTGGGCAGTCTGCCCGTGTTCGTGATGATCCTGCTGGTGTGCGCGGCGCTGACCTTCCTCACCGAGTTCACCAGCAACACGGCGACGACCGAGATGATCCTGCCGATCCTCGCGTCGGTGGCGGTCGTGACCGGCACCCACCCTCTCGTGCTGATGATCCCCGCCACCCTGTCCGCGTCCTGCGCCTTCATGATGCCGGTGGCCACCCCGCCCAACGCGATCGTCTTCGGCAGCGACCGGATCACCGTGGGCGAGATGGCGCGCACCGGCATCTTCCTCAACCTGATCGGCGTGCTCGTGATCGCCACCATCGTCTTTACGGTGGGGCTCGCGGTCTTCGACATCGACCCGGCGATGGTGCCGGAATGGGCGAGATCGATGGCGGATGGGCCGCTTCAGTAGGAAGTCGCCCACTCCCTCCGGACGCTTGTGAATAAGTTCACAAGCGTTGACCTGGTTCGGTCAATGCCCCCTACGGCACGATCACCGACAGCGCCGAGGGCACCGCTTCCAGGCGGACCTCTCCGGTCCGCGACTGGAGGACATCGCCGTCAACCTCGTAGCGCAGGGGGCCGTCGAAGCGCACCGTGAAGGCCTCGTCCTGCCTGAGACTGACTCCCCTCGCACCCACATGCCTGCCCTTCGCGGCCAGGTTGAAGAGGCGCGCACGCCCCAGCGGCGAGGCGTCGGCGATTGCGCACGCATCGAGCCTCCCGTCCTGCAGGTCGGCCTCCGGTGCGATCGGGAAGCCGCCCCCGAAGATGCGGCCGTTCGAAACCGTGAGGATGAGGTGCCGTCCTTCGGTGCTCCAGCCGCCGCCGTCGGACAGGTGCAGGTGGGGGCTGCGGAAGAAAAACAGCTGCTGCGCCGCGGTCGCCTTGTACAGCAGCTCGCCCTTCAGGAAGCGGGCCCGCTGGGTGGCGTCGATGACCGCGACGTCGAACCCGAATCCGACGAGATTGAGGAAGTGTCGCGGCGAGTCGCGCCACGGCTCCGCGCTCGCCGTCTCCGGGCGGGCGCAGGGACGCCATTCGGAGATCACCCGGCCCACGTCGATGCGTCGGGTCCTGCCAGCGGCCAGCGCCGCCACCGCATGCTCCGGATCGTCGTAGCTGAGACCGAGGCTCCTCGCGAAGTCGTTCCCGGTTCCGGACGCCAGCAGACCCAGGACGACATCGGACCGCGCGGACGCCACCACACGGTCCGCGACCTGGCTCCACGTGCCATCGCCCCCGACGGTGACGAGCAGTCGTGCCCCGCCTGCCAGGGCCCGGTCCGCGAGCGCGGCCTCCTCGCCCGGACCCGTGGTCGACTCCCATTCGTACGACTGGAGGTGCCGGTCGAGCAGCTCCCGATACAGCGGAATGCGGCGCGCGCCCCGTCCACGGCCCGAGGCCGGGTTGAAGATGACGAAGGTGCTCATCCGGACAGTCGGGACCTCCAGTCTCTCAGATGGTCTCCAGCTCTTCGAACACCTGGACCCCGTCCGTCATCCACTGCTCCCGGAACGGATACGTGGCCACCTCGTCGAGGGTGAGCTGAGAGGTCATGGGGTGCTCGTAAAGCCTGAGCGAGCCCACCTCCTCCTCGTGTTCACTGTGTGGGCCGCGCATGTGGATGTCCACCTTGAAGCGGCTTTGGCCGTTCACCATGAATGACTGGTAAAGGTGATCGACCGCCTCCGAGCGGTATTCGGTGACTTCAAAGTCCAGCACGGGGCGGTCGCCGTCGCGCACCTCGACCCGCATTCGCCCGTCCGAGGGCTCCAGGGCGATGTCGAGATCCTTCATGTAGTGCGGCAGGTGCCACCGTTCGATGGCGTGTTCGCGCGAGGCCTGGTTGCTGGTCCCCACGAGGAAGGGATAGAACGCCGACTTGGCCATCCCGCGGTCCTGGCTGAGGAGCGGCGGTACGATCACCGAGAGCACGATCTCCTGGTAGGGACCGACCATGCTGTCGGTGAAGTCGAAGGCGGTGATCGCCAGGATGCTGCATTCGTGCTGCACCTCGAGCGGCTGCAGGTGCGGGGGCAGAATGCGCCGGGCGTCGGACGTGGGCATTTCGAAGAAGGCGCTGACGGCCTGGGAATAGTGGTAGCGGGTCAGGGGCATTTGCCGTGTTTTCCGAGTACGGAGGTGATGATTCGGGCGCCTTCCTCGAGGTCCGAGCGGGAGTGCGCCGCCGAAATGGACATGCGGAAGCGCGACTTGTGCTTCCCCACTGCAGGATAGCGGACAGGATTGATGTAGACGCCGGCGCGCAGCAGGTCTTCGGCGATCTGGAAGATTCCGGCGTCGTCGCGGATCATGATCGAGATCACCTGGGAAGTCGAGTCTCCCACGTCCACGCCGGCCTCGTGCAACAGTGCGTGCATGTAGCGTGCGTTGTCCCAGAGCCTTTCGCGCAACTCCGGCTCCTTGCGGGCGATCTCGAGCGCCTTCAGCAATCCGGCCGCCACTCCGGGGGGCAGCGCGCAGGAGAAGACACGCGACCGCGCGAATCCCCGCAGGTACCAGATCAGTTCCTGCGGTCCGGCGACGAATCCACCCAGGCCGCCCAGGCTCTTGGAGAAGGTACCGAGGTGGATGTCGACTTCGTCGTCCAGGCCGAAATGCTCAGCCAGGCCCCTGCCGGTTGGACCGTAGACGAAGGTGGAGTGCGCCTCGTCGACGAGAATTCGAGCATCATGCCGCCGGCAGACGTCGACGATCTCGGGGAGGTTGGCCACGTCGCCGTCCATCGAATAGACGCCCTCCACGATCACCAGCTTCTTGCCGTCGAATCCCCGCAGCTTGCGATCCAGATCCCCGGCGTCATTGTGCCGGAAGAACCGCGACGTGGCCTTGGAAAGGATCATCCCGTCCACGATGCTGGCGTGCGCCAGCTTGTCGGCCACGATCAGATCCCCGGGGCGCATGAGGCCTGCGATGAGCCCGACGTTGGCGCTGTAGCCCGTCGGGAAGACGAGCGCCGCTTCCTTGCCCTTGAAGTCGGCCATCTCCCGCTGGAGTCTCTTGTGCAGGTCCATGGAGCCGGAGAGGACCGGGGACCCGGACGCACCCGCGCCGTACTTCCGCACCGCGTCGCAGACCGCGTCGATCACCTCGGGGCGATAGGACAGGCCCAGGTAGTTGTACGACGCGAAGTTGATCAGCTCGTGGCGAGTCTCCCCGGTCTTCGGGTCGGCGATCGACACACGTGTCGACGGTGCCGAGCCCATCGGCAGTGCGTAGAGGTAGTAGCCCGTCCCGAACTCGGCCTCCCGCCACCACTCTCCGAACGGCTCCAGGATCGCAAACGCATCGTCGCCGGCCCCGAAGTAGTAGTTGGTGTAGTCGTAGTCCCTGAGGCGCGTTGACGCCGTGGCGTACCCGTCGCTAGCGTTCCGCACGTTACTCATCTGTTTCCTGCCGTTCAGGATACGTCATTGGATCTTCGCGGTGCCGTGACCCTCACCTCGCTCTGTGCGGCGCTGGCGGGGTGCGACCTTGTGCAGCGCGCGATCGTGGCTCCCATGGCACGGCTGCTTCCCGCGCGCAGAGACGCTCTGCTCACCCGCTGGCAACGCCTCACGGCTCACGTGGTCATCCTCTTTCTTCGTCATCTGGGCCGTGTCCGTTTCGGCGAACTGCCCCACATCCCCGGGGACCCCGGTGTCCTGGTGATGATGAACCACCAGTCGCTGCTGGACATTCCGATCATCGTAGCGTCCGTGCACGGCGTCTATCCCCGCATCGTCACGCGCAGCCGCTATGGGCGCGGCATCCCGCTAATCTCACACATGACACGTCTCTACCGATACCCCATGGTGGATCCGCGAGCAATGCTGCGTGGCAACCTCGACGCGCTGCGCGAGGAGGCATCCGCCTCCAGCCACCCCCTGGTCATATATCCCGAAGGGACGAGAACCAGAACAGGAAACATCGGACCGTTCAAGACCCTCGGGCTCGCAACCATCCTGGCGGCGCGCCCGTGGACGGTCTATGTCGTTGTGGCGGACGGCCTCTGGAAGTGGTCAAGACTGCAGGACTTCTTCGGGAACCTGTCCTCGATGCACGTCCGGGTCCGGTGCGCGGGGCCTTTCGGGGCACCCCCGGCAGGAACGGATCCGGCACCGTTCATGGGGGAGATGCGGGACGTGATGAACGGGATGCTGGCGGAAATGCGCGCCGGATCCGTGGGTGCCGGACACCGATGAGGGAAGGTTCGGCACCGATCGCGGAGCTCGTGGCCGCCCTGCGGGCTGCGGGGGGACAGGGGGTGGTGGCGGTTGTGGCGTACGGTTCGCACGTGATCTCGGCTGCGCCCGGTCGACACAGCGCGTATGACCTGTTTGTGGTGGTGGAGGGCTACAGGGACTTCCATGCCGCCCTGCGTGCCAGCGGTCATCCCGGACGCAACCCGGTCGCGCTTGCGATGGTCAGCCGGGTTCTTGCACCGACCGTGATCGCCTTCTGGCCAGCGGCGCCGCACGGGCCGCTCGCCAAGTGCGCGGTGGTGTCGCGGGCCCACTTCGCGCGCGAACTCGGACGCCGCCGCCGCGACCACTTCTGCCTGGGGCGGATGATGCAGCAGGTGTCGGTGGTCCACACCCGTGACGAAGAGGCGGCTGCGTGGGTCGACGCAACCGTTGCGGGCGGGCGTGAACTGGTGCCGGACTGGACGCTTCCTTTTCTGGACGCGCCGTTCTCCGTGGAAGCCTTCTGCCGGCGCATGCTGGAAGTGTCCTACGCGGGGGAGATCCGGCCGGAGCAGCGAGGCCGGGTGGGGACGGTATACGACGCGCAAGCAGGGTTCCTGCGCGACACCTACACGCCCATTCTGGATGCGCGGGTGGCGGCGGGCGTGCTCGAGGCATCCGATGGGCGCTACCGTTTCGTGGTGCATCCGTCGCGACTCGTCCGCTTGCGATGGAATGCCTACTTCGCATTGAGCAAGGCGCGAGCCACAGCCCGCTGGCTCAAGCACATGATGACCTTCGACAACTGGTTCGCCTATATCGTCCGGAAGGTTGAACGGCGAACCGGGATGGCGGTCGAGATTACGCCCATGGAGCGACGCCTGCCCTTCCCGCTCCTGCTCCCGAAGGCGTTGCGCGTCCTTCGGTCGAGGGATTCCACGGCCCGGACTCAACCCGGCTCCGGGGAGGAGAGGCCACGGTGACGGAACCGGAGATCAGGACACCGTGAGGCCCGAACTCCTGGTATTGGCCGTGGTCGTGGGTGGGGCGCTGGCCACCATGCCAATCTTTGCCATAGGCGCCGCCCAGCGCCGGGACGACCCGCTCGAATCGCCAGCCCGGGGCAAGTTCGTGCTCGGATCCTTCGCGCGCAGCTGGTTCTACTGGCTTGTCCGGCCGCTGGAACGCGCATCCCTCGCGCTCGGTCTGTCGCCGCTCGCGTACAACCTGCTCGGCTTCGTCTTCGGCGCGGTCAGCGGATCGCTCTTCGCCCTCGGGTACTTTGCATCCGCCGGCTGGGCGCTGCTGCTCAGCGGCGTCGCCGACGCCCTGGACGGACGCATCGCCCGCGCCCGCGGGCTGGCCTCGCCGCGCGGGGCGTTCCTGGACTCCACCATCGACCGCTTCGCCGAGGTGGCGGCCTTTGTGGGGCTGGCGGTGGCGTTTCGCGCTTCCGGCTTCGCGCTCGCCACGATCACCGCGGCGCTGGGGGGCTCGCTGCTGGTGAGCTACACCCGCGCGCGCGGCGAGAGCCAGGGGGTGTTGTGCACGCTTGGAATCATGCAGCGCGCGGAACGGCTGCTGCTGATCGGCTTCGGCGCGATTCTCGATGGGGGCGGCTCGGCGCTGCTGGGGCGTCCGCCGGGGGCGTTCCTGCTCGGGATTCTGATTCTCACTGCCGTGGGCACCGTGGGGACGGCGGTGTTCCGGACGGTGTGGATTGCGCGGAGGCTGGAGTAGCGACGGGGCGGTCAGCCGTCTTCCGAACCCTCTGCTCCCCCCTCAGAACGCTTTCATGTACGTCAGCTTCACCACGCCGGTCCGCCGTTGCCAGCGCTCGGTCCTCGGGTCCAGCAGGTCTCCCGTCAGGTACCCCGTGTCGAACACCACGAACAGGTCGCTGCCGGGCGTGTGGATCCAGTTGATGCGGACGTTGGCCTGGACCTGATTCGAGACGTCGTCGTACTGGACCAGTGCGTTGGCGAAGAGCGACCGGCTGACCGCGGCCAGGACGGTCAGGTTGAAGACACTGGTGGTGAAATCGCCGTCCTCGACGGGCAGGCTGATGTCGTTTCTCCGGTAGTCCGCGCTGAGCGTCAGGTAGGGCCCCGTCTTCCACATTCCGCCAACCGCCACCTCAGTACCGTCTCCGCCCCAGAACCCACCCTTCGAGAACCCGCCACGGGCCGAAAACTCGCGGCTGTCGTTGCTGTTGAACTGGATCTGGGCCCCGCTGAACACGTAGTCGCCAGGAGCCAGCTCACGTCCCTGAATCCGTACCGGCCGATGCAGCACCTCGCCGCGCCGCGTGATGTTCAGCATCATGCGGTCACCGCTTTCGAAGGTCAGCATGTTGTGCGACAGGACGAAGGTGCTCTGCTTCTCGCCGTCCATGCCCGCGATGTAGTCGCCGCTCACGGAAGCGACCAGCTGACGCGCCCAGTCGCTCTGCTCGAAACGGGGGAACGCGGCAAGGGAACCCGAACGCTTGCGAATGTCGCGGCGGCGCACGAAGCCGAGCGCCGGGTTGAATCCGTCCGGCACCTGGGCGAAGCTGCCCCCCGCCGAGAGCAGATCGTTGCGCAGGTCGACCTCGACGGTCCCGGCCGTTGCGCCGCCGGCGGACGCGCTGCCGCTCTCCGACGACCGGGCCATCCATCCCCTGACGGTGGAGCCCCCGAACCGGAACTGCAGGTCGGCCCCGGCGACCCTGCTCGCGCCCTGGTCCGCGTCCAGGGACGTGAAGATGCCTCCCACCGTCGTCCTCGGGAACGGATCGGCGCGCAGCCGCAGCACTGAATTGAGGCCGCCTGCGATTACGCGGCCCTGCGCGTCCCGGGCGTCGTCGGTAAACAGGCTGAGCCCGCCTACCGAAATCGGGCCGGCCTGACCCGTCAGCCGCGTGCCTCCCGCGATGTCGTTGGTGATCCCGATTCTGCGACTGAAGAAGATCTGGGTCTCCCGAGGGTCGCCGAAGTCGAAGAGGCCGGCCCGCTCCAGGAAGAATTCGCGCTTCTCCGGGAAGAACAGGCCGAAGCGCGTCAGGTTGATCTGGACGTTGTCGGCCTCCACCTGGGCAAAGTCGGGGTTGAGGGTCGCGTCCAGCGTCAGGTTCGAGGTGATCGAGTACTTGAAGTCGAGGCCGAGGTCGTTGAGCGTCTCGGTTCCGCCGCCCACCTCACCCTGGCGTCCCGTCACCGAGCGGCCCGTGATCGCGAAGGGCTTCACTTCCATGTAGCGGCCGCTGCGCAACCCTTCCAGCCCGGTCAGGGTCGCGTACTGTGAAACCTGGCTGAGAGCGCGGCTGAATTCCTGGCCGATGTGCGGGAAGTACACCATCTCGTTCTTTCGCCGGATGGTGCGCTCCATGAGGATCCCCATCTCGAGCGCGTCCGCGTCGTCGAAGCGGATCGTCGTGAACGGGATTGCGGCCTCCACGACCCACCCCTCGTCGGTGATCCGCGCCTCGCTCTCGTAGACGCCCTCCCACCACCAATCCGAAAGGGTCATCGACTCGTCGGCGATCAGCGCGTCGCCCTGGGTGCCGAAGGGGTTGATCTCGAAGATGTAGGCGTTGCGGCGGTCGTGGTACGTGTCGAGGCCGATGCGGATGTTGTCGTCCTGATCGATCCGTCCCTCTCGGTGCAGGATGCTGCGCCGGATCCCCGACGGGTCGGAGTCGTGTAGCTGGACGGCGAAGTACAGGTTGTTGTCGTCGAACGCGACCCTCAGTTCGGTGCGCTCCGACGCGGGCGCGCCGTCGACGGGAACGCGCTGGCGGAAGTCGGTGACCGGCTCGATCGCCTGCCAGAACGGCTCGTCGAGGACCGCGTCGATGGTCGGCGGCTGGTCCGTGCGAACCGCGCGGACGGTCTGACCCGAAGCCGCAAAGGGCAGGCCGGCCCCAGGAACGAGCAGGCAGACCGAAAGTGTCAGGTGCCTCAATTCAGGAGTCGCCGTCCTCTTCCTCGGCGGCCTCGGCATCCTGAGCGCCGGCACCCTTGCAGCAGCAGCACCCGCAGGTGCAGCCGCACTCCGGCGGCCTGCAGAACCAGCAATCGCCGTCGCACCCGCAGGTCCACATCCAGCAGCACGACTTTCCGCTCGACCCGGCTTCGGTCTTGCCGCAGCGCTTCCGCCGAATCCAGCAGATGAGCAGGATCACGAGCAGGATCTGGGGCAGTCCGACGCGGATCGCCGTGCCCCAGAACTGGGCGAGGGAATTCAGGTACCAGTCAATAAGGCTGAACATGGCCGGGTCCTCCTATATGAGTGAATCTGATCTGAGTCTATAGATCGCCAACCCCACCCAGGCTCCCAGGACAGCCGAGCCGACGGTGGCCCATAGTGTACGGGGAAAGACGATGCCCAGCGAGGCCGCAACGCCAAGCACCAGGGCGCCTGTCGCACAGTACAGCGCCAGGATCCGGTACTCGCGGCGGCGGTCGGTCATCGGGCCCTCACCATGGCGATGCGGGAGCCGTCAGGGCTCACCGCGAGGCGCGAGATGTCGCCGGCGTCGTCGCGCGCCGGCACTGCGACCCCGGTCCATCCCGCGTCGGCCGTCCAGGCGTGGAGCGCCGTGCCGTCGCCCATGAGGATCTCGCCGGTCGGAGTCCAGGCGTAGTCCTCGCGGCCGGGCAGCGTCTGCGCGATAGGCGCGGTCGAGCCGGTAGCCGGGTCGAGCCGCTCGATCCACCAGTCGCCGTCCGCAACCTTGCGCACGAACGAGATCCCGGCCGTGCCGGGGATGCGGTGGATGGAGCGGCCGGGGTTCTCGGCCACGGTGCGCACTTCGCCAGAGAGCGCGTCGCCGACCTGCAGTGTGGGCGGGTCGCCGAGGACGAACATGGCGGCGGTGCGGTCGTCGGCCCACGCGTGGTATCCCACCGGCTCGACGGTCGCGAAGATGGGTCCGAGTTCGGAGCCGTCGGTGCCGTAGCGCCAGAGGTACTGCAGGCCGCGCACCTCGTGGATAGCCGAGAAGGCGTCCTGGCCGGGGATCAGGGTGGGGGAGAATTCGCTGGCATCCGGGCTGTGGGTGACCTGCTCCACGGCGCCCCCGTCCAGGCGGTACCGGAACGTCTCGGTCTGGGTGGCATCCACGCCGGCCGTGTAGTAGATCGCCGTGCCGGCCGGGTTGAACGAGGGCTGGTTGTCGTAGCCGTCGCGGTCGGTGGCGTTGACGAGATCCCGCACCGACAGGGTGCCGTCCGCGGCGCGATCCAGCCAGCCGACCCAGATGTCGGTCGAGGGGGCTCCCGCAGCCGTCGGGGTGTAGTCGTCGGGGGCCGGGCCGATCTCGGGCGCCGGGCCGTCGGCGGGGGTTGCGGCGAAGGGGTCCTCGCCGGGGACGCGGCCATCGGCGGGGGTGGCGACGGGATCGTCGCCGGGTGGGGTGTCGGGGGGCGCGTCCGGGGCGCAGGCGAGGCAAAGCGCGAGGAGCAGGGCCGTGACGATCGTGGCCGCAGGTGATCCGGCACCAACATCGGGGGTGTCGCTCGCGGCGGTGTCCGGACCTTCTCCGCCCGCTTCGGGCTCATCGGAATCGTCGTCGGTCTGCGCGGCGAGGGCGGCGGCGAGGGCATCTCCGTCCATCCCCCACTCCTCCAACACCGCGCGCGACTCTTCGTCGCCGGCTGTTGCGACGCCGACCAGGAAGTGCGCGCTGCCGGTCCTGTCGTGTCCGGCGGCGGTGCTGGCCTTGATGGCGGCTGCGAGCACCTCGTGCGCGGGCGAAGTGAAGGGGAGGTGCCCGCCGTAGGTCTCGGGCGCGTCGCGCATGGGCTCGGGGAGCGCATCGAGGTCGAGGGACAGTGCGGCGAGGGCTTCGAGAAGCACCGGATCGCGCTGGGATATCGCGCCCGCCAGAATGTGACGGGGCGTGGTCGCTTCCGCCGCTTCGCGCGCGGCCACGGCGGCGGCCCGGTTCAGTGCGTGGATGGCGTCTTCGGCTAGATTGATGGTCATGCAGGAATCTGTGCGCATCCCGGCTTCACGTTCAAGGGCGATGGGCTTTGGACTGCTGCCGCGGCCGTTGCTGTTGTTCGCGGTGGCGCTCGTGCTCTCCGCCTGTGGGCGCATGCCCGCGCGAGAAATCGGCGAACTGGTCGTCCAGGACAGTACGTACCTTGACCCCGAGACGCTGCTGCCATACTCCGGACGGGTCTTCCGCAACTTCCCCGGCGAAGCCGGCGGGACGCAGCTCGAGGCGACGCTGCGCGACGGCACCTGGGAGGGTGATTTCACGATCTACCACGAGACGGGGCGGATCCGCTACGAGGGCGAGATGTCCGGCGGCTCGCAGTGCGGGGCGTGGATCGAGAACGAGAGCGCGGTGGAGCCGGAAAGTGCCTACGAGGCGATCAAGGAGGATCTGGAGTCTCTGGTGATCTATCCGGATTGCCCGGAGGGGTAGGGGCTTTGGCAAACGTGCGTCGACTGTCCTGTGCGCTTGCCGTGCTCCTGTGCGCCCCGGCGGGGACGCGTTCGCAGGACGCGTGTCCGATTCCGTGGCAGATGGAGGAAACCCTGCAAATCGGCTCCTTTGAAAGCGAGGACCTCGTCGCTGGCGTCCTGGACCTGGCGATCGGGCCGGACAGCGCCCTCTATGTCGCTCAGGGCCTGGTGCCTGCCATTACGGTCTTCTCTCTCGATGGCCAATTCCTTCGCCGGATCGGCCGCGCGGGCCAGGGACCGGGTGATTTCGATTTCGTGGCCACCAGGGTGGGCTGGATCGGCGACACGCTCTGGGTGGCCGACCGCAGACGGGCCCAGCTGTTCACTGAGGGCGATCGTGTGCCGGATCAGATCATCGAGTTCATCCTGCCCGTGCCCGAGGAAGGATCGCGCCTGGTTCCGACGCGTGTGCTGGCGGACGGTACTCTCCTGGCGAGGCGTATCTGGACGGCCGGTCTGGGGCCCTGGCTGTCCCGGGGAGCCGACCCCGGGCTCCCGCTTCGCCGTTTCTCGCGATCCGGAGAGGTCCTGGACACGATCGCCATCATCCATTGGCCGGACAACGCGCTGGAATACGAGAACGACCGGGGCGGGCGGGTGTTTGTCGAACACCCCCTCAAGGACCTGCCCCCTCTCGGGCTCAACGAATACCTCACGGCGCTCAAGCCCGACGGCTCCGCAGTGGTGCGGATCGGGAGCGTGCGCGAAGACGCGACTCCACCGACCTTTGACATTCTCGCCATCTCGATTCACGGAGACACGCTTCTGCATCGCACAGTCGAGTACGAGCCGCGTGAAGTCACCGCCGCGATGGAACGCCGCGTTGCGGATGAATTGGCCGGGTGGCTGGCCGGGGACTACCGGACGGGGTCGTCCGGGTGGCCCGTGCTCACTGAAGCGACGCTCGAACGCAGACGCCGTGCCGTTCGCAGCGCGTTTTGGGCTCCGGAACACCTTCCGCCGGTGAGGCAGGTGGTCGCCGGGACGGACGGAACGATCTGGTTGCTGCGGGAGCTGCGTGAAGACCGCGTCGACGTATGGGAGCTACGCGACGCGGAAGGAGGGCTCGAGGGCACGGTCGAGATTGCGGACGGCCGCGGTTCCTACCAGCCCTGGGGGCCCCGTCTCACCGTTGCCCTCGCGAGCCGTGACGAAGTCTGGGGAACCACGTACGGCGAATTGGACGTGCCGTACATTCACCGATACCGCATCGACCGGACGTGCGCGTCCCGGTAGCGCAGGAGATGTCGACGCCGGGATGGCCACGATCGGGCAGGAGGGGATTCACCTACTCCAGAAACCACGCGATCAGCCGGCGTCCGATGTCGTCGGGGTCGAATGCGGGAACGTGGGTACCAGCCTGGATCGTCCACAACTCGACGCGGATCCCGTCCGCACACCCCTCGCCAAAGTGGCGGCGCGTGGTTTCGGCACCCTCCAGGAATCGGTCCAGGTCCAGGCGCGACAGCGATTCGGAGGCATCGAGGTCGCAGCCGGCGCGGGCGGCCCACCGTTCGATGGTCTCGCGTGCGCCGGGATAGCGCGTGGCCCCAGGCCGCTTCCGCCATTGTAAGCGGATGACCTCGTCTGCCGTGCCATGGATGTGCAGGACGGATAGTGGCCTGGCCCCTTCGCAGACCTTGGGGTCGTCGAAGGTGGTGCCGGCTACACTCGCAATCTCGACGAGGCTGTTCAGGTACCTCGCGTCGTCGACTCCGCTGCCGTAGCCGTCACAGCAGCGGTCGGTGGCGTTCGGGCCCGGCGCCGGCGGAGGAGCCGTGCGCCAGGGAAATGGCCCGTGACGTCCGCGAGGTCATCGAAGCCGCCTGGTGAGGGCGCTGGAAGCGCGGGGTCGGGCCCGGAGGGCCTCGGCCGCCGCGTGGCGAGCGCCAAAACTCCCGTCCGTCGCCATGGAGTTGCCCACGCAACGGCGGTTAAGAAGGGGAAAGAGGGAGTTGCGGCGACCGCCGGCCAGCCGACGGAGATGTTGCCGGTAGACACCTCGCCGGATAGCGGCAAGATTTCTCCGTTGATATGGACCAACATGCGCACAATGTGCTCCGTTCTGTCCGTGCCGGGCAAGGTAATGGAGGCCTCGCCGTCGCCGCGATCGGGCCACGTGGATCTCGCGAAAGCGTGCTTGGTAGGGCAGGAGCTCTCGAAGTGTCGACCGACCCCTCCGGGGCGGAGGTCTCAAGTCGCCCCCTCCTCTGTGGGCGATGTTCGCCGGGCTGCTAGAGCTGGCCTCGAGCCCGGCGTCTATACATTCCACCTAGTGGCGTGCAAGGAGTTCGGGAGGAAGGCCGCCAACGCTTTCGGACGCCCAGAGCGAGGCCCACAGGAGGCGCGTCTCGAAGCCAGAAACCAGTTCTTGGGCCGCAAAGAGGGAGGCCCAAGATCCCGGCCGGCAGTGGTTTAGGGCGGACCGGCGATCGCCTTACGCATCGTCGTCCGTGCGGCCTTCTCCGTCAATCGTCTCTGCTTCATCGTCTCGGGCACCCACGAGTTGGAGCACCATCCTCTCGATCCTGACTAGCTTGCCCTGTATCATCACGACGGCGCGCCGCAAGGCTTCTAGCTGTCCGTTGCGTTCCACTTTCCGGTCCTTGGGGGATGGGGGGGCTGTGTCGTCCTTCCATAGGTGTACCACGTCCATCCGAAATGCCGATTGTCGGGTGCAGGCCGCGCAGATTCTAAATGGAATATGGAGAAGGACGCAAGGCCCGCCAGGGAGCGGAGTTGTGCAAAAGGTCGTTGCGCGGTCGCGCTGAAGGTGTTACGATGTTCGCCGTTGGTCAGTTGGCCGTGGGTCAGTCGGTTCCAGAGAACAGGCTTCAAGCCCGCGGCCACGAGGGTCGCGGAACTTTCAGAGTCCCACCCTTGTCGAAAGGACGACCAATGGACTCGATTATGAGAAGGACCAGGTTGTATCGCATCCCCCTCTTCATCGCCCTCCTCTTCGTGGCTGCTTCTGCACCTATGAACGGGACGACATCCGAGGGAACCGAACCAACAGGTGCTGAGACCCAGGTAGCTGCCGAGGCGTCTTCTGGTCAAGCCGGGACGGAGACCCGGCATACCGCTTCAAGCGTTGGCAACCGGGTGGTGACACGACCCTGATTGTCGAAACCCGGCGACCTCCCGTCCCCGTGCCCGCCGTCGAGCGTGACTCCGTCATCGACATGATGAGGCGGATGACATCGAACATGGGCGTGGGCGAATGGGACTGGTCCCGGGTCCCGACCGTTAGACCCGCCGTCGAGGACATCTTCGCGTCGTACGAGGGCAACCTGTGGGTCCGAACGCCCGCGCCGGACGGCGGAGTCCTGTTCGACGTCTACTCGCGGGACGGCGCCCATCTCGGCACGGCCAGTCCTGGCCCCGCTCTCAAGCTGTTGGACCTGGTTGCCCCGGTGGTGCGCGGCGAACTCGCATGGCTGGTCGTGACGGACGACTTCGACGTGAACTACGTCGTACGGGCACGAATCGCGCCAGCTGGCTGATCCAGACGCACGATCAGGAAGCCGCGCCGGACCCTCCCGGACGCCTGTGGCGGTCCAGAAACTTCTTGCAGAACATGCAGGTCCGGTACATTGCCTCTTCGGTGAAGTCGCAGGGCGCATCAACCCGCTAATCCTGGGCGACAAGTGCACCAGTGCGCCATTGCCCCCTACGACCGCGTCAGCCTCCGGAACCTGAACAACGCGAGCCACTGTTCGAAAGGTGAGGCCGCCTGGTGGTCCGGAAGGATCGAACCTGAGATTCCGGCTCAGCCGATGGATTTGCGTTCGCGTGAATTGGGGTCGAAGACACCGCCTGATCGAGCGGCCGTCGCGACCGAAGCAACTCTGGATGAAGCGCCGGTAGTCCACGGCCTGGTATCGGTCCACAAGCGGTCGCGTCCGGCGGGCGAGCCAGAGCGCGACGACGTCGACTCCGGGGGGCGGATCGAAGTCGGTACGGCGAAAGCGCCGCGCGATCTCGATCTGCCACCACGGCTTGAGTAGCAGCGAGGACAGCGTCTCGCGGGCACAGGGACTGCCGGCGAACCGTTCGGCCGCTTCACGCTGG
This sequence comes from Gemmatimonadota bacterium, assembly GCA_022823145.1. Taxonomy (GTDB): domain Bacteria; phylum Gemmatimonadota; class Gemmatimonadetes; order Longimicrobiales; family Gaopeijiaceae; genus Bin94. Next base: position 114,850 of record JAJDXS010000077.1, read on the forward strand.
ACCACGAGATAGGCGTCCTGCGGTGGAGGATCGGCCTGGACAAGCCGCCGGACGATGGCGGCGGTCCGATTGAACGGAATGTTCCCGAGGACCTTGTAGGGGACATCGGGCAGCCGAAAGCGCAAAAAGTCGGCCTCGACGATCGTGACGCGGCTGTCGCGCAGAAAGCGCATGCGAAGCGCCTGGGACAGCGCTCCGTCGACCTCCACCGCTACGACCTCGCGGCACCGACGCGCCAGTTCCCGCGTGATAATGCCACGGCCCGGCCCGATCTCGACGACCAGATCGCTTCGTTTGACTGGAGCCTGAGCGATCAGGCTAGCCGCAAGCGACCTGCTCCGCAGGAAGTGCTGTGAGAGGTCCGCACGCCGGGGTGTCCGATGCCTGGACACGGCGAACCAACACGAACGTAGACATGGGATCTCCTGTGCTGCACGGGCAAGGTCGAAAGCCTTCGGCCACTACGCTAAGCAATCAGGCCTCTCGCCTGCAACCGACTCCAGACGCCGCGATCTCGAACCGCCCACGCTCGGGTGAGAACCGGATCGCGCCGCTGTCGAAGGCACCGCCGAGCGCGCCGCTGTGGCTCAGTTGGTCCGGCGTGCCAACAGAGAAGCCGCCCGCGTCGTCGAGCAGCCAGACGCTGTCCGCAAGCTGAAGCGACAGGTCGAGGTCGTGGCTCGAGAGCAGCACGATCTGCTCCTCCTGCCTGGCCTGGTCCCGCAGAAGGGCCATGATCTCGACGCGGCTCGGAAGATCGAGGAAGGCCGTGATCTCGTCGAGGATCATGAGGTGCGGGGTCTGGGCGAGCGCACGCGCGATCATGACGCGCTGCCGCTCGCCGTCGCTGAGATCGCTGAAGAAGCGGCGCAGGAACGGCTCGACACCGGTGACCTCAACCGCGTCGGCGATCGCGGCCCGGTCGTCGTCCGCCAATCCACCCTGCCAGCCCGTGAAGGGTTGCCGGGCGAGCGCAATGACGTCGTCGACACGCAGGCCGGGATTGAACTGGCGTTCCGTCAGCACCACGGCGATCCGACGCGCCCGCGTCGCCGGGCGCATGGACGCGATGTCTTCCCCGTCGAGCAATGCCATTCCGCCGAGTGCCGCTTGCAACCCCGCGATTGTGCGCATGAGGGTCGACTTGCCGGACCCGTTGCGCCCCAGGATGCAAATGAAGTCGCCTGGAACGGCCGACAGGTCGATACCGGACAGGACCGCTCCGCGCGTATTGCGGTAGCCTACCGTGAGGGACTGCAGATTCAGCATCAGCGCCACTGCCTGACGGCTGGCGAGAAGATCAGGATGAGGATGACGACCGGAGCGCCGACGATGGCGAGGATCGCGTTCAGGTGCAGGAAGTGCTGCTCCCACGGCGCATGGATGATTGCGTCTCCGGTAAGGGCAAGCAGCGCACCCCCGAGAGCGGCCAGCGGAAGGAGCGCGAGGATCCGCGCCGTACCGGCCAGCGCACGGGCGAAGTGAGGCGCGATCAGGCCGACGAAGCTCACGGGGCCGCAGAAGGCCACGACGGGTGCCACCAGAAGCACGGTTGCCGCGAGAACGGCATGTCTCAACGCCGTTACCTTGACGCCGAGGCTGCGGGCATAGGTCTCGCCGAGCAGCAGCGAACTGAGCGATTTCGCGGTCGCAACGGCGGCGCAGGCCCCCAGAAGGATCGGCAGCGAGAGCCACGGCAGAGCCTCGGGTGCGACACCGGCAAAGCTCGCATCCTGCCATCCGCCATAGATCCGGCCACCGGCGCGGGCGGCGAAGTGAAGAAGAACGCTCGTGAGGCCCTGGGACGTGAACCCGAGCATGAGGCCGATCACGAGCAGCGTGATGGCGCCGACGCGGCGGCCTAGCGCAAGCATGGCGAGCGCCGCGACCGCAACGCCTGCAGCGGCCGCGAGGGTGATGCTGGGGCCTTCGAAGAGGGTGAGGAACGACACGGCCGCAGGGCCCGCAAACGCCGCCGCGGTTACCGTCAGCGCGACCCCCAGCTGGCCGCCCGCCAGAAGCCCGAGGGACCACGCGTCGGCGACCGGGTTCCGAAAGAGGGCCTGCATCAATACCCCTGCCATGCCGAGCGCGCCCCCGGCGATGATCGCTGCGGCGACCCGTGGGAGGCGAATATCGAGCACGATCTGTCGGGCGAGGTCGGTCGACTGCGTCCCCGTCAGTGCGCCGAGCGTGTCGGCCAGTGGCAGCGCGATCTGCCCGTAGGTCAAGGTCAGCAGGGCGAGCGCGGCGACCGCGGCGATGAGGACGGCGACACTGGTGCTGACCCGTGCGGACATGGCTCTACTCCCAGGTCTCCTGTGCGAGGTAACGCCACTCTCCGTCGCGCAATTCCGGATGCACCATCTTCACGATGTCGGCCAGCCGCCAGTCCGGCCGGATTTCCCCCATCTCCCATATCTCCCACGTATCCGCCGCGGGATGGCGTCTGCCCGGCTCCCAGAACACGCAGCCTTCCTGGTACGCCCTGAAGCGCGACATCACGTCCCGGTCGTCGAACCTGGGGGACAGCGGGTCGCGGATCATCCAGCAATCGGCGCCGGTCGCGTCCCGCAGGAGGCGTTCAGTTGACAGGTCGGAAAAGGTGTCGAGTTCGGGATCGTCCTCGGCCCCGAGCACGAGTTCCGCGTTCGCGTCGCGAATGAGGGCCGCATCGGCGTTGCGCTGGGTAACGGCCCAGCGATTGCCCCCGCCCCTGTACCAGGCCCAGAGAACCGAGCGGCGCGGCTGGGTCGCGGCAAGAGACTTCAGACGGTCGACCTCCTGCGCGACCATCTCGACGAACGCGTCCGCTTCGCCCTCCTTCCCGGTCAGCATACCCATCAGCAGGACCCACGCGACACGGCCCATGTAGTGCGGCTCCGCATCGACGAAGGTCGGCACCACCGGCACCCCCAGCGACTCGACCCGCTCCATGTGCTGGGTGTGCGTGAGGTCGGCCATGCGGGCGATCAGCACGTCGGGCCGCGCCGCCACCAGCGCATCGAGCGTCGGCGGCATATGCCAGCCATAGCCGATCTGCTGGATCTCGCCCGCGCGGGCCATGCGGCGCAGGTCTTCGTCGTAGCTGTTGTGCCCGCCAACGGCGACGATCCGGTCCTCGACCCCGAGTGCACGCAGCATCGCTTCATGGGGGTGATCGTTGACGGCGATCCGCCGGACGGGCGTGCGGATCACCGAGGCGCCCGCCAGAACTCCCGTCAGGGGCGGCGGCTCCTTGCCCCTCGGGACCAGCACGAGGCGCACGCGCTGCGGCGGTCCGCCCGCCGATCCGCCCCACGTAACGACCGACGCCTCGATATCGACAATGCGATAACCGTCTCGCTCCATGACGCTGAAGGTCTGCGCGAAGGGCATCTCTACCATCTCTCCCTCGACAATCCCCGGATCGTCGGACACGCCGGGCCCGCACGCGGCCAGACCGGCAGACAGAACGAACGCCGTCAGGCGAGAAGGACTCACCAGGGCTGCCACAGCCACGTCCCCTTGACGATGAGTTGACGGCGGGCCGGGAACGGATCGAGAGCTCCGTGGTGCGAGGCATTTTCGTTGTAGACGACGTAGAGGAACGAGAGCGGCCGGAACTCCCACGAGAGCCGCGCGTTCAGGCTGGAAGCCTCGACGGCTGTGTTGTATTGCCAGATGCCGGCGACCTCGAAGCGGGGATTCAGGGCCAGGCGGATTTCGGGGGTGAAGAGGTGGGTGGTGCCGTCCGAGCCGGCGACCCCGCGGAACCGGTTGCGCTCCCAGGAAGCAAAACCGACGACATGCGATGAGAGGACGACTTTCGTCGAGAGTTCGCTCTTCTCGAGCGAACCGTCGTAGAAGGGTCCGACCGTGAAGCTCGCGCTGCCTGTCACGTTGGCGGAGGGGTCGTACGAAGCCGACGCGGTCCAGCGGGTGAAGCTGTAGCGGCCGGCGGGCACGACGAGACCCGGGACAGGCCGGAAGGGTCCCTCGAAGCGCTGCCACTCCGGCCGCAGAGACACGACCATTTCACTCCCGTTCTCGAGGAGGAAGGTCAGGGGCCGCACATTCACGAAGCCGGAGAAGAAGTCGCCCGACGACGCCTCGTTGAAGAAGAAGAACGTCACGCCCGGTCCGTACGAACGCACCCACTCCGGCAGCCAGTCAGGCCGGAGATCGAGGTAGAAGGCCGGACTCGTCACGATGACATCGTTCGTGAAACGGAATCCGGAGCGCGGCTCCCACTGTGGACCGATGTACTCCTGCAGCCAGCCGATGTATCCCCAGGGCGCGTAGTTTCCCACGATCGCGTGCGCGGCCCAGCCGTCGCCTCCGCTTCCCTCGGTGAACGAGCGCGAGACCATCCCCCGCGTGAAGAGATTCGGGGTTGGACGGAAGAACCAGTCGACGGCGGCGACGGTGTTGAGGGCGGAGGCGCCGGTCGGCAGACCCTGATCGTGCCGGGTCGTGACCATCGCGCCGAGCCGCCCCATCGCGCCCATGTTGCGCACGTAGCGCCCCACGGCGAAGACGCTGCCGTCGACCGGCCCGACACCGTCCTGGCGCACGACGAGTGCACCGGCGCTGGCCTCCCTCGAACGGTGCGTCACTCGCGCTCCGGCCGTGACCGGAACCGGCCGGCCCGCGCTGTCGAGTCCGATGCGGCGGGTGTAGAAGGGTGAGATGACGTCGAGGCCCGTGTCGAAGAGGCCCGCGCTCTCCAGGAAGAAGGTGCGCCGCTCGGGGAAGAAGACCGGGAAACGGTCAAGGTTGACCACCTGCCGGTCCACCTCGGCCTGAGCGAAGTCCATGTTGTACGTCAGGTCGAGCACCGTGTTGGGCGTTGCCGCCCACTTCACGTCGACGCCCGCGTCGCCCGTGGACGTCGGATCACTGAACAATGCGCTCCCGGTCGACTCGGTGCGCCCCGCCATGTACGGCTGGATCTGCGCGTTGATCCCCGGCGGCGGCGGCGCGATCCCTTCGAGGCGTCCGGCGAAGGCCATGTCCCACGGGTAGACGCCGCGATGCCAGGGAGACCAGCCGCTGGTCTCCTGTATGGCGCGCGTCTCGCGGATGAAGTTCACGCGCCATCCATCGCTGCCCGCGTAACGCAGCGTCTCCCATGGGATGAACATCTCCACCGTCCATCCTCCTTCCATCCGGGCCGTGCGGACGCGCCAGATCCCGTTCCACGAATCGTCCTCGTCCCGTCCGTCGAAGACCAGCATGTCGCGCTGCACCCCGTCGGGGGTCGTCATGAACGCCATGGCGAAGCGGCCGTCGCCGAAGCCGTCGAGCAGCACGCCGAACACGTCGCTCGTCTCGTAGGTGAAGTCGCGGCGCATACCTTCCGCCCGCGTCGCAGTGCGGGCCACCGGCTCGGTCATCGCGGCGCCGACGAAGAGCCCCGTCCCGTCCCAGAGGAGGCGCACATCGGTCGGGGCACGGCTCGGAGCCCCGGCCTCGGGATCGACCTGGACGAAGGAGCCGATTCGCCCGGCTTCATCCCACGCATCGTCGTCGAGACGTCCATCGACTGCGAGCATACCGGTCGTACGTGATGCATGGGCGACCGGCATCTCCTGTCCCCCAACGGCAGAAGGGAGAACGGACGCCTGGACCGCGGCAAGCAAGATCATCCACCGCAGGTGCCCTGGCGGCGCGATCGTTCGAAACTGTTCAAGGGCACGGGCAACGCCCACGTCGTCACTGATCCGCATGCTCCTCGTCGGCGCAAACGGAGCACTCGCCGGCCCGGCACACACGGGCACTCTGCACCATGGCGCCTGCGAGGATCAGGCTGCCGGCTGCTGACGTCGCATTCTCGGGCAGCGGATGGAGCAAGCCGGCCAGCGAGGCTGCCCAGAGCACGGCTCCTCCCGCGAAGCTGAGAATCACTGCCGCGTGCCTGCGGGCCGGGCCCATGGCGAGGATCAACGAGCCCATCAGGACGGTCCCGACCCAGACGGCTCGCTCGATGCCCTCCGAGAGCGCCAGCGCGGGCGCCGCCACGGCCAGGAACGGTGTGAGCGCGCAGTGCAGGCCACACCAGCCCGCGGCGCACGCCGCAAGCCGCGACCCGGATGCCAGATACGTCCTCGACGATATGATCGCGAGAGAGTCTTTCATGGTGTCGGTCTCCTGCGCCCGAGATCACTGCGGGACCCCGCGGCGCCGGACGAGTCGTCACAGGTCGGGGTGCAGCCTCCGCCGGGACGACCGCGTCGGTGAGTATGGCCCGGCCGGCTGGAGAAGCGCCGTCCGGGCTGCGACTCTGATCAGGTCAGGAGACCTGGAGGAGCCCTGGGCTGGGTCGCAAATCCGGTGTCAACCGCGGCGAGGCGGCAACTCGGCTGCAGGTGGGCGCGGACACCGCGGACCGCCGCTGCATGAGCGACAACAGCGCGATTCGCGACCAGCATGCTCGTGCCCCCATGGCCGCACAGAACACACGGCGCATGGGCGGACTGGCCGTCGCCCGGGTGGTCATCGGTTTGGCCATGCCACTGGACGGTGGGCGAGTCGAGGTGATTGTGGGACGCCTCGACGGCGGACAATCCGGAGATCGCCGCAAGCTGCAACAAGAGCGCAACGGCGGCTGCCCTCCGGGTCCGAAATGCGTGGCGCGTCCTCAACATGCCGGCAAAGGTAGTGCCGCCGACCGACACGCTTCAAGCTCAGCGAAAGCCGCCTGTCGGCCCGGCATGGTGAAGCAGTGCACCAAGCCGTGGCCGGGCGGGCTCATGATGTAAATACAACATTACATTATGACAACTCAACATTACGTTTTCGATTACATTTGATCTCTCCTCTTGATCGCGGGCGGTCTCTGCGTTCTCTTGCAGGTGTGGCAGCCCCTCCCCGCCACCTTTTCGCGTCGGCATCCCGGATGCGCCATGGAACAGACCTACTTCCGGAAGGGCTTCGGCCTCAAGAGACAGGTCCAGCCCCTGATCGACGCCGAGTACCACTCTCGGTTGGTCGATCGCATTCGTGCGCGCGGATACACCGGTGTATTCGGCGACGTTACGGTCCGCCTGGCTCAGGAGTTCGGCTTCTGCTACGGTGTCGATCGGGCGATCGACTACGCCTACGAGACCGTCCGCAAATTCCCCGACAGACGCATCTACCTGGTCGGCGAGATTATCCACAACCCGCACGTGAACCAGCGGATGCGCGAGATGGGCATCCGGTTCATCTACCCATCCGACGACGGCAGTTTCGACTTCTCGCATCTCACCTCCGACGACGTCGTCCTGATTCCGGCCTTCGGGGTCACACAGCGCGACTTCCACATGCTGCGCGGGATCGCATGCGTTCTGGTCGACACGACCTGCGGCTCGGTGCTGAACGTGTGGAAGCGGGTCGAGAAGTACGCGCGCGACGGCTTCACCGCAGTCATTCACGGCAAGTACACGCACGAGGAGTCCAGAGCGACCGCGTCCCAGGTGACCCGGCACGACGGGGGCAGGTACCTGATGGTGCGCGACATGTCGGAGGCGGAGATCGTGTGCGACTTCATCGCCCGACGCTCGGGGCGCCTGTCGGCGGAGGAGTTCAGGGAGCACTTCCGCGACAAGGCCACCCGCGGGTTCGACCCGACGCAAGATCTCGACAAGGTCGGCGTGGCGAATCAGACCACAATGCTGGCCAACGAGTCGCTCGCCATCGCCGCGAGGATCCGGGCGGCGATGGTGGCGGGACACGGGGAGGAATACGCGAGCGAGTCGTTCCGCTCCTTCGACACCATCTGCTCGGCCACGCAGGAGAGGCAGGACGCGGTCGAGGCGATGATGGCGCGGCCGCCGGACGTGATGATCGTGGTCGGCGGCTACAACTCGTCGAACACCAACCACCTGGCAAGCATGTGCCGCGACTACACCGTCACCTACCACATTGCGGACGCGGCGTGCATCGACACCGAGACGGGCGCGGTGCGCCACAAACCGGAACTCGACCCGCACGCGCCCGAGGTGATTGCACTCGACTGGCTCCCCGAGGGACCGTTCGAACTCGGAATAACGGCGGGCGCCTCGACCCCGAACAACAAGATCGGTGAGACTCTGGCGCGTCTGTTGGCTATCCGCGGCGTGCTCTCCGGCGCCGCGGCGGTCGAAGCAACAGGAATCGGCGGCGGCATCGCGCGCGATCCCGTACACCTTCCGGCTCTCGGGAATCGAGCAGGTGGCCCTTGACCCGTGAGGGGGTGGATCGGCCGGACCTGACGAACGGACGCGCCGGGCCGATCGCCTTCATGGCCCGAAACAGCGTGGCCGCGAACGTTCTCATGCTGTTTCTGCTGCTCGCGGGCCTCGCGGCAGCGACCAACCTTGTGCAGGAGGTGCTTCCAGACCTGTCCCTGGATCGGGTTCAGGTCATGGTCGTGTACCCCGGCGCGACCCCTGGCGAAGTCGAGGAATCGGTCGTCAGCAAGATCGAGGAACAGATCCGGGGGGTGGACGGCCTGGATCGGCTGGAGGCGACTGCTTCCGAAGGCTTCGGGTCCGTTGTCGCGCAGTTCAGGTCAGGCACCGATATCGACCGCGCGATGAACGAGGTCAAGGCCGAGGTCGACCGCATCATCACCTTCCCCGAAGAGGCGGAACGACCTCAGGTGCGCGAGGTCACCAGCCGGCAGAACGTCATCCGCCTGCTGGTCCACGGCGACGTCCCGGAGCGCACGCTCAAGGAATTGGCGTACGACATCGAGGAGGGAATCTCGTCTCTCCCGGAGGTGTCGCTGGCCGAAGTCAGCGGTGCCCGGCCCTACGAGGTCTCCATCGAGGTATCGGTCAACCGGCTGCGGGCGCTGGGTCTCACGCTCGAAGACGTCGCCCTGGCGGTTAGACAGGGTTCGATGGAGCTGTCGGCCGGCAGGATCTCCACCGGCGATGAGGAAATCCTCGTTCGCACGCTGGGCAGGAACTTCGACCAGGGGGACTTCGAGGACATCATCGTCCTGACCCGCCCGGACGGCACGTCGGTCCGCCTGCGAGAGATCGCGACCGTGCGGGACGGATTCGCGGACACCGATCTCAGCGTGCGCTACAACGGCCAGCGGGCGGTGGGCGTCGATGTCTACCGCGCGTCGAACGAGAAGGTTCTCGAGATAGCGGAGGCGGTCAGGGAACATCTCGCGAGCGAAGTCCTGCCCGTCCTTCCGCCTGGAGTCGAAGTCGAGATCTGGAAGGACGACTCCGTGGAGGTCTCGGGAAGGCTCGGCCTGATGATCGAGAACGCGCTGCTGGGGCTGGCGCTCGTTCTCCTGGCCCTCACCCTTTTTCTCGAGGTACGGCTGGCGCTGTGGGTGGCCATAGGCCTGGCGGTCTCGTTCATCGGGACCTTCCTGTTCATGGAATTCCTGGGCGTATCGGTCAACATGTTCTCGCTGATGGCGCTCGTTCTCGCGCTGGGAATCGTCGTGGACGACGCGATCGTGGTAGGGGAGAGCGTCTTCTCGCAACGAGAGCGCGGGCTTCACGGGATTGCCGCGTCGATCCAGGGGACACGCCGGGTCAGCACGCCGGTCATCTTCTCGGTGCTCACCACGGTGACGGCCTTCGCCGCGCTGCTTCCCGCGCCCGGCCCGCAGGGCGAACTCGGCCGCCCGATCCCGCTGGTGGTGATCACGGTGCTCCTGATTTCCCTGGTCGAGTCGCTTCTGGTGCTGCCCAACCACCTGGCCCACCTGCCCCCGCCGGACGCCTCGCGGGAACGCTGGCTGTCCCGCCGGCTCACCCGCGTCCGTGGACGGGTGGATGTCCTGCTGAAACGGGTCGTCGAGGGTCCGCTGGACCGTGGACTGCGCCTGGCGGTCGACCGGCCGTCCATCGTGCTCGCGTCGGCAGCCGGACTGCTGGTGCTGACCATGGCAGCCGTCAACGCGGGCGTGGTTCCCAACCAGTTCCTGACCCCCATCGAGGGTGAAGTCGTCTCCGCCAACCTGGAGATGCCGGTCGGCACGCCCGGGGAGCGGACGTACGCGGTTGCGGCGCAGCTGGAGGCTGCGGGGCATCGCGCCGTGGAGCGCCTGTCCCGCGAGCGCGATGCGGACGCGGACCCCCTTGAGGTCGGCGTAGCCCTGACCGTCGGACAGCCCGCGGAACTCTTCGACCCGCTGGGCGGCAACGCCGTCGAGGCGGCGCAGGGCCACCTGGGCGCCGTGCAGTTCAAACTCATCGACTGGGAACGCCACGACATCTCGCCTTCCTCCTTCGAGCGGCTCTGGCGGGAAGAGGTCGGTGCTCTCCCGGGCGTGAGGTCGCTGTCGATTTCGTCGAATCTGATCACGCTCGGGCTTCCGGTGCACTTCAACCTCTCGCATCCGGACCCCGAACGGCTCGCCGCGATCGCGGACGAGTTCGTCACCGAACTGAACGGCATCGACGGCGTCTTCGACGTGCGCAGCAACCTCGATGAAGGCTTCCGCGAACTGCAGCTGGAGCTGCAGCCGGCGTCCCGCACGCTCAACCTGACGGTCGGCCATTTCGCGTCCCAGGTTCGCTCTGCCTTCTTCGGGGTCGAGGCGCTCAGGGTGCAGCGCGGGCGCGAGGACATGGGCGTCTATGTGCGCCTGCCCGAGGAAGAGCGCAATTCAGCGGCCGATGTGGAGCGCTATCTGGTGCGCACGCCCGGCGGCGAGGTTCCGCTCGGCCAGGTGGCGTCGGCCAGCTTCGCACGTTCCGCGGCCACCATCCAGCGGATGGACGGGCGCCGCGCGGTGACGGTGACCGCGGACGTGGATCCGGTCCTGGCGACCGGTCAGCAGGTCAACCGGAGCCTCGAGGACGGGATCCTTGAACGCCTCTCGGCCGAGGAAGGCCTGTTCGAGTACACGGTCGGGGGCCAACGGAGGCAGCAGGAGCAGGCCAATGCCGATCTGGGCCGCTCGCTCTTCCTGGCGCTCCTGGTGATGTACGCGCTGATGGCGATTCCCTTCGGTTCCTACACGCAGCCCCTGATCATCCTCGCCGCGGTCCCGCTGGGTCTGATCGGGGCGGTGGCCGGACACTTGCTTCTCGGGCTGAGCCTGGGCATCTGGTCGATGTACGGGCTGATCGGCGTGAGCGGCGTGGTCGTCAACGACTCCCTGATGATGATCAAGTTCATCAACGATCTGAGGGCGTCCGGGGTGCCGACCCGCGATGCGATCGTCGCCGGGGCCAAGGATCGCTTCCGGCCCATCCTGCTGACTTCCGTCACGACATTCGTGGGCGTCGCCCCGCTTGTCTTCGAGACAAGCACCCACGCTCAGCACCTCGTGCCGCTGGCCGCCTCGGTCGGATTCGGGGTACTCATCGCCACCGTGCTCCTGATGCTGGTCGTCCCGGCTCTCCTGGCGATGCAGTCCGCAGTGCTTGCGCGGAGGCGAAAAAGGACGCCCTGAGCGCTACCACTCCGCCGAGTCCTCGTCGTACAGGGCGGTGGGCAGGCGGTAGGAGAACTTGGCCGCGTCGAAACTCGCGAAGTCCATCAGCGAGATGAAGCGGTCCAGCTGTCCCTTCGCTCCGACGCGGGGAAGCACCTTTCCGACGATCCTGCGGAAGCGGTGCTTGAACCGCATCGCCGGAACCACCTTTCGCTTCTGGCTCGGGAACATGAACGTGTCGGCGAGTTCGTCACCGATCAGCTCACGCGACGCCTGGGTCACGATGCGCGCCATCTCTCTGCGTTCGGCGGGCTGGTTGACACCGATGATCACCGGGGCGCTGTTCACGAGGCTGTTGGCCATGATGATCGCGTCGAGGTCCGCGGGGGGTTCGCACAGCGAACCGATTGCGAACGTATGGCATGCGGACTCTTCGTCGTCGAACAGGATCTCCTCGGGGATGCCCATCAGCAGTCCCGTGTAGCGCCAGACGTGGATGTAGGCTTCCCGCTCCTCCGTGCTGAAATCGCCCCCCAGCGTCGCCACATGCCGCATGAGACGACCCGAGAAGGCGGCGCCGGCCAGGAGAATATGGGCCGCGCTGATCGGTTCCCCGTGCCGCTCACGGTCCCATTCGTCCGACTGGTTGATCAGGTATCTGGACTGCGCATGCACCAATCGAACGCGGAGCGTGAGCCTCCACCCATCGCCTCCCGGCTCCATTCCACCCGGCAGGTACTGCTCGACCAGCTGCATTCCGTTCTGCTTGAGCCGGCGCACTCCCGAGGCGGTCACCCGTCCCCGGATCCGGAAGGACTTGCTGATCAGGGTGGAGAACCCCTCGACAATGCTGCCGCCGACCAGGGCCGCGAGGACGATGTCGGAGTTCCGCAGGAAGGCGCGCGAGGCAATCCGCGCGATCCCGGGGTCGAACCAGTCCGGCACGGCTTGCGCCTCGGCGACGAACGCATGTAGTGACTCGGGCATGTCCGATGGTACGGCCTCGGAGGATTCCAGAGCTCTGGTCAGGATAGAGTGCACCTCTCCCGGGGGTAGCGAAGAGAGGTCCCGGACCAGAGCGTCCGCCAGCGGATCGCCGACCATCGTGTTGCGGATGTAGGTCTCCGCAAGCGCCGCGTCGCGCTTGCGGGCGGTCTCGTATCCTTCGACGTAGGCACTCGGAACGTTCAATTCTCGCCGCCGCCTCTACACGAACCTCACCAGCCTCACATCCAGCGCCCGCGTACGCTGCCGGGCGCCCTTCCACTGCACCAGAATCGGACTCTGGTATGTCCCCCAGCCGATCTCGCCGGTCCCATCACCGCGCCGATCCAGCACCGGCAGGCTGAATCCGCGCTTCATCCGCAGGAAGTGCGACACAGGCAGCGCGACCGCCTTGTTCACCACCCGTTCGACGAGCGAATCGCGGAGCCGGATTCGGTCGAGCACCTGGTTGAGAACGTAGAAGGCGTCGTACTGGGCGAAGTTGACGGCCTTGGCGGGTATCGTGCGGGGATCCCGCAGCACCGCCGTGACGTCCTTTCCCGTCTGCGCCATGAAACGAAACGGATTTCTCAAGGCGTCGCGCAGGTCGTAGTTCATGAGCAGCGCCTCGTATTCGTTCACCGTCAGGCCGGCGTGCTCCTCTTCCTCCGGAAGCGACACGTCGAACCGCCCGAACGACACGCCGTGCTCCTCCACCATCGCCTGAAGCGTGCCGATGAAGCCCAGATCCGGGTCGCGGAGGTTCTGGGCGTCGATCGGGTGCGGAGAGGCCTTGACCGACACACGCGCGCTCGCCACTTCCTCTTCCTGGTCATAGGCGACCACAGTGGTGCGCCGATGCCGCGTGCCGCCGACGTGCACACCGTCGAGTTCGACGAACCAGACGGGCTCGGCGCCGCCGAGTTCGTACGATGCCGAGTTGTGCAGCCCGGCCCCGATGAACGTCAGGTGGGAGTCGGCGTTCAGCGGCTCCTTGTCGCGCTGCTCCTCGGAGAGTTCCGAGCGGAGGTGCATCGCGTCGTGCGTGTAGTCGGCACCCGCCGGGAACAGTTCCTGGAAGAGCTGCAGATAGCCCTGGATTCCGCGGCCATCGTGCTCCAGCAACTCCGCCAGCCGCTGATCGAGGTACCCCGCGGTCGTGTGGTTCGAGATGTAGAACGAACGGGTGTATCTCGTGAAATCGTCGCCGAACTCCTCCAGCAGCTTGCCGCGAACGTTGATGAGTTCGATGCGCGAAGCGGGCATGATGCGCAGTGTCGCGTGGAAGGGTCCCTGCCCGGAGCGCGTGTGGCGATCTACGAGGATCATCCTGTTCCTGTCTTCATTCGCTACTAGCTGCCTGTCCCGCCCGTCCGGTAAACATATGCCCAACGACGCATTACGGAAAACCGCCGCGCTGGTTTGCCAGGGCGCCGTAGACCAGTGCACGAAGTTTTGCGTGGTCGTCGACCGGCCGGTTGCCGCGCAGTTGCGTGAAGTAGACGACGACCAGACGCTCGGCCGGATCCACCCAGAAGGTGGTGTGGTAGGCGCCTCCCCAGCCGTAGTCTCCCTCCGATCCGGGCTGGCCGGCCGCTCCGAGATCGATCCGGACCTGGAAGCCCAGCCCGAAGCCGACGCCGTTGCCGAGCAGGTCGCCGACGTGATTGGCGGTCATCAGCGCCACGCTCGCGGGGGACAGGATGCGGGCGTCGCCCAGCCGGCCGCCGTTCAGCATCATCTGAAGGAAGCGGGCGTAGTCGCGTGCGGTCGACAGGAGGCCCGCGCCGCCCGAGAAGCTCGTGCGGGGACCGTCGACATACTGCCCCTGCGTGTTCATGCCGGGTCCGTCGGGCGCGCGGCTCAGGTTGCCCGGTCCGTCGTGGCCGTAGACCACCGCCAGACGGTCGGTCTTGTCGCCAGGCAGGTAGAAGTGGGTGTCGCGCATGTCGAGGGGGTCGAAGATGCGCGTCGACAGGAACTCGTCCAGGGTGAGGCCGGAGACATCCTCGACCAGCGCGCCGAGGATGTCGGTGGCGTAGCCGTACACGAAGCGCGCGCCGGGCTGGGCCTGGAAGGGGAGGGCGGCCATCCGGTCGACGGTGGCCCGGACCGGTTCGTCCCTGTGCGCGAAGTACCATCCCGTGATGCCGGCCTCGGCCCAGCGATCGCCGCCGGGTCCGTAGCCGTACGACATGCCAGCCGTGTGGGTAAGCAGATCGCGAATGGTGATCGGGCGATCGGCGGGAACGATGTCGTAGCCGTCCTCCCCGGGTACGGCCACGGTGGTGGTCGCGAAGGCCGGGAGGTATTTGCCCAGGGGGTCCGAGATCAGGAGTGCGCCGTCCTCCTGGAGCATCATCACGGCCACGCTGACGATCGCCTTCGTTTGCGAGGCGATGCGGAAGATCGCGTCGACCTCGAGCCGCTCCCACGCATCCACATCGGCGTAGCCGACGGCCTCCTCGTAGACGACCGCGCCGTCGCGCAGGACGGCGACCACCGCGCCGGGAAGGCTGCCGCCCGCAACGTAGTCCTCCAGCAATGCTCCGATCCGCTCCAGCCGACCCGGGACGAAGCCCGCCTCGGCAGGAGAGACGCGGGGGAGTTCCTGGGCCGCGATCGCCTCTGGCGCCAGAATCGAGATCGGTGACAGGACGGCAACCGTCGACGGAACCGCGACGGCGAACCAGAGGGCCGCGACGGCCAGTGCACGGACCGGAGAGGGAGTGAATCGGGTCATGGGTCTCGCGGGGGCTGGAGCATGGTGGACGGGTAAGCTAGACTTCGCCGCCGCCAGTCACAACGAACCCGCTGCCCCCAGGGGAGACCACCGATGTCTCAGGCCGACGCACTCGTGATCCAGCTGAAAACGTCCCACAAGTACATGAAGAGCACCATCTCGATCTTCGAGGAGGAAGACGCCGGGTTCGCGCCCCAGCCCGAACTGTACACCGTGGCCGGACACATCGCCCACGCGGCCGACTCGGTGGAGTGGTTCGTCGAGGGCGCCTTTGGCGGGGGCTGGAATCTGGACTTTGACGCACTGATCGCCACCGCCCGCGCAGTCGAGACGCTGGAAGAGGCGAACGCCTGGCTCGACCGGGCCTTCGAGAAGGCGATCGCGACCTTCGAATCGGCTTCGGCCGAAGATCTCGCCGGGACGATTCCCGACGAGAGCATCATGAAGGGCGCCCCCCGGGCCGCCATCGTCGGTCCCATCGTGGATCACACCGCGCACCACCGGGGAGCGCTCACGGTGTACGCGCGACTCCTGGGCAAGGTGGCGCCGATGCCCTACAGCTGAATCAGAAGATCATGTGGGCGAAGAGGGCGCAGATCGGCACCGTGATCAGCGTCCGCAGAACGAACACCACGAACAGCTCCGGCAGGCTGACGGACAGCTTCGACTTGAGCAGGTAGGCGCCCACCTCCGACATGTAGACGAGCTGCGTCACCGCAGCGCAGGCGATCACGAAGCGGGTGAGTTCGCTCTCGATCGACTGTCCCAGGATGACCGGCAGGAACTGGTCGGCGAAACCCACGAGGAGCGCGGGCGCGGCGGCCGCCGCCTCGGGAAGCCGCAGCAGTTCGGCGAACGGCACGAGCGGGTAGGAGAGCCAGTCGAAGACGGGAGTGTGGGTGGCGACCGCCAGCGATGCTGTGCCGATCACCATGACCAGCGGCAGGAGGCCGAACCAGACGTCGAAGGTCGTGCGCAGCCCGTGCCGTGCCAGGGCGGCGGGTCCGGGGGCCTGTGCCGCCCGTTCACCGGCCAGCGCCAGGCTGTGGGCGAGCAGGCCCGCCCCGGGTGCATCGTCCGTTTCCGTCGCCGGGCCGGCGGGGGAGTAGAGGTCACGCTTGCGGGACAGAGGCGGGAGGCGCGGCACGATCACGGCCGCCGCCAGACCACTCACGACCACCGTCCCGTAAAGCGGCAGGAAGTGCTCGCTGAGCCCCGCGAAGTCGGTCACGACCTTCGCGAACGCGACGGACACGACCGAGAAGTTGAGCGCGATGACCAGGGCCTCCCGCTCGGTGTAATAGCCCCGGTCGTACTGCTCGGTCGTGATCACGAGTCCCACGATCGACGAGCCGAACCAGGAGGCGGCGGCGTCGACCGCGGCCCTGCCGGGAAGCCGGAAGAGCGGCCGCACGACGCGCCGCAACATGGTGCCGATGAACTCCATGAGCCCGAAGTCGGTCAGGAACGGCAGCAGGAACGACGCGAAGACGAAGACGATGGTGATGACCGTCATGAGATCGTTCAGGATCACCCCGCCGGTGTCCCCGGAGGTGATCCATGCCGGACCGGTGCCCAGCAGGATCATGCACGCGACGACCGCTCCGACCGCGCGCACGGTCGCCGACGCCCTCGAAACGGCGAAGATCGCGGCGATGCCCTTCGCGTCGCGCGCCCAGGCGGGCCGGGCCAGCACGGCGTACAGTGACAGCAGCGCGGAGAGGCACACGATCACCACCGCGATCGCGGGCAGCCAGTCGTCCAGGAGCCCCTTGGCCCAGTCCGTGAGAACGCCCAGTCCGATGTTGAATCCGGCCTCGGTCGGGTAGGGCGCGAGGAACATCGCCACGCCGACCAGCGATGGGAGCACGAATCGCAGGGTCTTCATGGGTGCAAGGTACGGGCGAGGGTCCGGAGTTGCCAACGGTCGTGCGGACGTCCGAATCGTGCGAGCTTTTCAGGTTGGTGGGAATGGGGGCCGGGGGATCTGACACCGAAAGAACACGGAGCCCGATCGAGTGATCTCTCTCGCGGGGAAGACTGCCATCGTGACCGGAGCGGCCAGGGGGATCGGCGCCGCCTGCGCCCGTGCCTTCGCCCGGCACGGCGCCGATGTCGTGCTGGCCGACGTGCTCGGCGACGAGTGCGCCGCGACTGCCGCCGGAATTGCGCAGGAGACGGGAGCCGCAACGCTGGCCGTACGGGCCGACGTCAGCGAAGAGGGCGGCTGCGCCGCGATCCTGGACGCGTGCCTGGAGCGGTTCGGCGCCTGCGACATCCTCCTCAACAACGCCGGGATCATCGTCCAGGGCTCCATCCTGGACGCCGCCGTGGAGGACTTCGACCGCGTGATCGCGGTGAACCTGCGCGGCACCTTCCTCCTCGGCCAACTGGTCGCGCGCAACATGGTCGAGAGCGGCACAAGGGGCGTCATCATCAACATGTCCTCCACCAACGCCGTCGTGACGATTCCCGACCAGCTTCCCTATGCGGCGTCGAAGGGCGGCGTCGCGCAGCTCACCAGGGCGATGGCGATGGCACTGGCCCCCCACGACATCCGCGTCAACGCGATCGGGCCCGGCACGATCCTCACCGACATGCTCAAGGTCGTCATCGCGGACGAGGAAGCGCGTCGCACGATCCTCTCGCGGACGCCGATGGGCAGGATCGGCGGGCCCGAAGAGGTGGCGAGCGTCGCCGTCTTCCTGGCATCCGACTACGCGTCGTACATCACCGGGGACACGATCTATCCCGACGGCGGAAGATTGTCGCTCAACTACACCGTGCCGTTGCGGGAAGATGGCTGAGCGCGCCCGCACGGAGCGGCCCGATTCCGGCGGCGCACGCCTCGCCGTCGACATCGGCGGCACCTTCACCGACGTGGCGCTCGAAGTCGAGGGCCGCCTCGTCACGACCAAGGTGCTCACCACCCCCGCCTCCCCCGAACGGGGAGTGCTGCAGGGCGTGCACAAGGTCCTCGAAACGGCGGCCGTCCCACCCTCGGCCATCCGCCTCGTCATTCACGGCACCACGCTGGCCACCAACGCGATCATCGAGCGAAAGGGCGCGCGCACCGCGCTGATCACGACAGCCGGGCATCGCGACGCCCTCGAGATGGCCCACGAGAACCGCTTCGAGCAGTACGACATCGGGGTCGACCGCCCCCCGCCGCTCGTCCCGCGCCACCTGCGCCTGCCCGTCGTGGAGCGGCTCGACCACCGCGGCCGCGTCCTCGTCCCGCTCGACGAGGAGTCGTTGCACGCCGTGCTCCCCACGCTCGACGAACACGGCGTCGAAGCCGTCGCCATCGGCCTCATCCACGGCTACGCCAACCCCGCCCACGAGCGGCGCATCGCCGAGATTCTGGCCGCCGAACGCCCCCGCCTCTCGGTCACCCTCGCCTCCGACGTCTGCCCAGAGGTCCGCGAGTACGAGCGCGTATCCACGGCGTGCGCCAACGCGTATGTCCAGCCCCTCATGTCACGCTATCTCACCGGCCTCGCCGAGTCGCTGCGGGAGAGCGGCCTGCTGTGCCCCTTCCTGCTCATGACCTCGGGCGGCGGCCTCACGACCCTCGAGACCGCCGTCACCGCGCCGGTCCGCCTGGTCGAATCCGGTCCCGCAGGGGGCGCGATTCTCGCGAGCCACCTCGCCCGCGAACTCGCGCTGGGCGACGTCCTCTCGTTCGACATGGGAGGCACCACCGCCAAGCTGTGCGTGATCGACGGCGGCGAGCCGCTGCACTCCCGCACCTTCGAGGTGGCCCGCAGCTACCGCTTCAAGCAGGGGAGCGGCCTGCCCGTGCGCATCCCCGTGATCGAGATGGTGGAGATCGGGGCGGGGGGCGGCTCCATCGCGGGGGTGGACGATCTCGACCGCATCCACGTCGGGCCCGAGAGCGCGGGGTCGGAGCCGGGGCCGGCGGCGTACGGGCGGGGCGGGGACGACCCGACCGTCACCGACGCGGACGTGGTGCTGGGGCGCATCGATCCCGACCTCTTCGCGGGGGGCGCGATCTCGTTGGACCGGGGCCGAGCCGAGCGCGCCATGGCCGGCAGCGTGGGGTCCAGGCTGGGGCTCGACACGCCGGTGGCCGCGCTGGGTGTCAGCGAGATGGTCGACGAGAACATGTCCAACGCCGCGCGCACCCACGCCATCGAGTGGGGGAAGGGGCTGGGGGGGCGCACCGTCATCGCTTTCGGGGGATCGGCGCCCATCCACGCCGCGCGCGTGGCCGACAAGCTGGAACTGGACCGCTTCCTCGTGCCGGGCGACGCGGGGGTGGGGTCGGCGGTGGGATTCCTCCTGGCGCCGATCTCGTACGAGGTCGTGCAGAGCCGCTACATGCGCCTCTCCGCCTTCGATCCGGGGCTTGTGCGCGATGTGCTGGCCGAGATGAGGTCGGAGGCGGCGGCCGTGGTCGCGAGCGGGGCCCCGGGCGCCGGGACCACCGAGCGCGCCCACGCCTACATGCGCTACGTGGGGCAGGGGCACGAGATCGGCGTCGAGCTGCCCGCGGCGGTGGTGCAGGTTGGCGAGAACGCGGCGGCCCACCTGCGCGAGGCCTTCGACCGGGGCTACGAGGCCGTGTACGGGCGGACGATTCCGGGCCTGGACGTCGAGGTGCTGAGCTGGACGCTCGTCATCTCCGCGACCGCGCAGACCTCCGCCCCGACCGGGCCGCTTACGAGCAGTGCGGACCCCGTCGCCCTCTCCCCCAACAACTCACACCCCGAACCCACAAACCGGGCCGATCTGTTCGCCGGTGGGGTCGACGGGCACGTCAGCGCGGCCGTCCACCAGCGGCCCGACCTCGACGAGGGCTCGGCGGTGCCGGGTCCGGCGCTGATTGCCGAGACACAGACGACCACGGTCGTTCCGCATGGTTGGGAAGCAAGGGTGCTGAAGGGCGGCCACCTCCTCGTGGAGAGGAATGGACGCGATGCGGGCGCGCGCGCGCGGGACGGGGGGAGGGCCGGGTTTTCGGCGCTGCAGGATCAGATCATGTGGAGCCGTCTCCTCTCGGTGGTGGAGGAGCAGGCCAGGACCCTGGTGCGCACCGCGTTTTCGACCCCGGTACGCGAGGCGGGCGACCTTTCGGCCGGCGTCTTCGACCTGAAGGGGCGCATGCTGGCGCAGGCCGTCACGGGGACGCCCGGGCACGTCAACGCCATGGCGGCCTCGGTGGGATGCTTCCTGCGCGACCACCCCGTCGACACCCTGCGCGAGGGCGACGTGCTCGTCACCAACGATCCCTGGGAGGGCACCGGCCACCTCAACGACTTCACCGTCGTCACACCGGCGTTCCTGCACGGCCGCCTGGTTGCGCTCTTCGCGGCCACCAGCCACATCGCCGACGTGGGCGGACGCGGCTTCGGCGCCGACGCCAACCAGGTCTTCGAGGAGGGCATCCGCATCCCGATCGGCTACCTCATCCGCGCCGGCGAGGTCGACGGCACGCTGATGCGCATGGTGCGGGCGAACGTGCGCGAGCCAGACGTCGCGCAGGGCGACCTGTACTCGCTGGCTGCGTGCAACGAGACCGGCTGCGAGCGTCTCGCCGCGATGATGACCGAGTTCTGCCTCGAGTCGCTCGACGACCTGGCCGGGAAGATCATCACGGCGTCGCATCGCGCCATGCTGGAGCGTATCCGCGCGCTCCGCCCCGGCACCTACCGCCACCGCATGACCATCGACGGCTACGACCGGGACCTCGAGTTCGTCTGCACCATCGTCGTCTCGGACGACGGGATCACCATCGACTTCGACGGCACGTCTCCCCAGTCGTCCTACGGGATCAACGTGCCCGAGACCTACACGCGTGCCTACGCTTCCTTCGGCGTGCGTTGCGTGGTCGGCTCCGAGGTGCCGAACAACGCAGGCTCGCTGAGCGCGATCGAGGTGACCGCGCCGGTCGGCTGTCTGCTGAACGCGCCGCCCCCGGCCGCGGTCTCGGCCCGCCACTCGATCGGGCAGATGCTCCCCGACGTGGTGCTGGGCGCGCTCGGCCAGGCGATGCCGCCCGGCTCCGTCCCCGCCGAGGGCGCGTCCTGCCTGTGGAATCCGGTCATCATGGGAGGCCAGGGGCTGGCCGGACCATACGGCTACGGCGACGCCGAGCCCTTCGTTGTCAACCCCTTCCACACCGGCGGCACCGGCGCGCGTCCCGGCAAGGACGGGCTGTCGGCGACGGCCTTCCCGTCGGGCGTACGCAGCACCCCCATCGAAATCACCGAGACCGTGGCGCCGCTGATCTTCTGGCGCAAGGAGTACATCCCCGACTCGGGCGGCCCGGGCGAGTACCGCGGCGGACTGGGCCAGGTCATGGAGATCGCGCACTCGCAGGGCGCCGCCTTCGCGGTGTCCAAGATGTTCGAGCGGGTGCGCAACGCCGCGCGCGGCAGGGACGGCGGCGGGGCGGGCGCCCCGGGCCGCGTCTACATCCCGGGCGCGGGAGAGCTGCGGGTGAAGGGCCGCGAGATCGTGCCGCCCGGGCACCGGATCGTGCTGGAGACGCCGGGGGGCGGGGGGCTGGGGGATCCGGGCCGCCGCTCCCACGACATGGTGCGCGACGACGTGCTGAACGGGCTGGTCAGCGCCGAGGCGGCTGCGAAGCGGTACGGCGGCGGAGGCGAGGGCTGACGTTGAGGCGGGTTTTTCGGCTGCCCGCGATTCTGCTCGTCGGCGCAGCCTCCTGCGAAGGAGGCCTCGCCCCCACCGGGCCCACGGAGCCCGACCCGCCCGTCCACGAGGCCGTCCGCACCATTGGTGGCGCCCACGCGGCGACGATGATCCGCCCGCTGGACTGCGTGGCCGGCACTCCGCTGCCGATCGTCATGGCGCTTCACCGCTTCACGAGCAACGCGGCCGACAACCCCTCACTCACCCGCGGAGGCCGCTCGGCGTCCCCGGGCCGGCGCCCGTCCACGTCGGACGGGCTCAACGTCGTGGTGTATCCTCGGCCGGCCTGGCTCCTTCGCGCCGCGGTCCGAAAGCCCATGCGCCGCGGCACGACCAGCGCATAGCTCAACGCTCGCCGGCCAAGCCCCGCGATCTCCTTCGCCAGCCGATCGGCAACGTCGGGAGCGACCCCGACGTGCGCATCACCAGCGCGGGCGTCAAGATCGCCCGGTTGTCGCTGGCCACGAACTGGCGAGCCGGTCTCCCGGATCCAGAGGACCGCACCGACTGGCATCGCATCGTCCGCTGGGGCCACCTGGCCCAGATCGCCGAGGACTACGTCTCGAGGGGCGATAAGTTCTACGTCGAGGGCTACCTCATGTACAACTCGTACGAGCGCGACGGCGTCACGATCCCCACCGCGGAGATCCGGGCGCGGGAGCTGGTGACGCTCGCGCTGAGGGCCACGGCGTGAATCACGGGCCCGGCGGTCCCTGCATCAGGGGGCCGCCGGGCCCCCTTCCTTTCATTTCTCTGTTTCCATGAGCGGCGTGCGAGCCGTTTCTAACAGAACCCTGATTTGGCCCGCGGCGGCGGCCACCTCATTTTCTTCGATGATCTCCACTAGCCTACCCTGCTCTGCTACGTACAGGGCGCTTGTCGGCGCGGCGTGGCCGAACTCCCTCGCGTAAGCTTGTCGGCTCAGCCAAGCGACTCGCGCATTCACCCGTTCGCCACGAAGAAAGCTGCCGACCAGCACTCGGTCGCGATTTTCGTTTCCACCTTCGCCAAGCGCGATCACCACGACATCGATTCTGTCGCGCAGCTCATGCTGCAATCTCCGTACAGTCCCTGCCGACGGACGTAAGGTGCACCCAAGACACCTCTCAGCATCGAACACCCATACAAGCGACGGCTGCGACGGGGACAGTTCAGCTACCGGCAGAGGATCCCCAATGCTCACCGTTGGGTTCCCGTCCAAGCACCCTGCTGTCCAAAGCGCCCCGCCGACGATGGCCGCGATCAATCCGCCTGAGCGTCTATGCTGACTCATGAAGCCACTCGTCGGCGGACCACGATTAGGCGATTGGGCAGGATTGAGGCTGGGTCGTCGAAGTAGAACTCGTCCCCGTCTACCAGCAACAATCTCGGGCTCTTGGAGAGCTGCAGCTTGGGTTGCCCGACCCGGTCCATGATCAGAAGGTCCGTCTCGAAGCCGAGAACGCCGGATCGGGCCGCCTGAACCGCCACCTCCCCGTTACCCAGCAGAAATACATCCGCCACCTGGGTCAATCCACTGACAGCTTCTCGGCCTCCTACGACACCCTCGATCACCGGAACGGGTCCCGTCGGTTGGGGTAGAGGCATCGCAGCTGCCGCGAGACGTTCGCCGCCCCGGCTGAACTTGTAGAGTGTATCCGACAGCGCCCACACGGCCCAGATGGTGTCGCCTTCAATGACGGCACTCACCTGCGGAAAGGAACGGCCAGCCGGACGCTGTGCTGGTGGAAGGCCCATCGGAAGAAAACTCCGTTCCACCTGCTCCGCCGCGCTGTCCCATATGTGAAGAAAACGAGGTTGGTCGACATCGCCTCGACCGGGACCCAGGAGCAGGAAACGGTCAGCGCCAAGATCCTTCACGCCGATGAGGAGTGTCATCGGTATGTTTCCCACCGAGCTCTCGAAGCCTCCCTCCGGCGAGAAAACCGTAATCCGCGAAATGTCCCCCACAACGATGCGATTATCCTCGGTGCGTGACGCCGAGACGGGGTACGTGAATTCACCTGGCCCCTCACCCCGACGACCGATAACCGTCCGCAGCGAACCGTCTTCACCGTAGAGACGAACTTGGGCTTCACGCTCATCAACCACGATCAGTTCACCTGTGCGCCCGGCGCTCATTATCGGAATTACGGTGATGACTTCCTCATTCTCTTCCAGCGTAAGGACGCGGATCTGCTCGAAGGCGGCAAAGAACGCGGCGGTGTCGACCGTGGGCTCTTCTGGAAGCTGGCGCGACGCCGGGATTGACCCGTCCTGCTCCTGCCTTGCCTCGACGCTACACGCGCTGAGCACAGGCAGGAGCAGGAAGAGTTGGTAGAAGCCGGTATTACGCTTCATCGCCGCCGATCCAGAAGCAGCACCAACCTGGGGTACACGGACCTTCACACAGCCAGCCCCAAGGTCTCTCATAAGCTTTCCACGACCAGTCGGACGCCTCGGCGGATTGGTAAGGGTCTGAATCCCGGCAGGAAATCACGTAAAGTCTTACAGGGCTGCACGATCTGCGTTTTCTGCCGTTGTACTGGACCCTGCTGGACCGTACCGCGAAAGCGGAAAAACCGGTTGTGAATGGCG
>JAJDXS010000007.1 GCA_022823145.1 Gemmatimonadota bacterium
CGCTTCGTCAGCGCGTCCAGCAGTCCGCCGCCGCCCATGATCTCTTCCGGACTGCGGCCCTCCATGAGGCTGTCGAGAAGCTCGTTCACCTCCCGCTCGGTCGCATCCTTCTTCTTCTTCCCGGCCATGGTCTCCTCCTGCTTCCAGAGTCTACTCCATGGCCATTTACACAGAAATCAGCACACTCCCGTGCTGTCGGATGAGGCGGGTGACCTGGGCGCGCGAAAGGCCCGTCACCTTCTCGACGAACCGCTTCACCAGGCCCTTGTCGGGCTTCCCGAGGCCGTGGTACTCGAAGCGGACCAGCGTGCGGCGGACGAAGACGTAGGCGGAAGTGCGGTCGGTGATCTGGAAATCGGCCGGTTCGTTGCCCTCAAGGAAGGCGTGCATCCGGTCGAGCGTCCGGATCCGTTCGGTGCGAAGTGTCACGATCATCCTCCAATGATCTCTTCGCCCCGGCCTTCAGGCTCACTCCCCGCTGGAAACCGGCCCCGCGTTCAGGCTCATTTCCCGTTGGACAAGACTCGCACTGGTCAAGCCGCCTTCGTCCAGCGAGATTCCGTTGCGCAGATCGTGCAGTCCATCAATCGAGAGGAATCGAACGATGGCACGCACGAAACGAAGTCGGCGCTCGTACAGCGCCGGCGAATGGGGCCGGAACCGGGTGAGGGTGTTCACCGATCCCAAGACCGGCCTTTACCAGATGGAGTGGCGCGAGAACGGGCGCAGGCTGAGCCGGTCGCTGGGGCACCGTAACTGGACTCGGGCGAAGAAGCAGGCCGACGAGGCCGCTGCGGGCTTCGAGGTGCATCAGCTCAACGGCAAAACCGATCCCGAGCCGCTCACGCTGGGAAGGCTTTTTGAAATCTACGGGGAGGAGGTAACGCCGACCAAGGCCGACAGATCGCGGCGATACGACCGGGTTGCGATGAGGATGTTCCTCGGGTTCTTCGGTAAGGACCGCGATCCGGCGACCCTGTCGCAGCGCGACTGGGATCGCTTCATCCGGGAGCGGAGGACTGGCAAGGTTGGACCCAGCGGCAAACCGGTGTCCGACCGGACCGTCGAGTTCGACTTGAGATTCCTGATCGCCGTCCTCAACTGGGCGTCGAAGTCCCGGGACGAGAACGGGAAGCTCCTTCTCGCCTCGAATCCGCTGAGGGGCTTGAAGACGCCCAAGGAGAAGAACCCCACCCGAGTCGTCCTTTCCGACGAAGAGTACGGAGCGTTGCTCGGGGTCTCCCGGCGGGTCGACTGGCGGTTCCATGTCGCGCTTGTGCTCGCACACGAGACCGGACACAGAATCGGCGCGATCCGCCACCTCAGATGGGCGGATATCGACTTCGAGGACAGGACCATCGTGTGGCGGGCGGAGCATGAGAAGACGGGCTACGAGCACGTCACTCCGATGACCGACGAGGCCATCGTTGCCTTGGAAGAGGCTGCGCAACGCGGGCATCCCGACGCCGGGGACTCTCCGGTGTTGCCTGCTCCCAGGGACGCCTCGCGGTGCGCGGGCATATCGGCGGTCCGGTACTGGTGGGACAGTGCCCAAGTGCTTGCGGGGCTAGAACCCAGACGCGGGAGGGGCTGGCATTCGCTGAGGCGAAAGTTCGCATCCGACCTCATGGCTCTTCCGCTGAAGGTGCTTTGCGAGCTCGGTGGCTGGAAGGAGGCCCAGACGGTGCTGCGCTGCTATCAACAGGCCGACGCTGGACAGCTCAGGAAGGCGTTGGAGAGCCGCCCGAGAGTTCGCGCCTGACCCAAGGCGTTCGGCGGGAATCGAAAAGCGGGAATTAGGGGTAGGAGTCCCGTAAGCTCAATCGTCACAGTAAGATGTGAGCCCGATAGCTTCCGCCGCAGTAGCAGACGTACAGCCTGGCCTTGTCGAGCGCTTCCGTGGTCTCGGCGCTGATCTCGCGGTGGGGGAGGTTGATGGCTCCGGGAATGTGTTCGCGCGCGTAGGCTTCGGCGGACCGGCCGTCGACCACGACCACCGGCTCGTTGCGGTTGAGGGCTTCGTAGACATCCCACGAGTCGGTCTCGAAGGCCAGCTTCTGCTTGTAATGGTTGAGCTGATCGATGTTCACGGCGTATCCGGGCGGGTGTGATCGGGTGGACCGGGGCTGACGCGCCGAAATCTACATGGATCTTGACAACGGGGCAGGCGCCGCCCCGACTATCCTGCGGGCGGTCTCGGTCCCGGGATGCGTGGAGCTCCCCGGCCGCCCGGTTGATACCGCGATCGCTCAGCCCCGAGAGGATTTCGTCCATGGCATCCGAGCCAGGCAAGGCCGCACACGGCGTCCGCTACGAACCCGACGAGAGGCCGCCCTGGCCGCTGGCCGCGGGGTTGGCGCTACAGTACTCGGTGCTGGCGATCGGGGGTGTGGTGCTCACCGTCGCGATCGTACTGCGCAGCGCGGAAAGCAGCGCAGGGTACCTGGCCTGGGGGGCTTTCGGTGCGCTCCTGGTAAGCGGTGTGGCCACCGTTCTTCAGGCGCGGCGCGTGGGACGGCTGGGGTCCGGATACGTGTTGATGATGGGCACGTCGGGCGCGTTCATCGCGGTGTCGGTGGCGGCGCTCCAACAGGGGGGACCGGGGCTGCTCGCCACGCTGATCATCGTGTCCTCGCTCTTCCAGTTCCTGCTTGCGGGGCGGCTGGCGATTCTGCGGCGGATCCTGACGCCGACGGTGGCGGGCACCGTGATCATGCTGATCGCGGTCAACGTGATGCCGTTCCTCTTCGACTTCATGGACAACGTGCCCGAGGGGAGCGCGCCGCTGGCGGCGCCCGTCACCGTGATGGCGACGCTGGTGGTGACGCTGGCGGTGATGCTGAAGTTCAGTGGCCCGGTGCGTCTGTGGGGCCCGCTGATCGGGATCGTCGCGGGGGTCGCGGCGGCGTCGTTCTTCGGGCTGCTGGACGGCGGACCGGTCCGCGAGGCCATGTGGGTCGGCGTTCCGCTCGCGGACTGGCCGGGGCTGGGGTTCGACTTCGGGCCGGCGTTCTGGGCGATCCTCCCAGCGTACACCTTCGTGACGCTGGTGGGGGCGATCGAGACGATCGGGGACGCGGTGGGCATCCAGAAGGTCTCGTGGCGCGAGCGTCGCGCAACCGACTACCGGGCGGTGCAGGGGGCCGTGGCTGCCGACGGGTTCGGCAACCTGCTCTCGGGGCTCTTCGCCACGGTGCCCAACACGACCTACTCGAGCAGCGTCTCGGTCGTCGAGATCACCGGGATCGCGTCGCGGCGGGTGGGGGTGTGCATCGGCGTGATCTTCTGCGTCCTCGCCTTCCTGCCGAAGGTGACGCAGGTGCTTCTGGTGATCCCGGATCCGGTGCTCGGTGCGTACGCCATGGTGATCATCGCCGTGCTGTTCATGCTGGGTACCAGGATCGTACTGCAGGATGGCATGGACTACCGCAAGGCCACGGTGGTCGGCTTCTCGTTCTGGGTCGGCGTCGGCTGCCAGAGCGGCCAGATCCCCACCGACGGGCTGGCCCCCTTCCTGCAGCAGCTGCTCAGCAACGGGATGACGTCGGGAGGGCTGACCGCGCTGGTTCTGACCGCGTTCATGGAGCTGACGGGGCCCAGGCGCATGCGCATGCAGACGGAGCTGCAGGTGGAGTCGCTGCCGAAGATTCACGGGTTCCTGGAGGACTTTGCCGGGCGCCGCGGGTTGGGTAGCGGGATGGCGAACCGGCTGGCGCACGCGGCCGAGGAGACACTGTTGCTGCTGATCGGTGAGGCGGAGGGGGGCGAGGCTGCCGGTTCCGGCCATCGCCGGCTGCGGCTCACCGCGCGGACCGAGTCGGGGGGCGCGGAGCTGGAGTTCCTGGCCGCGGGCGGCGAGGGCAACATCGAGGATCATCTGGCCGTGGTCGGTACGCACGCCGTCGACGCGGCCGAGGAGCACGAGTTCTCTCTTCGGCTGCTGCGGCACCTGGCGACCTCGGTGCAGCACCACAAATACGAGGACATCGATGTGGTGACGGTGCGGGTGGATCCTGGGGGCGTGACGGCGTAGCTCGGGGCCCGGGGCGCCCTGTCCCCGGGTTGCGATGCGCGCCGGTCGGCACCGATTATCCCACCATGACTCCGGTAATGGCGCCAACCCTGGAGGACCTCGCAGCCGAGGCGGCTGCCCGGTACACCGCGGCGAATCCGCTGAGCCAGGCCAGCTTCGAGCGGTCGACGGGCTTCCTGCCCGGGGCCGACACCCGCACGGTTAACCACTACGCGCCCTTCCCGGTGACGATCGTGCGGGGCGAGGGCGCGCGGCTCCACGACCTCGACGGGCACGAGTACGTCGACTTCCTGAACGACCACACGGCCGGCCTCTACGGGCACTCGAACCCGGTCATCCAGGCCGCGATCGCCGCGGCCGCGCGGAAAGGACTCACGCTCGGCGGCCCGACCCCGAACCAGCAGGAGTTTGCGGAGCTGATCTGCGGGCGCTTTCCTTCGGTCGAACGCGTGAGGTTCACGAACTCGGGGACGGAGGCGAACCTGATGGCGGCGAGCCTCGCACGCGCCGTCACCGGACGCGACGGCGTGCTCGTTTTCGACGGTGGATACCACGGCGGGCCCCTGAGCTTCACGGGCACGGATCGGCGCCTCAACATTCCGTTCCCGTGGACCGTCTGCGACTACAACGACGCGGAGTCGGCGCAGTCCCTGATCGGGGAACTCGCGGGCCAACTCGCGTGCGTGCTCGTCGAGCCCATGCTCGGAGGCGGCGGGTGTATCCCCGGAACGCACGCATTTCTCGGCGCGCTCCGGGACGCGACGGAGCGGAGCGGCGCGATGCTCATCTTCGACGAGGTGCAGACTTCGCGCCTCGCGCCCGGCGGACTGCAGCAGGTGCTCGGCATCCGCGCCGACCTCACGACCTTCGGCAAATACCTGGGGGGCGGTGCCTCCTTCGGCGCGTTCGGCGGCCGAGCGGACCTCATGGACCGCTTCGACCCGCGCCGCCCGGATCACTTCAGCCACCCGGGCACGCACAACAACAACGTTCTCTCGATGGCCGCGGGCCTTGCCGGGCTGCGAGATGTGCTCACGCCCGCAGCCGTGCGCGGTCTCAACCGTCGCGGCGACGCGTTGCGCGCTGCGCTGAACGCCGTCGCGGCGCGGTTCGATGCGCCCGCCCAGGTGACCGGCCGGGGGTCGATCATGAATGTGCACTTCCAGCGCGCGCCGATTCGCCGTCACGCCGACCTGGGCGCGACGCCCCAGGCCGCGCGCGATCTCTTCCACCTCGAGATGCTGCTCGCAGGGATCTGGATCGCCCGCCGCGGCTTCATCTCGGTTTCCCTCGCCCACGACGACGAGGACTGTGACAGGCTGGTCGCCGAGTTCGAGTCCTTCCTCCGGCGGCATTCGGCCGCGCTCGAGGGCCGACCGACGCCATGACTGCTCGAGACACTCGCCAGGACCTTCGTTTCCAGGCCGACGAGACCCCCACATACCCGGTATCGTTCGGCCTCGCCTTCCAGTACGTCCTGCTCAACATCGCCGGGATCGTCATCACGGTGGCGATCGTGGTCCGCGCCGGGGGCGGCAGCGAGACCTACCTGACGTGGGCGGCGTTCGCGGTCCTGATCGTGTGCGGGATCTCGACGCTGATCCAGGCGAAGCGGATCGGCGGACGCATCGGGGCCGGGTACATCCTGCTCATGGGTACGTCCGGAGTCTTCATTGCGGTGTCCGTAGCGGCACTCGAACGGGGCGGTCCCGCGCTCCTGGCCACACTTATCGTGGCGTCGTCGCTCTTCCAGTTCCTGATCGCGTCACGGCTGTCGCTGCTGAGGCGCGTCATCACGCCCACCGTGGCGGGCACGGTCATCATGCTGATCGCGGTCACGGTGATGCCGATCGGCTTCGACCTGCTCTTCCTGGCGCCCGAGGGCGCCGATCCGGCGGCAGCCCCGTTGACCGCGCTGGCGACCATCGTGATCACCATCGTGATCGTGCTGCGGGCGAGGGGAGCCCTGCGGCTTTGGGGTTCGGTGATCGGAGCCGTCGGAGGCTGTCTGGTCGCGGCCGGATACGGGATCTACGACATGGGCATCGTGTCCGAGGCGCAGTGGTTCGGGGTGCCGGCGGCCGGGTGGCCCGGGTTCGACCTGAGCCTGAGCCCCGCCTTCTGGGCGATGTTGCCGGCCTTCATCTTCGTCACGCTCGTCGGCGCCATCGAGACCATCGGCGACGGGATGGCCATCCAGCGGGTGTCCTGGCGGAAGCGCCGGGCCACCGACTTCCGAGCGGTGCAGGGCGCGGTGGCGGCCGACGGAGTCGGCAACCTCCTCTCGGGGCTTCTCGCCACCGTTCCCAACACGACCTACTCGAACAGCGTCTCGATCGTCGAGATCACGGGAGTCGCAGCCCGTCGGGTGGGTGTCTGCATCGGGCTGATCTTCATCGCGCTCGCCTTCTTCCCCAAGGCGACCGCGGTACTGCTCGCGATCCCCAACCCGGTGGTCGGCGCCTACATCATCGTCCTGATCGCGATCCTCTTCGTGCTCGGCCTGGAGATGGTCACCCAGGACGGCATCGACTACCGGAAGGCCACGATCATCGGCGTGTCGTTCTGGATCGGGGCGGGTTTCCAGAGCGGCCAGATCCCCTCGGAGTACTTCAGCTGGGCCGGCCAGCTGCTCGAGAACGGAATGACCTCCGGCGGGCTGACCGCGATCCTGTTGTCGGCGTTCATGGAGCTGTCGGGGCCCAGACGCAGCCGCATCGAGACCACCCTTAACGTCGAGGCGCAGCCGAAGATCCAGGCGTTCATGGAGACATTCGGCGCACGCTCGGGCCTGAGCGAGGACCTGGTCCACCGGATGAGCCTCGCCGCGGAGGAGACGCTGCTGGTCCTCCTCAACGAGATGACCGAGGACGACACCCTGGGAACGCGCCGCCTGCGGGTGACGGCCCGGGCCGAGGGAGGCGGTGCCGAACTCGAGTTCCTCGCGGCCGCGGGGGAAGGCAACATAGAGGATCGAATGGCCTTCATCGGCGGAAGCGCGACCGAGGTGCCCGTCGAACAGGACTTCTCGATCCGCCTCCTGCGGCACATCGCCACCTCGGTGCGGCACCAGAAGTACCACGATACGGATATCGTGACGGTGCGGGTGGACCCGGTCGGGGCCGCATGAGCGACGCGGGCGCCCCGCACCCCGACGCCGGAACCGCCGCCTACGGTGGCCCCAACTGGTCGGCGCGCCACGCCTCCCTGTCCGACGAGATCGGCTCCGTCTGGGCCCGCTGCGGCATCGACAGCGAATACGCACCCCTGCGGACGGTAATCCTGCACCGACCCGGCCCGGAACTCTTCGGCCTCGCCGACCCCGACGAGCACCTGCTGCTCGACACGCCGGACCCCGCGCGCGCAACCGCTCAGCACGATGCCCTGGCCGATGCCTATCGCGCCAGCGGCGTCGAGGTCGTGTATGTCGACCCGGGCAAGCCGCGTCCCAACCAGATGTTCTGCGCCGACCTTTTCGTGATGACTCCCTCCGGCGCCGTCGTGGGCCGCCCGGCATCGACCGTGCGCGCCGGCGAAGAGCGCTGGGTCGCCCGCCGCCTTGCCGACCGCGGCGTGCCGATCCTCCGCAGCGTCGGAGGCCACGGCACCTTCGAAGGCGCCGACCTCTGCTGGCTGTCCCCGGGGGTGGCGATGATCGGCCGCGGACTCCGCACCAACGCGGAGGGCGCCGCGCAGGTGGCAGCAACCCTCGCCGAGATCGGGGTGGAGACGCACGTGGTCGACCTCCCCCACACCTCCATGCATCTCATGGGCGAGGTGCGCTTCCCCGACCGCGACCTGGCCTTTGCACGCGCCGGCCGCATCCCCTGGACCGCCCTCGAACTGCTCCGCACCCACGGCTATGAGGTCCGCTTCTTCCCCGACGACGGCGAAATGGTCCGCGACTTCGGCCACAACATCGTGACCCTCGGCCCCCGCCGCATCCTCATGCCCGAGCGCTGCCCGCAGACCCGCGCCGCCTACGAGGCCGCCGACGTGGAGTGCGTCACGGTCGAACTCGGCGAACTTCACAAGTGCGCGGGCGGAATCGGCTGCCTCAGCGGGGTCGTGACCCGGGACCGGGTTGCCGACGCGTGACCGGCGGTGTCGGGCAGCGAGCGACGCACCGCAGCCCGGATCGAGACCGTCGGCTGACTCCGCCGCACCGTCGAATCCTGGGCTGAGGAGGGAGTTAGGGGTCTGGAGTGCCGGCGCCATCCTGGTTGGCGCGATCATAGGGAGCGGCATTTTCGGTGTGCCTGCCGAGATCGCGGCGGAGGCGGGCACGGTGGGCGCGATCGCGCTGCTCTGGCTCGCCGGCTCGGCGATCACCCTCCAGCCCGCCGTGATCGGCGGCATCGCACTCATCTTCGCGGCCTACGTCGGCACGCTGGTCCCACTCTCCGAGACCGGCGTGCGGGTGGTCGCCGCAGCGGCCATCGTCGGCCTTTCGCTCGCGATCTTCCTCTTCGGGGACGGCGGCGCCGGAGCGCTGGCTGCGCCTTCGCAGTTCGCACCGGCTTCGTGGACCGGCGCAGGGATCGCCCTGATTGCCGTGCTATGGGCCTACGACGGCTGGGGCGAACTGCTCTACGCGGCCGGCGAGGTCAAGGACCCAGAGCGCAACCTCCCCCGGGCGCTGATCGGCGGCTCGCTGGTCGTCGCCGCGGTCTACCTGCTCGCCAACCGGGCGTGTTCCTGCTCGCGTCCTTCGCGATGCTGGCGAACGCCCTGGTGGGGCGCCGGGGTCGACGCTGTTCAGCTTCGGCGTGATCGGGGCGGGGGTGGTGGCGTATCGGGTTTGGCGGGCACCGGCACACAGAAAGTAAAGTTGATATGACAATATGTCATATGAACATTACATTGTCGTTCGTGCTTCCGTGCGAAAGCGTTTCAGCTGAAACGCTGAGGCGTCACCAGCGCGCCACGGTTGAGGCTTACTACCGGTCCGTTCGCCTCAGCAGCCTGCCCGGCTTCGCGTCCGTGAGCGCCCCGTCGTCGATGACCAATTCGCCATTCACGAAGAGGTAGTCCACGCCCTCGGACTGAAGCGTCGCGTTGGCACCGAAGTCGGCCCTGTCCCGCATGCGCGCCGGATCAAAAACCACCAGGTCGGCGACCATCCCGGGCTCGACGGTGCCGCGATCCTCAAACCCCAGGCGGCGTGCGGCCAGCGACGTCATTCTGCGCACGGCTTCCTCCAGGGTAATCACGCCGTCCTCCATCACATACTTGGCGATCACGCGCGGGAACGCCCCGAAGGCCCGCGGGTGCGTGCTCGACACCGAGGCCGGGTTCACCGGCGAGGCGTCGGTGTCGATCATGACGTAGGGCGCCCGCAGCGCGGCCCACTTCTGCTCCTCGTTCATGCTCAGCGGGTTCACGCTGACGCCGCCCGCCTGGACGAGGTCGAAGAAGGCGTTCCACGGGTCGGTGCCGAGGACGTCGGCCGCTTCCCCGACGGAGCGGTTGACGACACCGGGGTCGACCGAAGCGGGTGCCGAGACGATCAGCACGTTGTTCCAGTCCATGCCGACGTGCTGGTACCAGTTCTCCCACTCGGGGTCGGTCTCGACCTCTTCGCGCAGCCGGGCCCGCAGGCCGGGGTCGCCGAGGGTGGCCAGGAAGGCCCCGGTGCCGCGCGCGTAGTGGCGCGGGTGCAGGAACGAGCCGAGGCCGATGCCGTTGCGGATGTAGGGATAGATGTCTGCCGTGACGTCCATGCCGGCGGTGCGCGCCGAGTCGATGAGCGCCAGCGCCTCGTCCATAAGGGGCCAGTTGCGCTGCCCGGCCGCCTTGAGGTGGTAGATGTGGACGGGGACGCCGGCGCCTTCGCCGATGGTCAGCGCTTCGCGGATGGCCTCGAGGACCGCGTGGCTCTCGTTCCTCATGTGCGTGAAGTAGACGCCACCGTACTCGCCGGCCACCGCGCTGAGGGCGATCAATTCCTCCGTCGACGCGTAGATCGCGGGCGGATAGATCAGGGACGTGGACACGCCGACCGCGCCGTCCTCCATCCCCTCTCTTACCAACGCCTTCATCTGCTCGAGCTGCTCGGGCGTAGGCGCGACATCCTCGTTGCCGAGGACCACCCGCCGCACCTGGGTCAGGCCGACGTCGTGGACCACGTTGATGGGAATGCCGTAGCGCTCCACGATCGCGAAGTACTCCGAGTAGCGGCGCCAGCGCAGCGTGTCTCCGTCGATCACGGGCGGATTGCTCAGCGTGGCCTCGCTCTGGGGCGCGGCCGATGCCCCCTCGCCCGACAGGTAGGTGGTGATGCCCTGGCGCAGCTTGCTCTCGGCGCTCGGCGGGTCGGTGATGAGGACGAGGCTGGCCTGGCCCATCATGTCGACGAAGCCCGGTGCCACCACACGCCCGGCGGCGTCGATGGTGCGGGCGGCCTCGCGGTCGGAGAGGTCGCCGATGGCCATGATGCGGTCACCGCGCACTCCGACATCGGCGTCTGCGGGTGGCCCGCCGGTTCCGTCGATCACACGGGCATCGGTGATGAGAACGTCGAAGGGATGGGTGTCGGCAGGCGGGGCGGCGTCGGTGCACGCGGCGGCGGGGAGAATGGCGCCGGCGGCGAGGGCGGCCAGGGTTTTGCGTCGAGCGGTCTTCATGCGGTCGTCTCCGGCTCGGGAACTCACGGACGCGGCGGCGGGTCCGGACATCGTAGGCTGCCCGGCCCGGGGCGGCCATAGTAGTGCGGCGCCGCTCATCCGCTTCCTTTGCGTAAATGTCCGGATTGGACCGAACGCGGAGCCAGATGCGAAGCCTTCAACTGATGCGAGACACCGACGACACCCGGATCGCCACGGGCGACGACCCGCTCGACCGGCTCATGGCCGCGATCAAGGGCGGTTCGTCAAGGGCGCTCGGTCGCCTGATGAGCCTCTGCTGGGAGGATCTCGTGCGCTATGCGGCGCGCCAGCTGGGCGATGTGGAGGTGGCCCGCGATGTCGTGCAGGAAGCGTTCATCCAGGTGTGGGAGCGGAGGCGGGGCTGGCGGCCGCGGGGATCCGCGCGCGCCTACCTGTACAGGATCGTGCGGCACCTGGTGATCGACGAGAAGCGGAAGCAGGGGGTGCGGCGGCGGTGGGCGGAAAGCCGGCAGCTCGTCGATGCGCCGCGGCCCGCCACCCCCGCCGAGGAACTGGACGCGAAGGTGCTGGCGGATGCGTTCGAAGCTGCCGTGGCGTTGTTGCCGGACCGGCGCCGCGAGGTGTTCGAGCTCGTCTTTCAGCGTGGGCTGAGCCACGCGGAGGCGGCGGCTGTGCTGGACATCTCGGTGCAGACGGTGGCGAACCAGATGAGTGCCGCGCTGAGGAGCGTGCGACGAGCGATCAAGGAGGACTAGATGGACGAATTGCTGCTCCGGCATCTGCGTCAGCAGACGACGGAAGAAGAGAACGCCGCGGTCGAAGAGTGGCTGGGCGGATCGGGGGAGCGCGCGCGCAAGCTGGCCGCACTCGGGCGCCTGGTCGAGGCCGGACAGCTGGCCGACCGCCGGATCGTGCCTGGCGACGTACCGGCTGCCGAAGAGGTGATCTGGCGGGCCGAGGCGCGGACGGCGGGTTCGGCGGGGTTGGCCGTAGAGCGTCTCGGGAGGAGGCTCAGGCTTCCACGCCCCCGGCGTAGGTTCGACCTCGTCGCAGCGGGGGTCGTGGTCCTGGCGGCTTCGGTGGTGTTCCAGTTCTTCGTCGGCGGGACCAACAGGGGCCCCGCGAGCGCGCCCGCTTTTCAGGAATTCGTGACCGGCCTCGGAGAAACCGAGATGGTGCGGCTGGCGGACGGAACCGTGATCCGACTGGGACCGGAGAGTCGCCTGAGCGCGTCAGTGGGAGAGACAACCCGCGATGCCACCCTCGAGGGCGAGGCCTTCTTCGCCGTCTCGACCGACCAGGGCCGCCCGTTCCGCGTCGTGACCGAGGCGGGGACGGCGCAGGTTCTGGGTACCCGCTTCCACCTCACGGCCCGCACGGACGAACTCGCCGTGACGGTCGTGGAGGGCCGGGTCGCGCTCGCCGGGCAGGACCACGAGGTACACGTCGGAGCGGGGCAGGCCACGAGCCTGTTGGGAGGTCTGCCCTCGCAGATCGAGGCCGCCGCCCCGATCGAGACCGTGGCCGAATGGATGGTCGGCTTCCTCATCTTCCACGACACGCCGCTCGAAGCGGCGATGAAGGAGGTCGAGCGGCACTACGACGCCGAGGTAGTGGTCGGCGACGCTGCGCTCCTGGACCGAACCCTGACCATGTGGTTCGACGCGAAGTCGCTGCCCGAGGTCATGACGGTGGTGTGCAGCGTCATCGACGCCCGCTGCAGCATCGATGCAGGGGTTGTGAGGATCGAGTCTGCTGATCGCGGAGCGGGCTCGTGAGGGCGGTAGGGTGGTGCCGCGCGCTGGCTCTGATGATCGCCATACTTGCCCCCACGGCGCTCGCTGCACAGGACCCCCGGGTGCTGGCCGCGCTCCGGGGCGAGACCGGCGTGAACCCCGACCCGGGCACCCTGCTGGCCACCATCTCCAGGCTGTCCATCGACCGGGCGCCGCTCGGAGAGGCCCTCGTCCGGCTCGCCGAACGGTCGAACGTCCAGATCGCCTTCAGCCCCAGTCTGCTCCCGGCCGACCTGCGCGTCGACTGCGACTGCGCGGCGCTGA
Source organism: Gemmatimonadota bacterium (assembly GCA_022823145.1). Classification (GTDB taxonomy): domain Bacteria; phylum Gemmatimonadota; class Gemmatimonadetes; order Longimicrobiales; family Gaopeijiaceae; genus Bin94. The sequence goes on from JAJDXS010000007.1 coordinate 12,702, forward strand.
ACCTGGCCCGGACGCTCGACCTGCTCCTCGCCGACACGGACCTCGGATACGTCGAACTGGGGTCGCAGGTGGTCGTCGTCCCCAGGTCGGGCAGCAATCTCGCGCCGCCGGATGGGCTGCTGCGCGGCCGCGTGCGGTCCGAAGTCGCGATCCCCATCGAGGACGCCACCGTCCGCCTGACGCCAGCGGTTGACACGACCCGACAGCAGATCACCGGTACCGACCGGCTGGGCTACTTCGCCTTCCACGATCTGGCGGCCGGTGACTATATCCTGAGCGTGGCGCACATCGGGTACGCCCCTGACCAGCAGGCTGTGGATCTGGCTCCGGGATCCGATCTGGACGTGGAGGTCACTCTGGCCGAACAAGCCGTCGAGTTGACCGGTCTCCTGGCGGAGGGCCGCCGGAGCCGGCGGCGCGAGCGGTTCGAGAGAGCCGGAGGTGTAACGGTGCAGGAGTTGAATCGCCGGGAACTGAAGGCGATTCCCGGCATTGCGGAGCCCGACGCGATCAAGAGCGTGGAGGTGCTGCCCGGCGTGACCAGGGTCTCCGACTTCAGCGCCGCCTTCAACGTCCGCGGCGGATCGGCCGACCAGAACCTGATCCTCCTGGACGGCGTCCCGATCTTCAACCCGTTCCACGCCCTGGGGCTGTTTTCCGTCTTCAACGGCGACATGGTGCAGCGCGCCGAGCTCCACTCCGGCGGCTTTCCGGCGGAGTACGGCGGGCGTACGTCCTCGGTCCTGCTGGTCGAATCCGATCTGGGCGACGGCGACTTTGGGGTGGACGCAGGCTTGAGCCTCATCGCAAGCCGCGCTGCCGTGCAAGGCGGCCTTTCGCAAGGCGTGCAGGACCGGCTGGGGCTCGCGGACGCGCGCTGGCGAGTGTCGGGGCGCCGCAGCTACCTGGACCTGGTGACCCGCCCCTTCCTGGATGCTGCCTTCCCGTACTCGCTGATGGACTTCCAGACAGGATTCGAGGCCTGGACAAAGCATGGCGACCGGATCCGAATCACCGGCTACTCGGGGAGGGACGCCGTCGATCTCCGGGATTGGGCGATTCTGGACGGCAGCGATCCGGAAGACATCCCGGACATCGATTGGAGCTGGGGGAACGACGCGATCGGCGCTTCCTGGACACGCCCCATGCGCGGTGGCGGGGCGCTGGACGTGCACGGTTCCTTTTCCCGCTTCCAGGGCGAGTTCGACTTCGGCGAGTTTCAGGATGTCCGGGTCAGCACCGGAATCAGGGAGTCGTCCGTGGGTGTGGACCTCTCGCGGAGACCCACCGGGCGCCTGAACTGGAAGTCCGGGTTGGTCGTGAACCGTGCGGCACACGACAATGCCATCGAAGGCGGTATCCCCGAAGCGTTTCCGGTCGGACAGGAAGCCGGCACCGGGTCGTCAGTCTATTCGCAACTCGAATGGAAAGCGAATGCACGGTGGCTGCTGGAAGGAGGCCTGAGGCTCGACTACTGGCGACCCGACGAGGCCGATGCCACCACCGTGATTTCGCCCCGATTCGCCGTGAAGCGCTACGTTCGCGGCGGCGACTGGGCCGCGCGAGCAGCCGCGGGACGGTACTTCCAGTCCATTCTCTCCATGCGGGACGAAAAGCTGCCGCTCAGTCCGGACTGGTGGATGTCCTCGGGAAGCACGGCACCCGTCGTCGTTTCGGACCATATCCAGGGAGGCGTCGAGGCTTTTGTCGGGCGCAACGACGAGTGGTTCGTCGCCCTGGAGGGGTACTATCGCCGCTTCGATGGGTTGTCGGCCCGGAACTGGGCGGACGATCCGGAAGATCCCGACGACGACCTGCTGGTCGGAGAGGGGCGCTCGTACGGTGCCGACCTGATCGTGCGCCGGGACGTGGGTGAAACGACGGGCTGGATTTCCGTTTCCCTTCTCAAGGCCAGGCGCACCTTCCCCGACACCGGTGCCGGGCTGGAAGCGGCGCCGATCGTCGAATACCCCCCGGTGTTCGATCGGCGACTCGATGTGGACCTGGTTCTCCGCCGCGAGCTGCCCCACGAGATCGAGGCCGGTCTGCGTTGGAACTTCGGAACCGGGCTGCCGTACACCCGCCCACTCGGTGTGTTCGAGATATATCGTGCGCAGATCATCGACCTTCTGGTGGATCCCACCTACGCCACAGGCGTCATCTACGGCCCCCGGAACGGTGAGCGCTACCCGGTCCGGCACCGCATGGACATCAGCTTTCGCAGGACCTGGGAGAAGGAGTGGGGCCGGATCACACCGCATGTCAGCATCGTCAATGTCTACAACCGGAAGAACGTGCTCTTCTACTCCTTCAACTTCAGGCCCGAGACTCCGGTTCGCACCGGATCTTCCATGATTCCCATCCTTCCAACCATTGGAGTGGAGGTGTCGTTCCGATGACCATCCACAAGCCATCATCCTGGCGGCCGGCGCTGCTGGCTCCCCTCGTGCTCGGCGCCTGCGAACTCGCCGAGGTCGCGATCGAACCGGTCCCGGACCTGGTCGTGGCCGCCGTCTCGGTGGTATTGACCATCGATCCGCTCGATCCCAACCGGATCGATACGCGCGCCTTCGCGCTGGTCGCAGTGAGCGAACGGGAAACCCCCCGTGAGATCCCCGGCGCCGCGGTAACGGTCGTCGGCGAGTCGGGACGATCTCTGCGCCTGCGCGAGGTGAGCGACCCGCTGGCGACCTGCGTGACGCCGCTCGAACTCGTGAATGGAACTCTAACCCGCCCGCCTGCCGGTTCCTGTCACGTTGCGGCGATGCCCGGGGCCCACTTTGCCCCCGGGGAAAGGCTGAGCCTGACGGTGGAGCTGCCCGACGGCGGCATACTGCGCGGCGAGAGCCGAATGCCGGGCGTCTTCACTCCCACAGGCCTGTCGCTGCACGGCGGACGATGCCGGGTGGATCCCGATAACGTGTATCAATTCAACTGGGCGCACTCCGCTGGCAGCTGGGCGTACATTGCCGAGGCGCGGCTGGCCGGGCTGGGTGACCTGTGGCCGCACCAGGAGTCCCTCTTCCTGGACACCACCCTGCGGCGCAATGACGAGCCTCAGCTCGCTTTCCCCCGCGACCTGTTCTTCAGATTTTTCGACGAATGGGAACTTGCCCGCGTGTTGCACAAGGGATTGCCGGAAGGCGCCTCTGCCGAGATCGCGGTCGGAGCGCTCGACCGCAACTGGGCCAACTGGGTCCGGCTCGGCCGCATCGACCTGGAAGGCGAGGTCCGCATCCCTTCAGTCTTCGGCGACGGCACCGGAATGTTCGGAACCGCCGTGCGCTGGAAGCTGGAAGTCGAGTCGCGCGCAGCCGATCCGCAGGCCGGCGACGACGACCTGCCGCTCTGCGGGCCGGCGCTCGAGAACTGACGCGCAACGTCTTTTGTTGCGCGGCCTATCCGGCGACCGGTGACGTGCGCACCAGCAGGGCCGTGACGACGATCACGAGTTGGGCGATGACCAGTTCCCGGGTCGCGTTTCGCCGCAGGGCGGCTGCGTCCCCCGCTTCCAGGAGCTGCGGCGTCAGGCGCCGCCAGTTGACCGCACCCAGGACCATCACGGTCAGGACGAGTGCCACCTTGGTCAGGAGCAATCGTCCGTAGGCGGTGGAGACGAGCGCGCCCACCGACTCCACGTGGACGAAGGACGCCACGGTGCCCGTGGCCACGAGTACTCCCGCCGCGACGAGTGCAACCGGCGAAAACACCGGCACGATTTCGGCGAGGAGACTGCCGTCCCGACCGCCGCGCCGCCGCTCCACCCCCTCCGCAACGAGCACGAACAGCAGGCCGCCGATCCAGCTGCCGGCGGCAAGGACGTGGAGCGTGTCGGCCGGGATCAGCAGCGCGCCCAGGTTCTCACTGCCCGACGCGTGACCGGTCAGTGCCGGGAACGCACACATCGCCAGCGCAAGGCCGGTTGCCAGGACCCAGGATGCCCGTCGCACGGCCCCGCGCCAGACCGCAGGCGACGCGGCCAGCAACAGCACCGGCATCAGGATCGAGCCGGCCGCCCCCAGCGTCCAGATCCGGCCCCACTCCGTGCCAAGCAGGAGGCCGGCGTCCTCCCGCCACGGCACGAAGGGATCGCGAAAGTCCGCCAGCTGCCGCCAGAACACCAGTCCCATCGCGACGATCAGCACGGCACTCGCCAGAATCCCCAACCGCCGAGCGGTATCGACGAGCAAGTCCTGGACGGTCTCCGGAACGCGGGGAACGATGAGCCAGCGGCTCGACACCACCCCCCAGGCCGCGATCAGCGCCGCGAAGTGAAGCCAGCCGACCGCGGCGCCCGGGATCGACCCGACGTCCAGTCGGCCCCCCTATCGAACCGCGACCGTGAAGGGAATCTCGCCCCGTACCACGTGGCCATCCTGGCCCAGCCCGCGCCACGCGATCGCGTAGTCGCCGACACCCAGAGCGTTCTCGATGGCTACGCTGAAGACCTTGCCGTCGTCGGGGTCCTCCTCGGCGGGTCCTGTCTCGACCGGTTCCTCTCCGGCCATCAGGCGGATCGACAACGAGTTCTCCTGCGGCTCCTGGGTGAACCAGAGACGCAGCTCGTCGGGTGGGGCGACGGTCGCGTCCTTTTCGGGCACGGACTTGCTGAGCGCGAAGTGAAGGGCCTCGTGGTCTATGGCCGCACAGCCCGCCACCGTGATGAGGCCCACCAGCGCCGGAACCAGGACACCTCTCCTCGTCGCCGCCGCCCGGCTCCGAGCCTCCGATCGCCGTCCGTTCCGGAACCCGGGTCCGTCGCCCTTCATCCTACCCTCCCAACAGGTTGAACTGGCGCGTGAACTTCACGATGAACGAGCGCGCCAGCGTGCCGCTCTCGACGAACCGTCCTCCGTCGGGGTTGAGCCCGTGGGGATAGTCGAACCCCTGGACGTCGTTGTAGACGATGAACAGCCCTGTGCCGGCCGTGTTGAGCCATCCGAAGCGCAGGTTCGCCGACCAGCTGTCGACCTGGTTGCTGTACTGGATCAGCGACTGCAGGTAGATCCGCGGGGTGAAGAAGTAGCCGAAGTTCATGCCTAGCAGGACGGTCTCGAACCTGCCCTGCGGGAGGTCGACGTCGAAGTAGTTGATGCGCGCCGAAGTGCTGAATGACGCGTTCGGGCGGAAGGTCAGCGAGCCGTTGCCGCCCCGGCGCGTGCCGCTCAGGAAGCTCCCGAAGTTGATGCGCGAGGTGACCGAGAATCGCGCGGCCGGGTTGCTGTTGAAGACGAGCTGGGATTCCCAGCCGCTGTATGTGCCTTCCGGGACGACCACCCCCGTCCCGAGAATCTCGAACGGTGCGTAGATGCCTTCGGTGTTGAGGTTGGCGCCCGTGTGAATCTGGGCGCCCGACGGCCACTCCCAGTGCGAGTCGATATGCAGGCGGGCGGACTCCTGGAAGCCCGACTCGATGCCGGTCTTGCGGCTGTCGTAGGTGTAGTAGGAGACGTGCGGGCGGATTTCGCGGAGCCACGAGGGGCGGATCTTGTACATGACGTGGGACTGGTAGTACCGGTAGCCCCGGCGCGGGAGGAAGCCGACCTCGGGGTTGAACCCCTGGCCGATCTCACGGGCCTGGCCGGTGACGGTCCAGCTGCGGCTGCTCCAGTTGGCGGACAGGTCCCAGGCGTGCTCGTTGCCGACCGATACGGGGTCGTTCGTCCGGGCGACGAAGCCGCTGAAGGTAAGCGCCTCTCCCACCCCCACGGCCACATCGGCCGCGTAGGTGCGATTGAAGTCGCCATCGGGTCCGCTCTTGTTCACGAACAGCCCGCCGACGCGCGAGCGGTTGGGCAGTTCCCTGGCGAGCCGCGCCACCGAGAAGCCGTGAGCGTCGGCCAGGCCGGTCTCCGCGCCGGTCCGGATGTGCACCAGCCCGACGTTCAATCCCGCGGCGCGTCCCGAAAGCCGTGCGCCGCCCCGGATCGGCACGGGTTGGCCGCCGGCGATTCCGATCCTGCGGCTGAAGAACAGGTCCGCTCCGCCGCCGCCCACGCTGAAGAAGCCGGCGTTCTCGAGGAAGAAGGGGCGCTTTTCGGGGAAGTTGAGAGAAAAGCGGGTCAGATTGAGTTGCTGGTCGTCGACCTCGACCTGGGCGAAGTCGGTGTTGTACGTCACGTCAAGGGTGAGTCCCTGCGTAACCTGGAACTTCACTTCGCCACCGATGTCGCCTTGCTGCGAGAAGCTGGTGGCCGCGGCGTAGTCCCGTCCGGTGGAGCCCAGCATGTACGGCGTGAGGGTGACCAGCCGCCGTAACGGAGGCCTAAGCCCCTGGAGGTCGCCCGCGTAGTTGAGGCGGTAGAGGTTGAACTCACGGGGAACCGGCGTCCAGAACGACTCCTCGTTCAGCCGGCGGATCCGTCGGATCACATTGAAGCCCCACGTCTCGTTGTCGGTTCCATAGCGCAAGGTGTTGAACGGGACGCGGAACTCGGCGTACCAGCCCTCGCCGTCGGTGGTCGTGGCGACCGTCCAGCTGCCGTCCCAGTTCTTGTTGAAGCCTCCACCGGATCCGGACTGGAAGCGCTGGCGGGAGTTGAATCCGCCTCCCTGGAAGCGGCCTCCCCCGCGTCCCTCGTTCGCGACCTGGCCGTCGTACTCGATCCCGGTCGGGGTTGTCCCGAAGACGAAGCCGTTCTGGTCGTCGTTGTAGGTGTCGAGGACGAAGACGACGGCGTCGCTCCGGTTGACCTCGTAGTCGCGGATTCGTTCGCCGTAGGTGATGGCGTCGGCCTGGCTGTCGAAGGCCCAGACGCCGACGTAGAGCGCATCGTCGTCGAAGATCACGCGGACCTCGGTGCGCTCGCTGGCTGGCTGCCCGTCGAAGGGGACGCGCTGCGTGAAGCCCGTCATGGCACCGGCCTGCTGCCAGACCGCTTCGTCGAGGCGGCCGTCGACGGTGGGGGACTCGGCGACCTCGATCGCAGTGGCGACGGTGGGTGCGGTGCCGCCCGAGCCGCCGTTGGCCGGGCCGGACTCGGAGTTCTGTGCGAAGAGGGCGGCGGTGGGAAACAGCGCGGCCATTGCGCAGGCGCACAGTGAGGCCGGCGTGCGGGTTGTCGAGAGATTGCCGTGCCGGTAGGACCTGCAGGAGTCTGTCTTCATCAAGCCTGTCATTCGAAGGTTTTAGCCGGCTCGAATATAGTACAGCGGCTTCCGGAATTCGAACCGGCTTCTACCGCATGCTGATCCTCGGTGGCCCGCTGGCTCGCCTTGCCAGGTTCCAGCTTGTCTGATACACGAGCCGCACCACCTTTTCGAGCTTCCCGTAGTTGATGCGCTCGGGAACGTCGTCCTGGCGGTGGTAGTCGGGGTGGAGACCGGTATGATAGAAAAGCGCGGGAACTCCGGCCTGCATGTAGGGCCAGTGGTCGCTGCGGCGCAGCAATTGGAGGGGATGGTTGTCGTAGCGGTAGCGCATCTCGAGCCCGGCTGCACCATTGGCCCTCTCGACCTCGGCCTGGAGATCGGGGCTCCGTAACGTGCCCAGGATGTTGATCGCGTTGGCGTTGGACTCCGCGGACTGGACTTCGAGTCCCCGGAAGCGCCCGCCGCCGCCCACGACGACCTCCTCGTTCCGCCCGATCATGTCCATGTTCAGCACCGCGACCGTCTTTTCGAGTGGGTGGAGCGGGTTTTCGACGTAGGCCCACGCCCCCAGCAGCCCCTTCTCCTCGAAATCCCAGGCGGCGACCAGCACCGAGCGGCGGGGGCCCTGACCCCTGAGAGCGGCCTCCTGGTACGCCTCGGCGATCTCGATCAGCGCGACGGTGCCCGTACCGTCGTCGTCGGCGCCGTTGTAGATGATCCCGCCGTCGGCACCGTCGTGGTCGAAGTGCGGGCAGATGACGATCCACTCGTCCCTGAGCTCGGGATCCGTCCCCTCGATCAGCCCGACCACGTTGCGGGCCGCAGAGATGTACCGCCTCACGTCGGCGGTGATCTCGGCGCGCACCCCAGGCAGCGGCACGGGCTCGATCCCCCCGGCAGCCTCGGCCGACGCGGACAGCGACTCGAGCGTGCGGCCCGTCCCCGCGACCATGGTCTCGGCCAGCGTCGGCGAGATCTGTACGACCGGGATGCGGATGCGGTTGAGGCGGCTCTCGAGCGTGTACCTTCCGCCACGACGCACCGTGGCCGGCCAGTAGCCCGCCGCCTGCGCGCTGAAGTTGCCGCCTCCAGGGTGGTTGTGGACATCGCTCACGAGCATTACGCCGACCGCGCCTGCCGCCTGCGCTGCGGTCGCCTTGCGGTAGGTGGCCGATGCCTCCGAGCTCACCAGCCCGTCGAAGGGGCTGTCGGCGTCGCGTTCGCCCGGCTCGTGGGCGACGATCAGGACGATGCTGCCGGCAACGCGGCCGCCGTAGTCGTCGCGGCCGAGCGCCGGGGCCGAGATCCCGAATCCGGCGAAGACCACGCCGCCGGCCGCCGTACCGCTGCCGCTCTCGCGCAACGGGTAGAAGTCCTGGCCGCGCGCCCGCGTCAGCGTGGGCCCGCCGTCGAGCGCGACGCTGAGGCGTTGTTCTCGCCCACCTCGGTCTGCGCGACGTTGAAGTTGTGGTAGTACGAGCCGCCGTCGCCGACGGGCACCAGGCCCAGCCGCTCGAAGCGCGACTTGATGAACGCGCTCGCCACACGTCCCTCGGGCGACCCGGCCAGGCGCCCCCGCAACTCGTCGCCCGCCAGAAAGAACAGGTCGGCGCGGAGGTCGGACTGGCGGATGGTTTCGATCGCGGGTGCGGTGTCCTGGGCTTTCGCGGGTCGGGGCAGGGTGAGTGGCAGGGTGGTGGCCACGGTCAACGCGACGGCAACGCTGGCGATGGCGGCTGCGCGGATCGAACGAAGCAACGCGTTCATGGCAAACCTCCGGGGCGGGGAGTGTCTGGCGGGGGTGCGATGCCCGCAACGTACCGCCCCGGCGGGCGTATCGGCGAGGGGGTCCGATTGCGAAGCCGGCGCCGGGGCGCAATTCTGTATACAGCGCCGGCCCGCCGGCCCTCCTGCTGCCGACTCGCCGGTTCCCGTTGTACGCGCCCCTGGACCCGGAGAGTCATCATGCGCCAGAAGTCGATCCTGACGGTATTCCTCACCCTCGTTCTGCTCAGCCTGGCTGCCCCCGCGGACGCACAGCCCGTCCGGCGCCCCTACCTCTTCAAGGACGCCCGCGGCGAACTCGCCCAGGCGCGTGCCCGCGGCGAGTCCGAAGTCGTGGTGGTCATCGCTTCGATGCCGGGCCGGAACGCCCGCGTGGCCGCCGCCATCGAGGCCATGGGCGGTCGCATCGGATTCCGCTTCGACGAGGTGGACTACCTGCGCGCCTGGGTCCCCGTGCAGGGCGCCGAGGACCTGGCCGATCACCCGGACGTCCACAGCATCGACGTCTCGATCACGAATCGGTCCCGCTCGTTCGGGCTGGCTGGCGAGGCACCGGCGGACTACACGCCGAAGCTTCCGGCCGACACCGCGCCGCTGCCGGCCGACACCGTCTGGCCGCCCGTCCTCAGCGACCGCCCGCTCTCCAACCGCTACAGCCCGATCGGCGACTTGCGCGCCATCGAGTTCCGCGAAGAGAACCCCACATTCGATGGCCGCGGCGTCACGATCGCGCAGATCGACATGTTCCCGGACATGCTGCTTCCCGAACTCCAGACCGCCTACACGCTCGACGGCCAGCCGGTGCCCAAGATCGAGGTCTACCGCAACGTGCTCGACCCCGAGATCGAGGACGACGGCCGCTGGATCGACATGGACGACATGGTCGAGGCGTCGGGCGGCACCTTCATCTACCGCGACTCGACGTACACGGCCCCCCGCGACGGCGTGTTCCGGATTGCGCTCTTCGACGAGTCCAAGGCCGATTCCGCAGGCGTCTTCGGGTTCCAGGGGCTGGATCTCGACGTCAACCGTGACGGCAATCCGGAGGGATCGAGTCACTTCTTCGCAGTTTTGTGGGATGAGTCGACCGGAGACGTGTGGGTGGACACCGACCAGGATCTCGACCTTACCGACGAGGCCGCGCTCGGGGAGTACGACGAGCGCCTCGAATTCGGCGTCTTCGGCACGGACGACCCCGACACCCCGGTGCGCGAATCCGTGGGATTCGGTGTCCAGATCGACGCCGACAAGGGCCGCGTCGCCCTCAACCTCGGCATCGCACGGCATGGAACGCTGGTCGTCGGCGCGTCGGTCGGCAGCCGCGGAGAAAACGGCCGCTTCGACGGCGTCGCCCCCGGCGCCCGCCTTGCCGCAGTCGGCGAAGGCGGCTCCGCGTACGGGCAGACCGAAGCCACGATCGTGGCGGCGGCTCACCCCTCGGTCGACGTCATCTACTTCGAGCAGAGTTCAAACATCACGCACAACTACCTGCTGCGGGACGGCCGTCTGGTGCCCTCGGTGATTGCGGACCGCCTGGTGGAGCGCTACGGCTCGTCGATCCTGTCGCCCACCCACAACTTCCCCGTCCTCGGCGCCATCGACGACATCGTCATGGGGCGGGGCGTGATCGGGGTCGGCGGGCACGAGGGCAAGGACAACTTCTTCATGAACCACGGGGTGCGCGTCGAGCACGACGACATGCTGCTGATCACCGGCGGCTACGGCCCGATGGGCGACGGGACGCTCAAGCCCGACATCATCTCGCCGTCCAATTACGTGAGCACGTCGCAGGGATTCGTGGACGGGCGCGCGATTCCGGGCCTCTTCGAACTGCCCCCCGGGTACACCATCGCGGGCGGTACGTCAACGGCTACGCCGACGGCCTCCGGGGCCGTGGCGCTGCTGATCAGCGCGGCGCGGCAGTCCGGCATGGAGGTCGATCCGTACACGATCAAGTACGCGGTGCAGCGCGGGGCCCGGTACGTGCCCAACATCGCCGCCTACAAGCAGGGCAATGGCGTGATCAGCGTGGCGGGCGCGTGGGAGATCCTGCAGGAACTGCACGCGGGTGGCATGACGGTCGACATCGAGAGCCGCTCGTCGATCGTGACGCCGTACAGCCATATGCTGCCCACTCCGCACGAGGGCTTCGGGCTGTACGAGCGCAGCGGCTGGAAGGACGGGGTGCGCCGCGAGCGCGTCGTCACCCTCACGCGCACCTCGGGTCCCTCCGGCCCCATGACCTTCGACGTCAGCTGGGAGGGCAACGACCACGGGACGTTCTCGTCCCCGCTGACGGTGACGCTGCCGCTCGGCACGCCGGTCGACTTCCCCGTCACGGCGACCCCCGCCGGCCACGGCGTCCACACGGCCCACCTGACGCTGGATCACGACGATATCACCGGCTACGCGCACCGCATGCTGGCGGCGATCGTGGCGCCCCATCCCCTGAACGCGGCGGGTGACTACACTGTGAGGAAAGAGGTCGAGGTCCCGCGCCCCGGCATGCAGAGCCATTTCTTCGACGTGCCCGAAGGGGTGACCGCGCTGAAGCTGGAAGTCACCTGGGAGGACCGCGCGGTTGCGTTGGCGGTGGCCCGGCCGGACACCCGCTACCAGCGGGGCGAGATCGTCGAGCGAGGCGGGTCGGGCATCACTCAGGTAATCGCCGATCCTGTCCCCGGAACCTGGGAGGTGCGGCTGGCCGACATCGCCGACACCCAGACCTTCGACTGGCAACAGGCCAAGAAGGACGAGCCGGTGCCGCCCACGCCCGCGACGCTGACGGTGTCGGCGCTGGCGGTGGACGTCGACGTGGTGACGGCGGACATCGTCGCCGACAACGGGAATGGCAACGGCGCAGCCAACGGTGCGAGCCACCAGGTGTGGATGACGAACCGCATGGCCGCCTTCGAAGGCGCTGCGGCGACCACGCCCGTAGGAAGCGCCCGGCAGGCCCTGCACGAGATCGGCCCGCGCGAGCAACAGGTCTTCGAGGTCGAAGTGCTCCCGGGCTCAACGGCGCTGATGGTCAACACCCGGGTCACCGGCGAAGGCGACCTCGACGTCTACGTCTTCGACTGCACCGGCGACGCGTGCAGCGGCGCTCGGGCCGACGGCGATCAGCTCGGCGACGAGTCGATCGTGGTGCACAACCCGGCCGCCGGCACATGGAAGGTGGTGGTGGACGCCGCCGCGGTGCCCGCCGGGGGCGCGACGTACGAGTATCTCGACGTCGTGTTCAACCCGGCGTACGGAACCGTCGCCTCGATCGACATGCCACAGGAGCGGGCCTCCGGTGCGCGGTGGACCACGACGGCACACGGATGGACGGCCTCGGCGGCCCACGCCGAAGGGCGGAGGCCGTACCTTGCGGTGCTGGTGCAGGGGCGCGCCGGCGGAGAAAGCTACTGGGTGAGCATGGGAGAGGTCGGCATGCGGTAGCGATCGGTTGTCCGGGCGCAAACTACAGTTCCCCGGTCCGCGCGATCAGCTTGGCGACCGTCTCGCACTCGATGATCGCGTCGGCGAGTATCTCCGTGCGGTCCAGATCCGATGGTGCCTCCAGCACGTGGGATAGTGCCGCAACCCCATCGGGACCGAACTTCCGAAACGCCAGTTGACGTAGCAGCGACTCTCGCCCTTCCTGGCGGCCTTCCCGGCGTCCTTCCTGGCGCCCTTCCCGGCGCAATTCCTCGTCTCGCTTCCGAAGGTTATCCGCTAGCCAGGTCTCTTCGTGTCGGATCATCGTCTTCCTCTTCTTCCTGGATTCGGGTTCCCGAGCCGCAGCCTCCTGGATTCGCAGCCATGGTGCTATCTGCTGTCGAAGCGCATCAAACCCACGAACAATGCCGTCGTCGCCGGACTCCCGCGCAAGCCGCCAGAGCTCCGCGAGACAAGTTGCGTCCTTGGCCCAACGGGCACCTTCCCACTCGGCCAGTACCGAGAACCAGCTGTGCGGTCGCAGGTCCAAAGGTGAAATCGCCTTCAGGTTGACGAGAATATACTTTCGGCGCATCTGGAGGCCAAGCACTTCTCCGAGCGCAGGATCGGCACCAGGCACGAGCCAGTCGGCGAGATCCGTCGCGGCGTTCCAGGACGCCTTGCCGTTGTAGATGACGCTCGGCAAGACAATGGGAAGCTGGCCGGCCGAGCCGACGTTGGCTGCGAGTTCCGCTTCGCGAAGCATCAGGCCGACGTACTCCCGCACCCCGAAAGGCCATATTGCTCACCGGCGTCGACTGGAACTCGAGCGCCAGGTACACAGGGTGGGCGCCATGCTCCCGAAGCCGGGCGCTCCAAAGCATGTCGGCATGCCGCTGCCGGAGACCCTCGGGTTTGACGAAGCTGGAGGACATCATGCGAAGAGTCGGCCAATCGACCAGCTTCGCGAAGTCCGGCAGGATGTGGAACAGAAGATCCTCGACCATGGCCGCGCTGGAAAACAGCAGCTTGTAGGCTTCGTCGTGCTTCGCTCGTGACGGTGGAGGGGACATTGGGGAAGGGATCGCTGGGATGGACTGGGCAGTCTCTGCTCTGTGGGCCTTTCCGGGCGGTGGTGTGCGTCAGAGGAGAAGGGTGGTCCCGATTGGTGGGCGTTCCAATAGCTGGATGGGACTGATTTCGGGCGCTCTCGGCGGGATGCAACGACGGATGTGATCCAAATGTAATGTTTCTATTACATAATGTCATGTCGTCTTTACATTCAGGCATACAGCATTGGGGGCGAGGGGCCCAGTCCGCCCGGAATCTATTGTTGACATCCGCCCGCCAACCCCGTACACTGCGTGCACGACAACTCATCGAGACCGGCTGAGGGAAAGGCCCGTTGAAGCCGGGGCAACCTGTGGGAAGTGGCATTCCCACGAAGGTGCCAACTCCTGCGACGGACGCGCGTCCACCGTAAAGATGAGCCGCTCACCGCCCTCCGGGGCGGTAGCCGGAAGCAACAGGGCGGTCGAATCTCCGGAGTCCGATGAGGCAAACTCGAGACTCGGAGAGGTCATCATGGCCAACTGCTCTGCCGCTCGCGTTGCCTCATACGCCGTGCCGTATGATGCGCCTGAGCGATGTACCCGCGCCCCGACCCCGACGATTCGCTCAGGCTCCGTACGCGCACGCCTAGCATTCGATCACCTGGGGCCACGTCCGGTCCACGTCGCCTACGAGGCCCAGGGTCCGGTCGACGCGCCCGCGACCGTAGTCCTCGGGGGGATTTCGGCGGGCCGTCACCTCACGCCCACAACCTCCGATCCGAGCAAGGGATGGTGGCCTGGGGTGGTGGGGGAGGGCGACGCCCTCGACCCGGCGCGCCACCTGCTCATCGGCATCGACTTCCTCGGCGGAAAGACGGAAGACGGCCTCCTTCGCCCGGTGACAACCCATGATCAGGCCCGCGCCGTCGCGGCCGCGCTCGACGAACTCGGCGTTACCGCCGCCTCGTTCGTGGGATCCTCGTACGGCGGGATGGTCGCGCTGGCCTTCGCCGAACTCTTCCCGGAGCGGACCGCGCGGCTCGTCATCCTCTGCGCGGCCCACCGCACGCACCCCATGGCCACGGGAATCCGGTCGGTACAGCGCGCGGCCGCGTCGCTCGGCGCCGACACCGGTCAGCCGGCGCGCGGTCTCGCCCTGGCGCGCGCCCTCGCGATGACCACCTACCGGAGCCCCGAGGAGTTCGAGGAGCGCTTCTCGCCCCGTCCGCTGCACCCCGGCCGGGCCCCCGCGCGCTTCCCCGTCGAGGAGTACCTGGACGCTCGCGGCGCCGACTTCGCCCACCGCTTCGACATCGAGCGCTTCCTCGCGCTCTCCGAGTCGATCGACCTGCACCACACGCGCCCCGGATCGCTGCCGCCCGACACGCTGCTGGTGTCCTTCGACACCGATGCCCTCGTCCCGCCCTGGCTCGTCGATGAACTGGCGACCCGAAGCGGCCGATGTCCCCGACACGTCACCGTGACCTCGCTCTTCGGCCACGACGCCTTCCTCAAGGAGGTCGACCAGGTGGCGTCCCTGCTGAAGGCGTCCCTGCCACGCACCCCGGAGGTGGTTCGATGAGCACCCTGAACGGTTCCAGCCCCCGCCCACCTTCGGCGCCCCGCGCCTCCACCGTCACGCGCACCGTCCGGGCCGGCATCGGCGTCGACACGACCCACCGCGCGGTCATGCCGCCCATCCACCTCTCCACGAACTACCTCTTCGAGTCCCCGGGCGTCTACGGGAAATACGACTACACCCGTACGGCGAACCCCACGCGCGACCTCGCGGCCGACGCAATTGCCGAACTGGAGGGCGGATGCGGCGCGTCGGTGACCTCGTCCGGCATGTCGGCGATCGTCGCCGCCACCCGGCTGCTCTCGTCGGACGACCTGCTGCTCGCGCCGCGCGACTGTTACGGGGGCAGCTACCGCCTCTTCCGCCACGAGGCGGACAAGGGCGCCTACCGCGTTGAATTCGTGGACCCGTGGGATCCCGCGACCCGGGACCTCGCGCGCGAACTCCGTCCGCGCATGATCTGGATCGAGACGCCCAGCAATCCGCACCTGCGCATTACCGACATCGCGGCGTGGGCGGCGCTCGCGGGCGAGATCGGCGCCATCTGCGTGGCCGACAACACATTCCTCTCGCCGGTCAACCAGCGTCCGCTGGAACACGGGGCCGACCTGGTCGTCCATTCCACGACGAAGTTCCTCAACGGGCACAGCGACATCGTGGGGGGCGCCGTCGTGGCCGCCGACGAAGATCTGCTCGAGGAGGTGGCCTGGTGGACCAACGCCATGGGGCTGTCCGGATCGCCGTTCGACGCCTACCTCACGCTCCGCGGCATGCGCACCCTGCACGCCCGCAGCCGTGTGCACGAGGAGAACGCACTTCGCGTGGTCGACGTGCTCGCCGCCAGCGACGTGGTCACCCGGGTCAACCACCCGAGCCTGCCGACGCATCCGGGGCACGAGATCGCCCGCCGCCAGCAGACCGGCTGGGGCAGCCTTGTTTCCTTCGAACTGAGGGGGGGAAGGGCGGCGGTGGAAGCCTTTGTCGACGGCATCACGCACTTCGCGCTGGCCGAGTCGCTGGGAGGAGTGGAGAGTCTGGTCACCCACCCATGGACCATGACACACGCATCGATGGACGAGCCCGCCCGCGTAGCCGCCGGGATCGGCCAGGGCCTGCTCAGGCTCTCGGTCGGCATCGAAGCGGCCGAAGACCTCGTTGCGGATCTGGAGCGGGCGCTCCAGCGCACCGAAGAGGCGGCTTCCGTGGCTGCGTTATGACGACCGCCCATCGGGCGCGGGCCACCCATTCCCCCGGTCTCGACGACGGGGATCGCATCGCCGTCCTGAAGTTCGGCTCATCGGTCCTCGCCTGCCCGCGGGACTACACCGGCGCGGCGGAGGTGATCGCGGCCCGGGTCGCCGGCGGGCGGAAGGTCGTGGCGGTGGTGTCCGCCATGGGCGAGACGACGGACTCGCTGCTCTCGGCGGCCCGGTCGGTGACGCCGGTGCCCTCCGACACGATGCTCGGCGCACTGCTGGCGACGGGAGAGGAAGCTTCGGTGGCCCTGCTCTCCCTGGCGCTCGCCGCGCGAGGGGTGTGCGCGGTGGGATTCAACGTCTCGCGCGTGCCGTTGCGCACCAACGGCGCCCTGCAGGACGCCGATCCGGTCTTTGTGGATGCGGGGCAGATCCGCGCGGCGTTCCGCACCCGTGACGCGGTGGTCTTTCCGGGCTTCATCGGGGTGGACATGACGGGCGTGGCATCGCTACTGGGAAGGGGAGGTTCGGATCTGACCGCGCTCTTCCTGGGTGATGCGCTGAATGCCGCCGAGATCCGTCTGATCAAGGATGTGGACGGGATCTTCCCATCGGATCCCCGCAGCGGCAGCGCCGTGCAGCCGTTCCGGGAACTCAGCTGGGACCGTGCGCGCGAGATCGGTGGCGGGGTGGTTCAGCCCAAGGCCATCGACTTCGCCGAGCGCCGGGGGCTGCGTTTCCGGGTGACCGGGTTGAAAGGGGAGGGGACGAGCATCGGGGCGCGGGTCGGGTGGCCGGTGCTCAGCTGAAAGGGCAGACAGCCGAGAGGTTCGGTACCGACGGAGGCCGAACCCCCGTGGCCGTTCTCGGCGCGACCGGACTGGTGGGCCAGCGGTTGGTGCGGATGGTCGAAGGGCACCCGTTCTTCACTGTGGCAGAGGTGGTGGGCTCGGAGCGTCGCGCTGGCCGCCACTACGCTGAAGCAACGGGGTGGGCGATCGGGGGTGATCCTCCGGCACGGACGTCCGGGCTCGAATTGCTTCCACCGGAAGCCCCTTTGCGGAGCCGCGTTGTACTCTCCGCCCTGCCATCCGCACCGGCGAAGGAGACGGAACTGTCTCTCTCACGCTCCGGCCACGTCGTCTGCACCAACGCATCGGCACACCGGCTGCGACCCGATACGCCGCTGATCATTCCGGAGGTGAACGCTGAGGCGATCGCCGGAGTCGCAACCCAGCCCTGGTCCGAGGCCGGCGGGGCGCTCGTGGCGAACCCGAATTGCGTGGTCGTCGCGCTGGCCATGGCGCTTGCGCCCATCGAGCGCGCCTTCGGGATCGAATCGGCGACGGTCGTGACGCTGCAGGCCCTCTCGGGCGCGGGGTTGAGCGGTCTCAACGCCGTCGAGGTTGCCGGGAACGTGGTCCCGTGGATCCGCGGCGAAGAAGAGAAGATCGGTCCCGAACTCAACAAGGTCCTCGACACCGATATCGACGTCGCGGTGGCTGTGAACCGGGTTCCCGTCCTGGACGGCCACACCGCTCACGTCTTCTGCAAGCTCCGAAGTCCGGCATCGCGCGTCGACGCCGTCCAGGCGCTGCAGGATTTTTGCCCGTCCGACACAGCGGCCGCGCTGCCCACCCTCCCCACCCGGCCCCTGGTCGTGCGTACCGAGCCCGACCGCCCCCAGCCCCGCCTCGACGCGGACGTTGCGGCAGGCATGGCCGTCAGCGTCGGCCGCATCCGCACGGCCCCCGCACCGCACGACCTCGCGCTGGTCGCGGTCGCCCACAACGGCATCCGCGGAGCGGCCGGGGCTTGCCTGGCGAACGCGGAGTTGTGCGCGTCGCACCTGGGGCTGGACCTGCCCTGGGACCGCCCCGAACCGCGGGACAAGGGCGCCGCTCTGGTGGACCCGAACTGCCAGTAATGTCGACATTACATAATGTAAAGGTGACATTACATTAGCCCCGGCTGTCCGCGCGGGTTACCTTGGGCGCACACCCGACCGGCAAGAGACAACGATCTGACAAGTGTCCCCGATGCAGCCTGTCCCCTTCGAACTGTTCGGCACGGCGCACAACGTGGTGATGGTGCTGAACGTCGTCCTGGCGATCGGCCTCGTCCAGGTGGTCCGGCACTTCGATTCGGAGCGGGTCAACCGAACAGTCTGCGTCGGCTTCGCGCTCATCCTCCTGGTCAACCAGATCATGAACTGGGTGTACCGATTCGTGGTCGATGGTCGCGAACTCTTCATTCAGGAACACCTGCCGCTCCACGTCTGCGGGCTCTCGGCGATTCTCTCGGTCGTCGTCCTCCTGACCCGCAATCGGCTCGCCTATGAACTGGTGTATTTCTGGGGGCTGGCTGGCGCAACCAACGCCGTCGTCACCCCGGCGCTCGACGCCGGATGGCCGGAGTATCATTTCATCCAGTACTACATCTCCCACGGCGGCATCGTGGTCACTGCGGTCCTCATGACCTGGGGGCTCGGGATGCGCCCGACGTTCAGGTCCCTTCTTCGGGCATTCTTCATCCTCAACGGGCTGGCAGCCGTGATGACCGGATTCAATCTCCTGACCCGCGCCAACTACATGTATCTGAGCGAACGGCCGGTCACGGATTCTCCATTCCTCTTCTTTGAATGGCCCTGGTACATCCTCTGGCTGGAGGTGCTTGCACTCGTCTTCTTCGCGCTGTGCTACCTGCCGGTCCACCTGGAACAACGGCGGGGCGGACGGGTACCCGGGCCGGAAACCGCGGCCGAAGCGGCCGCCAACTAGGCGCGCACGACGCTTGCGGCTATTCTTCCAGCTTCCCGCCAACGCACCACAGGAGGTTGCCCGATGATCGCCAGGTCGAGGATCACACCAGTCCTCTCACTGCTTGTGCTCGCCGGCCTCGGTGCCTGCGGCGGAGGGGACGACGGACCTTCCACCCCGCAGGAACCGCCGCGCCCAGCCACGATCACGATCGAGCCCGCTTCGGCGACTCTCACCTATATCTCCCAGACCACCACCTTCAACGCCATCGTACGAGACCAGTACGGAGCCGCCATGGCCACGACCGTCACCTGGGCGAGTT
This sequence comes from Gemmatimonadota bacterium, assembly GCA_022823145.1. Taxonomy (GTDB): domain Bacteria; phylum Gemmatimonadota; class Gemmatimonadetes; order Longimicrobiales; family Gaopeijiaceae; genus Bin94. The sequence goes on from JAJDXS010000007.1 coordinate 31,910, forward strand.
CGGACGAAGCGGTCTTCAGCGTGGACGGCAGCGGACAGGTGACGGCGGCCGGGAACGGTGCCGGCACGCTGACGGCGAGTGCCAGCGGGCTCAGCGCCAACGCATCGGTCACGGTGGAACAGAGGCCAGCGGCGATCAGGGTGGTGTCGGGAGACAATCAGGAAGCGCTGCGGGGGACCACGCTGCCGGAGCCGGTGGTGGTGCGGCTGGAGGACCGTGGCGGGCACGGGGTGGCCGGGGTAGAGATCGGATTCGCGCCGGGGGCCGAGAGCGGGTCGGTCACCGTGGAGTCGGTGACGAGCGACGACAGCGGCCAGGGCACGACGGAGTGGACCCTGGGCAACAAGTTCGGCGCCCAGACGCTTATCATCTCGGTACCGGGGGGCATCCAGAACCGGGCGCGGGCGAGAGCAACTTCCGACACGCCGCTCCCGGATCTGAGCGTCGAGACGGTTACCCTCTCGCGCAACGACCCGACCGACCTGGAGACGCTTGAGATCACCGCGACACTGGCCAACAAGGGTGACGCAGTGAGCCCCGACACCTTCGTGGTGCACCTCACGCTGGACGGCATTGCTCAGGACAGCGTCAAGGTGGCGCAGCTCCAGCCCGAGGGAAGGACCACGCTCGAGTTCACCGCCGGACCCTTCGCGGCAGGGAACCGCCGGCTGGCGGTGGTCATCGACCCGGAGCGGGGGATCGACGAATGGGAGAAGGAGAACAACACGCGCACGGAAAACCTCACCGTCGCCCACCAGGAGATCATCAGGGTCGGGCACACCTCCAACATCTCGGCAACGTTGGATGAGGTGCTGCTGTTCCGCATCGATGTCGAGGAAGGGTCGAGGGAAGCGCTCAACGTCGAGGTCGGGGCTGCATCGGGCCAGGACCCCGACCTTTTTGTCAACTACGGTTTTCGTCCCGACCACCACTACAAGTACAGTTGCATCAGTGGTGAACAGCCGGGTGACCGCGAGTTGTGCCAGCTGCTACCTGCTCGCCCGGGCTCCTACCACGTGGCCGTCCACGCCTACAGCACCTTCAGGTCGCTTGAGTTGAAGATCTCGGTGGGCGGGATCGAGGTGGAGAGCTACGACATCGATGTCGTGTTCATTGAGCACGGATCGGCCGAGCAGGACAACGTTGTCCTGGAGGCTGCCAAGAGATGGGAGTCGGTGATCGTACAGGGCGTCACCGACATCGATCTTGCGAACAACCCCATCGGAGCGGGTCAGTGCGCGACGGGATCGCCCCTCGTTGACGATATCGTCGACGATGTGCGGATGTTCGTCAGGATCGACTCGATCGATGGACCAGGCAAGATCCTAGCGCGTGCCGGGCCGTGTTTCAGCCGGATCACGACATTCGAGGGCTATCCCGACATTCCACGGTCGGTAATCGCTGGCGCCATGGAATTCGATGAGGACGACCTCAATCGCCTGGCAGCACAGGGAATCCTGGTCTCGACCGTGCTCCACGAGATGGGACATGTCCTGGGCTTCGGCACGATGTGGGACAGGTTCGACCTGCTGGAAAACCACTCGGTCGGCGGCAACCCCAACGCGGACACCCACTTCACGGGTCCACTCGCCACGAGGGCCTTCGAGAGATCAGGAGGGCGCAACTACCGGGGAGGCGCCATTGTGCCCGTAGAGAACGGCGGCACCCGGGGCTCGGCCGACTCGCACTGGCGGGAGTCGGTGTTCGAGAACGAGTTGATGACCCCCTTCCTCTCGGCCGGGATCGAGCCGTTCAGCATCGTCACGATCGAGGCCATGGCCGACCTGGGGTTCAGCGTCGATCCCTCGGTGGCCGACAGCTACCGGATTGCAAACACGAGCGGTGCGGGAAGGGCCGTGGACCCGGAATCCGTGATCGACCTCAGCAACGACATCGCGGATTACCCGATCGTCTTCATCGATCAGAAGGGACGTCGCGTGGAGGTCGTGCGCAGACGTTAGCCGCGTTCGGGGTCAGCGCTCAGGCGGGCCGGGGCTCTTCGGGAAGGGCTCCGGCCCGCATTGTCTTGAGAGGAGGGCCCGCGACTACCTCACCAGCAGGATCCGGCGCGTGACGGGATACAGCCACTCCACGCCGCGCTCGGTGACCACCGCATCGTCCTCGAGCGGGATTCTCACCTTTGCGCCGCCCCACTCGGGGTTGGCCGTATAGGCGAAGAGTTCCACCGCGATCAGGGTACCGGGGCGCAGTTCGTAGGTCTGGCGCGTCGGGTTGAAGAACGCGAGTGACGGGCCGATGCCGTGTCCCAGGTTGCCGACCGAGTGTGGCCCGATCACGACATCGGTGACGTCCGGGTCGTCGGTGGGCTGGTTGAACTCGATCCGGTTGAAGCCGGCGGCCTCGATCGCGGCCCAGGTGGCGTCGAGGGCCTGCTGGGCGGTGGGCGCGGGCTTGATCGACGCCTTCATCACGTCGCGTACCTCCATCGCGCGGTCGAAGGCGCGCTGGATCCCCGGCGGTGCTTCGGTCTCGCCCTCGCGCAGCACGTATGCGACGCGCTTCATGTCCGTGTAGAAGTCGAGGAACCCGACGCCCCAGTCGATCATGAGCAGGTCGCCGCGCTGGATGATGCGGTCGGACGAGGTGGCCTCGATCCCGGTGGGGCCGGTGATGTACACCGACGGCATGTCGAACGACGAATCGAGGCCGCGCGCGAGCAGCTGGTCCCACATCCACCACGCGACGTCCTCGAGGGCGGTCACGCCGGGCGTGATGACCTCGTTCGAGAAGGCGCGCTCGGCGATCTCACGGCTCATCTCGCCCGCCTCGGCGAACGCGGCGATCTCGATCGCGGTCCGCGTGGCGCGGAAGTCCGACACGAAGCGTTCCGCCGAGACCAGGCGGTCGGCGTAGGGCGCGCCGAGGACATCGCGGAGGTGGAGGTATGAGGTGTGCGAGAGACCGTCGGCGCCCCCGATGGATTCGGCCATGTTGACGCCGATGCGCTCGGGGTCGCGCTCGGCCACGTAGTCGCGCAGCGACGCCGCGCTCCCGAAGTGGTCGTAGACGCCGCACTGTTCGAGCATGTAGCCGCCCACGCCCAGCGCGGCGCGCTCGGTGCGCTCGCCGCGGTCGGTGAAGACGTAGTACGCCCAGTCGCCGACGTAGCCGCGGCCGAGCGCATCCCACATGGGGTCGAGGAGGCCCTCGCGCATCACCACGATCCACATGTCGAGGTCGTTGTCGTGCATCGCGCCGGGCAGCACGAGGTCGAACTTCTCTGCGCGGATCTGACACATGCGCTCCCAGCGCCGCCGGGCCTCCTGGCCGTCGACGGGTGCGGGCCAGGAAATGGCCAGCGCGGCCGCGACCACGATCGCGACCATTCCCCCGCGGCCGCGCCCACGGCGTCCCGCAGCGCGCGACCAGCCCCCCGCGCGGCTGCCGCCGCCCTGCTTCACCCCCATCATCGTACTGCCACCCAGCCGGACCGCACGGTGCCACCCTTGTCCGATTCCGCCGTGACTCGCACCGCGCGTTCTCCGCGCGTGGGGCGCACCACCCACGTCACCGTGCGCGACCTCTCCTTCGCGGCTTCCAGGAACGGGTTCGACCCGGCGAGATGCGGGATCACCGCGCGGGCTCGGCCCTCCACAATCTCGAGCCCGGGGTGCGTCAGCGTCACGGCCGGCGCCCTCACCACCTGGCGGTCGATGGTGCCGTCCGGGCGCTCACGCCCCACCGTGCCCCGGTCGGTGACGCTCGTGGGCAGATACCCCGTGTTGGTCACCGTCACCGCGACGCGGAACGTCCCGTCGCCCACCGCCGTCACCTCCGGATCGCTCACCTCGACCAGCGGGCTCTGCTCGGCCAGATAGAGGATCCAGTGCAGCTGCTGTTCGGTCTCTTCCTCGAGGAACTCGGGCGGCGGGTTCTGCCCCCAGAACTTGGCGTGCCAGCCCCCGATCTCGACGGCGCCCAGCTGAGGGTGGTCGTGCCGCGTCCAGTCCGAGAAGTAGCGGCCGCCCAACTCCTCGTCGTTGAAGCGGTGCTGCTCGGCCTCGCTGATCTCGCCGTCGCCGTCGTAGTCGATCACCCACGCCTCGGGCCCGGGCGAGAACTCGGGGACCCATCCGACTATGCCGTGGTCCCAGTATCCCCACGAGATCAGCGTCCCGTAGCGGTGTTCCGTGGGGTGCGTGGAACTGGGCACCACCGGACGGCCGGTCGAACGCGTGTACTCCTCGCCCAGGTGCAGGATCAGCGACAGGTCGATCTGGGGGAACAGCGACGGGGCCGACGCCGACGGCAGCCGGTAGACGAAGCCGCCGGAGGTGTGTCCGGCATAGATCCCGGTGATGTTGCGGTGCGCGTTGATGAACTCCGCGGCGGCGCGCGTCTCGGGCTCCGACAGCGGGTAGTCGCCCGCGCCCGGCTGCAGGTGCGCCCGCTCCCAGTTGCGGGGGAAGTTGCGGTTCATGTCGAGCCCGCCGATGCCGTCCTCGTTGATCGTCCCGTCGCCATCGTTGTCCACCCCCTCGCGCATGGTCGAGAAGCGCAGGCCCGCCCGTTGCATCTCCGGGTCGCGCACCATGATCCGGTCGTCTTCCGGGTCGGCCACCCAGATCCCGTCGGGGTCGGGGACGCGGATCTGCGTGATCCAGCCGTCGCCGTCGAGGTCCTCGGGCGGGTCCTCGTCCGCCGCGCCGTCCTCGTCGTCGTCGAAGGGGCGGGGGGTGCTGCGCAGGAACTGGTCGTCGATAAGCGCGAGGTCCGAGCCGTCCGGGTTGAACTTGGGCCGCACGTAGAAGGCGCGCGTGTCGAGGAGCGCGGTGACTCGGGGGTCGTTGCCGTAGCCGTAGAGCAGGTGGCCGATCAGGTGCGTGGCCACCGCCGAGCCGGTCAGCTCGCCCGCGTGGATGCCCCCGTCGACGTAGAACGCGGGCTTCTCGGCCGCCGGGCCGGTCGCCTCGTTGGTGATCGTGATCAGCATGAGGGGCTGGCCGTAGAAACTCTCGCCGACCCGGTGCAGCTCGGTCAGCCCGGGGTACAGGGCCGCGAACTCGCGCAGGATCTGGTTGGTCTCGGCGGCCGTGTAGAAGCGGTTCCAGTCGACCTCGCCGGTGGGCGAGACGAAGCTGGAGGACTGGGAAGCGGCGGGGGCGGGGGCCAACGCTGTGGTCGTCGCGGTGACGATGGCGGTGGCGGCCGCGACCCGGGCCGCCAAGGCGAAGCGTTTGCGCATGGTTCCTCTCAAGGTCGAGTCCAGATGATCCAGTAGTCGTCGATCGAGTCGTCGTCGTCCGCAAGCTCGCTCTGCCCTGGCGGCAGGCCGTTGAGCTGGAAGATGTAGGTCAGCGCGTCGGTGACCTGCTCGCGCGTCAGGCTGCCCGGGTTTCCGTGGGGCATCCGCTCGTAGATCCAGTACCAGAGGCGGAAGACCGAGGCCTCCTCCCACCGTTCCAGGAAAGCGGGCTCGGTCCAGTCTGCGGGCACGTGACACTCGGTGCAGATCTGCTCGAAGACCTGACGCCCCCTCACCGCCTGTGCCTCGGAGTAGATTCCGTCGGTCGTGTTCGGCTCGTCGGCCTTTAAGCGGGGGGCAGGGGGTCCTTCCGGTTGCGTGGAGGGCGCCTGTTCGGCGGCCGGCCGGGGCGCCGAGGCCGGGGTGGCAGTCCCGGATTGACATGCAAAGGTCCCAAGAGCGGCCACAATGAGCGCGGCGGCGACGCAGGTTACCGGACGGGAGCGCAAATCAGACCAGTACGAAGGAAAACGACGGCAGCAGATCGGCCGCGACCTCGTACGTGGTTCCAATTCGCGCCTCCACGAGGGGGGTGAGCGTTCCGGTCGAGACAAGGTAACGCTGGCCGCCATCCGTTGCCTCGCCCGAGGACGGCGTGGCAACCGGGTGTCGGGCCGACTCCCTGTCCCCGGGCGCACCGGACCCCGTCACCCCGTAGCCGGCCATGCGCTTCGCAAGGGAACCGCGCAGCTCGGCGAGCACGTTCGCGGGGCCGCCGAGCACCGCTTGGCCGTTGCCTTCGGCGAGACGTTCACCCGCGGCCGACAGCGTCGCCGCCACCCCGTCCAGGGCCCGCAGCATGCGCGGCGACACCGGTGCCACCCGCGGCCCCACGACGAGTCCCGCGTGCAGGCCGAAGTCGGCCACGCTGTGCGCGGGGTGCAGTTCCCACCCCGGGTAGTGGCAATCCACCAGCTCGGCGCCCAGCGCAACCCAGTCGGGCCCGGCCGCGACATCGGCCGGCCCGGCCGCCCCCTCGAACCCGAACACCACCTCCACCTCGATCCTCAGCGCGGCTCGCCTGCCAGCGGGTACTCGAAGTGGATGCGCGGCGTCCCTCCCATCGCGGCCACTGCCCGCCTCGAAAACCGTCTCCCGATACACCGGGGCAACCATGGGGCGGTCCAGCCCCCAGCGCGGCCAGATCCGGCGGTTGGTGAACCCCACCTTCCAACCCCCGAAGCGCCACCCCTGCCGCAGCCTTGCCCCGGCGATCAGGGCACCGACAGCATAGGCATCGTCCATCGTGAGTTCGCCAGGGCCGGCCGGGGGCTCGACCACGGTGCCGACCGCTTCCGCGCGAAGGAGAGCCTGGGCCAGGACGTATTCCCTTGTCGGTCTTGATCCTCTCGGGATGCCAGTCATCTTCCGAAGCTGGGCCACCCTGACCTGCAAGTCCACCCAGACCCCATGGAGAGAACGAATGGATGCCTTCCTCGAACTGTTTTCACTCTCAGGACGAGCCAACCGCGCTCGCTACATCTGGCACATCATTCTCGACGACCTGGTCGTCGCGGGAATGGTGGGGGTTCTGTTCTTTTCCAGCTTTTTCTTCCTGCCGTTGCCCCTGATCGCAGTGCCGGCGGTCGGCATCGGTCTGGCCGGGGCCTGGGCTGCCCTGGCGATCACCGTCAAGCGCCTCCACGACCTGGGACGTCCCGGCTGGCATTTGCTGCTGTTGGCGGTACCGCTGTACAACATTTACCTGTCGATAGTTCTCTTCGTGGTCGCCGGAACGGCGGGCACCAACGAGTACGGTCCGGATCCCCTCGCCGACCTTTATGGCGGACAACGCCGCATCGGCTGACGTCAGAAGTGCACTTGGTCCCCAGGGCGACTTGCAACACCAGCCCGTAGGCAGCCACATGGACCACCGCCGCCGCGCCTGCCGTCGCCCGCGCAGGCATAAAATGGCGACCGTCCGTCCCAGGCACACGTCCACCCCCGCCGGACAGCAGCTCTACATGCCGAGAGGTGCTGGCAGCGGAGAGGTGAATAACGACCGTGTCGGAGAAGTCGGAGCACCCGGCCTTGTTGCAGGCCTTCACCCGATAGCTGGTGGTCTGGTGCGCTCCGAAGAAGGTGTTGGGATCGTAGTCGAAGTAGCTTGTGGCGGGGGCCGAGACCTCGGCATCTAGGTCGTCGTCATGGTAAACCCTGTAGTACGTTGCCCAGGGTACGGCGTCCCAATGGACCCGTGCCTTGTTGGTGCCAAACGGGATGTTGACCTTCTCTCCAGTGGAGCTGGGAGTGACGGGCCAATTCGCGTACGAGGGTCAGTCGAACTACACGCCCGGCGGACCGATGCAGCCGACCGAGGCTCGCCTGAAGACCCGCCGGCTACTGCTGTCGGGGTTCTGCGGGTTAGGGGAGCTTGACGCGCTGCGTGCGTGGGTGGGCGCGGGACTGGGCGCGAACCGCTACCTCGTCACCGACTACATCCAACGGTTCCCCAACCCCGACGACCCCGCCGGACCCCTCCGCAGGGGAACCAACGGCGAGGTGCCTTACACGTCTCTTCCCCCGACCTCGGGCCACGCTTTCGCATGGATGCTCGCCGCTGGACTGACCGTCCCCCTGGGGGGCGACGCGCTGCTGGACTTCGGGTACCGCTATACCGACGCCGGACCCGTCGGCACTGCCGTCGGCGACATCGAGGTGGTCCGCTACAACGAGGACGGCAGCCGCCGACTCCTGCTGATCACCATCAACCCGACCATCGCCGACCTCCGCCAGCATGCCCTCACCACGACATTCCACTGGCTCCCGTAGTCGCGGCGGACCGGCCCTCTGGCGCTTTTCGACACCTTATGCACCAGCCAGATCCTAGTAGGTTCAAGCGGGGCGCTTAGCTCAGTCGGTTCAGAGCGCCTGCCTTACAAGCAGGAGGTCGGCGGTTCGAATCCGTCAGCGCCCACTTCGAGTCGACGATGGTGACCTTCCAACGTCTCCGGGGTTGCATCGCAGAGATCCCCTCATTCAGACAGGGCCCCATGTCAAGAGCGAATCCAGCTTCGGCGTCCTTCGTGATCGCCACGATGCTCCTGCTCTCCTGCGGCGGTGAAGAAGAGTCCACCGTCGCACCGCCGCCTCCGCCGCCCCCACCACCGCCTCCTCAGGAGCCCAACCAGCTTCCGACGGCGTCCTTCACGGTGGACGTCGATCGTGGCCAGGCTCCCCTGGAGGTGAGCTTCGACGGGTCGGCTTCCTCTGACCCCGATGGCAACCTGGTCTCCTACGCATGGACGTTCGGGGACGGCGGGACGGCGTCCGGCGTGCGCGTCACCCACACCTACGATGGGGCCGGGGTGTTCGAGGTCGAGCTCACGGTCAGGGACGACCGGGACGGCGAGGCTTCCGACGAGGGCAAGGTGACGGTGGCGAGCCCGGCGGGCAGCGGCCCCAACATCGTTCAGGGGACGGTCTGGTTCGACCGTAACATGGACGAAGTCATGAACGAGGACGAGCGCGCTCTCGAGGGCTTCACCGTTTTCCTCGACCTGGACGGCGACGGTACATACGACAACGGCGAGCCCCTCACCTTTTCGGCTGCGGACGGCACTTACGGGTTCGCCGGCCTGGATGCCGGACGAGGCTATACGGTCTCCCAGATCCTGGAGTTCGGGTGGACCAGCACCTTCGCCGGGCCTTCAGCGACGCCATCCGGAGCCTTGCCTCCCGGCGTGGCCGCGATCGTCAATGGCCAGAACGCAGACATTGAGGACTTCCCCTTCCAGGTCGCACTGCGCACCAGCGACACGCAGTTCCAGTTCTGCGGGGGAACCTTCGTCAACAGCCGCTACGTGCTCACCGCTGCGCACTGCGTCTTTGGAGCTCCTGCCGGTGAGATCGAGGTCTATGCCGGCAGCGCCGACCTGAACACGGGTGGTGAGCAGATCAAGGTCCAGGCGGTACGGTCGCATCCGGAGTTCGGTCAGACGATCGACTATGATGTCGCCCTGTTGCGCCTCGAGGGCTCGCATCTCTACCACCGCGTGTACCTGCAATCTCCCGGCCAGCCCGAGTACTCGAATCCGGGAGACACGGCCACGGCGATCGGCTGGGGCCAGATAGGGGAAGGCACCGACGGTCTGGATACCGATATCCTGCAGCGGACCCCTTTGCCGCTGATCACCAACGACGACTGCGGCAGGATAGCGGGATTCCTGTTCGGCGGCATAACGGATCGTGTCATCTGCGCCGGCGCGGAGCGACTTGGGCGGGGCGTATGCTTCGGCGACAGCGGCGGCCCGTTGCTGGTGCCGTACGAGGATTCGTGGATGGAGGTCGGAGTTTCCAGCTTCCTCGTCAACCGCGACCAGTGTGGCAACATTCCCGCGGCCTTTGCCCGGGTCTCTGCACTCTACGACTTCATCGTCGGAGTCGCACGCATCGAGGACTCACTGACCTTCGAGGTCGATTGGAGCGAAGGGACGACGGCCCGGGTGGACTTCGGCAACTTCCACTAAGGACTGAAATGTAAAGACAACACGACATATTGTAATGTTGTCATTACATGATTGCTCCTCACGCCAGGTAGGCGCGCAGCTTCCCGACCTGCTCGTTATCGCCGAGGACGATCACGTCGTCTCCCGCGCCGAGTTCGGTGGCCGCGTCGGGGTTGAAGTCGACCTCGTCGTGCGTGCGGCCGTCCCTGCGGATGGCGATGACGACAAGGCCCGTGGCCTCGGGGATGCGCGCCTCGGCCAGCGTCTTCCCGGCAAGGGCGGACTTCGCGCCGACCGTCGCGTGGTCGATCCGGCGCGACACGTCGTGCCTCGGTGCGGTGACGTTCAGCAGCGCCGCGACGGACGGGCGCACCAGAACCGAGGCCACCCAGATCGCGCCGGTCACGTTCGGGCTGACCACGTGGGTCGCCCCGGCCCTGTACATCTTGTCGATCGCCGGCTTCCCCTCCGCGCGCGCGACCACGGTGAGATCGGGGTTGAGGTGGTGGGCGGTGAGGCAGACGTAGAGGTTGTCCGCATCATCCGAGAGGCACGTGACCAGCCCCTTGGCGCGCTCGACCCCGGCCTCCTTGAGGGCTCTGTCCTTCGTTGCATCGTCCCGCAGGACCAGTGCCTGAGGGGAAGCCCTCTGCAACGACTCCGCGGCCTCCTCGTCCCATTCGACGACCACGAACTCCTGTCCGGAGTGGTTGAGTTCGTGGACGATCTGGAGTCCCATCCTTCCCGCGCCACACACAATGACATGGTCCCTGATGCGCTTGAGCCGTTTCATGGTCTTGCGTTTCTCGTTGTTGCCGAGGTCCATCCTGACCATCGCTGCCGTGACGAGGGCGAACCACATGCCCAGACCGATCAGGCCACCCCCCAGTACGAAGGTCGTCCAGGTGCGCCCGGCGCTGGTCAGCGGGTGCACTTCGTGAAAGCCCACGGCGGTGGTCGTGATCACCGTCATGTAGAGGGCGTCGTCCCAGCTCCAGCCCTCGATCCACCGGTATCCGGCAGCTCCCACCGCGTTCAGGACGACGATGAACGCGAGGACGAAGATGACCTGCGATCGTCGAAAAATCACAGGCGCCTAACCGCCCCCCGGTACAAACGCGCGCCTCGCGCGTGCCGCCACCGCTGCCGCTCCAAGTCTACCGCTGCCGCTCGAAGATCAGGTCGCGAACCCGGCCCCCGGTCACCGTGAAGCCGCTTATCCGCCCACCGCCATCGCGCACGAAGCGCACTTCGGGCAGGAACCACTGATCGCCCGCGAACTCGTCGGTGCCCGTCGGCGACAGCACGCTGGGGTCGTTGCGCCAGTGGCCGGCGACGAGGCGCCCCTCCGCGTCCACTTCGAGGTCGTAGGTGCTGTCCAGCTCGGGACTCCGGTAGCTGCCCGCGTACTCCTGCAGCTGCCCGGGGCTCAGCACCGGCCCTTCCGCTTCGGCCTCGGCTTCGGGCGTCTCGGGCGCGGGCCCCATTGCGTCGCCGATGAAGACCTCGGCCACCCTGCGCGCACGCCCCGCCGGATCGCAGTCCGAGATGTTGCAGAACACCGCGATCGAGAGATTCTGCTCCGGGTAGCGCACAAAGTTGGTGCGATACCCCACCCACGACCCTCCGTGCCCGAAAGTCGGCAGCCCTCGGTAGTCGGTCACCGAGAGCCCATGCGCGTAGTCGAGGGTGTCGCCGCCCGTCAGCACGCCCCGCTGCATCATCGTGCCGAGCATCTCCTCGCCTCCGACCTGTGCCGTCTCGTAGTTGCGCATCCAGCGGATGAAGTCGTCGATCGAGGTGTGGAGCGACGAAGAAGCCAGCGCTGTGAGCTGGTTCGGCAGACGCTGAAAGCCCCCGCCATCGATCGGGTTGTACGACTCCGCGCGCCCCGGCACCACCTCCAGGTAGTCGTCCGAGAAGTGGGTGCTCGTCATCCCGAGCGGCCCGAAGATCCTGGACTCGGTGTATTCGCGGAACGTCATCCCCGACTGCACCTCGATCACCCGCGCCAGCAGGTTGTAGCCGGTGTTCGAATACGCGTACTCCGATCCCGGCTCGAAGTTGATCGCCTGCTGGTGATAGAGCATCCGCAGGATCTTCTCAAACGAAATGACGTCGGTGAAGCCGATCCCGCCGAGCGCCATCGTGTGCGGCCAGTCCCGGATCCCGCTGGTGTGGTGTATGAGCTGCCTGGCCGTGATCGCCGCGCCGAAGTCCGGCAGTTCCGGGACGTAGCCACGCACATCCGCATCCAGATCCAGTTTGCCTTCGGATTCGAGAAGGAGAGCGGCGATGGCACCGAACTGCTTGGAGATCGACGCGATGTCGAAAACCGTTCCCGGGGTGATGGGAATGTCGTGATCCATGTGCGCGGTGCCGTAACCCGCACGATGCACCACTTCGCCACCCATCACGACCCCGACGGCGGCCCCGGGGCGGTCGCCCTCGAGGTCGGCGAAGATCGCGTCGACCTCCGGATTGGTGGGCCCGTCGGAACCGCCCGTGGATGGTGCACAGGCCGGCAGGAGCAGAGGGATGAGCGCGGCCAGGGTGGCCCGCGCGATCGAGGTTCGCCGTGTCATCGCTTCGTTCCCTTTCCGTCAGGATCCGCTGGTCCTGGCAGCCCGGGCCGCCAGACTCGACGGAGTCACGATGACGACGCGGAAGGGCGATTGCAAGCGACGGGTCGCGGAGTCCGCTAGTCCCCCTTCTCAAGCCGGTAGCGGACGATATACTCGACATCGAGTTCGTCGCGCTCCACACCCCAAACGACGTCGGACAGGATCGTCCGGAGGCGCAGTCGCGCAGGCGTCACGGCACGCGCCAGCGGATGGCCTTCGGCGTCCATTACCCACCACTCGTACACCTGTTCTCCCCCTTCGGACCTGGTGGGGTCGAAGTGTCGCAGCCAGATCGTCCCATCCCTTCCCGCCACGATTCCGCCAACTGGTGGCACGTGGGAAGGGCGGTAGGTCGCCGCGCGCACATCGCCCTCCGAATAGTTGCGCAGCCTTTCGGTCGTGGCGGGAACAATGGAATCCACGCGTTCCGAAGCCAGAGGCACTGGCGCGTAGGGGGAGCTCCGAGAAAACAGCGTGTCACCCGCCCAGTCGATCCCCGTGACCCCGATCGTCGCCGGACCACTGCCTGTCCAGGCGGCTCTGTCGACGACCAGGAGGCCGTGCTCCAGCGGGGCACTGAGCGGAGCGTCGCGGAAAGCCTGAATCGAGAACATTCCTCCGCGCCCACGTTCAGACCGGAATCCATGACCCAGAGAGAATCCCCGAAGAACCCCATCCGGCCGGGCTGCGTGAATTCCCCCGGGCCCTCGCCCCGCCGTCCGATGGTGCCCGCCGGAGTCCCATCCGCAGTCCAGCGCCGGACAACGGCGTCGCGCGGGGGCAGCGAGTAGACGAGGCCGTCGGGGCCCGGCACGACGGAACCGACCAGCCCGAAGAGATGGTCGGGATCGTCGAGTGAGCCGATTCGGACCTCGGGGCCGTCAAGCGTCCACGGGTGGTCGGGAGAGGATTCCGTTCCGGAGTCTGCGCCGCCCCCGCAACCCGTTGCGAGGAGAATCGCGAGGATGACGCCCGGCGATAGCGGTGCAGGACGGGAGAGCCCGCAGGACGCGTGAGAGAGCAATGCGGGGCGAGACGGCGAATGGTGAACCGGGGAATTGTCCAGGTAGCGAGGTGACGCGGGAAGCATGTGGTTCGGCGGCCTTTCCCCAGAGTTTGAATCGACCCCGGTGCACGCTATTGCGCCGCCCAGGGCGTTGCGGTGATGATATCGCGACCCCGATAACTCGGAGCGATTTCGAAATGCCGAATTGTGTGATCGATAGCGGTGCCGCACGCAGTTCTCCACGCGCCCGCCAAAGCCGTTTGTCCAGACCCGGACATTTGTTCATAAACACGGCAGCAGGGCTGGTGTTGCACCTCCTGCCGGCCTCAGCGGCGGGGCAGGGGGCAATCGAGGGAACCATTCGCAACGCCCTGACGGGGGCCCCGCTGGCCGGCGCACAGGTCGCCATCATCGCCCTCAACCTTGGCGGGATTACCGACCCGGGCGGGCGCTTCGAAGTCACCGATGTCCCCACCGGGACTCACACGGTGCAGATCAGCCTGATCGGCTACTCGACCGTGACCCTGGACATCGCGGTCGCCACCGGCCAGCGCACACGCCTCGACGCGGAGTTGAGCGCGACGGCGGTCGCGCTGGAGGGGCTGGTCGCGGTGGGGAGCCGGGCGCGGCCACGCACGGTCACGCAATCGGCCGTGCCGATCGACGCCATCGCCTCGCGGGACTTCGTCGAACAGGGCGACACGGACCTCAACGACCTGCTCCGCACCGTCATTCCGTCCTTCAACGTCAACCCGCAGGCCGTCGGCGACGCCGCCCGGATCATACGGCCCGCCAGCCTGCGCGGGCTGGCGCCCGACCACACGCTGGTGCTCGTCAACGGCAAGCGCCGCCACCGCGCGGCGGTGATTACCTGGATCGGCGGCGGTTTCGCCGACGGCGCACAGGGGCCCGACATCTCGTCGATTCCCGCCATTGCGGTGCGCCAGGCCGAGGTGCTTCGCGACGGTGCGTCGGCGCAGTACGGCTCCGACGCGATCGCCGGGGTGATGAACTTCACGCTCAAGGACGCGTCGTCCGGAGGAAGCATCGAGTTCCGCACGGGCACGTTCATGGAGGGCGACGGCGAGTCGTACACGCTGGCGGGCAACATCGGGCTCCCACTCGGCAACAACGGCTTCGCCAACCTGAGCGCCGAGTTCGGCGCGTCGAACCCGACCAGCCGCAGCGTGCAGCGCGACGACGCGGCGGCGCTCATCGCGGCGGGGAACACCCACGTCCGTGACCCGGCCCAGATCTGGGGCGCGCACACCGTCGACAACGACCTCAAGCTGTGGGGCAACTTCGGGTACTTCCTCCGCGACGGCCTGCAGCTCTACGGGCACGCCAACCAATCGACCGAGACCGTCGCCGGCGGCTTCTTCTTCCGCAACCCGAACACTCGCGCGGGGGTCTACAGCCTGGACGGCGGCAGGACGCTGCTGGTGGGCGACGTGCTCGACGCCCGCGACGGCGTGCTCGACGGCTCGGCCGGTTGCCCGGTGGTCAACATCACCAACTGGGTCCCGGACCCGGTTGCGCTGGCCCGCGTGTTCGAGGACCCCAACTGCTTCACCTTCCAGGAGCTCTTCCCCGGCGGGTTCACGCCCCAGTTCGGGGGCGATGCAATGGACGCATCGGCCGTGGCGGGCGTCAAGGGACAGACCCCGGGCGGTCTGCTGTGGGATGCGAGCGTCGGCCTGGGGCGCAACGCGATCGACTTCTTCATCGACAACACGGTAAACGCATCGCTGGGACCGGAGTCGCCTTCATCCTTCGATCCCGGCATCTACCAGCAGTCGGAGCTGAACATCAACGTCGATCTCAACTACGCGGTCAACGATGTGGTCAACGTCGCCGGGGGCGCCGAGTTCCGCGACGAACACTTCGAAATCGGGATCGGCGAGGACGCATCGTGGATGATCGGGCCCTTCGCCGCGCAGGGGTTCAGCTCCGGCTCGAACGGCTTTCCCGGCTTCAGCGACATCGCGGCGGGGGACTGGCACCGGGTCAACTTCGCGGTCTACGGCGACCTGGAGGCACGGAGCCGGGACGACCGCTGGACCGTCGCCGCCGCGCTCCGCACCGAACGCTTCGAGGACTTCGGCACCACGGCGAACGGAAAGTTGGCCGCGCGGCTCGCCCTCGGCGAAGCTCTGGCCGTCCGCGGCAGCGTCAGCACCGGGTTCAGGGCGCCGACTCCTGGCCAGCAGAACGCCTTCAACGTGTCGACACAGTTCGACCGGACGCTGCGGGAACTGGTCAACAACGGCACGATTCCGTCCACGTCCAGGGTGGCGGAAATCGCGGGCGGCAAGCCGCTCGACGCCGAGCAGTCGGTGAACGCCAGTTTGGGCTTCGTGGTCGACGCGGGTGCGTTCAGCGTGTCGGCGGACTACTTCCGGATCGCGCTGTCCGACCGCATCGCGCTGAGCCAGGTCTTTTCACTCGATCCGGCGGACGCCGAGCGCCTCATCGCGGAGGGGATCACGAGCGCGCGCAATCTGGCCAACTTCCGCTTCTTCACCAACGAGTTCGACACGCGCACGCAGGGTGTGGACGTGGTGGCGTCCTTCGTGCCCGGCGGAGCGGGGGGTGCGGGCGGTGGGGGCGGCACCGAGTTCAGCCTGGCTTTCAACCACACGAGCACGAAGGTGACCCGCTACAACCCCAGGGTGCTCGACGAGGTGCGCATCCGGCAGCTCGAGGATGCGCTCCCGGGCACCCGCTGGATGGCATCGGCGCGGAGGACGCTGGGCGGCGTCTCGGCGCTCGCGCGGCTGAGCTACTACGGCGGCTGGTTCGATGCGCGCGACGACCGCCCCTACCCCGGCGAGTACCTGGTCGACCTGGAGGCATCCTACCCGTTGACGGCGGCGGCGAGCGTGACCATCGGCGCGCAGAACGCGCTCAACCGGTACCCGCAGGAGAACCCCAACGCGGCCGCGGTGGCGGGCAACCTCTACAGTTCGGCGTCGCCCTTCGGGGCCAGCGGCGGATTCGTATACGCGAAGGCCGTGTATCGCTGGTAGCTGAACAGGCGGGCCGGTTCAGCCGCGCCTTGCGTCGTGGTCCCGGCGGTGCCCGCGTCCCCACTGGTGCCCGCGCCCCTACTCGTGCTCGCGCCCCTACTGGTGCTCGCGCCCCTCGCCGTGCTCGCGGATGAACTCCTCGGTCCCTTCGGGCAGGAACAGGTTGTCGCTGATCTCCGCGATCTCCTCGGCCTCCCGCCACGCCTGTTCGAGCAGCCAAAGCTCGCCTTCCAGGGCGCGCCGCTCCTGTTCCTCGTGGAGCGCCATCTCGAGTGCCAGCTTTGTCGGCTTCGGCATCTTGTTGATGTAGCCGGGCACGCCCTTCTTGTCCTGGAAGCGGTCTCCATCGGCGATGTCGAGGAGGAACCGCTCGGGGTGGCCGATGGCCTCGATCTCGTGCACTGCGTGCTGGACGGTTTCCTTCGTGCCGCCCATCGAGTTCATCCTGGGCAGGATGGCGCTCGCGAAGCGGCGGGCTTCCGGGCCCTCGTGCCAGGTCTTCTTCTTCCCCTTGCGGACCTGGACCCTGAAGCCCAGCTCGTCGTCGGCCGGGCGCACCCGCGTGCCCAACAGATCCTGACGCTTGAGCTTGATGGTCCCGCCGCTGTCGGGATGGAGCTTCACCAGCGTGCGCGCGTTCATCCACGTGTTGATTATGCTCCCGGACTGACTGAGCATGAAGCCGCTGAGGACGCCCGCCGCGGCTCCCCCGATCACGATGCCGCCGAAGACGGCCAGCCCGGCGGCGCCATACAGGATCGTCTTGCGCCGCCGCCGTCCGAACTGGTCCCCGTAACGCCACGCCGCGAACTCGGGCCGCATGGGCTCGCCGATGCGGACCAGGGTCAGCCCCTCGGGGTGGCGTGCGAGTCCGATGTTGTCCGTGGAGACGCGGACCCGGGTGTCGCGGAAGATCCGCTCGCAGTCCTCGACTGCCTCCCAGCGCTCCTCGAGCGGGGTCAGGTTCCAGCGTTCACACTTCCGGCAGACCACCCAGAGCCGGCCGCGGGCGGCGTCGAATGCCAGCCTGCGGCCGACGGGAAACGACTCGATGACTTCGTTTGTGCCCAGAGGCTTCCGGCAGAACATACAGGACTTGTACACGGTGCTCCTTGTTTGCCCTGATCGGGGATCGCAGGTTTCCAGCCGAAGATACGCGGGCGCAGGCGATTCCATTCCCCGAGCGTGGGAATCTACCAGAGAACATCAGCGAGGTGAGGACCATGCCGCAGGAGACCACGGCGATGATCAACGACCCGATGGGGGTATTCGCTTTCCTTGCGGGACTTGTCGCGCTGATCTTCTGGGTCTCGGAACTCCCACGGTGCAAGAAGCTCTTCGAGGTTGTTCCCCCGGTCATCTACGTCTATTTCCTGCCGATGCTCGCGACTACGGCCGGGATTACGCCGGCCGCGTCGCCGTTGTACGAATGGACGGTTCCCTACCTGCTTCTGTTTGCGCTGCTGATGCTGATGGTGTCGGTCGACCTGGGCAGCGTCGCGCGGCTGGGGCCGGTCGCCCTGTTCATGGTGGCGGCGGGCACCATCGGCATCGTGATCGGCGGGCCGATTTCGCTGATGATCTTCGGCGGCATGCTTCCCGAGGACGCATGGACGGGGTTTGCCGCGCTTTCGGGAAGCTGGATCGGGGGGACGGCCAACATGGTGGCGATCGCGGAAAGCGTGGGCACTTCGCCTGACGCGATGGGACCGGTGATCGTGGTGGACACAGTGGTCGGGTATGGATGGATGGGCGTGTTGATCGCCATGGTCGGGCTTCAGGGCCGGTTCGACCGCCGGACAAAAGCGCGCACGGACGCCATCGAGCAGACCAACCGTCGGCTGGAGGAAATGAAGAGCGAGAGACGCCCCCTGACGCTGCGCCATGCAGTGGTGATGATCGGATTCGGGATGGCGTGCGCGGTGTTGGCCCAGCGATTGGGACAGAGGTTCCCTGCGGTCGGCGACCCCACGATCATCAGCGGCACCACCTGGGCGATCCTCATCGTCGTCACCGGCGGGCTGGTGCTCTCGTTCACCCCGCTCAGGAAACTGGAGACCGTGGGCGCTTCGCACCTCGGCTACACCGCGCTGTACCTGCTGCTGGCCGGTATCGGGGCGCAGGCGGATCTCCGAGCGGTGCTCGATGCGCCCGTCTACCTGCTGGCGGGCGCCGTCTGGATCGCGATCCACCTGAGCATCCTCCTCATCGCCGCCAGGATCGTGCGCGCGCCGTTGTTCTTCGTGGCGACCGGGAGCATGGCCAACATCGGCGGGGCGGCGTCGGCTCCGGTGGTCGCAGGGGTGTACCACCGTGCGATGGCTCCGATCGGGCTGCTGATGGCGGTCGCGGGCTACATCCTGGGGATCTATGCAGCGATCCTGTGTGCGTGGCTGCTGGGGCTGGTGGGGGGCTGATCGCCGCCTGACGGGCAGGGGTCTGGGTGTACCGGAACTGCATGTATTGCCAGAAGGACCTCGGAAGCAACGAGATAGTCGAGGAGTTCCCGGTCGGCCGCCGCCTGGCCTTCGATGCGGAGAAGGGACGGCTATGGGTGGTGTGTCGCCGCTGCGAGCGCTGGAACCTCACTCCGCTGGAGGAGCGATGGGAGGCGGTGGAAACGTGTGAGAAGCTCTTTCGGGGCACACGCGTCCGTGTTTCAACTGAGAACATCGGGCTGGCGAAGCACCGCGAAGGGCTGGAACTGGTTCGGATCGGGAAGCCGCTGAGGCCCGAGTTCGCGGCGTGGCGGTACGGGGACCAGTTCGGCCGGAGGAGGCAGCGCGCCTTCGTGCTGGGAACCGCGGCGACCGTTGCCGGACTCGGGGGCCTGGTCTTGGGCGGGGCGTTGGTGGGACTGGGGGGTCTCGGGCTCGGGTCGGCTGCCTTCCACTTGGTCGACGTCTTGCGCAACTATAATCCGTCGGTGTTCTTCCGCCCGGAGGACGGGCGACTGAGGTGGATGAACGCACACCGCATTCGCAGCGCTCGACTGGTGCCGGCGCACGACGAATCCGGCTTCAGCGTTGAAGCGAAGGCCAAGGGCCTGGTCTCCGACGAGGAGCGGTTCGACGGGGAGGACGGAATGCGTGCCCTGAACGCGATACTGCCGAGGGTCAATGCCGGAGGCGGTTCCCGAAGGACCGTACAGGACGCGGTCGCGAGGATTGCCTTTGCGGGGCAGCCCGACCGGTTCATGAGGCGCCTTGCACACGGGCGGGCATCTCCATACTCACCGGCAGGCGTACAGTTGAGCACGCTGACGAAGCCCACTCGACTGGCTCTCGAGATGGCACTCCACGAGGAACAGGAGCGTAGGGCGTTGGAGGGTGAGCTGTGGATGCTGGAGCGAGCATGGCGGGAGGCCGAGGAGATTGCCGCGATTTCGGATAATCTGCTGGTGCGGAAGAGTGCGGACGCCTTCATCCGGGAGCACCGGGACGCGCGCGGGGGTGAGGGTGGACCCCCGGAGGCCGGGAGTGGACCCCAGAAAACCGGGGGACGCGGGTGAGCACACTTAAGGTCGAATACCACTGGCCGCGGCAGTCGGGGGGCCCCGAGGCCGGGCGGGGGCGCCGGGGCGGCTCGGGACATCACCGCCGGCCGAGGCGCCTGCCCCTGCGCCTGCTCCGCTGGGCCGTGCTCGCTGTCATCCTGGCGATTGTCCCCTTCTTCCTCCTCATTCGGGGCGGCGTGTTCGCCGACCAGCAATGGGGGCTGGGTCCGTGGCCGTCCCTGGCGGTGTCGGCGGCGGCGACAGCGCTTCTCCTGGTCCTCTACGCGTGGGCCCTGGGCCGCCGCCTCGGAGCGGGGAAGGGGCTCAAATGGCTCTTGACCCGGGGCGCGGCGGCTCTGGCGGTCGCGTACGTCGCCTACTCCGTCGTCTACGTGGGAAGCGCAAACGTGAAGTCGGAAGAGGTGCGCGCCGAATACGCTGCCCTCCACCCGCTGCTGCGCCTGGCCGCGAGCGCCGTCATCCTTGCCGACCAGGGCGCCGTCATCACGGACGCGAGCCGCACCCCCGACTTCTACCGCCGGATGGGGCTATCACCGAACGAATCGTCGCTCCACTTCAGACAGGACGACGGCTTCGTGCACGCGCTGGACCTGCGCACGGTCGGCCGCCCCGAGTGGCGGAACCGCGCCGTCGAGTTGACGTTCCGGGCGCTGGGCTTCAACACGCTGCGTCACGTGGGGACGGCGGACCATCTGCACGTGTCGGTGAAGGCCCCAGGATAGGTCCATCAAGTCCATCACCGACTGTCGACTCCAAGTCGCTCCAGTCCTCGTCCGCGGCTCGCAACGCGCGGAAGGTCTCCTCCCAGGACATCCTGTCGCGCGCCGGCGTCCCGCCCACGAATTGACAACTGTACATTACATAATGGCAAGTACAGTTTACGCAATTGCGACATCAAAAGATCCGCGCCCCCCTCAGTTGTGCTCGTGCCCCGTCTCGTAATGCCTTGCCAGCGCGTCGCCCCCGAAGTCGTTCTCCAGGTCGCGCCACACCGAGTGCACGTGGTTGGCGTTGCCCTGGGTGTTGTCGTACTCGATCAGGAACGAAGCCGCGTGGACGCGGTAGTAGTGACCTTCGCCGTACTCGGTGGAACCCGCCCATGCGAAAAAGAGGTCGTCGGGCGAGATCTCGGTCTGGATGCGCGCCATCCAGGCGTGCGCGGCCGCACCGTCCATGTTGCCGACGTACTCGCCGATCACGCCCATGAGCACGCCGCGCTGCGCGTCGCTGAGGCGTGAGGCGGGGATCCCCTCGAAGCCGTCGAGCCGCGCCTCGCGGTCGTTGCCCGTGATGATGTCGCGGGGCGCCTCGTCGGCGATCATGGCCATCTCCAGCTGCTCGGCGGTGAGGCTTTGCACCAGGGAGCGCGCCAGGTCCTCCTCGCGGCCGAGGGGGCGCCAGCCGGCCTTCGGGCCGGACTGGACGGTCGCCGGGTTCGAGCCCATGAAGGCGGGCCCGGTGATGGTCAGCTCGTTCGTCGGCGACGAGAAGTTGAGCGACAGGTGGTGGCCCTCGAAGCGCCACGCCCAGGGGCCGCCCGCGGTGGGCGTCCCGAAGATGACGACGTAGTAGTCCTCCGGATCGCGCCGCTCGGGACGTCCTTCGATGACGCCGAGGATCCGTTCCAGCTCGATGATCGCGTTGGCCTTGTGGTATCCCTGGCTGCTCAGGGTCGCCTGCAGCATGGCGTGGGCCGCGGTGCGCTGCTCCAGCGTCATGTCCTTGAGCGGGAGGCCGTTGCGGGACACGGGCGTGAAGGCCCAGTTGAAGCGCTCCTCGTCGCCGAGGTCGTAGGTGGCCCGGTCGAGGGCGTCGCCCTCCAGGAGCGACAGGAAGGACGCCGCGGCTCCTGCAACGCCGTCCTCGCTGGCCTTGGGCGCGGGGGTGGCCTTCGGCATGGCTTCCCAGGCCACCACGGCCAGCGCCGCGACGCCAAAGCCCGCCATGAACAGTCTGGAGTTCTTCGTCTGCTTCATTCTCTTTCCTACCCTTCTTCTGCTTGAATCATCGCTGCAACTTCCTGCACCTCGTCGAGAACGCGAAGCAGGTTGCCGCTCCAGAGCATGCCGATCTCCTCTTCCGTGTAGCCGCGCCGGACGAGTTCCAGCGTGACGTTGAAGGTTTCCGATGCGTCGTCCCAGCCCGCCACGCCGCCGCCGCCGTCGAAGTCCGAGCTGATGCCGACGTGCTCGAGGCCGATCAGGTTGACCATGTAGTCGATCTGGTCGACGAAATCGGCCACGCTCACGTCGGGGGGGATGTCCATGTCGGCCGCCCGTTCCGCCGCCGTGGCCCGGACCTCGGACATCTGCGCGAAGTAGGCGTCGCGTTCATCGGGGGGAAGGGCGAACATCCCGCCCCGTCCGAGCATCTCGACGCCCATTTCGGCCGCCACCTCCGCCTCGATCGCGTCCATGGCCTCACGGTGGGCCGCGTTCCGGGTCGTGTTAACGAAGGAGCGGAGCGCGACGGTTTGCACCACACCACCGTTCGCGGCCACGGCGTGCAGCTGCTCGTCGTCGAGGTTGCGGCTCACGTCGCTCAGCCCGCGGGCGGACGAGTGCGACGCCATCACGGGTGCCCGGGTCATCTCCAGCGTCTGCATGATCGAGGGCTTCGACGGGTGCGAGATGTCGATCATGATCCCGAGCCGGTTCATCTCGGCGACCGCCTCGCGGCCCATCTCGCTCAGGCCCCCGTGCAGGAAGTCGCCGTCGTTCTCGCCGGAGTGCGCGTCGGACAGCTGGTTCGGGCCGGTGTGCGCGAGCGACATGTAGCGCGCGCCCCGCCCGTGGAACTCCTCGACGCGCGAGATGTCGGTGCCCAGCGGATACGCGTTCTCGACCCCGATCATCGCGACCAGCTTGCCGGAGGCCGCGATCCGGCGGACGTCGTCGGATGTGAGCGCCAGCTCGATGCGGTCGGGCGCGTATTCGTTCACCATGCGGTGGATGGCGTCGAACTTGTCGACCGCGTTCTCGTAGGCCGTGGCGTAGCCTTCGTCGTTGAGCAGGCCCTGGGACGTGTAGACGACGAACCAGCCGACGTCGAGCCCGCCCGCTTCCATCTTCGGCAGGGTGACCTGCGTCGGCAGGTCCGTGGTGTAGTTGCGCTCGGCGGTGAAGTTCGCCGTGCTGATGTCGATGTGCGTGTCCAGCGTGATGACCCGGTCGTGGATCTCGCGGGCGCGTTCGATCACGGCCTCCTCGGATTCCTCGGCGGAGTCGTCGGCGGGGGCGCAGGCGGTGGCGCTGACGGCGAGTGCGAGTGAGAGCGCGAGGAAGCAAGTGGCAGGACGGGCAATGGTCATGTGTGCTGCTCCGGTCTCCGGTGTCCGGTTAGGGCGGTATCCCGTTCAACATAGGGGTCGGGACGGGGTACGGCATCCCGGCAGGTGCGCCCGGACTCTCGGTACCTTGTTGGACGGGACTTTCCCGCGATCAGCCAGCCTCCCCGAACCCGGAGCCCGCCATGGGAATCGTCGACTCCACCCGCCAGCGCCGCTTCTCGCCCGAGAAGATGCAGAAGCTCAACCTCTTCGAGACCGGTCAGATGTTCTGCGACGTCTACTGCCTGGGTCCCGAGCAGGCCCAGCACGTACACACGCATGCGGGCGCGACGAAGTTCTATTATGTGATCGAGGGCGAAGGCCGATTCACGGTGGGCGACCGGAGCGAAGTCCTGGGCCCGGGCGCGGTGGCGTGGTCAGAACCGGGTGAGCCGCACGGCGTCGCCAACGAGTCCGGTGGCGCCCTGGTTCTGCTGGTGGCGATGGCGCCGAACCCGAACCGGTAGGGGGCCGCGCATGTCCAACATTCTCTTCGGCGTCGCCGTCCTGATCCTGCTGGCGGCGCTGGCGGGTGCAGTCTGGTCGGTGGTGGTCCCGGAAAAGCGTCTGTGGCCCCCGCCCAGACGTGGTTCCTGGCCGTACCTGCTGAACTGGCTCGGCTTCTATGTAGTGTGCGGGATCAGCCTCCTGCTGCTTCTCATGTACTGGAACTCCTGGATCTTTCCGAGCCCGCTCCGCTTCGTCCTCGGTGTGCCGCTGGCCGTGCTCGGCGGCTCGCTGGCACTCTGGGCAACGTTGGCCGCGGGCTGGAAGAACACGAGCGGGCTGAAGGACGGGTTCGTGTCCTCGGGCCCCTACAGGTTCTCGCGGAACCCGCAGTACGTGGGCCATATCGCATTGTTCATCGGCGTGAGCGTAATCGCGAACTCGCTGCTCCTGTGGATCACGCACCTGTTGATGGCGCTGTTGTTCGTGCTGGCGCCGCTGGCGGAGGAGCCGTGGCTGGAGGAGCAGTACGGCGGCGCTTACCGGGAGTATCGGAAGAGGGTGCGACGATTTCTATGAGCGGTGAGGAGCCACGATTGAGTTCCAACAGTGATATGTAAATTGTGCTTTACATAATGTCGTATTTACTTTACATCGATGATCGCGCGGTGCCTAATCCCACCCCACCTGACCCGCCCGTCCGACGGCATCCACGCGGATCGTCAGGATGTCGATGTCGTGATACTGCTGGTGGCGTATCGACGACGCGTAGTGGCGCAGCAGCCGCAGCGGCGTCTCGGTCTCGACGGGTACGCTGGCCGTCGCCTCGCTGAGCATCGCCAGCTGGTCCTCGATGTTGGTCGCGTCCGTGGTGGCGATGAACTCCAGATCGGCGGCGTTGCCGTCGCTGCGCGCAATCAGCAGCAGGCGCCGCTCCGCGTCCGCCGTCTCTTCCGCTTCGCCGCTCGTCAGGATCTGCATCGTCTCTTCGCCCACGGCGCGGAGCCGCGTTTCCATCTCCCCGTCCCAGCGCTTGCGGGCGGCGAACCGCGTGAGGAAGACGTCGACCTCCGGCCACGTCTCGGCGGTCAGGCGGGTCTTGAGGCGTGATCGGCCCCCGCCTCCGATCTCCCCGAACACCGTCAGCAGGATTACGGTCAGGCCGCCGACGGTCATGCCGTTCCCGAGCAGTTCGCCCCACGCGCCCTGCAGGTACTCCGGGTAGATCCAGCCGAACTGGAAGGCGATGCCGAGCCAGAAGGCGACGCCGACGACCAGGCCCTTGCGGTAGTCCAGTCCCTCCGAGAGCAGGATCTTCATGCCGAAGACGAAGATCAGGGCGACGAGGATCACGTAGTACGCCGCCACCACCGGCCCCGGTATCGCGACGATCAGCGTGACGAACTTGGGCAGGAACGCGAGTACGACGAACACGGCTCCGACGCAGATCCCAATCCGGCGCGCGGCGACCCCGGTCAGTTCGGCGACCGCGATGCTCATGCCGTACGTGGTGTTCGGGACGGTGCCCGCCAGGCCGGAGAGGAGATTGCCCACGCCGTCGGCGCCGATCGCCCCCTGAATCGAGCGGAAGTCGATCGCGCGAGGCTTGCGCCACGAGACCCGCTGGATCGCGATGGCGTCTCCGAGGGTGTCCATCGCGCCAACGAGGGTCACCATGATGAACGAGGGCAGAAGGGCCCAGAACTCGGGCCGGAAGGAGAGGTCGACCCCGGGATATGCCAGATCCGGCAGGCCGATCCACGCGGCTTCGGCCACCGTGGTCATGTCGTAGATCCCGAAGCCGAGGGCGGCGACAAGGCACCCGGACACAATGCCGACGGCGGGTGCCCACAACCGTAGCACGCCCGAGAAGCGAAGCGGTATGAGGAGGGTGACGAGGAGCGTCACGCCCGCCGTAACAGGTCCGGCCAGCGGTGAGGCGTCGGCCGGCACCTCGGCCAGTTTTCGCAGGATGAGCGGCGTGAGCGTAATCGGAATGAGGATCAGCACGGTGCCCGCCACCGTCGGCGTAAACACCTTGCGCAGGAGCGCCATGCGTGCCGCAAGCACGAACTGGATCAGTGCGGCGGCGATGATCAGAGTGGCGAGCATTCCCGGCCCGCCCCGCTCGATGGCGGTCACGCTCACGGCGAGAAACGCGCTCGTGCTTCCCATCACCAGGATGTAGCCGGCACCGATCCGTCCCAACTTGCGGGCCTGAATCGCCGTGGTGAGGCCGCTGATCACGAGCGCGGCGAACACGGCCCACGACAGGTATTCGTCGCTGCCGCCCGCGAGGGTGATCATGATCATCGGGGTCAGCACGATGCTCGCGATGCAGAGCATGGCATACTGCAACCCGAGTCCGATGGTTATGGGCAGCGGGGGCCGGTCGTCGGGCTGGTAGCGGACGTCCTGGCGGGCCCCGGCGGGGCCTGGGCCGCTCATCCGGTTCGCCCCGCGGCTGCCACCGTCGAGCTCCACCCTTCGGGGTGAGCCTCGAGCCGTTCGAGCGCCTCGCGCAGGACCACGAGCGCCAGATCGATCGTGTCGAGATGCGTCCGAAACGCCAGCGCCGCCATCCGCAGCATGAACTTGCCGCCGACCGTCGTGGAGGACAGGAAGATCCGACCGTCGCGGTGCGTCTCTTCGACGAGCGCCTGGTTGAACGCGTTCGCGCTGCCCGACTCGGGCACCCACCGGAAGGTCACTACGGTGAGATCCGGCTCCGGCCCCAATTCGAAACCAAGCCTTCCGACCTCGCCGTGGAAGTACTTCGTGAGTTCCAGTTTCTCGCGCAGGCACGCCCGGAACGGCTCCTCACCGTGCAGGAGCAGCGGCAGCCAGACGCGCAATGCGCGGAAGTGCTTGGTCAGCTCCGGCGAAACCGCGGCGGGCGAGCGGCCTCCGCCTTCCGACTCCACCGTATCCTGCAGGTACGCGGCGTAATAGGCGTGTGCGTCCTGCAGCGCATCGCGGTTCCGGACGAGGACGGCGCCCGTGCCGTATGGCAGGAACATGCTCTTGTGCGGGTCGAGCACCAGCGAGTCGGCGCGTTCCAGTCCGGCGAGCCGCGGCCGAAACTCATCGAGCAGGGCGAAGAAACCTCCGTACGCGGCGTCGACGTGGAACCAGAGACCTTCGCGCCGGCAAATGTCGGCGATCCGGTCGAGCGGGTCGATGGCACCCGTGTCCGCCGTGCCCGCCGAGCCGAGAACGAGCCAGGGCTGCAACCCCTGCGCGCGATCCGCGGCGACGAGTTCGGAGAGCGACCGGGGGCACATGCGGAAGCCCTCGTCGACGGGGACGTCCCGGCGGACGGTTTCACCCATGCCGGCCACGCGGATCGCCTTGTGGAGGCACTGGTGAATGTGGGGGGTGGCGTACACGACGGCGCGATCGAAGTCGCGGGCCCGCAGCCCGGCCGCTTCCCGTGCCGCGACGATCGCGGTCAGACTCGCGATCGAACCGCCCGACGCGAGGTTGCCGTCGGCCGTCGGGGGGAAGCCGACGACACGGGCCATCCAGTCGAGGATCATGTCCTCCATCTCGACGGATCCAGGGCCCACGAATCGGACGCCGGCGTATTCGTTCGTAACGGCGGCGAGGTAGTCGGCGAGTGACGACGCGTAGAGTCCGCCACCCGGGATGTATGCCAGGTGTCCCGGATGGGAGGGAAGGAGGCCAGGGCGCACGACGGATTCGTCGAACCGGCCGATGAGTTCCTCGATGGCATGGGGTCCGTCGCCCGCCCCGAGCTTTCGGATCTCCTCGACCGCCGACTTGTCGTGGCTGTAGGCCGGCTTTTTCGAGATGTCGCTCAGGAGGTGTTGTGCGAACCCGTGCGCCGCGCGCATGAGCCGGTCGCGCTCACCCTCGTCGGGGTCAAGCGCCCGTGCCAGGCCCTCCAGTTCGAGAATCCGGGCCCGTGCCCGGCCTGAGTTGGGATGCATGGAGCTATCGATCACCAGGGATCATCGGGCAGTACCACGCGGGGTCCCTCGTCCCGCTCCTCCATCGCGTCCATGTGGAGAAAGTACTTGCCGACCCCCGCCGCGCCCTGCATGTGGCCGGTCTGCGCGACGAGCAGGTCGGGCTGCACCCGGTGCTCGGACTGGATCCACTTGCGGCCCGCGCCTGCGGGGGTGTCGACGCTCGCGGCGCGGCCAAGCAGGTCGGCGTTGAGCCGGTCCACGAAGGCCCTGTACTCGTCGTTGCCGGTGGTCCGGTGCAGCGTCAGGAAGTGCTCGGCGGCGCCGGTGGTCCCGCAGCACTGGCTGATGTTCTCCCAGAACCCGGGGGTGCGGGTCTCGGGGATGCCGGTGGCCATGACCCCACGGGCGCCGCGGGCGACCCAGGCGTACCACTCGGCGTCGCCGGTGATCTCGCCGAGCTGGTGGAAGAGCCGGTTGGTGCCGACCGGGCCGTGGCACCACGACAGGTAGTAGAGATCTTCGCCGCCGGGACGGGAGTGGAAGAGGCGGTAGCCATCGCCCTGCGTGACCTGCGAGGTGAGGTAGCGGGCGCCGGCCAGCGCGGCGTCCAGGAAGTCGCGCTCCCCGGTGGCCCGGTGCAGGGTGGCCAGGAAGTACGCGATGCCGGCCGTGCCGTGCGAGAAGTTGGGCATCTCGCGCGCATAGCCGGGCCACATGTCCCAGCGCAGGCCGTTCGAGGTCTCGATGGCGCGACCGAGGAGCCTCCTTCCCGCCCCCTCGGCCGCTTCCAGCGCGCCCCGGTGACCGAGTGCGCGGTCGAGGTGGAGGAGGGCGAGCCCGGTGCCGGCGGTGCCGCTGATGATGTCGTTGGATTCGACCGCGTCGGCGCCGGAGCCCTGGGGCCACGCGATGCCCGCGCCGACCGTGCGGGCGCGGTCGACGAGGAGCTGGGTGGCGAGCCCGGCGTGGGACCGGTGCATGTCGAGATCGGTCGCGCGCCAGGTCTCGGTCAGAACGAATGCGATGCCGGCGAGGCCGGTGTACAGGCCGGCGCCGGGCACGTCCGAGAGGGTGGCGGCGAGGTGTGCCGCGCCTTCCACCGCGGCGTCGAGGTACTGCTGGTCGTCCGTGGCGTAGTGGAGCTCGAGGGCGAAGGGGAGGACGCCGGGGCCGTGTGTATAGAGTGTGTATCCGGTGGACTCAGGGTCCGTCGGGTCGGCGGGCCAGGTCGCGCCGCGCCCGGTACTGATGCGCGATGCGTCGAGCCAGTTCCAGGCCTCGATGGCGACCTGGAGGTGCGGGCGGTCGTGTTCGGCCAGCGCGCGCAGCAGGGCGGGGGAGAGCGCGAAGGCTGCGGCGGCGCCTGCCGAGCCGGAGAGGAACGAGCGGCGCGTGAGTACGTGGTCGCACACCTGGCACATGTCAGCTGCCTCCCACTCCGGGCAGCGCGCCAGGCTCGTCGTCCCACCACCACATCGGCCCGACCTCGCGGTCGCCCGGGTATTGCTCGGCGAGCGTCTCGGCGTCGAAGAGGCGCCCGTTCATCATCACCATCGCGATCCGGTTGGTGTTGCGGATGTCGTCGAGCGGGTTGGCGTCCAGGATGACCAGGTCTGCCAGCTTGCCGGTCTCGATCGTGCCCAGGTCCTCGTCGAGCCCGATCGCCTCGGCGCCCAGGATCGTGGCCATGCGCAGCGCGTCGAGTTCGCCGATGCCGCCTGCCGCCATGGCCCACAGCTCCCAGTGATACCCCAGCCCCTGGAGCTGCCCGTGGCTGCCGACGCCCGCGCGGCCCCCCGCCTCGACCAGGTCCTTCACGAAGACCGCGTGGTCGGCGAACACGTGCTCCTCGTCGCGGAACCACTGGGCACGGCGGCGCGTGCCCGAGTCGATCACCGAGTGGGGGACGAAGCGGCGGAGCTTCTCGTCGTCGTGCGGGTTCTCCCGGCTGAAGAAGTAGTTCTCGGCCCAGGGCCCGCCGTAGGAGACGAGCAGGGTCGGGCTGTAGGCGCGCCGGGTGGCCACGAAAATCCGGACATAATCTTCGTAGACCGGGTAAATCGGGATCGAATGCTCCAGCCCCGGGTACCCGTCGATGGTCTCGTTCAGGTTCTGGCGGAGGTTGAGCGACCCCTCGGTCGTGGGCATCAGCCCCAGTTCGCGGGCCGCCATGATGATCCACTGGCGCTGCTGGCGATTCCCCGCGACGTACATCTTGATCGTCTTCGTGTCGAAGTAGTTCGCGTACTTGGACATGATGTCGCGCGCCTCGTCCTCGGAGTCGATCATGTGCTGCCAGAAGACGCCGGGGCCGGTCGAGTAGACGCGCGGTCCGACCAGGTCGCCGGTGCGGACGAGGTCTGCGTAGCTGAGCACGTCGGTGGTGCCGGTCTGCGGGTCGCGCGTGGTGGTGACGCCGTACGCGAGGTTGGCGAGGTACGGCCAGACATCGGCGCGGTGCAGGTTGCGTGCGGGCCGCATGTGCGCGTGCGTGTCCACGAAGCCGGGCACGATGGTCTTGCCGGAGACGTCGATGACACGGGCGTCGGACGGGATGTCGAGGGAGCCGGAAGGGCCGACCGCGGCGATGCGGTTGTCGCGGACCAGGATGTCGCCCCGCTCGATCGTCCCCGCGCCGGCCACGGTCACCACGCGCGCGCCGCTCAGCAGCGCGGTTCCGCGCGGAATATCACGCTCGGCCTGAATGTTGATCCACACCTCGACGGGCGTGTAGCCCTCGTCGTCCTCGTCGGGGTCTTCGCCCTCTTCTCCCACCTCTTCCTCTTCGGCCTCAGCGGCCTCCTCGGCCTCCTGCGCCTCCTCGAATGCCTCGGCCGCATCCAGGTCGTAGGTGAAGAACGCGCGGCCCAGCGACCAGTGCACGGCGCGCCCGCTCGCGGCCCACGCGGGGAATTCGCCGCCCATGTCCGTGAGGCGGCGGGCGGGCATGGCGGCGCGGTCGGGATTGCCGACGTTGATGAGCGGGGCATCGCCGCCGACCATCGGCACGGTTGCGGTATAGATCTGCCCCTCGATCAGCGCCATGATCTGGTCGCCCTGCGGGGCCATGCGCAGCACGGACGGGGTGAGCGCGTTCTGGGAACCCGGTGGCGTGGCGCCGCGGATGCGCACGTGTTCGCGCTCGTCGGTGCCGTCCCAGCGGATCGAGACCAGCATGTCCTGGCCGCTCTGGAAATGGATGCGGTCGCCCGAGCCGGCCGTGAAGTGGGGTCCCCGGCGTCCGTCGACCGGCGCGACCAGCGTGGCGGCGCCCGGCCCGTCGCCGTCGGCCACCCAGACGATCTCGCCGGGCTGCGGCGCGCCCGACCCGAACCCGCCCGCCGACTCCTGGAAGTCACGCGCGTAGCTGCGCAGCGCCACGATGCGGTCGCCCGCGGGGGACCACGCCGGCGTGATGTAGACCGCGCCGCGCTCGGTCAGCCGTACCGGCGAATCGCCGCCGGCCGCGCGGACCTTGTGGAGGTGGCCGGCCTCGCCGTCCCAGGTGGCGTAGGCGATCCAGTCGCCGTTCGGGGACCAGGCGGGGTAGTGCTCGGAGTGCTCGTCGGCGGTGAGGCGCCGGGGTTCGGTGCCGTCGGCGTTGGCGACCCAGAGGCGGTCCAGCGCCGTGAACGCGATCCGGGAGCCGTCGGGCGAGGGCGCGGCGTCGCGGATCTGGCGCACGGTGAAGGTGGGAGTGTCCTCGATCGGGTAGTCGAATTCGACGAGCGGCCCGAGTTCGAGGTCGTACTGGACGCGGAAGGGGATCTCCTCCGCACCGCCGTCCACGACGTCCAGCTTCCAGATCCTGCCGCCGTAGCTGGCCACGAGATGGCCCGAGTCGGGTGTGAACGACATGCCGGGCAGCACGTCGAGGGTGCCGCGCGACTCCTGGTCGTCGTGCTGCACGGGGTACGCCAGCCAGCGCTCACCGCCCGACTCGAGGTCGCGGATGATCAGCCCCGTGCGGGCGTCGTGCCGGGTGCCGTAGACGAGCCAGCGCCCGTCGGGGGAAGGGGTGGGGCGGATGCCCGAGCCGTACCGCGACGTACGCGTGTAGGTCTCGCCGGTCTCGCGGTCGTACACGGCGAGCTGGTACTGCGGGAACTGCGCGTTGTAGGTCCAGTCGCCTGTCCGCCGCGCATGCCAGATGTAGCGGCCGGTCGCATCGAACGCGGCCCCGAGGGTCTTGAGGTTGTCGGGCTCGTCGATCAACTGGACGCCGGAGCCGCCGTCTACGTGGTGCAGCCACAGCTTCGGCAGGCCGCCGCCGCGAAAGCCGCCCTTCGACGACACGACGTACTCCCCGTCGGGCGCCCAGTCCGGCGACTCGGTGCGATTGGCCCCGCCCGTGGTGACCTGCGTGGTGTCGGATCCGTCCAGCGACATGATCCAGACGTTCTGTCCCCCGCTCCGATCCGAAGTGAAAACGATCCGCGTCCCGTCGGGCGAAAACCGCGGCTGTGCGTCGAAGGCCATCCCCGACGTCAGCTGCGTCGCGTCCCCCCCGGTGATCGGCACCGTGAAGAGATCGCCGAGGTGGTCGAAGACGATCGTCTGCCCGTCGGGACTCACGTCCAGCGAGATCCAGGACCCGACGGTCATGTCAATTGCGAGGGTGCGGTCGGGTTGGAGGGGGAGGTCGGCGTCCCCGTCGCTGCCGGAGTCCTGGGCGAGGAGGCCGGTGGGGACAAGGAGTGCGGCGGCGAGGAGAGGGGTCCGCATGGTCTTGCTGCCTTCCTGATTGCACGTGGCTCGGCTGTACTCGCGGCGGGCGCGCGCCGCGGCGTAATATGCGGGCGTGAGTCGTTGCGCGGCTACCTTTCGCAGGTGCTGATACCCCAATGAGCGATCTGGCTCTCTACCGCCTCTACGACGTCTTCTTGGTCGTCTTCCACACGGCGCTGATCGGGTTCAACGTGCTCGGTTGGGCCTGGCGGCGAACCCGCAGGTTCCACCTTGTCACCATCGGCGCGACCCTGCTTTCCTGGTTCGGGCTGGGCGCGGTCTACGGTTGGGGGTACTGTCCGCTCACGGACTGGCACTGGCGGATCAAGCTGATGCTGGGAGAGACCGATCTGCCCGGGTCGTGGATCAAGTACTACCTGGACCGGATCACGGGATTGGACTGGAGCCCGGTGGTGGTCGACTCGCTCGTGGTGGGTACCGCGCTCGGGGCTCTCGGGCTTTCGGTGGTGCTCAACCTCAGGGATCGGCGTCGGTCGGGCGCGTCAGCCGCAGCGCCCTGATGTGTCATCGGGTCGGCGCGCACACCGCACGGCTTCGCCTCGCTGGCACGACGCCGCCGGCGGACCGATACTACCGGCGGCGCACATTCCAACAACAGAGGAGATGACAGGTGACGAAGACCCGGTTCGCGTTCGTTGGGGCCCTCATGCTGCTTGCCAGCGTCCCCGCCCACGCCCAGGAGGCCGATTCCGCCGCGGATCCGGCCCGCTGGGAAACCAGCCACTCGATCGTGATCGGGGGGGAGACGGTCGAATACGACGCGGTCGTCGCGGGCACCACCCTGACCAACGACAGCGGCGATCCCGCCGCCGAGCTCTGGTATACGGCCTACTTCCGCACCAACGGGGTCCCGTCGCGGCAGCGGTCGGTCGTGTTCTCCTACAACGGGGGACCGGGGTCGGCGTCCTTCTGGCTTCACATGGGGATCATGGGACCGCGGCGGGTGGTGACGCCGGACGTGGGCCCGCAGGGAGCGCCCCCCTATCCGCTCGAGGACAACGCCTACACCATCCTCGACATCGCAGACATCGTGATGGTCGATCCGATCGGGACCGGGTTCAGCCACCTCCTCGGAGATACGCCGGGCTCGGACTACTGGGGCATCGACGAGGACGCACGCTCGCTTACCCAGTTCATCCGGCGCTTCCT
Organism: Gemmatimonadota bacterium; assembly: GCA_022823145.1. Classification (GTDB taxonomy): domain Bacteria; phylum Gemmatimonadota; class Gemmatimonadetes; order Longimicrobiales; family Gaopeijiaceae; genus Bin94. Next base: position 65,408 of record JAJDXS010000007.1, read on the forward strand.
GAGCGAGTACGACCGGTGGAACTCGCCCCGCTACCTCCTCGGCGAGAGCTACGGCACCACACGCTCGGCCGTGCTGGCGAGCCACCTGCAGCGGACCAACATCGACCTGAACGGCATCGTGCTGGTTTCGTCGGTGCTGCAGTTCAACACGATCCAGTTCGCGCCGGGAGACGACCTGCCATACATCGTCAATCTGCCGTCGTACGCGATCACGGCGCGCTATCTGGACGCGCTGCCGGGCGAGAACCCGCCCGACCTGGAAGCCTTCATGGCCGAGGTGGAGGAATGGTCGCTCACCGAATACGCCACCGCGTTGCTGGCGGGCGGGACGCTCGATTCGGACACCCGGGCCCGCGTGATCGACCGGATGCACCGCTACACCGGGCTCAGCCACGACTATATCGACAAGTCGGACCTGCGCGTCACCGCTCCGGCCTTCGAAGCGGAGCTGCTGCGCGACCAAGGGCGGATCGTCGGGCGTCTCGACGCACGGTTCACCGGCCCGGCGGGCGACCTGCTGGGTGGACGGCCTTCGCACGATCCGCAGTCGACCGCGATCAGTTCGGCGTACACCTCTGCCTTCAACAGCTACGTGCGCGACGAACTCGGCTACGACGGCGACCGGGAATACGTGCCCAGCGGTGGCACCCGCAACTGGAACTGGGGCCGGCAGGGCGGCAGCGCTTTCGTCCGCGGCGGCGGCACACCCAACGTCGCCCCGGACCTGGCCAACGCGATGAAGCGGAATCCCAGGCTCGAAGTCCTTCTCATCAACGGGATCTACGACCTGGCAACGCCCTATTTCGCGGCCGTATGGACCATGGACCGCATGGGCCTGCCCCCCGATCTGCGCGACAACATCGAGCGGTCCGACTTCGCTGCCGGACACATGATGTACGTGGAGCAGTCGCTGCTGCCGCAGTGGAAGGAGACGCTGGACCGCTTCATCCTGCGGACATCGGGCCGGTCCGTTCCCGTTTCCGACTAGCACCCGGCAATCGGAGCAGCCGGCAGCGGTGGCGCGGCCCCCGCGCTGACGCACCGCCGGACCGGACCCGACCAGGCCCGTGTCGCTGACCGCGCTCGCCCTCGTGACCGCCGCCGGACTGATGCATGCCCTGTGGAACCTCGTCCTCAAGCGATCCTCCGCACGGCTCCTGGTCACCACATGGGCGCTGCTCGCGGGCGCCGCGATCTTTTCGCCGATGCTCTTGCGGGAATGGCCGCCACCGCCGCAGGTATGGCCGTTCGCGTGCGCCAGCGCGCTGGTGCTGCTGGTCTACTACACCTGCCTGGCAAAAGCCTACGAGCGCGGCGATTTCTCGCTGGTCTACCCGGTCGCGCGGGGCACCGCGCCCGCCATGCTGGCCCTGTGGGCGATCGTGTTCCTGGGCGAGCGCCCTTCGGCGTTCGGCTACATCGGGATCGCGGCGATTCTGGCGGGGTTGGTGGTGCTGGGCGCGGCGCCGCTCTGGACGAGGCGGCATCGAGCTCGCGACCTGCCGACCACGCTGCGGACGCACGCACGCGGATCGGGCATTGCATTCCTCGTGGCGTTTCTCATCTCGGTGTACTCGGCCGTGGACGGTGCCGCGGTGAGACACTGGACGCCCGTCCCGTATCTGGTCCTGACCTTCGGAATCTCCGGCCTGGTCCTGATACCGCTTCTCGCGCTTCGTGAAGGAACGCGCGTGTTCCGCGTCGTGCGCACCCACACCGTCCCCATCGCGGTGATCGCCGTGATGATGCTGGGAGCCTATTCGCTGGTGCTGCGCGCCTTTCAGATCGCGCCGATCAGCTACGCGGGGGCGGGCCGCGAAATCGGCATCGTCTTCGGCGCGCTGGCGGGCTGGCTGGTGCTGGGCGAGCAGTTCGGCGGTGTGCGCACGGCGGGCGCCGCCCTGGTGTTCGTCGGGATCCTCGTGCTGGCGGTGGCCGGATGAGCGCGCAGCGGAGGGGGGCGGGCGGGACGCGTCCCGAAGGCGCGCCATCGCCGGCGGACCTCGCCTTTGCACCCGTCGACCCGTCCCGCCGGATCGACTTCGAGCGCCTGTTCGAGGCAAGGGGAGGGCCCGGGTACTGCTGGTGCATGGCCATGCGCAGGGACGAGGCCGGCGGGATTCCGCGCACCAACGCCGAGCGCAAACGGGCCATTGTGTCGAAGATCCGGCGTGGGACGCCGGTGGGGATTCTGGCCTACCACAACGGAGAACCCGTCGCATGGTGCTCGGTCGCACCGCGGAAGACGCTGGCCGTGTACAGGGGACTCGATTGGCCGGAGGGCGATCCCTCCACCGTGTGGTCGATCAACTGCTTCTACGTCAAGCGGGCGCTTCGGAGAGGTGGCGTCATGTCCCGGCTGATCGACGAGGCGGTGGCTCACGCGCGCCGCAACGGGGCCACGGTGGTCGAGGCGTATCCGGTCGCGCCCGATTCACCCAGCTACAGGTTCTGCGGCTTCGTGCCGACCTTTGCGGCGCACGGCTTCGTGGAGGTCGGGCGCGCCGGGCTGAGGCGGCATGTGATGCGCCGCGATCCTCGTTAGCGTTAGCACGGGCAGCCAGGGGCGGGGCGCGTCCCGCTTTCGTGCGGCGGCCATCCCGCAGGCCAACCGGAGACAGCCATGTACCGACGCATCGTCTGCCTGACCGAAGAGCCGACGGAGATCCTCTACCGCCTCGGAGAGGAGCGCCGAATTGTCGGGATTTCGGGCTTTACCGTGCGACCGCCGCGGGCGCGCAGGGAGAAGCCGAAGGTGTCGGCGTTCACGAGCGCGAAGATCGATCGCATCCTCCCGCTGGAGCCGGATCTGGTCTTCGGGTTTTCCGACATCCAGGCGGACATCGCGGCCGACCTGATTCGGCAGGGGGTCGAGGTCCACATCCTCAACCACCGCTCGGTCGCGGAGATTCTCCGGACGGTCAAGGTGATCGCGGCGATGGTCGGGTGTCCGGAGAAAGGCTCGCGGCTGGCGGGCGAACTGGAGGATGGGCTGGACCGGATTCGTGCGCGTGCCGCCGAACTGCCACGCCGTCCGCGCGTGTATTTCGAGGAATGGTACGACCCGCTGATCTCGGGGATCCGGTGGGTGTCGGAGTTGATCGAGGTCGCGGGCGGGGACGACTGTTTTCCCGAATTGCGAGCGGGGTCGCTCGCCAGGGAACGGATCATCGCGGATCCGCGGGAGGTGGTGCGCCGGGCGCCGGACGTGATCGTCGGATCGTGGTGCGGGCGCAAGTTCCGTCCCGAACGGGTGATGGCCCGCGAGGGCTGGTCGGAGGTCCCCGCGGTCGCAGACGGACAGGTCCACGAAGTGAAGTCGGCGCTGATCCTTCAACCGGGACCCGCGGCGCTGACCGACGGGGTCGAGGCGCTTCATGGAATCATCAGCGGATGGGCGCGAGCGCGGTGACGCGGCGCCGTTCGTGCCGGAATTGTTGGCGAAACTCTGATTGCGCGACTCCATGATTCATTTGGAAGAGATTGGCGGTCACCGGGAACACCGTGCGCGAGAGAATGCCACAACAGACTTACGGGTCCTTCGAAGAGTGGGGACGACAGGAACGGGACAGGCGACTGCGGGCAGCGACTGAGCGCGCGCCGGTGGCGGGAGGCGCGGCGGGCGGGCGGCTGCGCGTCGAGGCGGAGTTGGCGGCCAACGCGGCCCCGTCCGCCGTTCAGGAATGCCGTACCGTCGCGGTGGACTGGTTGCAGCAGGTCCTGGGACGCAGGTTGCCCCGCAAGGCGTGGCGCCACCGTCCCTTTTCGGCGCGGACCGACCATGTCGCCATCCGCACCGTGCGCCTCCGCGACAGGGTGCGCGACCACTGGGCCGTTCAGGTCACACGCACCCCGGGGCCTGATCGGGAAGTGGTGACCGAGGTGGTGATCGGTCGTTCCGGCGTGGAGGCTCCATCGGTTGGCGTCACCGTGCACGACCGTTCCGTGGTGCCGTTGGAGTCCGTGGACGACTACCCGGCCGAGATGTTGGCGTCGATGGCGGAGGTGGTGCCCCTCGTCCAGGGAGGCAGGCGGCTCGCCCACGCGCCCATCGTGGTCGATTCGGACGTCGCGATGAACACCTTCCTGAGGATGCTGGTGGATCCGGTCCGTGAAGTGCCCTTCGCCGTGATTTCGGTCCCCCCCGACGACGATGACCGCGAAGCGCGGCAGCTCCTCTGGACGTCGCTCGCCCGCTCACTCACCGGGCTGGCGCTCACCTGGGTGCTGCCTTCCGGGATGACGTTCCGTCTGAGCGACACGGTGGGGAAGCCGCTGTCGGTGTTCCTGGGGGCCTGGCGATTCTACCGCCCCGGGTTCCGGCCCGGCGCAAACCGTTCGGACCACCCGCTGATTCTGGGCAACCGCCTCGGGGACGAGCGTGCCGTGGCCGAGACTTCCCGGGTCTTCCTTCGGATGGCGGTGGAGGAACGGATGCGAGCCGGCTCCGGTGAGGAGGGTACGCCGGACTACGCCGCGGTCGCCACGGAGTCCGCGAGCGTCACGAGCGGTCCCGCGCGTCTGGTCTCGTTCCTGCGCAGCTCCATACTGGACATCGCTGCCCCGCGATCACAGGTAAGCTACCCCGGATCGAAGTCGCAAACCGACTCCCCGAAACCCGCGGTCGTCCGGGAGCCGCCGCCGGCTTCCCCGGGTGCGCGAGCGGGCATGCCGGGCGCACGCGAAGCCACCGCGGGCGAGACACCGGCGCTCCGCCGCAAGCTCCGGGCCGCCAGGGAGACCGCACGGGTTCGTACGAGCCGCTACGAGCAGGCAAGGAAGCGGGCCGAACGGGCCGAACGCGAGCGGGACGACGCGCTCCGGCGCGCGGAGCAGCTGGCCGGGCTGGTGCGTGCCATGGGAGGCAATCCCGACGCAGCCATTCCGTTCCCGACCGCCTGGGACGAGTTCGCGGCCTGGTGCGACGAACACCTTGCCGGGCGTCTCGCACTCACCGGCTCCGCCAGGCACGAGCTCAACGGAGCCGGGTTCGCGGACGTGGGCGTCGCCGCGCGCTGCCTCCGATGGCTCGCGGGCGAATACCGCGATGGACGGCTCCGGGGCGGGAACCCCGGGCTCCACGGGCGCATCGACGACGGTGAGACCGGCGTCTACAACGTACCCTGCGGCGGCGACGCCTTCGAGTGCTCCTGGGACGGAGGGACCCACACCGTCGACTGGCACATCAAGCGGGGCGCCAACACGCGCGATCCACGCCGCTGTCTGCGCATCTACTACTTCTGGGACGAGCAGACGCGACAGGTGGTGGTCGCCTCGATGCCCGCGCACCGAAAGAGCTCGCTCTCGTAGTCGATACCCCCGGGGGGATATTATCTCTTGGCGCCTCCCGCCACCCGCTTCTTCTCGTCCTCCAGCGCCCCCAGCGGCACCCCGTCCGTAATCCACGGCGGAGCCGGCTCGCCCTTCAGGTAGTGCCCGAACCATTCGAGAATCCGCCGGTGGTAGTCCCGCTGGTTCGCCTCCTGACGGAAGCCGTGATCCTCGCCCTCGTAGACGAGCAGAACCATCTGTTTCTCCGCCCGGCGCGCGAAGTTGAAGAACTCGGTTCCCTGATCCCAGTCCACGACTCCGTCCTCGTTGCCGAACGCCATCAGCAGCGGCGTCTCCATGTTGTGCACCTCGTGGATGGGCGAGTTCCGCCGGTGCGCCTCCGGATCCTCCCAGAACGGCACCTCCATCCGCGCCTGGCCCGTCTCCCAGTGGCTCACCTCCGCGATCCCCGGATTCCAGTGCAGCTGGCCCATGAAGCTGACGAAATCCGTGAGCGGCGCGCCCGCCACCGACGCAGCGAAGATACCCGTGCGCGTGGGCAGGAACGTCGCCTGGTAGCCGCCCCACGAGTGCCCGATCAGCCCGACCGCATCCGGGTCCGTCACGCCCATCTCGACGGCCCTCGCAACGGCCGCACGCACCGATTCCAGCGCGCTCACTCCCGGGTCCCGCGCGCGGTACACGATGTCGGGCAGCAACACCGCGTACCCGTGCTGCGTCCAGGCCGTGTAGTTGTAGTAGTCCCGCTCGCTGGGGACCCGAAAGAAGTGCATTTGGGGGGACAGCATCTCGTAGGTGTACACGATCGTGGGGACCGCGCGTCCCTCCTCGTGGTTCGCGGGACGAAGGAGTACGAACTGGAGGTCGCGGCCCGATTCGCTTACGAAGTCGACCAGCTCCGCCCGGCCCCACGCCACCTCGTCGATGAAGGGGTTGATGGCGGTCGCCTGGGTGGGGTCGGCAAGGTCGGGGCCGCCCACGAAGTAGTCCGGTGGGTCGTCGAAGCGCTCGGCGCCGTAGAGCAACACATCGGCGCTGTCGGCGCGGACCAGGCCACCCACGAATGCGTCCTCGAGAATCAGGGTCTCGGCCAGCTCCCAGCCGTCCGCGAACCGGGCGTAGCCGCGCTGCTCCGTCTTCTCGTTGTAGAGGGTCAGGTACGGGCGCGAGTCGCGATCGAGACCGGGCTCGTCGCCGTCGTCGCCGAGGCTGACGATCCGGTGAGTGACGCCTGCTTCCGCGCCACGGGTAAGCCGCGAGCCGCCCGAGCCGTCGGGCGCGACCCGCCAGATGTCGTGCTTGTCGTAGAGGAGCACCGCGTCGTCGCCCCGCAGCCAGCGCGGGGCGCCGAAGCCGTGCGGCGGCGTCACGTCGGTGGGCGTGTCGTACTCGGTGTTGGCGAACTCGGCGTCCAACCCTGACGTAACGTCATGCTCCGCGCCGGTGCGCAGGTCGAGGGTGTGATACGCCGCGCCGTCCCACCGGAGCATCCAGTCGCCCGCTTCGCTCGGCCACGCGTACCGCACCCGCGTCAGGACCTTCTCGCGCTCGCCGCTCTTCGTGTCGATCGCCCAGACGTCGCGGTACGGGCGGCCGAACATCGCGCCCCAGGGGTAAGGCTCGTCGGTCTCCTCCAGGGCGGTCTCCCAGCCGTGAAGCAGACGCGCGCTCGCCATGAGGTCGGTGCCGAGAGGTACCACGCGGCCCTCGTCCAGGTGCCAGACGGCCAGCAGCGTCCGGGCGGCGTCGCGCCCCTCGGCGACCTTCTGCTCCGGGAAGAGGCGGACGTCCCTGGTGTGCCATACCTGCAGGGTGGGGAGGTCGGGCTCCCCCTCGGCGCCGTCGTCCGACTCGGCGGCGTCAGCGTCGGATGCCGCGCCCGCGCCGGGATCGTCGCCCTCCTCCTCCTCGTCCTCCTCCTCCTCGACCGGCCTCAGGCCAATCGAGATCATGGTCCCGTCGTGGGACCAGGCCGGCGGACGGTGGCGGACGACCTCGAGCGAGTCGGGGACTCCGGTGGTGTTCGCGCCGAGGGTCGTGGTTTCCACCCGCCGGTCCAGGTCACGCCAGGCGAGTACGTCGTACGCGGCACCGTCGTCCGACGCGTCCTCTCGGGAGCGGAGCGCCGCGAGATCGGTGGAATCGTCGCGCCACACGAGGCTCCGGTAGGCGCTTCCGGATGCGTCGGCAGAGCGGAGAGTGCCGGTGGCGGCGTCGTGGATCTGCACGCCGTTGCCCAGGTCGGTGCCGGTCGCGATGGCCAGCGCGAGGAGCGATGCGACGGGGCTCCACGCCATCTCACCCACGTTGCCGAAGACGGTCTGAGCGCCTGTGTCCAGCTCCACGACCCGGACATCGGCGCCCTTTCCGGCCGGCTCGTCGGGCGGGTAGCCACGGAGTGCGAGGAAGCGCCCGGTGGTATCGAAGGCTCGCTGGGTGACGGCGTCGAACTCGCGGGTATTGCCGGTGCCGAGGTCCATGACAGTGGCCTTGTCGCGGACGGGCTGGTCCTGCTCTTCGAGCCGCGCGCGTTCGTCGGGCGGAAGGCCAACTGTCCACGCCAGCCACCGGCCGTCAGGAGAGAAGGTCGGCGCGGATCCCCAGGCGAAGACGCGCGTCGAGTCCTCATCGAGCTTGCGGACCCGCAGCTCCGAGTTCTCGTCGACCCGCTCGACGACGTACGCGATCCAGTCGCCGAAGGGGGACACCTCCAGCCCTCGAACGTCCTCCCAGCGGCCGTAGTCGTCGGGCGTAACGAGGGGAGGGGTTTGGGGTGAGGCGGAGGAGGGGAGGGCGACAGTGTCGAAAGCGGCGAGAGCAAGGAAAGCGGCGATGAGGTTCCGAGCGGTCATGAAGGCTCCTTGTGCGCGATTGTCCTGATGCGTGCCCTGTAGGCTACAGCGATCAGCGGTGCCGTGGTGGATGACGTGCACGGCACCGTCGAAGCTCGACTGCTCCCGGCGGTGTCGCCTTGCGACGTGATTCGGGGGATGTATACTGTATCCAATACCGTAGCGGGTTCCATCTACGAAACCCAACCATTCCCGGCCAACGTCGGATCAGACGGATCCGCTATCTGGCCATGTTCGCAGGAGGTGCTCGATGAGTAGGCTCTGTCATGCCCGCTGTATTGCCGTTCTCCGCAAACTCATTCTTCTTCCGATTGTGGCGCTCGCCCTGGCCCCGACGGATGCGCGGGCCCAGGGCGGCACGATCACCGGTGAGGTAACCGCGGGTGACACGGGAGCACCGGTCGAACTGGCCCTGGTTCTGGTTGAGGGCACCAGGATATCGGTTACGACCACCGTCCAGGGACGATACCTCCTGACCGGTGTGTCGCCGGGTGTTCGGACGGTGACCGTGCAGCGCCTCGGGTACTCCGATGCTTCCCAGGAGGTCACGGTCGCGGAGGGCGCCACCGTCACCCTGGACTTCACACTGAACACCGCCCCCGTGGCACTCAGCGGAATCGTGGTGACCACCACCGGTGAGCAGCAGAAACTGAGCATTGCCAACGTGATCGCCACGATCGGGGCCGACTCCATTGTGACGAGTGCGCCGATCACGAACGTAACCGATCTCCTGCAGGGCCGTGTCCCGGGCGTGATGACCTTCAGCAACGCCGGCATGACCGGTTCGTCGGCCCGAATTCGCATCCGCGGCTTCAACAGCCTGTCGCAGGACAACTCGCCCCTCGTGATCGTCGACGGCGTGCGAGTGGAGAACACCACAGGCGGCGGCAGCCAGATCGGCCCCGGGCAGTTCAGCTCCGGGTGGACCGCAGGCGCGGTTACCGATCTCAATCCCGAAGAGGTCGAGTCCATCGATATCGTCAAGGGCCCGTCGGCTGCGACGCTGTATGGAACGGACGGGGCCAACGGCGTGATCCTCATCCGTACCAAGCGGGGTCGCCCCGGCGATGCCAGGTGGAGCGTCTACACCGAGGGCGGCGTGATCCAGCAGGCCGCCGACGTGCATCAGGGGTATTTTGCATGGGGACGGAACGCCGACGGCGCGACCATTCGCTGCGAGAACCGCGTGCGTGTTGCCGGCGGCTGCATGTTGGACAGTCTGACGACGTGGAGCGCGTTCCGCGACTCTCCCTCCGCTCCGCTCGGGACCGGTCACCGCGAGCAGCTGGGCGTACAGGTATCGGGGGGCGTCGAGCGGTTTCGGTACTTCCTCGCCACCGAACTCGAGAACGAGACGGGATACCTGAAGCTCTCCGACTCCGAGATCGCACGAAAACAGGCGGAGCGCGGAGGCGTCGAGATTCCCGGCTGGCAGAAGCGCCCGAACTACCTCAGGCGACTCACCATGCGAGGGAACATTACGGCGCGTCTCAACGAAACCGCAGACATCAATGTCTCGACCGGCGTCACCCTCCAGGAAAGCCAGATTCCAAGCAATGGCGTCTTCTGGAGAGGCACCTGGGGCCCCGGATACAATGACGACAACGAGGGATGGTGGCTTGGAGACCGTCCCGGGGACATCTTTGCGACGCGGTCAGGGTCGAACATCACGCGCTTCACGACCGGGATCAACGGAAACTGGATTCCACGACCATGGCTGACGTTCCGCGGCACGGTCGGGATCGACCATTCGGCCCAGTTCTCGGATAACCTGCTCCGGCGGGGAGAGGACACCTCGGGCGCTCTCAACACGGGGTTCCGCAACCATATTCGCTCGGACATCGCCCTCTACACCATCGACCTGGGTTCCACCGCCGAGTTCGACATCAATCCCACCGTCAAGTCGAGGACTTCGTTCGGGGTTCAGTACAACCGCCGTCACCAGGGGGTGGCCCAGGCATACGGCTCCGATTTGCCACCGGGAGCCCAGACCGTGAACGGCGCCGCCAACTACCGGGCGTCCGAGTCCAACGTTCAATCGGTGGTTGCGGGGACCTACGTGGAACAGAACTTCGACCTGGGCGGTCGCTACTTCCTCACCGCCGCGATGCGGGCGGACGGGGCCAGCAATTTCGGAAAGGACTTCCAGACCGCCTGGTACCCCAAGGGCGGCTTCTCCTGGCTCATATCGGAGGAAGGTTTCTTCCCGCAGGGCTCCTTCATCAACAGCCTGCGGTATCGGTTCGCATACGGTGCCTCCGGCGTCCAGCCGCAGGCGACCGACGCTCTGGCGGCCGTCAACTTCGGCAGTGTATTCGTGAATGGTCAGTCGCGGACGGGGGCAACCCTGAACGCCCTCGGCAACCCCGATCTCGGGCCCGAGCGGGTGACCGAGTACGAGACCGGGTTCGACATGGAAATGTTCGACAGCCGGATTCAGTGGGAAGCCACCGCCTACTATCGCAAGAGTGTGGACGCGCTGGTTCGGCGGGCGATGCCTCGATCCATCGGCATTACCGGCACCGGACAGCTGGACAATGTGGGTTCCGTCCGGAACATGGGAATCGAGGCCGACGTGCAGGCCGAGGTCTTCAGTGCGGCGGGCGTCACGTTCAGCGTCAACGTCAACGGTTCCGTGAACTCCAACGTGCTTCTCGAACTCGCCGAAGGACTCCGTCCCCCGGAAGACCGCTTCATCAAGTTCGTCGAAGGCTGGCCGCTCTACGGACAGTGGGATCGTCCGGTCCTCGGCTGGAACGACGACAATGGCGATGGCGTCCTGCAGGCCGACGAAGTGCAGGTGGGCGATTCGATCATCTTCATCGGCAATACGAACCCGACCAGAATGCTCAACTTCACGCCGACGATATCGCTTATGGGCGGAAGGCTGCATCTGAGCTCCCTGTTCGTTTACCGGGGCGGCTGGGTGCAGACGAACTTCAGCGAGCTCAACAAGTGCAACTTCGGCAGCTGCCGCGGGCGGAACGACCCGGATGCCCCGCTCTTCCTGCAGGCACAGTACATCGCCTTCACGAAGCCCGGACTTACCTACGCGGGTTACCAGGAAGACGGAACCTTCACGCGTTGGGCCGAGGCCCTGGTGTCGTACACCTTCCAACCGGGTGCCCTCCAGCCGATCGGGCTGGGAGCCAGCAGCGCGACGGTGTCGCTCAGCGCCAGAAACCTGATGCTCTGGACGGACTATACCGGCCCCGACCCGGAGGTGACGGCGAACCCGTCGCTCAGCGGCAACTTCGGAACCCGCTGGGACCTGGGGTACGACAACCCGACGGCACCACTGGCGCGCTACATCATCATGCGCGTGAAGCTCAACTTCTAGAAAGGAGGGACCCATGTTCAAGGACAAGATGAAATCACGCTTCCTCGTGCCGGTCGCCGGCGTACTCCTGATGGGTTGCGACACACTCACGGATGTCGCCGCGCCCGATGTCGTGCAGCCGCAGGATGTCGACAACGCGGAGGGTGCCGCGGCGTTCGGCGCTGCCGCGCTCGACAACCTGTACGGGCAATTCGCCAACATGACCTCCACCACCGGACGGTTTTCGGACGAGTTCTACCTCTCCGACTCCTTCAACGCCTTCGCCGCCGTAGACTACCGCGAGCAGGCGGTGACCTACACCGAGTGGGGGCCTGTCCTGCTGGGCCGGGGACGGACCTTTGCGCAGCTGGGCATCGACCTGTACCTCGAGCACGCGCCGGAGGAGCGGGTAGCCATCGGGCAGCTCTACGCCGTGCGCGGCCTCGCCGCACTACTCCTTGGGGAGGTCAACTGCAACGGAACCCCGCTCAGCGAGGTGGTCGACCTGAAGCCCGTCTATGGTGGGCCGATCACCAGCGACAGCATGACCACGCGCGCGGTGGCCGAGCTCGACGTCGCGCTCGACTACGCGTCCGCGGATCCGGGCATCCTGAATCTCGTTCGCGTTGCCCGCGGCCGGGCGCTAACCAATCTGGGCCGCTTCAGCGAAGCGGCTTCCGCGGTTGCGGGCGTGCCGACGGATTACATCTACCACGCCGAACTGTCCTCGGCCGGGAGCGGACTCCAGAATCCCATCTTCAACACGAACAGCATGACGGACGTGTGGGGCGCCATCACCGTCTCGGATCGCGAGGGGGCCAACGGACTCGACTTCGTCAGCGCCAATGATCCGCGCGTTCCGACCGAATCGCTCGGGACGGGCAGGGACGGCGAGACGGAACACTACTACTTCAAGAAGTACACGGATCGGTATCACCCGATTGTATTGGCTTCCGGAATTGAGGCACGGCTCATCGAAGCCGAGGCGAATCTTCAGGCAGGGGGCAGCAACTGGCTGTCGATCCTGAACGACCTGCGGGCCGTCGCGATCGATCCCCCCATGGAGCCCCTGATGGATCCCGGAACACCCGACGGACGAGTGGATCTCGTGTTCCGCGAGCGCGCGTTCTGGCTCTTCGCCACTGGACACCGCATGGGCGACCTGCGAAGGTTGCTGCGCCAGTACGGGCGGTCGCAGAACAACACCCATCCGGTGGGCCACTACAAGGGTCCGCAGGATTACGGGACCGACGTGGTGTTCATCCTGACGCTTTCCGAACAGTCGAATCCCGAGGGGTTCGTCTGCATGGACAGGAACCCGTAGGGGGGCGTCCACGGATCCTTCCCCGCGTGGGGATTGCGCCCCGGCCCGCCAGGTACTCCGCCTGGCGCGGTCGGGGCGCTCCGGTCTACGGGGAGCCGGTCCAGCTCGAGCGGCTACGCCAGGCCGCGGAGACGGGCCTTCCAGTCGGCGCGGTGAAGGTCCTGCAGGCAGAGTTGACACGATTCGGAGTACGGAGGCCATCCGACTTCGTGAACAGAATCATCTCGCGGGCGACGCGGCAGAGACGAGACCGGCCGGATGCTCGGAGGTGCCGTACCCATCGAGATGGCCCTGTCGGAGGTCGGTGCGCGTCACGTGGAGGACATTCTGTGGGGCCTCCACTACGGCCTTCCCGTATAGGACACGTTCCTTGGATGTCTATCGAATCCACGACCGTCGCTTCGATGCCCTCAGCGGGCTCGGAGCCGGTGCAAGAGGCGGGCGATGGAATCCGCGCGGAGTACCCGTCGTCTACACTTCGCCCGCCTACGAAGCCATGCTCCTCGAAGTCCTCGCACACATGGAGGCGAGTCGCATTCCACGTGGACACGTGGCGTCCCGCATCGTCCTCCCGAAACGCTGCGGCGTGCAGGTCCTTGATGAGGCCGACTTCCCGGATTGGTCCGACCGCACGGCTTCCAGGGACATTGGGCGCGACTGGATCGAATCGCAGCGATCCCTGGCCCTCGAAGTCCCCTTCCATGTCGCACAGCCCTGGGGGCGGAATGTGCTCCTCAACCCGCGTCACGCAGATTTCGATCGGGTCCGTGTTGCGGAGATCGTGGACGTCGGCTGGGATCCGCGGTTGTTTTGATCTCGAAGGCAGCGGCCAGCCATAAGTCACGCGCGCTCAAGGGGTGCGCCTCGACCCCGCCCTGCGGTATAGTCCACACGCACAGGTGCCGCCATCTCCAACCTCGGCAAACCCCAACCCCATCCCCCAACCCCGGAGCCTGCCTGCCTTGCAATACTCCCTCCTCGGAAACAGCGGTCTCGTCGTCTCGCGCATCGCGCTCGGCTGCATGAGCTTCGGCAGCCGCAAGTGGCGCCCCTGGATGCTCGAAGAAGACGAGGCCATGCCGTTCTTCCGGCGTGCCGTCGAACTCGGAATCAACTTCTTCGACACCGCGGACGTGTACTCGCTGGGCGTGAGCGAGGAGATCACCGGCAGGGCGGTGCGCGAGTACGCGGTGCGCGACGAGGCGGTGGTGGCGACCAAGTGCCGCATGCGGATGGGCACCGGGCCGAACCGCGGCGGCCTCTCGGCCAAGCATATCATCCAGTCGTGCGAGGCCTCGCTGCGGCGGCTCGGACTGGACCGGATCGACCTCTACCAGATCCACCGCGCCGACCCGAGCACCCCGATCGAGGAGACGCTGGCCGCGCTGCATCGCCTCGTCCAGGACGGCAAGGTCCTCTACCTGGGCGCCAGCTCGATGTTCGCCTGGGAGTTGATGAAGATGCTCTCGGTTTCCGAGCGGAACGGCTGGGCCCGCTTCGTCTCCATGCAGAACCACTACAACCTGGTCTACCGGGAAGAGGAGCGTGAGATGATGCCTTTGTGTGTGGATCAGGGTCTCGGTGTCATCCCCTGGTCGCCCCTGGCGCGCGGCCTGCTCACCGGCAAGCGCTCCCGGGGGATGCACGAGGCCTCCACGCGGGACGAACACGACGCGCCGCTCGCCGACGAGCTCTACGACCATGCCTCGGACTGGGATGTGGTCGACGCGACGGTGCGCGTGGCCCGGCGGCGGGGCGTCGAGCCGGTGCAGGTGGCGCTCGCGTGGCTGCTGTCGCGACCGACCGTCGTGGCGCCGATCGTCGGCTTCACCCGTGTCGAGCAGATGGATGCGGCCGCCGCCTCGGCCGACCTTGTCCTCAGCGAAGAGGAGTGTGCCGAGCTCGAGGCTCCCTATCGCCCTCACGAGGTGCGCGGCTGGCTCGGCGGCCCCCTCAAGCTGCCGGGAATCAGCTCATGATCGCGATACCGGGCCTGACCCTCACTCGGGGAGATTTCGAAGCGGCGTACCGGAACGTGGGTCCGCACGTCTACAGGACGCCGCTGCTCACCAACCGCTCACTCAGCGAGGCGTGCGGCCTCGATGTGCGCCTCAAGGCCGAACTCTTCCAGCGTGGCGGCTCCTACAAGGTGCGCGGGCCGCTCAACAAGATCGCCAGGCTGAGCGACGGGGAACGGGCTCGGGGCGTGATCTGCTCCTCTGCGGGCAATCACGCGCAGGGCGTGGCGATCGCGGCGCGGCACTACGGTGTGAAGGCCGTGGTGTGCATGGCCGAGAACGCCACCCCCGCCAAGGTCGCGGCCACGAAGGGCTACGGCGCGAGCGTGGTCCTCCACGGAAGCATCTGGGACGAGGCCAACGAGAAGGCGCTCGAGCTCGTCGAGACGGAGGGCTACACCTACATCCACCCCTTCGACGATCCCGACCTGATCGCGGGGCAGGGCACCCTCGGCCTGGAGATCATGGAGCAGTTCCCCGAGGTGGAGCTGGTGGTGGTGCCGATCGGAGGCGGCGGCCTGATCTCGGGGATCTCCATGGCGGTCAAGGCGTTCCGTCCGGAGATCCGGGTGATCGGCGTCGAGTCGGCGGGGGCGCCCGCCATGAAGCGCAGCGTGGAGCAGGGGTCGCGTGTGACGCTGGACCGCGTGGACTGCGTCATCGACGGGCTCGTGGTGAAGCGCGTCGGAGGGAACACCTGTTCCGTCGTGTCCCGCTTCGTGGACGAGATCGTGACGCTCCCCGACGAACAGATCTTCGAAGCCGTGCTGTGGCTGATGACCCGCGCCAAGCTGGTGACCGAGGGGGCGGCCGCGTCGCCGGTCGGTGCTCTGCTGCAGGGGCTGGTGGACGCGCCCGCGGGGACGAAGACCGTCTGTGTGCTCAGCGGCGGGAATCTCGACGTGAAGAAGCTGCGGGGAATGTCCTGGAACTGAGTGACTCGGTGGTCGCGAGTCGTACGAGCTTGCGAATTGGATGTCAGATACGATATACTGTTTCTGACACTCACGGCCAACAAGGAGAGAATCGTGCCCAGTTTGCCACGCCAGGTCATGGCGTACGCCGAAACTCTGCCTGAAGGCGCACCGATCTGTCCGGGCGGCCTGTTACACATGGGTAACCGCGCCGCGATAGATCAGGCATTGTCACGCTTGACCCGCCGCGGACAACTCCTGCGAGTGTGCCGAGGCGTCTACATGCAACCCATCGAAACCGAATTCGGTGTCCGTGCACCGTCCGTCGAAAAGGTCATCCGGGCATTGTCAGCCCTTTGGGGTGAGACAATCGTGCCCTCCGGGGGAGCCGCAGCGAACGTGCTCCGACTAACTACACAGGTACCGATACAACCGGTCTACCTGACATCTGGACCGACGCGCACACTAAGGCTGTTCGCTCAAGTCATCCGGCTGCGGCACGCTCCGCGATGGCAGTTGGTTGCGCCCGGACGCCCAGCCGGTCTCGCTGTTCGAGCGATGGCATTCCTGGGCCCGAACGAAATCGAGAACGGCCTCGGCGCGATCAGGCAGTCGCTGACGCAAGGAGATCTTGACGAACTCGCCGCAACCCGGGCTATCCTGCCATCCTGGCTGGCCGAGCCGATAAGCGGGCTGGTTTCCCATGGGTAAGGCCCCGTTTCATTCCCTTTCAGCCGAGAGGAAGCGCAATGCCCTGGAGGTTGCTGCCAGGCTGGGAGGCCACACGGCCTTTGTCCCCGAGCTGACAGCCG
Organism: Gemmatimonadota bacterium; assembly: GCA_022823145.1. Taxonomy (GTDB): domain Bacteria; phylum Gemmatimonadota; class Gemmatimonadetes; order Longimicrobiales; family Gaopeijiaceae; genus Bin94. The sequence goes on from JAJDXS010000007.1 coordinate 81,939, forward strand.
ACGCAGGCCACGAGGCGCTCCCACCCACAAGGAGCCAGGCAGGTTCGTGCCCGACATCCGCTTCCCCACCGCAGTACCTCACGTGATGCTGCCGGAGCGCACCTTCTGGGAGAAGGCCACGAGGCGGCCGTCTCCGGCGGTCAGCGTGCAGGGTGGCTCGCGTGACGCCCACTACCTCGTCCGGATCGCCGCCGAAGTCGCGAGCAAGTCCAACCGGACGCGCCGCCGCTTCCAGAAGCAGCTGGTCCGCAATCTGGACGACGCCCTTCGTTCCGACGGTGCCAATCCCCGGATTCGCGACCGCTGGAGCCGCCTGCTTATCACGCTGGCACCGCCGGGTGGGGCTTCGGCGGATGGTGAGGCGATGGCGGCAGCGACCCGTGTCTTCGGCCTCAGCTCCTACTCAAGGGTGGACGCCGAAATCGACGCCGACCTCGATGAAATCGTCCGCGTGGGCCACGACCTCTACCGCGACGCGGTCACCGGCCGCCGGTACGCCGTCGCGCCCCGCCGCACGGGCCGTCACTCCTTTTCGTCGCGCGACATCGGCGTGCAACTCGGGGCCGCGCTCAACCCCTACGGCACCGTCGACCTGACCACGCCCGAAGTCACCGTCCACGTCGAGGTGCGCGACCACCGCGCCTACCTCTTCAGCGGCCGCACCGAGGGTCCCGGCGGCCTGCCCGTGGGTGTCCAGGCCCGGGCCGTCTGCCTGATCTCCGGGGGATTCGACTCGGCCGTCGCGGCGTGGCTCCTCCTCAAGCGCGGTGTCCCGCTCGACTACGTCTTCTGCAACCTGGCCGGGCCCGCCTTCGAGCATTCGGTCATCCGCGTCACCAGGGTCCTCGCCGACCGCTGGAGCTACGGCGACCGTCCGCGCATGCACATCGTCGACTTCGACGAGCCGGTGCGCGAACTCCAGAGCAGCGTGACGCCGCGCTACTGGCAGGTCGTCCTCAAGCGCCTGATGTACCGGGCCGCCGAACAGGTGGCCGCCGAGATCGGTGCCGATGCACTGGTGACCGGCGAGTCGCTGGGCCAGGTGTCGTCCCAGACGCTGCGGAACCTGCGCGCGATCGAAGCCGCCGCCACCCTTCCCGTGCTGCGTCCCCTGGTCGGATTCGACAAGGAGGAGATCATTCGGATCGCCGAGCGGATCGGAACCGCCGCTCTGTCCGCGCGCGTCAGGGAGTACTGCGCAATTCTGTCGGGCAAGCCGGTCACTGCCGCAAAGGTGTTGGCGGTGGACCGCGAGGAGGCGCCGCTCGACTCCGGCCTCGTCGACCGCGCCGTCGCCGCGCGCAAGGTGCTGGACGTGCGGAGGGTCGCGGACTCCGACCTGCAGCGCGACTACCTGTGGGTCGATTCCCTCCCGGCGGAAGCCAGCGTGATCGATTGCCGTCCCCTGCAGCAGGACGACGGGTGGCGGCATCCCGGCTCGAAGCGGGTGCTGCCCGGCGACTTCCCCGACTTGGTCACAATACTAAACAAAGATGTTAAGTATGTATTGTTCTGCGACAATGGGATTCAGTCGGGACAGTTTGCAAACCTTTTGCAGACAGTGGGTTACGAGGCTTACGCATTGAAGGATGGGACGAAGGCGCTGCGGGGATGAGTCCACCCACCCGCTTGTGCATCATCGCCCTGTCGTTGTTGCTTCTCGCCGCGTGCGGCTCGCCGAATGGCCCCGGCGATGCCACCGACGAACTCGTCATCGCCTGGCCCGCCTCCCGCGAACCCGCATCCCTGGACGGGCACATCGAGCCCTACCAGACTGCGTGGCTCATCGACTACATGATCGCCGACCCGCTGCTGATCATCGGCCCCGACGGCGGCTTCCACCCCGCTCTCGCGACCGGCTGGTCGTCCAACGATGTGGCGGACGAGTGGACGTTCACGCTGCGGCGCGACGTCGTCTTCCAGGACGGCACCCCGTTCAACGCAGAGGCCGTCCGGTACAACGTCGAGCGCATCCTCGATCCTGCGACGCGGTCCGGGGAAATGGCCGCCCACGTGGGACCGGTCGAGCGCGTGGAAATCGTCGACGACACCACCGTCACGCTGTACTACGAGGCTCCCTGGGTCACAGTCCTCGACGCCTTCCGGCGAGTTCCGATCTGGTCGCCGGCCGCGGCCGAGCGGTGGGGCATCGAGGCGTTCGACCGCCACCTGGTGGGCGCGGGGCCGTTCCTCCTGGAAGAATGGGTCCCCAACGACCGCGTCTCCGTGCGGCGCTGGAACGGCTACGGCGGCTGGAACTCGATCAGCAGGGAGCCCGGCCCGGCAAAGGTCGAGCGCGTCACCATCCGCTTCATCGGCGAGGAGGCCGTCCTGGGCAACATCGTGCGAACCGGCAACGCGCATATCGCCATGAACCTGCCCACCGCGTACATCGGCGACTACCGCGGTGCGGATGGATTCTCGCTGCTGACCGGCTATCAGGCCGGGACGGGCCTCCAGATGGTGATGAACGTGCGGCGGCCGCCGTTCAACGACATCCGGGTCCGGCAGGCGCTGCTGTACGGTACCGACCAGCAGGCGCTCAACGACCTGCTGTACGACGGCTACTACCTGACCGCCGACGGCCCCCTCAACACCGTCCACCGCTGCTACCGGGAAGGCAACGCCGACTACTATCCCCACGATCCCGAGACCGCGGTGCGGCTATTGGAGCTGGCCGGGTACACCGACCGTGACGGCGATGGCATCCGGGAGGCGTACGGCGTCGCGGGCGTTGAAGACGGCGCCCCGCTGCGCGTGCGATGGACCATCCTCGACCGGGAGGAGATGGGCGAGGCGGTGCAGGCGCAGTGGCGTCCCCTGGGCGTCGATCTGGTCATCGAGATCGTGCCGGGGCCGGTGCAGCTCGAGCGCGTGAACGCCCGCGACTTCGATCTCATCTACGAGCGCCAGCGCAGCCCGGACCCGTTGCTGATGGACATGCTCTGGAATTCGGCCCACGATGTCGTGGGGGGCTGGGCGTGGACGGGGTTCGTGGATGCGGAGCTGGACGGGATTGTGAGCCAGCTCAGGGCGATACCCGACCAGGAGCAGCGGTGCGAACTGGCGAAGGAGGCCCAGCGGGTCATCATGGACAACGCGCTGATGCTGCCGACGTTGAGCGAGCCGATCTTCTACGCGGTGTCAGACGAGGTGCGGGGATTCGAACTGGCGTCGGAGGGGCAGTTCTATTTCGTCCACAATGCGGAGGTGCTGAGGGAGTAGAAGCCCGTGACGCCATGGCTCCACAGCCGCTGCAACACCGCAGGAGCTATTCTCGGCCATCCTTCGGCGGGTTCGCCATTTTGCTCCTCCATGACTCTCGCGTTTCTCGCCGGCACTGATGCTGCCCGGTAGTTTCCCGCCCGAAAACAGCGACTCCCATCTCAGCCCGTCGACCGCCCCAGTGCCAGCTACCTACCTCGCCCGCCGCTTCGCCCAACTCGGCGTCGTTCTCCTGCTCGTCTCGGTGGCGGTCTTCTCGATCATGCACGCCCTTCCCGGCGACCCCGTGCAGCTCATGCTCTCCGGAGCCGAGAGCGGGTCCGTCACCCCGGAGCGCCAGCAACAACTGCGCGAGGAGATGGGGTTGAATGACCCGCTGCCAATGCAGTACGGCCGCTTTCTGAGCGGGGCCGCCACCGGTGATCTCGGCACCTCCGTCCGGCTTCGCCAGCCCGTCCTGGACCTCATCCTCGACCGCCTTGGTTCCACCCTCGCCCTCAGCCTCGGCGGCATTCTCTTCGCGGTGCTCATAGGCGTCACCACCGGTGTGCTCGCCGCGCTCAAACAGGGTTCATGGATCGACGGATTCAGCCGCGTCCTCGCCTACGCCGGCGTCTCGCTGCCACTCTTCTGGCTCGGCCTCCTCCTGATCCTGGCCTTCGCCTTCTGGCTGCCGTGGTTTCCACCGGCGGGGTCGGAAGGCATCCGCTCTCTCATCCTTCCCAGCCTCTCGCTCGGTCTCGTCTCGGCGGGCGTCATCGCACGTCTCACCCGTGCCTCGCTCCTCGAAGTCCTGGTCCAGGACTACATCCGCACCGCCTGGGCCAAGGGCCTCCCGAAACGCATCGTCTACCTCCGCCACGCGCTCCGGAACGCCCTGATCCCGGTGCTCACCATCCTCGGCCTGCAGTTCGGCGCGATGCTGGCCGGCGCGGTCGTCACGGAGACCGTCTTCAGCCGGCCCGGACTGGGTCGCCTGGTCGTGAGCGCGATCCTCTGGAAGGACTATCCGCTGGTGCAGGGAATCGTGCTGTTCATGGCAGCGATGTACGTCGTCGTGAACCTGCTGGTGGATTTGCTGGCCGCGTGGCTCGATCCGCGCATACGCGAGGAGGCCGCGGCATGACCATTCGAGGCCGCACCTTCAGCTTCGCCTTCGTCGCCGGCATCACGATCCTCGTGGCCTGGGTGCTCGTCGCGCTCCTCGCGCCGGGCGCCGCGCCGCACGACCCGCTCGCCACCGTCTCGGGAGCGCGCGAGGCCCCCTCGGCAGAGTTCTGGTTCGGGACCGACCGGCTCGGGCGCGACGTGTTCAGCCGCGTCATCCACGCCGCGCGCGTCTCGCTCGTCCTCGGCTTCATCAGCGTCGCGATCGGGGCTGCGCTCGGATCGGCGCTGGGCCTCGTATCCGGGTACTACCGCGGCGCCATCGACACCGTTCTCATGCGCGTCGTCGACGCCATGCTGGCCTTCCCGGGCATCCTCCTCGCTCTCGTGGTGATCGCGGCGCTCGGGCCCAGTATCACGAACGTGATGATCGCGGTCGGCGTGTCGACGATCCCGCGCTACGCACGCCTGGTCCGCAGCACCGTGCTCACGGTTCGAGAGGAGGCATACATCGACGCGGCGCGGCTCATCGGGGTGCCGGACTTCCGCATCATGCTGCGGCACGTGCTCCCCAACACGGCGGTGCCGTTGCTCGTCCTCTCCACGCTCGAGTTCGGGCACGCCATCTCGGTGGGCGCCGGCCTGAGCTTCCTCGGGCTCGGGGCGCAGCCGCCGACGCCGGAGTGGGGGCTGATGACCGCGGCGGGGCGCGATGTGCTGGGAAGGGCGTGGTGGATTTCCACCTTCCCGGGACTCGCCATATTCACGGTGGTGATGGCGACGAATCTCCTGGGCGACAGCCTGCAGGAGATGCTGGATCCCAGGCTGAAAGCGAGGCGCGAGTGAGCGACAGATTCGTAGGCGTCCAGATCGGGCCCGCCAGCTTCGTGGACGAGGGTGTGGACGCGGTGCTCGACACGCTGCAGGAGCGCGCGGGCGTAAACGTGATCCTGCTCGGCACGGTCAGCTGGCTGGGGCTCAAGATCGGGCGCAGCATCTCGTGGCAGATCGACGGCTGGCCGGACCACGGTGTTCCCGAGCCCCTGGAGGTGCAGGGCGGGTCGTACCTGGCGGACCATCCCGAGTTCTACCGCAACACCTCCGTCACCAACTTCCGCGCCCCGGACGAGGGCATGCGGGACCGCGACATACTCGAAATGGTCATCCCGGGGGCCCGGGCTCGGGGTATGAAGGTGATCCCCGAGCTGATGGAGCCGGTCTTCAGGTACGCGGGCCACGGGTCGGCCAACACCGTGCAGATCCCCAACCTGGTCCAGTACATGGAGGTGGACTACCTGGGCCGCATCGGCGGGGCCCCCTGCCTGGAGAACCCGGACTACCGGACCTGGTGGCACGCTCTGATCGAGGACCACTGCCGGAGCTACGACATCGACGGCATCATGTGGTGCAACGAGAGGCGGAGCCCGCTCGACCAGCTGGTGACCGGGATGGCGCCTGGGTGCTTCTGCAGGCACTGCCTGGCGAGCATGGGGGCCGGCGGCGTCGACGCGGAAGCCGCGCGGCGGGCGTGCAGCCTGCTCCACAACTACTTTCGCAGGGCGCGCGCGGGCGAGCATTTCATCGACGGCGCGCTGATCACCGGGCTTCGCACCCTCCTCGACAACCCCGAGTTCCTGCTGCTCGAGCGGCACTGGGTCAGGCGCAACAAGGATCTGGACCGCGAGCTCCATGGGCTGGTCAAGTGGTGCGATCCGGCGCTGGAGTTCGGGCTCAACGTGTGGAACCGCAACCACTTCAACCCGTTTCGCAAGGCGCAGTGGCCGTGGGCCGAGACGAAGGATTACGCGGACTGGGTCAAGCCGATCACGTACCAGCACCAGTCGGGCGGGATCTACCTGGCCGAGATGAGGCAGCTGCACGCGACCCTGTTGCGCGACCTGGCGCCCGCCGAGATGACGCCGGTCATGTACCGCATCCTCGGGCTCGACGAGGCGCCGTGGGACGAGCTGTTGGGTGCCGGAATGCGCCCATCCAGCTATGTCGGTGGCCAATGCCGCGACACGATCGAGGCGCTCGGCGGCGAGCTCCCCGTGCTGATGGGCATCGGCGTCGATGCACCCCGCTCCAGCCCGGACCAGGCCGCATGCACCCCGGAAATCGTGTACGAAAGCGTTCATGCCGCATACTCGAATGGGGCGGCCGGCGTCATCTACTCGCCCAACTACGCGAGCATGTGCCTGACCAACCTCGACGGCGGGGCCCGGGCGCTCGCGGAACTCGGAATCTGACGCAGGGAGACTCACATGCCCGAAGCACCAGCCTGGAAGTTCCAGCCGGTCCTGCAGGATCTGGCCCCGCGCAAGCCCGCATCGGTGACGCTGAGAGGGCGCGTGATCACGGGGGTGGGGGATGAGGTGATCGAGGACGGCCACATCACGCTGCACGAGGGCCGGATCGTGTCGGTCGGTGCGTGGAGCGCGGCCGAGGAGGATGCTCGGGCGGTCGTCGCGACGGGCGGAACGATCCTGGCCGGCCTGATCAACAGCCACGCCCACCTCGCGTGGGACGGGATCCACGACCTCGCCGCCCAGTCGATGCACGACGCGCCCGAGATCAGCGCCTACAAGGCGGCGGCCAACATGCTGGCCAACCTGCGCGGCGGCATCACGATGGTGCGCGACCTGGGGATGAACCGGAGCGGCGAGTTCGCCAAACAGGCGGTGGAGCAGGGGGTGTTCGCGGGTCCGCGCCTGCTGATCTGTGCCGAGGCGATCGTGCAGACCGGTGGCCACACCTACTGGTGCTGCCGGGAGGCCACCGGCGCCGACGAGATGCGGCGCGCGGTGCGGGAGCAGGTGAAGGCCGGCGCCGACCTGATCAAGATCATGATGTGCCACGACCTGCTGGAGTTCACCGACGAGGAACTCGAGACCATTGTCGACGAGACGCATCGGAGCGGGCTGCCCGTTACCGCGCACGCCACCTTCGACGCCGCGATCGAGCGGGCGGTCGACTTCGGCATCGACACGGTGGAGCACGGCGGCAGCATGTCGGACCGAACGATAGGCAAGCTGGTGGAGAGGGGCGTACCGATTGTGACCACCTTCTCGCCGGTGGTGATCCAGTCGAAGCCCGAGATCGCGCGGAAGTACAACATTCCCGAGTGGAAGATCCGGGAGCGGCAGCGGGCGGTCGCCGACAGGGGGCGCTACGACGGGCTGCTGCGGGCGGCGCGGGCCGGGGTGCGGATCGTGTTCGGGACCGACGCGGGGAGTCCCGCCGTAAGGCACGGCGTGGTGGTCCCCGAGATGGAGTTCATGATCGAAGTCGGCGTGGTGGCGGACAATCACGCGGCGATCATGAGCGCGACGCGCGAGGCCGCGATCATGAATGGGCTTGCCGACCGGATCGGCACGCTGGAGGAAGGGAAGGAGGGGGATGTGATCGTCGTGGACGGGAACCCGCTGGAGGACCTGCACGACCTGGAGCAGGTGCGGATGACGTTCGTGCGGGGGTGCTGCCTGTATTCGCGGCCGGGGATGTGACGCGGATGGCTGCGGCAGCCGCTGCCTCCCGCCTCGCCGCCCGCGCCGTCGGCGTCAGGTCCAGCTTCCGCACACGGATGCTCGAACTCGCGGCCGGACTGGACGACATCATCGCGCTTGGCCGGGGCGACCCGGACTTTGAGACGCCCCCGGCGATCGTGGCCGCGGGCGCGGACGCCCTTATCGGCGGCTACACGCACTACAGCCCGCCCCCCGGTCTGCCGGAACTGCGCGAAGCGATCGCGTTTCAGTTGAAACTTAACAATAATGTTAAGTATTCTGCCGACCAGATCATCGTCACCAACGGCGCCCAGGAAGCGCTGCTGATCGCGATCCTCGCGCTGGTCGATCCCGGCGACGAGGTGATCCTCCAGGCCCCGCGCTTCAACGCCTTCGACTACATGGTGAAGCTGGCGGGCGGCCGGATCGTGGACGTGCCGACACTCGAAGCGGACGACTACGCGCTCAGGGCCGACGCCATCCGCGAGGTCCTCACAAAGTGTTCGAAACTCCTCGTGATCGCGAATCCGAACAATCCGACCGGAGGACTGACCCCGCGGGCGGAACTGGAGCGCATCGCCAGGCTGGCCGTGGAGCGCGATCTCCTGGTCATCTCCGACGAGATCTACGAAAAGCTGATCTTTGGCGGAGCCGAACATGTGAGCCTCGGCGCTCTCGACGGCATGCCAGACCGCACCGCGACCGTCAACGGCTTCTCCAAGGCCTACGCGATGACCGGTTGGCGCGTGGGCTACCTGGCCGCGCCCGCCTGGATGATGGAGCCGGCCGTCGAGATCAAGCACACGCTCAGCATCTGCACGCCGCCCGCCCTGCAACGCGGAGCGCTGGCTGCGCTGAAGAGCGGACACGAGGCGGTCGCCTCGATGCTGGCCGAGTACGAACGGCGGCTCGCGCTGGTGCTGTCCCGCCTTGACGACATGGGCATCTCGTACGGGCGCCCGGGCGGCGGGATGTACGTCTACGCGAACATTTCGAGCACCGCGCTGGACGCCGAGACCTTCTGCCTCGAACTGCTGCGCCGCGAACAGGTGATGGTTTTCCCGGGCACCATGTTCGCGGACCCGGCGAACCGGCACATCCGGATCACGCTGCTTTCGCCGTTCGAGTCCATGGAGAGGGCGCTGGAGCGGATGCAGCGGTTCGTGGCGCAGGTCCCCGAGCCCTGATGTTTCTCCCGACAACTTGAATTGCCACTTCAAATCATCATGATAATCTGCATCACTACTTCAGATCATCACGGATTCTGCTCAACGCCCGTGCCGTCGTGAACGGGGATCCCGTTCCTGTCCTCCTCATTGGCGCTGGCGTGCGCGGGGCCATGTGGGCGCGCGTCATCGCCGAGACCTCCGGCGCGACGCTGGCCGGCCTCGTGGACCAGGACGAAGCCCGAGCCCGGCGCGCCCGCGATGATTTCGCCCCGGGTGCCCCCGTGCGGCATGACCTCGCCTCCGCGCTGGCCGACACCAACATGGACGCCGACGCAGTCGTCATCGCCACGCCGCCCGCCACCCATCACCGCCTCGTCAGGCGCGCCCTCGCCCACGGTCTCCATGTGCTCTGCGAAAAGCCGCTCTCGGAGGACCTGGACGAAGTCGTCGACCTGATCGCGCGGGCCAGGGCAGCCAGGCGCCACCTGCTCGTCGGAATGAACTTCCGCTACCTCCCCTCGTCGCAGCGCATACGCCGCTACGTCCTGGGCGGGCACCTGGGCGCGCCGAGTCATGCGCACTTCACCTACCACAGACAGCGCGACGGCAACAGGAACGACCTGAACGACTACGTCATGTCGATGGCGCATCCGATGCTGCTGGAACAGAGCATCCACCACTTCGATCTGCTGCGCTATTGCTACGACGCGGAGGTCGAGTCGCTCGTATGCGACACCTGGCGGCCGTCGTGGAGCACCTATGCCGGCGACTGCTGCGTCTCGGTGCTGTTCCGTTTCGAGGACGGGATGCGCGCCAACTACCTGGGGACCTGGACGGCGGCGTGGAACCGGATGGACTTCCGCTGGCGCAGCGACTTCGAGCGCGGGGCACTCATTCAGCGCGAGCAGTTCGACGATCTCGTGCGCGTCGATTTCGATCGCGGACTGGGACTGCGTGGGCCGAACTTCAAGGGGGAGGACGAGGCCGAGGTGCCGGTCGCGGAGCCGCTCGAGCCCTGCGCGCCGTTCGTGGACGATACGCGGGGGCTCTTCGCCGAGTTGCTGGGGGCGGTGCGCGGGGAGTCGGATCCTGTGACCACGGGCGGCGATCACCTCGAGAGCCTGCTCCTGGTGCAAGCGTGCATTGAGTCGCTCGGGAGCGGGGGATGGGTTGAGTTGCGGGAACTGCGAGATCGCATCTCCCTGGCGCCTGCCTGATGCCCGGTCCATCCGACGCCCTGTTGCGGGTCCGCGGCCTGCGCACCCGCTTCCCGACCGACCATGGCGTCGTCCACGCGGTCAACGATGTGAGCTTTTCCGTGCGGCGCGGCGAGACCCTGGCGCTGGTCGGCGAGAGCGGCTGCGGCAAGACGGCGGCCATGCTTTCCGTGCTGCGGTTGCTTCCCGCCCGACGGGCAAGCGTCGAAGCCGACGAGGTGACATTTCGCGGCCGCGACCTTCTCTCGCTCGACGACGAGGGAATGCGGCGCGTACGAGGCGCGGAGATCGCGATGATCTTTCAGGATCCCCGAGCATCGCTCAATCCCGTGCTAACCATCGGGCGACAGCTCACCGAGAGCCTGCAGGTGCATCTCGGGCTGGGACGGGGTGAAGCCCGGGAGCGCGCGGTGGGACTGCTGGATTCGGTCGGCATCCCGCGCGCGAACGAGCGGATCGACGACTACCCGCATCAGTTCTCGGGCGGAATGTGCCAGCGGGTGACGATTGCGATGGCGCTTGCCTGCGATCCGGTCCTGCTTATCGCGGATGAGCCGACCACTGCGCTCGACGTGACCGTCCAGGCACAGATTCTGGATCTCGTCACCGAGTTGAGGGCCGAGCGGCGGATGGCGATCATCTGGATCAGCCACGATGTCAGCGTGGTGGCGAGCCTGGCCGACCGGATCGCCGTGATGTACGCCGGTTCGATCGTCGAGACCGCGCCCGCGGGACGGCTGTTCGACGCTCCGGCGCATCCGTACACCCGTGCGCTGCTCGCGTCTCTGCCCGCACTCGGCGAAGGCGGCCGGAAACATCTGAAGGCGATCCGCGGACAGCCGCCCGATATGACTACCCCCCCGGGGGGGTGTACTTTTGCGGAGCGATGTCCGCACGTCTTCGAGCGGTGCGGTCGCGAGGTGCCGCCGCTGCTCGAGGTGGGGCAGGGTGCGCGGGCGGCCTGTTGGTGGGATGTGGGGCTGCGGCGGGAGCGAACGCCGGACGGAGGCCGCGAGAGTCATGTCCGCTGAGCCCCTCCTCGAAGTCACCGACCTGAAGAAGCACTTCCCGGTGCGCCGGGGGGCGATGCAGCGTCAAACAGGATCCGTTCGGGCCGTCGACGGAGTCAGCTTCCGGCTTGAACGGGGCGAGACGCTCGGACTGGTGGGCGAAAGCGGTTGCGGCAAGACGACCACGGCCCGCGCTGTGCTCAGTCTGACGCGTCCCACCTCCGGCCGTGTCGTCTTCGACGGTGTCGATGTCGGGCAGGCAACAGCCCGCGAACTGCGTGCACTGCGTCCGCGCATGCAGATGGTCTTCCAGGACTCGTATTCGTCACTCAATCCGCGCCGCAGCGTGGGCCGATCGATCGCGGAGCCGCTGCTGCAACACGCGAAGCTGGGGCGATTGGAACGCGACGAGCGGGTCGCCGAACTGCTGAATCTCGTGGGGCTCGATCCCGCCGTCGCCACGCGCATGCCTCACGAGTTCTCGGGAGGCCAGCGGCAACGGGTCGGAATCGCGCGGGCCCTGGCTCTGAGGCCTGACCTGATCGTTTGCGACGAACCCATCTCATCGCTCGACATCTCGATCCAGGCCCTGATCGTCAACCTGCTCGCCGACATCCAGAAGCGGGTCGGGCTGACCTGCCTCTTCATCTCCCACGACCTGAGGATGGTCAGGCATCTGTGCGATCGGGTCGCGGTCATGCACCGGGGGAAGATCGTGGAGACGCAGCCGACCGAGACGCTATTCCGGAAGCCGGAGCATCCCTACACGCGGTCGTTGCTGTCGGCGGTCCCGCGCATGCCGGGACGCGCGTCGTGAGGGCCGTCGCCCCGATCTCCAACTTTGGCGGGAACATCAGTTTCACTCCCCGGCACAAGTACTGTCCGCGCAGTGAAGAGGAGGTCGTTCGCATACTCGACAGGCACCGCGACGGAACGGTGCGGGTGCTCGGAGCCGGGCACTCGTGGAACCAGGGAATCAAGACCGCCGATGTACTCGTCGACCTGCGGCATCTCGCTCGCGTGCGTGTGCAGGGCGATCGCAGGCGCGTGACGGTGGGAGCCGGGGTCAGGATCGGCGCCCTTCTCAAACACCTGTCAAAACGGGGCCTGACGCTGCCCTCGATCGGGCTTATCGACCGCCAGACGGTGGCAGGCGCGGCCGCGACGGGGACTCACGGCTCGGGACGGCACTCCATGTCGCACTACGTCGAGTCCATGCGGATCGCGTGCTACGGAAGGGACGGGAAGGCGCGGGTCCGCACCGTCGATTCCGGCAGTGCGCTTAGGGCGGCAAGATGCCCGGTTGGGGCGATGGGCGTCGTCCTCGAGGTGACGCTGCCTTGCGTGCCGCAATACTACGTGCGCGAGCGGTCCGTCTGGCGGCGCGATCTCGATGCGGTGCTGGCAGGGGAGGGGAGGGCGCCGCTGCAGCAGTTCTACCTGATGCCGCACGCCTGGACCTGGCTCGTGCACGAACGGAGCGTGGCCGATGAGAACCGTCGCACGGGGGGAGCGGCACTCTACCGGCTGTACTGGCTGGCCGCAATCGATGTGCTGCTGCACCTCTGCGTGAAGCTCTCGGCTTCGCTGATGCGGAGCCGTCGCCTCGTCCACCTGCTCTATCGACGCCTTCTTCCGGCGTTCATCTTCCCTCGGTGGTGCGTCACCGACCGGAGCGACCGGCAACTCCTGATGCGCCACGACCTCTTTCGCCACCTGGAGATGGAAGTGTTCGTGGCGCGAGAGCACCTGATGGCGGCGGTCGGTCTCGTCGTGGAGGCTCTGCGGCGGGCTGATGAGCGTGGATCGCATGTCCACCACTACCCGATCTGTATCCGTCGGGTGCTGCCCGACGACACACTGATCTCAATGGCTTCCTGCCACGGCATTGAAGAGCAGGACTGGTACGCGATCAGCCTCATCACCCTGACCGAGCCGCGGGAGCCGTTCCAGCGCGTGGCGGCTGCCCTGGCAGAACGCATGTCGTCACTCTTCGGCGCACGCCTTCACTGGGGCAAGTGGTTCCCGCCGGGTTGGGCGGGGGTGGAGCGCGGCTATCCCGGACTGGGAGAATTCGAGGCCATGTGCAGGGAGTTCGATCCGCGGGGTGTGTTCCGCAACCGGTTCCTCCGGCGGGTGCTATTGCGCCGAAACTGAACGCGACTGCGTCATAACAACGCTTGACAGGGGTCATCCGGCCCGACTAGAACTCATGCCATGAGCCACCCGCGCAAATCCATCCTTGCCGGGGCAGTTCTGGCAGGTGTCGCCTGGGTCGTCGGCTGTGGCGACGGCACGACGGATCCTGCGCGGCCACCCGAGATTCCCCTGCCGGCGACGATCACGGTGAGCCCGGCCTCGGCCGAGCTGACAGCTGTAGGCGAGACCCTGCAGTTGAGTGCCGAGGTCCGCGACCAGAACGGCCGGGTCATGCGCGGGGCGGCCGTGACGTGGGTGAGCGTCAGCAACGCGGTGGCGAGGGTGAACGCGGCGGGGCTCGTCACGGCGGTGGGCAACGGGACCTCCACGATCTCCGCGATGGCCGGGACGGCGTCGGGGAGCACCGAGGTGACCGTGGCGCAGGCCGTGAAGGGGATAGAGGTGTTGCCCGCCCCCGGCAAGGTGTCCGCGGGCGACACCCTGCGCCTGAGCGCGGAGGCCTGGGACGCGAACGGGTTTACGGTGCCTGGCGGCGAATTCACATGGACGTCGAGCGATTCCGCCGTCGCCGCCGTGGACGAGTCGGGTCTGGTTCATGGGATCGTCGAGGGCGTCGTGGTCATCACGGCCACCTCGTCAGGAGTGCCGGGCACGGCACCGGTTACGGTAGCCCACCCGGACTGGGGCGCGCTCGCGGCGTTCTACACGGCCACGCAGGGTAAGGGCTGGATAGAAGACGACGGCTGGATGTCGGACCGGCCGATCGGCGAATGGCATGGAGTGACAACCGGGCCGGATGGTCACGTCACGGCGCTGGAGCTCGCTTCGAGCCAGCTGACCGGGAGCATCCCGGCGGACTTGGGCCGCCTGTCATACCTTGAGACCCTGCATCTCCAGTGGAATCGGTTGCGGGGGCCGATTCCCGGCGAACTGACCAGGCTGCTCAACCTCAGGAGCTTGCGCCTTGACGTGAATGGCCTGGTCGGGGAAATCCCGGCCGAATTGGCGAACCTGACCAGGCTGCGGGACCTGCGGCTGAACCACAATTTCCTTTCCGGGCAGATTCCGCCCGGGCTGAGCGTTCTGCCCAATCTCACGAGGCTCAGTATCCAGGGAAACGACCTGACCGGTCTGGTTCCCTACGCCTTCACGCGATTTGAACGGCTCCGGTTTTTCCACTTCAGGGACAACGAATACCCGTGTATTCCCGACGAAACCGATTTCATTCGGTGGCTGCAACGGCTTGACGTTGCGCTCGGACCCGTATGCAACGAGGACGACAGGAAAGCACTCGTGTCGCTCTACGAGGGCACCGGGGGAAGCGAATGGACTCGCTCCGACGGGTGGCTCGATGACGTGCCGGTGAGCGAATGGCACGGCGTGAGCACCGATTCGCTGGGGCGGGTGCTCGCGCTCGATCTGGCCGACAACGGGCTTGCGGGTTCCCTGCCGGAACTGTTGGCACCGCTCACGCGCCTGACTTCTCTTCGACTGGACGGAAACGAGGGATTGACGGGTCCCCTGCCGCTGACGCTGTCCGCGCTTTCGCTCGAAGCGCTGCGATACCGGAACACCGGTCTGTGTGTTCCCCCCGGCGACTCGTTCGCCGGATGGCTGGCTGCAATTCCCCTGCACGAAGGTACGGACGCCGACTGTTCGCCCCCGTCGGACCGGGAAATCCTCGAACTCCTGTACAGTGCTGTCGACGGTCCGGAATGGAAGGACGACGGGAACTGGCTTTCGCCCCATCCCCTCGGTGTGTGGACCGGAGTAGAGACCGACGCCGCCGGTCGCGTCATCGCGCTGCGGCTTCCCCGCAACGGTTTGGCGGGCCGCCTTCCACCCCGGCTGGGCTACCTGGACGCGCTCCGCGAACTGGACCTGTCCGGCAATCGCCTGGAGGGACCGATTCCGGCACAGTTGGGCGACCTGTCCAGCCTTACAATGCTGAATCTCGGCCTGAACGAACTGGAGGGACCGATCCCTCCTCGGTTGGGCGATCTGTCCAACCTTTCACAGTTGCTGCTGTGGGCGAACGAACTGGAGGGACCGATCCCGCCGGAGCTGGGCAAACTGACCAGCCTTCTCGTGCTCGGGCTCGGGATCAACCGGCTTGAGGGACCGATCCCTCCGCAGTTGGGCGGCCTTGCCAACCTCTACTTTCTGTACCTGGACGGGAATCGCCTGGAGGGACCGATCCCGTCGCAGCTCGGCAACCTGACCGGGTTGCACGAGTTGATTCTCGATCGCAATCGGCTCACCGGATCGATTCCTTCGTGGCTTGGCAGCCTGCCGACCCTGACGCGTGTCGGGCTCGGCGAGAACTGGCTGACCGGGTCCATCCCGCCCGAGTTGGGCAACCTGCCCCGCCTCAGCGAACTGGTCCTCGGCCGCAATCTGCTGACGGGGTCGATTCCGGCGAGGCTGGCCAGCCTGTCCGCATTGGCAAAGCTGGATCTCAGCCGCAACAGGCTGACCGGCAGCATCCCGTCGGAGTTGGGCGCCCTGTCCAGCCTGGAGCGCCTCAACCTCAGCGCGAACGAACTGGGAGGACGGATTCCCGCCGAACTCGGCAACCTGTCCGCGTTGCAGACGCTCTCTTTGGCGGGGAACGGGCTGTCCGGTGCACTCCCGCCTGTCCTGGGTGGACTCACCCGCCTGGAGCGGCTCCACCTGACCGACAATGCCGAGGTGTCCGGGATCCTGCCTTCCGGCCTGACCGCCCTGGGCGAGCTGGAGGAACTGATTCTGACGGGTACCGGTCTGTGTGCCCCGGCGGACACCGCATTCCAGAACTGGCTGTCGGAAGTGGAGGTGGCGCGGGTGCGTGCCTGTGATGTGGACCTGGGATCGGCGGCGTACCTGACCCAGGCGGTCCAGTCGCTGGACTTCCCCGTTCCGCTGATCGCCGGCAGAGAGGCGCTGCTCAGGGTGTTCGTGGTGGCTTCGATCCCGGGCGGCGAGGGCATCCCGATGGTGCGCGCGACCTTCTACCTCGATGGCGATGAAAAGCTCGCCGTCGAAATCCCGGGCTCGGGGACGCCCATCCCCACCGAGATCGAAGATGCCCGGAGTTCGTTGCAGGGGTCGGCCAACGCGACAGTCCCCGGATGGGTGATCCAGCCCGGATTGGAGATGGTCGTGGAGATCGACCCCGACGGAACGCTGGATCCGGGATTGCGCGTGACCAAGCGGATTCCCGAGGAGGGCAGGGCTCCCGTGCAGGTGGAGTCGCTGCCCAGCCTGGATCTGACGGTGATCCCGTTCCAATGGGCACCGAAGCCCGACTCGTGGATCGTGGATCTGGCTGCGGGCATGGCTGCAGACCCGCAAACGCACGTAATGCTCGGCGACGCGCGCGCGATGCTCCCTGTTGCCGATTTGGATGTGGAAGTCCACGAAGCCGTCCTGACCTCGACGACCGAGTCTCTGGACCTGCTTCGCGAGACACATCTGATCAGGACGCTGGAGGGCGGCACGCGCTACTACATGGGGATCCTTCCCGAACACGTCGTCGGGGCCCCGGTGGGGGTTGCGTTCCTTGGTTTCCGCATCGGCTATTCGGTGGCCGATCCCTTTGTGATCGCGCACGAACTCGGACACAACATGGGTCTTTCGCATGCGCCCTGCGGAGGGGCCGGCGGCCCGGACCCGGCATTCCCCCGGACGGATGCCTCGATCGGCTCCTGGGGATACGACTCGCGCGCCGGTGGCAGGCTGGTGTCGCCGCGGACTCGGGACCTGATGTCCTATTGCGGTCCACCGAGGTGGGTGAGCGAATTCAGCTTCACCAAGGCACTGAAGCATCGCCTCACGGGGGATGGGAGCCGGGGTCCGTTCGCGCCAGCCGCCCCGTACGCCCCCACGAGGAGCCTGATTCTCTGGGGCGGTCTGGACGACGAGGGGAATCCGTTCCTGGAGCCCGCGTTCGTGACCGTCGCCACGCCCACCGCTCCCCGATCCGGCGGCGACTACGAACTCGTCGGCCGTGGCGCCAGCGGCGATGAGGTATTTTCCCTCAGCTTCGACATGGCGGAACTGGCTGACGCGACAGGGTCGTCCTTCGTGCTGGCGCTGCCGATACGGACCGATTGGGCGGGCATGCCCGAGAGCATCACCCTGTCGGGTCCGGGTGGCACAACCACCACGGACCGGAGGACCGACCGGCCCATGGCCATCCTCCGCGATTCGGCCAGCGGCGAGGTGCGGGGGATCCTGCGCGGCGAGGACGCAGCCGACCTGGTTGACGTGGCTGCCGACGCTGTCGGGCCGGCCGTGCAGGGTCTGCAGGTGCTGTTCAGCCGGGGGATACCGTTTGACACGGACGGGACCGGGTACTAAGTAGGCCGCAGGCCCGGCCGTCCTCCGGAGTTCACGATGAGTCTTCCGCGCAACCCCTCCCTGCTGTTGATCCTGCTGGCCGGCCTGGCCTGGAACTCCGCCTGCAGCGACGACACGATCGAGCCGCCCGAGCCTCCCCGCGCGACCGCAATCGCGGTGACACCGGCGGCGGCCACACTGCAGGCGCTGGCGGACGACGTGCAGTTGAGCGCCGAAGTCCGCGACCAGAACGGCAGAGTCATGACCGGCGCCGCGGTGACCTGGGTGAGCACCAGCGCCAGGGTGGCGACGGTCGATGCGACCGGTCTGGTGACCGCCAGGGCGAACGGGACGGCGACGATCACCGCGACCGCGGGCGGGGCGTCGGGGAGCGCCGCGGTTACGGTGGCCCAGGAGGTGATCGGGATAGAGGTGCTTCCGGACGGTTGGAAGGTGTCCGCGCGCGATACTGTCCGGATGACGGCGGAAGCCTGGGACGCCAACGGGTTCACGGTGCCAGGGAGGGAGTACACCTGGACATCGAGCGATACCTCGGTCGCCTCCGTGGATGGATCGGGTCTGGTGCGCGGCGTGGCCGAGGGTACGGTACTGATCACGGCGGCGCGGGCCGGCGTGAATGGGCAAGTGCCGTTGACCGTGGCCCACGAGGACTGGGGAGACCTGGTGACATTCTACGAGGCTACGGACGGTCAGGGATGGATCGAAAACGACGGATGGCTGTCGGACCTGCCGATCGGTCAATGGCACGGGGTTACCACCGACGATGCCGGCCACGTCACCGAGCTGATACTCTCTGCGAGCGACCTGGAGGGACGCATCCCCCCGGAGTTGGGGAACCTGACCCGCCTGGAAGTGCTGAGTCTCGAGCGGAATTCGCTGAGGGGACCGATCCCTGCCGAACTGGGCAAGTTGCGCAACCTCAGGGCGCTCATCCTCGGGGTCAACGACCTTGTCGGATCGATTCCGGCCGAGATCGGCGATCTGGCCAACCTGGAGGTGCTGAGACTTCGCAGAAACGACTTGACCGGGACGGTCCCGCCCGAGTTGGGCAAACTGCGCAATCTCGCGCGACTCGGCCTGGACTGGAATGACCTTGCCGGGCCGATCCCTCTGGATCTGATGGGCCTGGAGCGGCTTCGCGTCTTCCACTTTCCCGGCAACGCGTCGCTCTGTGCTCCCGGGTCGACGGACTTCGCGACGTGGCTATTGCAACTCGACGTCTATGTGGGGCCGCTGTGTAACGAGGCTGACCGGGATGCCCTGGCCGCTCTTTACAACGCCACCGGGGGAGAGGGCTGGAAGCACTCGACGGGTTGGCGGGGCGACGGCCTCCTGGAGGAATGGCACGGCGTGGGCACCGATTCCCTCGGGCACGTCAGCACGCTCGACCTGTCAAACAACGATCTGGCCGGTCGCGTTCCGGCGGTGCTGGCACAGCTCGCTGGCTTGACTTCCCTGCGAATCGACGCCAACGGCGGACTGACCGGTCCGCTGCCTATGTCGCTCTCCGCGCTCCCGCTGAAGGAACTGCGATACCGGGGTACGGGGCTGTGCGTCCCGCCCGATGACTCGTTCGGCGAGTTCGTCGCCACCATCCCGTCCCACGAGGGCACGGGCGAGGAGTGTGCACCCCTCTCCGACCGGGAGGTCCTCGAGATCCTCTACACGGCCACCGGCGGCGACGACTGGGAGAACAGCGAAAACTGGCTGTCCGACCTCCCACTCGAGCAGTGGAGGGGAGTGACGACGGACGATGAGGGCCGAGTCGTCGCGGTGGCACTGCCCCGCAACAGGCTCGCGGGGACGATTCCCCCCGAGCTGGGCCGCCTGGCCAACCTCTCCGAGCTGGATCTGAGCCTGAACGACCTGACGGGGCCGATCCCGGCGGAGTTGGCCGGATTGGCAAACCTGTCGCGGCTGAATCTTGCCTTGAACGGGCTTGGGGGACCGATTCCGCCCGAACTCGGCACATCTCTTCCCGTGTAGTCCACCAAGGTCCATCGAGTAGGCCATAACACGTTACTGGACAACATGTTTCGTGGAACACTCGGCGTCTCATCGTCCCTTGCCGTCCATCGCAATCCGGTGTATTCTTCCCTGTATAGTGCCGCAATAAGTGATACACCACAAGGAAGGAGACCCCATGACCAAGCGACCGAGGACGCTTTCCGCCGCGTTCGTGCGGACGGTCGGCAGGCCCGGCGTCTACGGCGACGGGCGAGGCGGTCGCGGCCTGAGCCTCCGGGTTCACCGGACCGTGGACGGCCGGATCACCAAGACGTGGCGGCAGCGCGTTCGGATCGATGGACGGCTCACCTCGATCGGGCTCGGGCCATACCCCGAGGTGACGCTTGCCGAGGCGCGCCAGAAGGCGCTGGACAACAGCAGGGGCGTCCGCTTGGGCCGGGATCCGCGCGGGCGCGGGATTCCGACGTTCGGCGAGGCCGCCAAGCGAACCATCGAGGTTCACCGCGAGGCGTGGAAGGCGGGGAGCCCCCTGCCCGAGCAGTGGGAGTCCACGTTCCGTCTGCATGCCGCCCCTCTCCTCGATAAGCCGGTGGACCGGATCACGAGCGCGGACGTGCTCCGGTGCCTCACTCCGATCTGGAACTCGAAGCCCGCCGCCGCGCGGAAGGCCCGGCACCGGATCACCGCCGTGTTCCGCTGGTGCATTGGGCGGAACTACCGCCCGGACAACCCGGTCGACCGCGCGGTCGAGGCGCTGCCGAAGGCGAACGGCCACACGACAACCCACCATCGCGCGCTGCCGCACCGAGAGGTCGCGGCCGCGCTCCGGGCGGTCCGCCGGACCACCGACACGCACCCTTCGGCGGCTCCGTGCGTCGAACTGATCGTCCTCACCGCCGTGCGTCCCGGCGAGGCGCGGGGCGCACGTTGGGAGGAGATCGACATGAACGCGGCGAGGTGGACGATTCCCGCTTCGAGGATGAAGGCGGGACGCGAGTTCGCCGTCCCGCTCAGCACGGGCGCGCTCAACGTGCTCGAACGGGCGCGCAAGCTCGCGCCCGGGTCTCCGCTGGTGTTCCCGTCCCGCAATGGCGGTCCGCTGCCGCCGAAGGCACCGCTCAGGGTGCTCAAGCGCGCCGGCGTTGACTCGACACTGCACGGATTCCGTTCGAGTGCGCGGTCTTGGATGGCCGAGTCCGGAGTCCCGGCCGAGGTCGCGGAGGCCTGCCTCGCCCATGTGCCGAGGAGCAAGGTCGTTCAGGCGTATCAGCGCTCCGACCTGCTTGAGAGGCGCGCCGAAGTCATGCAGGCGTGGAGCAACCACCTCCTGTAGCCACACCCCTCCCTCCACCGCGGCGGCGACAGGCTTCACCGTTCAGTAGCGCGACCTGCGGGCAACCCCCGTCTCGTTGCCGCCGTCCACTGCGGGAACCGGCTCGGACCGGCCTCGCCGGGACGTGCCCGCACCACCGCACACGACCTCGTCCCGCGCACCGAGGGGGGTGTCTCGCCGCGCCGCTGGCGATGGCGTGGCACGGGCTGGAGGCGCTGCGAAACGTCCTGAAACGTTGTCGGACTGTGGGCAATTTTCCACAGGTTGACTGCCTTGCGGGAGGGTCTTCAGCGTTCGGGCATGATGACGCTGGAAGATCAGTTCATTTCGCGGGTGAGCGCGTTTCTCGGACGCTCGGACTTGAGCCCGACCGCGTTCGGCCAAAAGGCCGTGGGCGGCCCGAACCTGATGCGCCAGATCGGCCGGGGCCGCTCGCCATCGCTCAGGACGGCGGACCGGATTCTCGCGTTCATCGCCGAGCAGGACCGTGCATCCGGCGGTGGGCGCGATCCCCCTCGAAGGCCATGACACCGGCGACCGGCCAGTAAGCAGAGCACAACGAGGAGGAGCAGTACGATGACGGAGAACCCGAGTAATGAGAGAACGAACCCGCCGATCCGCTTCCTGCGGCTGCCCGAGGTGATGAAGCGCACGGGCCTGTCGCGGAGCACGATCTATGTCCGGCTGGCCGAGGGGCGGTTCCCCCGGCCCGTCGCCCTGGGCGGGCGCGCGGTGGGC
>JAJDXS010000049.1 GCA_022823145.1 Gemmatimonadota bacterium
AGGCGCATCCCCTCGACACGCATCCCCCCGGTCGTCCCGTCGAAGATGTACAGGTTGCCCTCCGCGTCGAAGGCGACCTGGCCCACCGAGGCGAACATCTCCCAGGACTCGCCTTCGAGGACGCCGACCCGGTAGACCTCCTCGAACGCGGGCTCGATCGGACGGTCCCGTCCCGTGACCTCGACGATCTCCTGAGCGGGGAGAGTTGAGGGGGCGGCCAAGACGGCCGTCAGAAGGAGCGATTGAATAGGGGCGAACCTGCTGGCGTTCATCGAGGACCTCTCTGGTGAGTCGAACGTGGCGAGCCGCCACCGCGACACGGGTTGGATGCCCGACCCTACCGCAAGGGTTGTCCACCAACGTGCATCCGCATTGAATGGCCGTCCAGCGTGCATTCGAGGATTTCGCCGGCCGAAGTGATGCACACCAACCTAAACCACTATACATCAACGTGTTACAAGAAGATACGTCGATCATGTATCACTTAGGACATACAAACATGATCGGGAATTCATGCGACCGTATCGGACGTTCGTAGACGTTAGCGTCCGGTCATGCGCGGGGAATGTACTGGCAACTCCCGCCGCCGATCGCCGACGCCTCTGCGGCGAGTCTGGCGGGGCCGCCACAGCCGTTTGGCTGGCCGCTGTGGAAGAGGGACCTCGCCCGAGCCCCCTTACCCATGCCGCTGAACAGCCCTGAGGTAATCGTCGCACATGACTCTCATGTCGATTCCGAGGGCGCGCTCCACCGATTGCTCAAACTGTCCGTAGGCCTCGTAGAACTCGTGGAACGACCAGTTGAAGCCGATGGGCGTGTTCTCGACCTTGAAGGGGTTCTTCTGTACCCTAAACCGGGTCAGCAGGGAGAAGTCGCCACGGGGGTTCAGAACGACACCGTGAACCCAGTCGTTCCGCTTTGCAACGTCGAACACGCGATCCAGAGCGGTTGCTGCCTCCGGCGATACATCCATCAGCAGTTGGGTCAGCCTCTGGTGTTTCACTCCGCTGGTAAGCCTATTGATTTCCCGACAGCTCTTGATCGGGTCCGTGCCGCTGAGGTGCCAGATGAGGGTCTCCATCATCAGATCGAAGTTGCCCCAGAAGGAGACGAAGCAGCCGTATTCGTACATGAATCGCTGAGGCGGGGCCAACATTTGAACACCGGAACTCACGATATGAGGCCTCCTTCGTCGATCGAGGGAATCACGGCTTGCTCGAACGGTTATCCGTGGACGGTTCTTCATGGGACGAAGTAGTCTCGACACACTGACGGCTCGCCAACGAAGCGAGCGGATGGGTCGGATCCGGTCGACGGACACCAAACCCGAACTCCGCGTTCGGCGGCTGGTCCATGGTTTGGGATATCGCTACCGCGTTCACGCGAAAGGCCTGCCTGGCCGTCCCGACCTTGTATTCACCGCGCGCCGGAAGGTGATCTTCGTACACGGCTGTTTCTGGCATCGACACGAGGGGTGTCCTCGGAACCGAATCCCGAAATCACCGGAGCGTCGCGCCTTCTGGCGTGCCAAGGTGGACGGCAACGTACTCCGCGACCGGAAGAACGAAGCGGCTCTCCGAGGCATGGGCTGGAGCGTTCTGGTCGTCTGGGAATGCGAGACGAAGGACCTTGACCGCCTTGCGGACAGGATCAAGGGGTTTCTTGGCCAGCGCCGCGTTGATCGGTAAAGACACGGAGACGCGCCTTGGCCTCCGCCTCACTCCGTGGTTGTAGCTTGGCGGCCCATGGTCTGCCGGGATGAAGGGTATCCCACCAAGGGCACAGCCCCTGAAGTCTGCCCTTGCCGGGGTTGTGAAGGCCGAACCCTTCAATGCAGACGTTCCAGCAAGGCTGGTAGTGCTCGATCAGAAAGCGTTCCGCCATCGTGATCCAGAGGGGAACAACCACCAAGTATCGGCAGGTGAAGTCGGCTACCCGAAGATTGGCGGCGTCTTCCAGCGACCGCGCATGCTGTCGAATTCGCCCATGCAGCGCCAGGGCGGACTCATTCGGCGCGCTCCCGCCCTTCCTCGCACCGGGAGGCACGGCCTTGCCAACGTAGATGGGTTGGAGGGAGTCCGGTGATCGCAGTGCCGTGTACGGTTCGTAGTCTCCGCCGTAGAACAGCGCGTAAACGCCGGGGCCGCGAAATCGTTCGGCAAGGGGCAGATTCAAGGACGGACTACCCATGAGTTCGCGGACCAGGTTGACGGTCAGGTTCCCGTAGTCCAGCGGATCATACGGTTTGTGTTCAGGCATGGCCGGGGACCAAGCTTTCGGCGATGCTCTCCGCCAGCGTGGCGGCCAGTCCCATGGGTACGGCGTTTCCCAACTGTCTCATGGTCTCCGTCCAGCTTCCCGTGAAGCGCCAAGCGTCGGGGAACGTCTGAACCCTCGCCGCTTCCCGGACTGTGAGGTAGCGCACGGTCCCGTCGGAGAACGCAATCATGTTCTCACCGCCGGGGACTCCGTGGACGCCGGCCTTCAACGTCTTCGCGGGCAGGTCGAGCGGGCTCCCCGTGTGTCCGGGGTAGGCGCGGGCTCCCGGCTGAAACCTGTGGAACAGGGCATCCGGCGCTTCTTGGGTTGGGCCGGGCTCGGGCAGGTCCGATATGGAGTCGCGAAGCGTCCTCCAAGGCTCCGCAGCGGGCGCGAACAGGGTGGGTAGCCGCTTGATGGCACCCCTCAACCTGACCGGAGGTTCGGGTTTTTCAAGATCGCGCTCCTCCCAGTACTCGCCCGTAACCCATTGGTCGTACTGGAGCCTTTCGCGGGAGTGCGTCGGTTCGGGGAAGTGCCACTCGGTGTCGAGGTCGTGTCGGAACCCGACGATGAAGACGCGTTCGCGGGTCTGCGGCACCCCGTAGTCGGCCGCGTTGAGGAGGCGGCGGACGATCCGGTAGTGAAGACCTTCCCGACTCCCGCGAGTGTGAACATCCTCCAGTCTGCCCAGGTGATCCTCCCAAGTGTCGAGGGAGCGCCGGGGAACCGCAGGATGCTGAAGCCGCAACTCAATGTAGGCGAGATAGTTCCTGAAGGACTTGCGCGTCAGACCCTTGACGTTCTCGAACAGGAACGCCGCTGGCTGAGCTTCGCGAATGGCGCGGATGAACTCGGGAATCATGTCCCGCCCGTCGTCCATCCCTCGGTGCTTACCGCCTATGCTGAAAGGCTGGCACGGGGGGCCACCCGCCACGAGTTGGACCGAGCCCAGTGACCTGTAGTCGCATCTGCGCACGTCACCTTCGATGACCGTCCATCCCGAGACCCCAGCAACGGTGTCATGCCGGATGTTCTCACGTAGTGTCGCGCACGCGTCGCGGTTCCAGTCGAGGAGTGCGACATGCTCGAAGCCCGCAGCGTGCGTTCCGAGCGCAAGGCCACCCGCTCCCGTGAACAACTCAAGTGAACGCAACGTCTGTTCCCCTCCCGGCGTCAGGGAATGGTGAAGGATCCGGTACTGAACGATAAACTCTGGGGCGGCGGGGAGACAAACCGAGCTGAGCCGGTTGCCACCGTGGAAGATCCCTCGGGGATCGGGCTCCTTCCCGGTTCCGCTGCCGACAACCCTCAGCGGCTCGGCCCAGCATCCCGATCCGGCCCGCGCGGCCTCGTCTTTTCCAACAGGCGTCTCGTCATCTCCACGCGCTGCCTCGCCCTGCACCGTACGTCCCGGAGTATCCGGTCAAGTCCGTCACCCGCGCGTTCAGCCGCTCGACTTGCCGCTGCAAGGCTTCGACCTGCCGCCGCAACGCTTCGATCTGTCCGGAGTGCCGCCGCTGTTCCGTTTCGTACTGCTCGGACAACCTTTCCAAGGCGGCCGTCAGCCGCCGCTCCAAATCGGTCACGAAGCTCCCTCCTCACTCCCTCGACAGCTTCAAGTAGGGCCGCCCTTCCAAGGTGAACGCCGGACGGACCACCGTGCCGGCGGGCAGCGACACGTACCGGTCCCCGCTGCTCTCCATCAACTCGACGCCCCACGTCGTCTCCTCGATCTCGGCCAGCATCGCGCGCGCCCACTCGGTCCGGGTGTCCAAGTCCCCCAAGGTCTCGATCCGATCCTGGATGCTCCTCGACAGCCAGTGCATCGTCGCCCAGCTTCCGAAGCAGATACCCAGGAAGAGGCTCATGCCGACCACGAAAGGCCGGAGCCAGGCCTTCATCAGCAACTCGCGCATCCTCCCGGTCGCCTCGACCGTATCGGCCTCGATGGAACGCAGCGCGCCGCTTGCGATTGCGCTCAAGTTGTCGCCGAGCCGCGCGAGCTCGCGCGCGGCTTCGTCCTCGATCCGCCTCCGGTCGGCCTCCAGCCTGTTCCTCAG
>JAJDXS010000001.1 GCA_022823145.1 Gemmatimonadota bacterium
ATCCCGATGATGGTAACCTCTTCCATGTGGATGCCTCCTCCCTCTGATGGTCAGACCTCTCAAGGTCGCAATCGCTTCAGTACCATCCTTGGCACATTGCGATGCCGCCGGGAGGGGGCGTCCACTCCATCAGTTTAGCCGGCTTCCTGAACTAACGGCCCGACTGGCCGCGACCGGACGCATGGCGCTGACCAACTACATCACCCAGAGCCTGATCTGCACACTCATTTTCTATGGACACGGCCTCGGCCTTTTCGAGCGCGTCACCGCGCCCGGCCGCATGGGCATCGTGTTCGGCATATGGGCGCTGCAGCTGCTCTGGTCGCCCTGGTGGCTGAAGCGCTTCCGCTTCGGGCCGCTGGAATGGTTGTGGCGCTCGGCGACGTACATGAAGCGGCAGCCCATGAGGGTGTGAGCCACCGGTCACTCCAGATTCGCAACGGAGCGCGTCACAATGACACAACCCGGAAGAACGCCACTGGCGCCGCGCGAGATGCTTCGCGTGATGGACGCCGCGCAGGTCATTCACGAGCGACAGGCCGTGCTGGAGGAGCACGAGGCTTTCAACCGTGAAGCGACGATCCGCGAAATCCAGCTCATGTACGAGGAGCTGGGCGACCTGGTCGGCACGCGCACCATCGAGAGGGCGCTGGACCAGTACCTCTCACAGCGCTACGCCTTCACCCCGGCGCGCCCCGGGCTCCGCCGCAACCTCGCGCTCCTCTACATCAGACGCGGCTGGATCGCGAAGCGCGTCCTCGTGCCGACCGCCGCCGTGGCCGCCCTTGTCTGGGGGGGCGTGGAGGCCGTCGAGTTGGCACGGCAACGGGCTTTCACCGGTGAGGTCGACGGGTTCCGCAGGGAGGTGGCGGGCCTCGTGGCAACCAGCGGGACGGCTCGTGATCAGCTCGACGCGCTGATCGCAACCGACCTGCCGCCGGATCTGCCTGCGGTCGACGCGGAAGCGGTGTCTGCGGACATCGGGGAAGCCGGCCGCCTCCTCGCGGCCGCGGACGAGATGCTCGGACGTCTTGGGGTCGCCGCGGCAAGCGATCTCGATCGAGCCGAACTGGAGAACCTTCGGGCCGAAGCGCAGCGCGCCTCCGGGCAAATCGATCTGGCGCGGGATGAGATGGCCGGCGCCGACGAGCGCATGCAGCGACACGCCCGTCTGCTCACCTACGGACCCGAGATCGACCGTCTCCACGCCGCCGTCGTCGCCGCCGCGGTCGAGGATGCAGCGCTCGAACGCACCGCCGCACTGCAGGCCACCGCCGAAAGGCAGCTATCCGCCCGCGACGCCGATGGCCTCGGCGAGACCGTCCGCCTCTACGAAGGGCTGCATGCCCTGTTGGCGGCCGAGACCCGAATCGTGGTCACGGGCGGGGTCTGGAGGGTTTCCAACGACAATCCGCGCATCCGCAACTACTACCTGCTGGTGCAGGCTCTGGGATCCGACGGCCAGCCGGTACCGTTCCCGATTCGCAATGAAGAGACCGGTGTCACCAGACCCGTGAGCGTCTGGGGTGAACGCGTGCCACAGGAGACCTACGACCGCGTGGCCGCCGACAGGCAGGACAACGGGATCATCGACGACGAAGAGTTCGGCTTCAAGCGCCGAGGATACATTACCGCCGAGCGTCGCTACCCGGACGTCGGTCAGATCACGGAGTGGTAGCCATGCACGACGGCAGAGACATCCACAGGAGCATGGTCAGGCGGATCCGCAAGGTTCGCCGTCGGCTCGAGACCGAAGAGCGGCAGGTCGACGCTTTGCAGACCGAGTTGGCCGAGGCGGGTGAGCGGCGGGCCGCGACAATGCGTGCGCTGGCCGAGTTCCACCTCCCCGAGATGAGCGAGGAGGCGGTGGCCGGCACGCTTGCCACGATGGAGACGAGCATCCGCGCCATCTACGACGACAAGAGGGATCGGATGCGCGAGGTGGAACGCCTCGTTCCCGGGCAGCGCGACACGGTTTCCGAGGCCGAGACTGCGCTGGCCAGAGTCACCGAAGCGCTGAACGACACAGGCCGGGAGCGCGCGCGTCTGGCCCACAGCGTCTTCGAGGAGCTCCAGGGCATGCCCCGCTGGCAACGACTGTTCAAGCAGGTTCGCCGACTCGAAGCCCGGGTTGCCGCCTCCGAGAAGCGACACGAAGCCGCCCGGCGCGAGCAGGCGGACAAGGTACCCGCGTACGAGCGCGATCCCTTGTTCTCCTACCTCCGGAGCCGGCGTCATGGCACGGCACGCGCGACCGGAAATGCGGTTACCCGCAGTCTCGACAGATGGGTGGCGGGGGTGGTGCAGTACGACGAAGCACGCGCGAAGTACGACTTCCTCAACGAACTGCCCGATCATGCCGCAGCGGCGCTTGCCGATGATCGCGCCGCCCTCGAGGCAGCCGTCCCACCCCTGGCCCGCCTCGAAGGCGAGGTCATCGATCGCGCCGGCCTGACTCCCGTGCTCGAACGGGGCGAACGACTCTATGGGGAGCGCGAGGAGGCGCGTCGCGCCCTTCGCGATGCGGAGCAGGTCCTGCGCGACCTCACCGACGAGAACGCTGCACTCCACGACGAGCGCGGATCCTACTACGAATCCGCCATCGACGGCCTGGAGGCCTTCCTGGAGGGCAAGACCCTGGACGAACTCGTCACCATGGCCCGCGCCACCGGCGACCACCGCGACGATGTCCTGGTGGGCGAACTGGGCGAGATCGACACCCGGCTCGCCGACTTGCGCAGGGAGCTGGCCGAGCACAAGGAGGAACGTACCCGCCTCGCAGAGCGCCTCGCCGGCCTGGAGCGGCTTCGCGACGAGTTCGAGGCGAACGACTGGAACGGCCGTCGCTCACGCTTCGACGACGGTCTCGACATCAACGCGCTGCTGCTCGGCTACCTCGCCGGCAGCCACTCCCACGGGCATGTGCACCGGGTCCTGGGTCGCAACCAGCACTTCGCGCCCGTCAGCGACAGCTTCGGGGGGAGCGGCTTCGGCGGCGGCTTTGGCGGCGGAGGGTTTTCGAGCGGGGGCGGTTTTGGCGGTGGTGGGGGCTTTTCTACCGGGGGCGGATTCTAGCAACTCCTGACGGCCCGCCAAACGCCCCCGAAGGCGTCGGGCCCGTGCTGCGCTCGACACCGCCCAGGGCTGGCAGACACGTTCTCGCCATCGCAAGTTCCGAGGCAGTGACAGACACCCGTTTTCCGCGACACGGCATCCCTGAAGCGCGCCAGCCACCGCCCCTGTCGGCATCGTGCATCCTGACGCGCCGATGTCCGTCGCACAGCACCGGAGGCAGCCCATGAGACACACCCTGATCGCCATCGCCGCACTGCTCGCCACCACCGCCTCCGCCGCTGCCCAGAGCGTCTGGCTCGGCGGTCGCGCCGGCACCTTCGGGGTCGGCTTCGACGTTTCGGTCGCCGCCAACGACTGGTTCGTCCTGCGCGGCGGGACGGGGGGACACAACGCCTACACCGATCTCACCTCGGTCTCCCGACTCGCCGACAACCGCACCGGGACACTGCAATTCCCGGAGATGATCTACACCATCGGCGCCGACATCGAGATGGGCAACTTCCGGATCGGCGGGGGCATGCTTTACAAGAGCGAAGATCCGTACTATGCGATCAGGCTCGGCGACGGCGCTATCATAGACATCGGCGAGGGCAGCTACACCGAGCCCGAGGTGACGCAGCTGACCACCACGTTGCATTCGGAACCGTGGGCTCCATACGTGCTCGTGGGCTTCGGGCAGCACAACGCCAGCGGCCTGGGACTCTTCCTCGACGTCGGGGTGGCATTTCTCGATCACCCCGAGCTGAGCATGAGCGCAAAGGGCGATCCGTCGGTGCTGCGTTCACGCGGCTTCCGCGACGACTTGCGCGCCGAACAGGGGAGCGTTCGCGACGATCTGGGCGATCTCGTCAACTTCTGGCCGATCTTCAACCTCGGCATCCGCTACGGTATCGGGGGCGACGACCGGAGACGCCGTGGACGACGGTAGGACGACCCGCGCCGCACCGACCGCGGGGGCCGCGCCTACCACGGGGGCCACACCACCTCCGCGCACCGCGCCACCAACCCGTGCCGTGCCCCTGACCCGCGAGGAGTCTGCCCGCTACGCCCGGCACCTGGTCCTCCCCGAGGTGGGCAGGGAGGGCCAGGAGCGCCTGAAGGCAGCGCGCGTGCTTCTGGTGGGCGCCGGCGGGCTGGGTTCGCCCGCCGCCCTGTACCTCGCAGCCGCGGGAGTGGGAACCCTGGGGATCGTCGACCCCGACGAAGTCGATGTCACGAACCTCCAACGGCAGATCCTCCATGGAACGCGCGCCGTCGGACGGCCCAAGGTGGTTTCAGCGACCGCTCGACTCGCCGACGTCAACCCCCATGTCCGGTTGGAAACGGGGGCCGTCCGTCTTGATTCCGGGAATGCGCTGCAGATCGTCTCCAGCTTCGACGTGGTCGTCGACGGCAGCGACAACTTCCCGACCCGCTACCTCGTCAACGATGCGTGCGTTCTGACCGGCAGGCCCAACGTCTACGGCTCGGTGCACCGCTGGGAGGGCCAGCTGGCCGTCTTCGCCACCGACGGCGGTCCGTGCTACCGCTGCCTCTTCCGCGAGCCTCCCCCTCCCGGCCTGATTCCAAATTGCGCCGAGGCGGGTGTTTTCGGCGCGCTCCCCGGCGTGATCGGGGCGGCGCAGGCAATGGAGACGATCAAGCTGATCCTGGGCGTCGGCGAGCCCCTCGTGGGCCGCCTGCAGATCTTCGACGCGCTGACCTACCGCTGGCGCGAGCTCGAGATCCGCCGCGATCCGGACTGCCCGGTCTGCGGAGACGAACCGACCCAGACCGGCCTCATCGACTACGAGGTCTTCTGCGGCGTGGTGCCCGAACCGTCCGACGCCGAAAGCGCGGTGGGGAGCGTGGAGCCCGAGGATCTCACGGCGTTCCTTGCGCGCGAGCCGCGGCCCTTTCTGCTCGACGTGCGTGAGCCGGTGGAATGGAGCGCGATGCACCTCGCCCATCTTGGAGCCGTGCACGTGCCCATGGGCCAGGTGGGCGACCGGCTGGAGGAGATACCGACGGATCGGCCCGTCGTGGTGTACTGTCACAGTGGCGTCCGCAGCCTCCAGGTCGCGAAGCTGCTCGTCGCCGAGGGCTACGAAGACGTGCGGAACCTGGAGCGGGGGATCGTGGGGGTGATGGGGTGAGGGGGGCGCACACCGCGACGATAGCTTCCCGGGGAGCGCTGGAACCGTGGAACCGACCGTGTTCGCGGGGGGTATGTTGACGGGGCATCAATTGCCCGTGACCGGCATCGACGCCTGTTCCCGAGCCCGCTCCAACGGAATGTCAGCATGCGCAACAAGCTCGCACTGATTCACTGGTCCGTCATCGCTCTGCTGGCCGCCACCATGGGTGCGATGGCGTCGCGACCCGCCCATGCCCAGTTGGGCCCGGAATGGAGTGCCCTGGGACTCGCGTCCTCTCTTGAGGACGGCGGGCAGGATGCCATCATCTGGGGTGGGCTGTGGGGTGGCGTTCAAGGCATGTCACTGGCCGTCGCAATGGACTTTGGTGGGGGCGAGCGGATCAACCAGGCAGGGGAAGTGGAACACGCGCCCGAGAGCGGGTGGGCCGTATTTGCTTCCACGCTCGCGGGTGGAGCTGTCGGCGTCGCGGGCGGCATGCTGGCCGCGAGGCGAGGAATAAGGAAGGAGACCGCGCGTACGGCTCAAATGGTCAGCGTGTGGGGGTTGTGGGTCGGATTGGCCACTTCCAGGGTGATCGGTCTCGATGAGAACCCGGGCATGGCGACCATGATGGCTGCCGGAAATGGGGGGCTGCTTGCCGGCGCGTTTGCAGGAAGCCGGTGGATGCCCAGCGAGGCGCGCATTCGCCGGATGGGCGGGTCGGCCATGACCGCTGCACTGGTCGGTGCCGGCATGGTGTGGGTCGCCGACGGCGACGACAGGACCAGGTACGGCGTCGGCCTGGCCGGGGGTGTCGTGGGACTCGCGCTGGGTGCGATCATCCCCATCGGGGACGATACAGACGAGAGCCGGAACGACCGTGCGACGGAAACCAGAGTGCCCCGCCTGGGAGGATGGTTACTCAACCGGGCCCGGGGCGAATGGTCGCTCTCGGCCCCGTTGCCGTCACCCGCGCCTGATCCGGCACCGGGAGCGCAGGTCCCGGAGAGAGCGGGTCGCGGCGGCCTGGTGTGGCGGGTGCCGCTGCTGAACGTTCAGTTCCGGTAGCTCGGTGGACCCTGCGTCGCGGTGGCGGGTATCTTGCCACATGCGCAGAGCCAACATCCTGAACCGGACATGCCTCATCGCCCTGATGGCCGCCGTCCTCGGTGCCGCGCTGTGCCCGCACCGTGCCGCGGCGCAGGTCACGCGAGCCGACTCGGCCGCCGTCCTCCTCGGGGCCGCCGCCGATCTCGAGCAGCGCGGTGAGCAGGACGCGGCCGAGACACTGTACCGGTACATCGCCGACCGCTTCGACGGGACCTCCGCCGCCGAGACCGCCCGCGCCTGGCTGGGCGAGGTCGGCGCCGCGCAATCCATGGGTGGCGGTGAGACCGAACTGAAGGTATGGTCGACCACCTACGGGATCTGGCTGGGCATTGCCGTGCCTGCCGCCCTGAGCGCCGACGGCCCCGAACCGTACGGGGCAGGGCTGCTGCTGGGGGCCCCTGGCGGGTTCTTCGGCGGGAGGGCGTTCTCGCGGACGCGACCGGTCTCGCTGGGCCAGGCACGTGCGATCACGTGGGGCGGGACGTGGGGTGCGCTGCAGGGAATGGCGCTGGCCAACGCGCTCGATTTCGGAGGAGGCGAGCGCATCATCGAAGGGGACATCATCATTGAAGAAGAGGCGGACGAAGAAGCCGTCCTCGGGACGATGATCATCGCCAGCGCGGTGGGCATCGGGGGCGGCATGCTGGCGGCCCGGCAGGACATCAGGCCGGGAACCGCGACTTCGGCCACCCTCGGCAGCCTCTGGGGCTCCTGGTTCGGGTTGGCGACCTCGATACTAGCCGATCTGGAAGGCGATCCCACCTGGGCGACCGTGATGCTTACGGGCAACGCGGGGCTGGTCGGTGGCGCCTTGGTCGGCAGCCGCGTCCCGCTCAGCCGGTCCCGGGCTCGAATGATCAGCGTCGGCGGTCTGATAGGCGGGGTCGGCGGGCTGGGCCTCGTGCTCATCGCGGACGTGGACGACGAAAATACGGCGATCGGCGTCACGCTGGCTGGCAGCGTCGCCGGACTGGCGCTTGGCGGAGTGCTCACGCGAGGCCACGATGCCGAGCAGGACATGAGCGGCGACGCGGAGAGCAGCGGGGGTCTGCCCGCGATGGGCGCGCTGGTCAACTGGTCCGGCGGCGACTGGTCACTGTCTGCGCCGCTGCCTGCTCCGTCGCTCGATCCCGTGCTTCGCTACGGCGAGCGGCGTGGATCCGGCGACGGCCTCGTCTGGAAGGTGCCGCTGCTGAACGTGCGGTTCTAGTCTAGAAGCGCCCCAGCTCCAGAATCCCCGCAAGCACGTCGTCCACCTGCGGCAGTATCGCCTTCTCGAGCTGCGGCGAGAACGCCACCCAGGTATCGAGCGCGGCCACCCTCCGCACCGGGCCGTCCAGCCACGGGAAGAGTTCGTCCGCGATGTGCGCTGCAACCTCGGAGCCGACGCCGTAGGTCTGCCCGTCCTCGTACGCCACCAGGACCTTGTTGGTGCGGCGCACCGAATCGCCGACCGTCTCCATGTCGAGCGGGGAAAGCGAGCGCAGATCGATGATCTCGGCGCTGATCCCGTGCCGCTCCTCGGCGACCCGTGCCGCGTCCATCGAGCGCTTCACCAGCGCCCCGTACGTCACCACGGTCAGATCCCGCCCCGGGCGCACCACCTTCGCCCTGCCGAACGGCACCATGTAGTCCGGACCCGGGTCCGCGCTCTTGTTGTGGACCTGGCGGTAGAGGTGCTTGTGTTCGAAGAAGATGACCGGGTCGTCACAGCGAATCGCCGTACGCAGCAGGCCGGCCGCGTCGCGCGCGTTGGACGGAAGCACCACCCGAAGGCCCGGCGTGTGGGCGAAGAGGGTGGCCGCGGTCTGGGAGTGGTACATGCCGCCCTTGATGTAGCCGCCATACGTGGTGCGCAGCACGACCGGAGCCGCCCACTTGCCGCCCGAACGGTACCTCATGGTGGCCAGCTCGTTGCGGATCTGCATGAACGCGGGCCAGATGTAGTCCACGAACTGGATCTCCACGACGGGTTTGAGCCCGCGCGCCGCCATCCCAACCGCCCGGCCGATGATGTTGGCCTCGGCGAGCGGGGAGTTGTAGACCCGGTGGCTCCCGAAACGCGACTGCAGCCCGTGCGTCACCTTGAAGACGCCGCCCTTGCCCTTCACTTCGGCCAGCGCCTCTTCGCGTGACGCATCGGCCACGTCCTGTCCGAAGATGATGATCCTCGGGTCGCGCTCCATCTCGCTGCGCAGACAGCGGTTGAGGAGGTCGACCATGGTCAGCTGACGGTCGTCCTGGAAGACGGGGCGGTCTTCGGTGTCGAAGTCGGCGCCGGTCGGGTCGACGGTCTCGGAGTAGAGCCACTTCGTGGCGGTCTCCGGCGCTGGCTGGGGGTGCTCCAGCGCCTGGTCGGCTGCTGCGGCGACGGCGGCGCCCGCGTCCGCCTCCATTCGGTCCAGTTCTTCCGCAGTCGCGGCGCCGGTCCGGATCAGGAGGCGGCGCGCCTTGCGGATGGGGTCGCGGCGGTCCTGCGCGGCGCGCTCGGCCGGGGTCCGATACACGGTCTCGTCGTCCGAACCGGAGTGGGAGTAAGGGCGGATGGTGTGCGCGTGCAGAAGCGCCGGTCCTTTCCTCTCCCTGCACCACTGAACCACCTCTCGCGCGGCTCGGTGGCTGTCGACGAGATCGGTGCCGTCGCACTCCACGATCTTCAACCCGGGAAAGCCGGTGAGCAGGCGCGAGATACTGCCTCCTGCGGTCTGCACTTCGACGGGGACCGAGATGGCGTACTCGTTGTCCTCGACGACGAACAGGATCGGGAGCTGGAGGTTGCACGTGGTGTTGAGGGCTTCCCAGAACTCGCCTTCCGAGGTGGCTCCGTCACCGGTGGTGCAAACGATGATCTCGTCGTCCGCGAACGAGGTGACGTGCTTGCGGAGCCCCGGCAGGTGGGTGGCGCGGAGTCCGGCTTCGGCGGTGCCCACGGCATTGAGGAACTGGGTGCCGGTCGGCGAGGACGCAGCCACGATGTTGAAGCGCTCGTCGCCGAAGTGGGCGGGCATCTGGCGGCCGCCGCTCGCAGGATCGGCCTCGGCCCCCATGCCCTGCAGGAGCTGCTCCATGGGGTTGACGCCGAGCGCGAGGGCCAGCGCCCGGTCGCGGTAGTAGAGGTAGAACCAGTCGGACCCGGGGCGGAGGAAGTCGGCCAGCGCAACCTGGACCGCCTCGTGGCCGGCCCCCGCGATCAGGAAGAAGACCTTGCCCTGTTTGTACAGCTTCGCTTCACGGTCGTCGATGTGCCGCGCCGTGACCATGGTCCGGTACCAGGCGCGCAGTGTCTCGCGGTCGGGAAGGTCCGACTCGGTCCCGGCGTCGATCTCGTGTTCGAGTGTCGCCATGTTCTCCGTTGGTGGAGTCGTGACCGCAGTTGCGGCGTACGGTCCTGAACATCTCAAGATAACCATCCGGGGCGCCCGCCGCCCGTGGCCCCGGAGCCGCGAATGGGCGGGCCGGCGCGGGTGCCGATCGACGATTACTCTGCCGACCCCGGAAGAGTTCCCGCGCTGGCCAGCGCGGCGTCCAGGCCTTCGGGCGAGTTCACGGGTTCCAGGCAGGTGCTCCCTGAACAGACGAAGGCGTAACCGGTGCGCGCAAGCCGCCCCTCCATGGCGGGCAGGGCGGCAATGACGGGATCGCCGGGGTCGCCGCCGATGATGACGCGGTTGGGGTGGGGGTGGCGATGGGCGCGGTCGAGCATGGCGGCGGCGCGGTCGGGCACGGCGCGATCGTCGCCGGGGGCGTCCACGATGGCCACCTCCAGCGGCGGGGTCGCGCGCAGGAGGGCGGCGGTCAGGAGCCTGCCCAGCGCCGACGGGTAGCGCTCCAGCGCGCCGCGCTCACGGGCGACGACGGCGTCGGCGACCTCGCCATGCTCCACCGAACCCGTGATCGCTGCCGACCGTGCGAGGAACTCGGCGGCGAGGGAGTTCCCGGAGGGCGTCGCGTTGTCCATGATATCGCGCGGCCGCACCAGGAGCGGTTCGGCGTCTTCGGCGGCGTCATGGAAGAGCCGTTGCGCCGGGGACCAGAAGCGCGCGAGCATCGCGTCCGCGATCCAGGCCGAGTCGGTGAGCCAGCGCGATTCGAGCGTGGATTCGTAGAGCGAGAGGCAGGCGTTGCCGAGGGCGCCGTAGTCCTCCAGGAAGCCGTCGACGTGGACTCGTCCGGCGGTGAGGACGCGGTAGAGGCGGTCGCCCCGGCGCACGGTGTCGAGAAGGAAGGTCGCCGCGCGGGTGGCCGCCTGTGTGTAGTCGGGGCGGCCGAGGGCCGGGCCGGCTTCGGCCAGAGCACGGATGGTGAAGCCGTTCCACGAGGTGAGAACCTTCTCGTCGCGAAGCGGCTCGGGGCGGGTGGCGCGGTGGGTCTTCAGGGTGGCGAGCGCGGCGCGCAGGATCCGGTCGAGTTCGTCCCGGGCGAGGCGCTCCTGCCGCGCCACCGCGTCCAGGTCGTGGGGCAGGTGCAGGATGTTGCGGTGCTCGAAATTGCCCGGTTCGCTCACGTCGTAGACGCGGGACAGGAGTCGCGCCGTGTCGGGGTCGAGCAGCGCGGAGATCTGGGCCGGGGTCCAAAGGTAGAACGCGCCTTCCTCCCCCTCCGAGTCGGCGTCGCGGGCGGAATGGAAGGCGCCGTCGGGCGAGGTGAGATCCTCGAGCACGTAGTCCAGCGTCTCCTCGGCGACGGGGCCGAGGTGGCGGGCGCCGAGCAGGTGCGCGCGGGTCATCGCACGGGCGATGAGCGCGTTGTCGTACAGCATCTTCTCGAAGTGCGGAACCAGCCAGCGCGCATCGACCGAGTACCGGTGGAAGCCTCCGCCGGCGTGGTCGCGGATGCCGCCGGCCGCCATGCGATCGAGTGTGTGCGTCGCCATCGACACCCCGTGCGATCCCGGGCCGCCGGTCCTGAGCAGGAAGTCGAGGAAGACCGGCTGGGGAAACTTGGGCGCCCCGCCGAAGCCCCCGCGTGCGGGATCGAAGCTGCGCCCGACGGCGGACACGGCGTGCTCGAAGAGCCTGGAATCCGGCGGACCGGCGTGTCCGCTTTCGGCGTGCGGCTCCGTTGCGCCTCGGGTCAGCACGTCCTTGAGCCGGGCGCCCGCGCGAGCCACCTCGTCGCGCCTGTTTGCGTAGGCGTTGGCGGCCGCGGCGAGGACCTGCCGAAAGGACGGCATGCCGTGGCGCGGCTCCGGCGGGTAGTAGGTGCCCCCGTAGAAAGGCACGCCCTCGGGAGTGAGGAACACGGTCAGCGGCCAGCCTCCGTGCCCGGTGATCGCCTGCACCGCGCTCATGTAGATGGAGTCGATGTCCGGCCGCTCCTCCCGGTCGACCTTGATGTTGACGAAGTGCGTGTTCATCACGCGGGCCGTTTCCGCGTCCTCGAACGACTCGCGCTCCATGACGTGGCACCAGTGGCAAGCCGAGTACCCGATCGAGAGGAGGATGGGACGGTCCTGCCCGCGGGCCAGCGCCAGCGCCTCTTCACCCCAGGGAAACCAGTCCACGGGGTTGTGTGCGTGCTGCAGGAGGTAGGGAGAGGTCTCGTGTTCGAGGCGGTTTGGCATGGTACGTGGGACCGGGTTGTTCTGTCAGCGGTAGGTGTTGTGCACGGATGCAGGCTAATCGTGAGCGTTTTTCGCGGAGGGTGAAAGGTCTTCACAAAGCGTGGTCCGGCCCGGCCGGACGACGGATCCGTCAGCGTCCGGCTACCTTGAGACATGCGCCGAATCCACGGTCCACGCCTGAGGGGCATCTACTGAACCCGATGCTGCGCCCCTTCCTCCTGCTGGCGCTGCGGCGCCCCCGCCTCTGGCCCGCAATGCTGTCGGCCGGGTGGGCGTTCCGGCCGAGGGGCTGGTACCGGAAGCCGCCGTTCCTGCCTCTGCCCTCGCGCGAATACATGCGATGGCGGCTGGAGACCGCCTACGGGGATCCCGATGCGGTGCCGCCGCGGGACGAACTCGTCCGGTTCATCACCTGGTCGGCGGAGATGCGGAGGCGCATGAAGCCCGACACCGCCGCGCCCTTGTGGACAAAAGTCCTGGCCCTGGCGGCGCTGGTCGCCTTCACCGTGTGGGCGAATGTGCGCGCGGCCGATTTCGAGGCTGTGCGAGAAACGGTGGCCGGGGCGGGGTACACGGGGCTGTTCCTGGCTTCGGTGGTGAGCGGGTTCAACCTGGTGGCCCCCATTCCGGTCGCACTCTTCTATCCGCTCCTCATGGAATCGGGGTTT
The DNA here is from genome assembly GCA_022823145.1 of Gemmatimonadota bacterium. GTDB lineage: Bacteria > Gemmatimonadota > Gemmatimonadetes > Longimicrobiales > Gaopeijiaceae > Bin94. The sequence continues at coordinate 12,534 of JAJDXS010000001.1, forward strand.
GCGCCGTTTGCGACGCTCGTGACGATCGCGGCGGGAATGACCGGGGGCGATTTCCTGGGGTACCTGGTCGGCAACGCCACTCGCGATCTGGCGGGTCATCGTCTGGGGCGCGTGCGGGTCCGCCTGGAGCGATTGCTCGGCGCAGTGCGCTCGCGGCACAGGATGCTGCCCTACGGGCTCCTCTTCCTCTATGCCGCCTTAGCGCCGATTCCCAACGAGCTCGTGGTGATTCCGCTGGCATTCCTGCGGTACTCGCTGCCGGGCGTGATGATCACCGTGCTTTGCGGGAATGTGATCTTCAATTCTCTGGTAGCCTCCGGGGTCACGTGGGTATTGGGGTGGTGGGCGTGATGATCGTCGTGGGCCTGACGGGCAACCTGGCGGCGGGAAAGTCGGCGGTGGCGGGACTGTGGCGGCGAGCCGGGGTGCCGGTGGTCTCGGCCGACGAGTTGGCGCGCGAGGCGGTGAAGCAGGGTTCGCCGGGGTTGACCCGGGTTGCAGCCCTGCTGGGCCCCGAGGCGCTGGATGCGGACGGTTCGATGGATCGCGCCGCAGTCAGACGCATCGTCTTCGGCGACGACGGGTTGCGCCGCGGGCTGGAAGCGATCATTCACCCCGAAGTGAGGCGTCTGAGAGACGAGTGGACGGCGGCGCAGCGCGCGGCGCGGCAGGAGATGGTGGTGTGGGAGATTCCGCTGCTTTTCGAGGCGGGGATCGCGCGCGATGTGGACGTGGTGGTGCTGGTGGACGCGCCGCCCGAGGTGCGGCGGCGGCGCGCGATGGAGACGCGCGGGCTGAGCGCGGAAGAGGTGGACGCAATGATGGCCGCGCAGATGTCGGCTGATCTCAAGCGGCAACGTGCCGACCTGGTGATCGAGAACGGAGGCGCGCGCGAGCAGTTGGCGGAGCGGGCCGCGGAGGTTCTGGCGCGAATCAGGTCTGGGGCGGTGTGACGATGGTGGCGCCCGTACACCTGGACGGTCCGAAGCGCAGCGCGCGGCTCGACGCCGTGATCGAGACGCTGCTGGGCGCGGATCCCGTGGTCGTTACGACGCATGCGAACGCCGATGGTGACGGGGCGGGATCGGCGGTCGCGCTCGCGGGGTTCCTGCGGGAGCACGGCGCCGATGCTCGTCTCGTCAATCCCACTCCCTTTCCCGAGAGCTACTCCTTCCTGCTCCCGGATCCGGATTGGGTGCTGTCCCCGAAGAGCGCAGCCGAATCCGACTGGTGCCGGCGGGCCGGTCTGGCGGTCGTCGTCGACACGGGCGACCGCCGGCGGATCGGGCGGATCGCGTCCATGATCCGGGGGCTGCCTGCGGTGGTCATCGACCATCATCCGCCCGGCGATCGGCCGATCACGGGGGTCCGGTACGTAGACACGCGCGCGTCTGCGGCGGGCGAACTGGTCTTCGAGGTGATCGAGCATGCGGGGGGACCGTGGACGGAGACGATCGTCCGCGCGCTGTATGTGGCGATCCTGACGGACACGGGCGGCTTCCGCTTTCGCAACACCACTTCCCGGTGCCTGCGGATCGCGGGGCGGCTCGTGGAACTCGGCGCGGACCCCGAGGAACTGCACCGTGCCGCGTACTCGCGCTTCCACCCGCGTCACTACGCCCTGCTGCGGGAATCGCTCGCCACCCTGACGGTGCACGAGGGAGGGCGCATCGCCTGGATGACGGTCCCCAAGGACGCTTTCGACCGGCTGGGGGCGACGGTCGACGACCTGGAGGGCTTCGTGGACGTACCGCGGAATCTGGCGGGCGTCGAGTTGGCGATCCTCTTCCGAACGACCAGCGACGGACGGATCAAGGTGTCGCTGCGGTCGCTGGCGCCTGCCGCGGTCAATGGCATTGCGAAGGCCCTCGGCGGCGGCGGGCATGCGCAGGCTGCGGCCGCAGTGGTGTCGGGTCCGCTGGAGAAGGCGATCGACCGGGTAGTGCAGATGGCGACGGGATCGCTTCAGGGCTGATCGGCTCGGGTCCCCTGCGCAAACCGGCCCGGCCCGCACCGCCGCCGTGGGGAAGGCCATATCTTTCAGAATGGAACCGGGGATGAAGCCGCGCACCGCACACTCGGCGGTCCAGCCCAGCATCGATCTTGACGACGGGCCAGGGGTTCCCGAGGCGATCCCCCGCACGGTGCACGAGTTGGGGCAGCGTCTCGGGGCCGCTTCGATCGATCGGCTGTGGATCTTCCCGCCCCTGATTCGAGGTCGGCGCGAGTGGGGACTGGTTGCTGCCAGTTCCTTCGAGGGACAGAGTGCGCGCCGGCTGGTCACGGCCAGGTACTCGGCCCGGCGGACGGGGAAGGGGCTGTTCCTCGACGCCCGCTATCTGGACCAGGGTGTCGCCCCCGCCGACCGGCTGCCCCGGGTGATGGAGGGCGTGGTAAGGCGCGGCCCGGCGCCGCTCGGCGGCCCGCGTCTGGTGGAGGTGGGTGGCGACTCGGCCGCGTTCGATGCATTCATGAAGGAATTCGGCGACGAACTGTTCGAAGAGGCGGTCAAAGGACGGTCATGAAGTACGGACCAGCCAACATCGATCCCCATGTGGGACTCTTTGCGCGCTATCTGCGCGAGCAGGGGCTGCCGGTGACACAGCAGCGCGCGGCTGTGGCCGAAGCCGTCTTTTCGTCACCAAAGCACCAGTCCGTAGACGACATCGACACCCATCTGCGGGAAAACGGGATGCGCCTGGGCAAGGCGACGATCTACCGCACGCTGGATCTGCTCGTGCGCAGCGGCCTGGTGGAGGAGCACGACTTCGGCGAGGGCTTCAAGCGCTTCGAGCACCGCCTTTCCCGTGATCCCATACACCATCACATGGTGTGTCTCGACAGCGGCGACGTGATCGAGTTCCGCAGCGAGGAAATCGCGCGCATCGTCGAGGAGACCGCGGCCCGGCACGGATTCCGTCCCGCGCACCACAAGCTCGTTATCTTCGGCCTGAGCCGGGCGAGCCGGGAATCGGGTGCCAACGTGAAGTACCGGGGCATCACCTGCCCCATCGAGACCACCTGAACCCGGCCCTCCCTTCCCATGCCCAACCGCAGGGACCCGAACGCCGCCACACGGGGCGCCTCGCACACCATCCACGCCCTGCCCGAAGGCCTGGACGGGCTTCCCTGGGAGCTCCCGCGGGTCTTTCTGGGCCTGGATGGCACGTCCGCCACTCCGGCAGGCGCGGCCACCTGGATCCTGCCCGTGCCCTACGAGGCCACCACCAGCTGGGGCTCGGGGACCCGCCTGGGTCCGCGCGCGATCATCGAGGCCTCGCGCTACGTTGAACTCTTCGACCACGAACTGGGCCGCGACCCGTCGACCGGCGGCGTCTACACCTTCCCCGCGCTGGAACTCACCCGCGGCGACGCCGCCCATGCCATGGCCGAGCTGGAGGACGCGTGCGCCCGGGTGCTGGACGCGGCGTCCGGCCGCCGGGTGATCGTGCTCGGCGGTGAGCACGCGGTCTCGGCTCCGGCGATCGCCGCCCACGCGGGCCGGAGCCCTGACCGGATCAGCGTTCTGCAATTCGACGCCCACCTCGACCTGCGCGAGACCCACGACGGCAGCGCCCACTCGCACGCCTGTACGATGGCCCGCGTGGTCGACCGGGTGGACCTGGTCATCGTCGGTGCACGGGGGATCAGCGGCGAAGAATGGCGAGTGGCCGACCGGCGGGACAACGTCACCGTGATCACCGCCGAAGAGGTGGCGCGCGACGACGCCTGGATGGACCGAGCCATGACCGCACTCGGCGACCCGGTCTACATCACCTTCGACATCGACTTTTTCGATCCGTCGCTGGTACCTTCGACGGGCACCCCGGAACCTGGGGGCGGCCAGTGGTATCCGGCGCTCGCGTTCCTGCGGCGCGTCTTCGCCGAGCGGCGCGTGGTCGGCGCCGATGTGGTCGAACTAGCCCCGATCCCCGGCATGACCGCGCCGGATTTCCTTGTGGCCCGACTGGTCTACAAGATGATCGGGTACTGGAGCGAAGAGCTGTAACGTGCTCCCGTCCCGGCGTGTCCACTCTAAGCGACTGAAAGACCCCGCCCTCCGGAGAGCCAGATGAATCGCTTCCGCCTCGACCTTCCACTCACTCCGGCACGCGTCACCGCTGCCATCGCCCTCTCCACGGTCCTGGCGGTGTACGCTTCCGCCCCCGCCACGGCGCAGTTCACGGAGCAGATCCCGGACGATGTCTGGGAGTCCTTCACGTGGCGCTCCGTTGGCCCCACGAACATGGGTGGCCGCGTGACTGACGTCGAAGGGCTGCCGAGCCCGTCCAGGACCTTCTATGTGGCCGCGGCCGCGGGGGGTATCTGGAAGACCACGAACAACGGAATCACCTTCCGCTCCATCTTCAACGACCCCCGGGTGGTGTCGATGGGTGACCTGGCGATCGCGCCCGGCGACCCAAGCCAGATCTGGGCGGGGACCGGGGAGGAGGACTCCCGCAACTCGATCTCGCCGGGTGGCGGGATCTTCAAGTCCACCGACGGCGGCGGCAGCTGGGAGTTCAAGGGGCTGCGCGAGACCCAGGTGATCGGCCGGATCGTAGTGCATCCTCTCGATCCCGACATCGTGTTCGTGGCCGCGCTGGGCCACATCTGGGGCGCCAATCCCGAGCGCGGGCTCTATCGTACGACCGACGGGGGCGAGACCTGGGAACTGGTCAAGCACATCAGCGACAGGGCCGGGTTCGTGGACGTGGCCTTCCGCCCCGGAGATCCCAACACCCTCTTCGCGGCCAGCTGGGAGCGAGTGCGCGGCCCCTGGTTCCTCAACAGCGGTGGCCCCGGAAGCGCGCTCTGGAAGTCGACCGACGGCGGCGACACCTGGACCGAGGTCGCAGGGGGCGGTTTCCCGACCACCATGAAGGGCCGGGTCGGGATCGCCATGAGCGAAAGCAACCCGGGTATCATGTTCACCATGGTCGAGGCCGAGGAGGAGGAAGACGGCTCCGGCGGCAACGGCCTCTACCGGTCCGAGGACGGCGGCGACAGCTGGGAGAAGGTGAACGACGCCAACAGCCGGCCGTTCTACTACTCGCAGGTGCGCGTCGACCCGCAGAACCCCGACCGGGTCTACTTCTCGTCGACCCCGGTGCAGTTCTCCGACGACGGCGGCCGCACGGCGGGCACCACCACCAACGGCATTCACGTCGACCACCACGCCATGTGGATCGACCCCGTGGACCCCGAGCGCATCGTGGTTGGCAACGACGGCGGCGTGGCCATCACGTACGACCGGGGCGGGAACTGGCGCTACCTGAACACGATGGCGCTGGGCCAGTTCTACGATGTCTCGTTCAACATGGGCAAGCCTTACCGGGTGTGCGGCGGGCTGCAGGACAACGGCACGTGGTGCGGTCCCAGCCGCCTCTCGCGCGGCCAGCTCTCGCAGTACCACTGGGCCACGATCAGCGGCGGCGACGGATTCGTGACCGCGCAGGATCCGGAGAACCCCGACCTCGTCTGGGCCGAGTCGCAGGGCGGCAACATGCGGCGGCTGAACCTGGCCACCGGTGAAAGCACGACGTTGCAAAGGCCGGGCTGGGAAGATGCCTGGCGCCCGCTCCAGGACAGCATCGTGCGGCTGCAGGAAGCCGGGGCCGACGAGAGCGACCCGCGGATCGCCGAGCTGCAGGCGCGGGCCACCGCCGACTCCGCCAGCCACGTCATGCGCTGGAACTGGAACACCCCTTTCTTCCAGTCGGTGCACGACCGCAGCCACTTCTACGCCGCCGGAAGCAGTGTCGTGAAGAGCACCAACTTCGGCGACGACCTCGAGATCATCTCGCCCGACCTCTCCTACGCCGATCCGGAGAAGATCGAGGTCAGCACGCGCACGACCGGAGGCATCACCCCCGACGTGACCGGCGCCGAGACGCACGCCACGATCACCGCGCTGGCCGAGTCTCCGCTGGTGCAGGGCCGCTTGTACGCCGGCACCGACGACGGCCGCGTCTGGACCTCGCCGGACGACGGCGGCGAATGGATCGAACTCACCGCGCGATTCGACGGCGTGCCGGAGGGCACCTACGTCAGCCGGCTGGAGCCGTCGCGCCACGACGCCGACCGCGTCTACGTCTCCTTCGACGGACACCGTACCAACGACTTCACTCCGTACGTCTACGTCTCGGACGACGGCGGCGCTTCCTTCCGCTCCATCGCGGCGGGGCTCCCGACCGGCGCGCCGGACTTCGTGCACGTGGTGCGCGAAGACCCGCGCAACGAGAACCTGCTCTTCGTGGGGACCGACCTGGCCGTCTACGCCTCGCTCGACCGGGGCCGTTCCTGGCGCCGTTTCATGGAGAGCCTGCCGACGGTCCCCGTGCACGACCTGCGCATCCACCCCCGCGACCGCGAGCTGATCGCCGGGACGCACGGCCGCTCGATCTGGATCGTCGACATCGCACCGCTCCAGGACCTGACGGGCAACGTGCTGGCGGACGGCGCGGCGGCTTTCGAGCCCGCCCCGGCCTACCAGTTCGGCGAGCCCGCGCGTGGCGGCGAATCGTACGGGCAGGCGTGGTTCTCGCGGCCGACGCCGGGCGCGTCCGGTCGGATCAGCTATTACGTGGGGGAGGAGGTCGCTGCGGCGCTGGCCGAGGAAGCGGGTGGTGATGCGGGCGCGGACGAGGCAGCGCGAGGCCGGCGGGGCGGTGGCGCCGGGCAGGCCGCCGCGCAGGCCGCCGCGCGACGTGGCGGGCGTCCTGGTGGCCCGGGTGGCGGTCCCGCGGCGCAGCGCGGTCCGCAGGCCGAGATCTCCATTGCCGACGCCGGCGGCGAGGTCGTGCAGACCCTGAGCGGTCCCGCGGGAGCGGGGCTCCACACCGTGAGCTGGAACCTCCGGGGGGCGGCCGCCGAAGCCGAGGCGCTGTCTCCCTCCGAGCGCCGCGACAGCCTGGCCATCGCCGAGCGCGCGCGCGCCGTGGCCGATTCGCTGATCGAAGCCGGATGGGAGGAGGAGCCGCTGCGCCGCCAGATCGGCCTGTTCACCGGCGAGACCGATGTCAACACCTTCTTCGGCGGCTTCGGCGGAGGCGGCCGCGGAGGACCGGGCGGTGGAGACCCCGAGGCGTTCCGCGAGCGTCCGGGCGAGTCCCCGGGTGGGGGAAGGGGAGGGCGGCGCGCCCCGAACTTCGGGCAGATGCGTGAGCTGGCGGAACTCATCCGCCCGGGGGTGGGGATGGGCGGCCTCTTCGGGCGGCGACGGGGCGGAGGCCAGGGTAACCTTGTCGAGCCCGGGACGTACACCGTCACCATCTCCATCGGAGACCGCGCGCTGACCGCGCAGCTGTTGGTCGAGCGCGTCGGTGCGATGGCCAACCCCGACCCTGAGAATCCATGAACGAATCCATCGGAATCACGATCGCCCTGACGGCAGGCGTGCTGTCGTTCCTGTCACCCTGCGTGCTGCCGCTGGTGCCGAGCTACCTGTCCTTCGTCACGGGGATGTCGCTGGAGGATCTGCAGGAGGGGTTCGACCGGCGGCGCGTCATGGTGCATGCGGCGCTCTTCGTCAGCGGCTTCACACTGATCTTCGTGCTGCTCGGAGCGGGAGCCACCTTCATCGGGAGCTTCCTGCTGTACAACAGCGACTGGATCGCGCGCATCGGCGGCGTGATCATCATCCTCTTCGGCTTGCACCTGATGGGGGTCTTCCAGCTCCTGCCGCTGCTCAGCGAGAAGCGCGTCCACCTCGCGAACAAGCCCGCCGGATATGTCGGCACGGTGGCCGTCGGCATCGCGTTCGGCGCGGGTTGGACCCCGTGCATCGGCCCCATCCTCGGCGCGATCCTCACGATGGCTGGGTCGCAGGAGCAGGTGGGCGCCGGGATGTGGCTGCTCTTCGTCTACTCGATGGGGCTCGGGATTCCGCTGCTGCTGGCGGCCTGGGCCACCGAGCGCTTCCTGAAGGCGTTCTCGCGCTTCCGCCGGTTCCTGCCTGCCGTTCAGATCGCTTCGGGCGTGATTCTGGTTCTTCTCGGGATCCTGCTGGTCACGGGCTCGTTCGTGGTGCTGGCGGCGTGGCTGAATCGGTGGACGCCCGAATTCCTGCTGGAACGGCTATAGGAGGCCGGCTGACATGGCACTCGTGACTTCGACCATGCTCGCGCTCGGCACCGAGGCGCCGGACTTCTCGCTGCCCGAGCCTTCGACCGGCGAGTCCGTTTCGCTCTCGCGCTTCGACGGGGCGCCGGCGCTGCTCGTGGTCTTCCTCTCGAATCACTGTCCGTTCGTGAAGCACCTGGCGGACCACCTCGCCGGTGTCGCCGCCGAATACCAGGCGCGCGGGGTTGCGGTGGTCGGGATCAACGCGAACGACGTCGCGAACTACCCCGACGACAGCCCCGCGAAGATGGCGGACGAGGTGGGGCGGCGCGGGTACACCTTCCCGTATCTGTTCGACGAATCGCAGGAGGTTGCGAAGGCGTACCGGGCGGCTTGCACGCCGGACTTCTTCGTCTTCGACGGGGACCGGCGGCTGGTGTACCGCGGGCAGTACGACGGCAGCCGGCCCTCGCTGGATGTGCCGGTGACCGGTTCGGATCTGCGGACGGCGCTGGATGCGGTGCTGGTGGGCGAGCCGGCGTCCGGCGAGCAGGTGCCGAGTGTGGGGTGCAACATCAAGTGGAAGGCGGGGAACGAGCCGGGGTGGTTTGGATGATGTAAAGTCAACACGACATTATGTAAAATCGTCATTACACTGAAGAGTCGGGACGCGCGAGGGCGGAGGCACCACGGCCAGCCGACCGGCCGGCGATCCGCAATCAGTACCAGGCCCGGGCTGGTTTGAAGGCATCACGCAGGGCCGGGACGACCGGAGCCGGTCACCGCCCTACGCCGCCCCAGCCACCTCCTGCTCCAGCAGCTGCCGCCTCAGCAGCGTCGCATACGTCCCGCCCAGCGCAACCAGCTCGCGGTGCCGTCCGCGCTCGACGATACGGCCCTCGTCGAGCACCAGGATCAGGTCCGCGTCCTTCACGGCGGTCACCCGGTGGGAGATGATGAACGCCGTGCGGTCCTTCAGCTCGCCGCGCAGCCCGCTCAGGATCCGTGACTCGGTCGCCGTGTCGACCGCGCTCAGCACGTCGTCCAGCACCAGCACGCCAGGATCGATCGCCAGCGCGCGCGCCAGGGTGGCCCGCTGCTTCTGCCCGCCCGACAGGTTGATCCCCCGCTCGCCGAGCCGGGTTTCGTAGCCCTCGGGGAAGTCGGTCACCGTATCGTGGAGGTCGGCCGCCACCGCCGCATCCCGCACCCGCCTCGCCCGCTCCGACCTCGGCAGCGACGGCGAAGTGCCGAGCCCGATGTTGACCCCGAGCTTCGCCGAGAAAAGGAAGCTGTCCTGCGGGGCGAAGCCGGTCAGCGCCCGAATGTCCGCCGGATCGTAGTCGGGCAGCGACACGCCGTCCACCAGCACCGCCCCCGACGACGGGTCCCAGGTCCGCGTGATCAGCGAAACCAGCGTGCTCTTGCCCGACCCGGTGGGGCCCACGATCGCGACCGTTCGCCCCGGCTCCGCCGTGAAGGACACGTCCTGCAGCACCAGTCGCTCCGTGTCCGGGTAGCGGAACGAAACGCCGCGGAACTCGATCGCCGGCGTGCCCCGGGGAGGTGGATGCGGGCGCTCCGGCACCGTGATCCCGGGCTCGATCGCGAAGATCCGGTTCAGCCGCCCCATCGACGCCGCACCGCGCTGGTAGAGGTTGACCACCCAGCCGAGCGCGATCATCGGCCACGCGAGCAGCCAGAGATAGAACGAAAAGGCCACGAAGTCGCCCACGCCGATCCGCCCGGCGATCACCTGGCCGCCCCCGTACCAGAGGACCACCACCATCGCCGCCCCCGTCATCAGTCCCATGATCGGATGGAACGCCCCGGACGCGTACGCCAGGTGCATGTTGCGCTTCAGGTAGTTGCGGTTGAGCGCGTCGAACTCACCGGCCTGCGCGTCCTCCTGACCGTAGGCGCGCACGATCCGCACCCCGGTGAGGTTCTCCTGCACCATCGTCGAGAGTGTGGCGAACTGCTCCTGGATGCGCTCGAACCGCGTGTGGATCGTCTTGCCGAACCACTGCACCACCGGCGGCAGCACCGCCATCGGCACCAGCGCGGCGAGCGTCAGCTCCGGGCTGATATGGATCATCACGCCCAGCCCGACGACGAAGCTGACCACCGTATTGGCCGTGTACATGACCGCCGGGCCCACGGCCTGCCGCACCGCCAGTGTATCGTTGGTGGCCAGACTCATCAGGTCGCCGGTCCGGTTGGCTCCGTAGAAGCCCGCGTCGAGCCGCAGCAGATGCCGCACGAAGTCGTTCCTCAGGTCGACCTCCACCCGCCGGCTCAGTCCGTTCAGGATCTCCCGCATCCCATAGCGCGCCGCGCCGCCCGCGACCGCCGTCGCCACGATCAGCAACGCGTAGGTGAGTACGGTGCGTCGAATCAGGTCGGCGTCGTCTCCCGCGACCCCGGTGAGCGCGTCGATCGGCAGCTTGAGGAGGTAGGGCTGAATGAGAGCGAACCCGTTCGCGATGACGACCAGCACCATGCCCCACACCATCGCCACGCGGTACGGGCGGAAGAAGGGCAGGATCGTGGCGAGTTCACGCATGCTGGAGAGTGGTGCCGTGGTGGGTGCATCGGGGCCGGGCGCGGCGAGTCCCTATATTAGCGGCATGCGATCGAGGAACACGACATGGTCCGGCGGGATACCCCGCTGTCGCGTTGTCCTGGCGGCGGTGGCGATTGCCGCTCTGCCGGGCGGATGCGGCGGGGACGGCGACCCGGGCGGCGAAGACGCCGCCATCGAAGCCGCGATCACCGCCGAGCCGACCGATACCGCGCCGCTGCCCCCGCCGACCGATCTCGACGATCCTGGGCCCGCGGAGGGCCCGGTAGCCGGCGTGGAGGCCACGGACTCCGCCACCGACTCCCTGGCCGCCGACAGCACGAGCCTGCCCGAACCGCCGGTACAGCTCAGGGTTCCGCCGGGAACGCGGGTCCGTCTCACCGCCGAGATCGACATCTCGACCGACGAATACGCCGTCGGGGATCCGGTGATCGCGACGGTGGTCCAGGACGTCATGGACGTGACGGGCGAGACCCTGATCCCGACGGGCACCTACTTTCTGGGCCGGGTCGAGGCGTCGGCGAGCTCGGGCGGCATCGGCGAGCCCCCGATCCTGGAGGTGGCCTTCGAGACGCTGTCGGCGTGGAACTACGAACGCCCCATCGAGAGCGTGGTCGTCGACGCCCCGGTGATGCTCGACCCCGAGGCCGAACGGGCCCGCCGCTCGGGCAGCGGCCGCGACGCGCTGAGGTCCGTTCCGGGCATGATCGCCGCCGGATCGGTCATCGTGGTGCAGCTGCGCGAGGCGGTGATGGTGCCGCCCGTCGACCCTCTGCTGGCGGACACGGCTGCGGCGGTCGATACGGCGGCCGCGGCGGATACGGTGCCCCGCGAATCATACTAAACAAATTTGTTTAGTATTGGCGGCTACTCCGGCACCGGGCGCGGCAGTCCGTAGCTGACCAGCACCCGGGTGCCGCTGTCGGCGGTGTCCGCCCGGGCCTCCTCCAGAGCCGCCGCGGCGATGCGGGCCTCCGCCGCGTCGCCCCGCAGGATCGCGCGGATCCGGCCGCTCGCGCGGTCGACGACGATCGCCATCGGCACGCGGGTATCGCGGTGGAGCCTGGCCGTGCCTTCGGGTCCTGTCAGGACGATGCGATCCAGCGCGGGCCAGTCGTCCCGGAAGGGGACCATGAAGACGAAGCCCCCTCCGCCTTCCGATATCCGTCCCATTTCGAAGTCGAGCGAGACGAGGCTCACGCGGCCGGCGCCGAAGACCTCGATGCGGTATGCGCCGGTCTCGTCCGGCAGCGAGGCGGGTGCGTCGAGGACGAAGGCGGGGTCGAGGTGGAGATCGCCGTCGGGGCTGACGCCACCCCACAGCATGAGGGACCGGTCCTGGGGAGCGAAGGCGGCCGTGCCGGCGGCAGCGGCGCAGGCGGCGGCCAAGGCAACGGGCAACCCGGCCGCGTAGATACGCCAGTGGCTACACCCGAGGCCGCGCAGGAGAGGGCGACGCCGCGCCGCAAGCCGTCCGCGTCCGGGCACGCGACCCTCTTCCACCGACCTACCTGCCTTCCGTCCTGCCGCCCCGGCGGGGATCCGACCAGCCGGTGAAGGAGCCGTCGGGCATCACCATGATCATCTGGACGTCTCCGGACATTCCACCGGCGAAGTACGCGTCCGGCGGGCCGGGATCGCGCTCGCGCACGGTGTGGCCGAACGCTTCGAGGGCCTGGACCGTGGCGGCGGGAAGCCCCTGGTGCTCGAAGAAGACGAGGTCGGGGAGGTGCTGGTGGTGGACGCGGGGCGCGTGGACCGCCTGCACGACGTTCATGCCGTGGTCGACGACGTTCATTATCGACTGGAGCACGGTGGTGATGATCGTCGAGCCGCCGGGGGTGCCGGTCAGCAGGAAGAGGTCGCCGTCGGGGTCCTCGACGATGGTGGGGCTCATGGCCGAGAGCATGCGCTTTTCGGGGCCGACCGCGTTGCGCTCGCCCTGTACCAGGCCGAACTGGTTCGGTGTGCCGGGCTTGGCGGCGAAGTCGTCCATGGTGTTGTTGAGGAAGAACCCGGCGCCGTCCACGACGACCTTGCCGCCGTACCAGGAGTTGACGCTGGTGGTCACCGCGACGGCGTTGCCGGCGCCGTCGACGACCGAGTAGTGGGTGGTGTGGCTCTCGTCGAGGAAGGCTTCGATGCCGGGGTTGACCTGCGACGACGGGGTGGCGCGGTCGAGCGAGATCGTGGCGGCGCGGGCGTCGGCGTAGGTTTCCGAGAGGAACTCGTCCGTGGGCAACTCCACGAAGTCGGGGTCGGCCAGGTACTCGTTGCGGTCGGCGTAGGCGCGGCGGAAGGACTCGGCCATGACGTGGATCGTCTCAGGCGAGTTCCAGCCCATTTCGCCCAGATCCCAGCGCTCGACGATGTTGGCGATGGCGGCCATGGTGAGGCCGCCGGAGGAGGGGGGCGGCATTGAGTGGATGGTGTAGCCGCGGTAGTCGAAGCTGACGGGCTCGCGCCAGACGGTGGCGTAGCGGTCGAGGTCCTCCAGGGTCATGATGCCGCCGCCGCGCTCCATCTCTGCCACGATGAGGGCGGCGGTCTCGCCGCGGTAGAAGTCGTCGGGGCCCTGGTCGCGCAGCCGCGTGAGGACGCCCGCGAGATCGGGCTGGGAGAAGGTGTCGCCGACGGCGGGGACGGCGTCGCCGGGGAGGAAGACGCGGGCGCTCGCCGGGACGGCGCGGATGCCGCTCTGCGCGGCGTCGAGCGTGGAGACGAGGCGTACGGTGACCTCGAAGCCGTTGGCGAGATCGATCGCCGGCTGCACGACCTCCGCCCAGGGCAGCACGCCGAAGCGTCGGTGTGCCTCCCAGAGGCCGGCCACCGACCCGGGGACGCCGGCCGCGAGGTGGCCCACCGTCGAGCGGTCGGTGACGTTGCCGTCCTCGTCGAGGTACATGTCGCGGGTGGCGGCGATCGGCGCCTTTTCGCGGTGGTCCTGGGCATGGACCGTGCCGTCGGCGAGGCGGACCATCATGAAGCCGCCGCCGCCCAGGTTGCCGGCCTCGGGGTTCACCACGGCGAGGGCGAGGCCGGTTGCGACCGCCGCGTCGACCGCATTGCCGCCGGCCGCGAGGATGTCGACGCCGACCCGCGACGCGTAGGCGTCCGTGGTCGCCACCATGCCTTCGGTGGCCGTGACGGGGTCGGCGTCGGCCGAGAAGGTCCAGGCCGCCGGGAAGGAGCCGCCCGCCTGCCGGAACGCGCTGCCGGCGTCGCCGGGTTGCGCGGGCGGCTGGCAGCCGAGAAGGGCGAGGAGGAGAAGCGCGGGAATCGTGCCGTGTGGGGGGCGGGGAGCGCGAATGCGCGCGGGGCGGGTGGGGCTAGGGATTCGCAAGGCGAGCAGCATCTGTGACTCCGAGGACCCACGTCACGGGCGGGTCGGTCTGGTGAGCAACGAAGAAGTCGTCGGGCTGCTGTTGCAGCGCCGGGAGAAGATACATCCGGGTGGTGGGGAACAGCGCATCGATCAGGACGAGATCGGTTTCGTGGACCACCGCCAGCACCGAATCCGCGTTGGTGCTGTAGGGGTAGAGCCTCACCCTCCGGTCGGCGACGGCGTTGAACAGTCTCGGCTTGCGCACCGTCACCACTGCGTCGGGCGGCGCGTTCTCCTCGATCCAGCGGGCCGCCTCGAAGAAGTTCCGCCAGGCGGACGCGTAGCCGGCATAGCGATCGCCTGCGTTGTAGCCGGCCATCATCTCCAGATTCGGGGGGATCCTGGCGGCGTGGGCACCCAGGGCGAGCGCCACGAGCAGGCTCATTGTGAAGGCGGGCAGGTGGGAAGCCCGGGCAGCCAGCGCGGCGGCTCGGCCTCCAAGCCTCGCAACACGGTCGGTGAGCGCCCCCGCCCCGTCGGCACCGTAGACGAGTATGAGCGGGATCAGCGGCACCAGATAGCGGACATCGTTCACGCTCGTCTGGAAGAGCATGATCGCCGCGCAGGTCAGGATCAGATACAGCCCCCCGGCGTTCGGCCGGTCGCGCAGTCCCCTGACCAGACCGACAAGCGCCATCAGGCATACCGCGACCGCGATGGAAACGACGAGCAGGTTGCCGGACCAGCTGCTGTCGGAGCCGACGAGCGTCCGCGGCAGTTCGCGGGTAGCGTAGAGCCAGCCATTCGTCAGGAAGCGCCCGACCATGCCCGCGAAATCCAGCTGCCCGGCTTCCGGCGCATACACGTTCTCCAGCAGAAACTCCTCCAGGTACGGCGTGGTCGACCCCGTCACCAGCTGGTTCCGCACCAGCCAGGGAATGGTCAGGCCCACGCCGACAACCCCGTGGACCACGAACTTCCGCCATTCGCGACGCAGGAGATAGGACAGGGATGCTCCGGCGAGGAGCAGCGCACCGATCGACCGCATGTAGAAGCCCGCTATGGACGCGGCGAGCGCCAGCCAGAAGGTCGTGCCGATGCCGCCCGTCTCCTCGTCCTCACGCAAGAGCCACAGCGCTGCCAGGGTGAAGAACAGGAACGGGGCCTCACTGAGCATCCAGCGCGAATAGTCGATGACTCCGGGACTGACCGCGAAGGCGAGGGCGAGGCACAGCCAGGGCACTGGGTCCCGCCCGCGCCTGGCATACACGCAGAACACCAGCACCGCTCCCGCAGTGAAGGCCATCGACAGCAGTTTGAGCACCACGAAATTGCGTCCGAATGCCGCCACCAGCGGTGCCAGCAGGATCGGATAGCCAGGCGGGTACTTCGTGTGCGCCTCAGGGGGCCCCGGTTCGAGTGAAAGGGAATACCCATCTCCCGCTTCGAGTACGCTCTCCGCCAGCAGCACGTAGGTGACGCTGTCGCCCCCGGTGTGGATCTTGGGGTCGAAGAGGGCCACACAAAGCGCGACGTGCAGCGCGACAAGGCCCCCGGTCACCCACCTGAAGCGACTGGCCAGGAAGCGCTCGAATGTGGGTCGGCGGTCGGTAGTCGAAGGGCGCGCCGGGCGGGAGCGGGAGCGCGTCACGCCGGATCGCGCCTGCGCGCATAGACGACCATCTTCGTGCGCGGATCGAAGTGGACCTGCTGGGCGGAGAGACCCGACCATCGCACCACCCGCTCCATCACGGCGCCGGCCCGCGGGAGGGCCATTCTGGCGCGCCGCGCCAGCGAGTCCATGCGGATGGTAAGCCCGTACGAATCGATCCGCAGCACGTCGAACCCCGCCCGCTCGAGGCTCCCGCGCATGGTCCGCCGATTGAAGAAGTAGAGGTGTTCCCGGGTGCGGCGGAAGTCCTCGAGCCGCTGGCCGAGCATCCGCGACACGATGGAGTCCGAGTCCATGGTGGAGAGTGCGAAGATCCCACCCGGCCTGGTGAGCGACGCGGCCTTCGAGAGCGCGTCGAACGGCCGCGGAAGATGCTCGATGACATCCATCATGGTCACGACGTCACGCGGGGCGCCGTCGTACGCCATGAAGTCGCCGCATACCGCGCGAAAACGGTACTTGCGCGCGATGCGGTCGACCGCCGCCCGATTGTAGTCGATCCCTTCGACGTCGAAGCCGCGGTCGTGGGCGACGTCGAGGAGGTATCCGTAGCCGCACCCGATGTCCAGCAGCCCCGGCATTCTGCGCTCACCGTGTGCTCCGTCGCCGTTGCGACTCAGGAACTCCACGATCCGGTCGACAATGCGCTGGTGGTCCTGCTGCTTGACGAAGCGCTCCGACACATAGTCGTGATATCCGTAGATCGCCTCGCCATTCCCCTCGAAGAACCGCTGGTTGCTGTAGTAGTCCTCGCCGTAGACTTCGTGCAGCTCTTCGGCGGTCGGTTGCGGGTCGAGCCACATGAAGGTGCAACCGGGGCACCGGAGGATGCGGTGGGTCCCGAGGTCGTAGCGGGCGGAGGCCGAGTTGCGGCCGCAGTAGTCGCACGCCTGGTCGGCGGCGGTGGTCGCCATCCGTCGCTTGGCTCCTTCCGGATCGGGAACCCGATTAGCTTACCTCGAGCAAGATGCTCTGCCCTGGGGCAGGAGACCCTTAAACATGCTCGATGACCGGCTGACGGAGCAACGGAACCCCCGCAGCGGGGGCATCGACCGCCTGATCTCCCTGGAGATCGTGCGCGTCATCAACGACGAGGACGCGAGCGTGGCGGCGGCCGTGCGAAGGGAAGAGTCCGCCATTGCCCGGGCGGTCGACCTGGCGCTGGCCGCGTTCCGCGGCGGCGGCCGTCTCGTCTACGTGGGCGCCGGCACCTCGGGACGGCTGGGTGTGCTGGACGCGACCGAGATGCCCCCCACCTACGGGACCGATCCGCAGATGGTCCAGGGGGTGATCGCGGGGGGCTTCGCGGCGCTGGTGCGCTCACAGGAAGGCGCTGAAGACCATCCCGCCGAGGGTGCCGCGGCGATGGACGAGAAGGATGTGGGACCCCGCGACTTCGTGCTGGGCATCGCGACCTCCGGTACCACGCCCTACGTCCACGGGGCACTGGCGCGCGCCAGGGAGCGCGGGGCGCGCACGGGCTTCCTGCTCTGCACGCACCCCCCGGAGGCGCTCCTGGAGACGCACGACGTGGTGATCGCGCCGCTGACCGGGCCCGAGGTCATCACGGGCTCGACTCGCATGAAGGCGGGCACGGCCACCAAGATGGTGCTCAACACGATCACGACCGCGGCGATGGTGCGGCTCGGCAAGGTCGACGGGAACCTGATGGTCGACCTGCAGGTAACCTGCCAGAAGCTGCAGGACCGCGGTGAACGCATCCTGATGGCGTCGCTGGGGCTGGAACGCAAGTCCGCGCGTGAGCTGCTGGCCCGTGCGGAGGGGCATGTCAAGACCGCGCTGGTCATGTACAGAATGGGGGTGGATGCCGGGGAGGCCCGAGCGGCGCTGGAGCGCGTGGACGGGGTGATCGGCGCACTCGCACAGGGGGCAGGCCCGAGCTCCGCGACTGGCGACCACCGCGCGGGTCAACAATGATCGGTGGCAGGGACATGCACCTATCGACCGCCGGGGTGGGGATGAACAAGGCACCAGCCGCCAGGGCGAGGATCTCGCTTTTCTCACTGACCGTTCTCGCCATACCCCTTTTCGCCCTCGCTCACCCCGTACGCTCCCAGACCGTGCCCCCCGACGAGGACTGGCGGCAGATCGAGACGGAGCATTTCGTCGTCACCTACCCGGAACGGCTCGAAGACCTGGCGCGCGGCGCCGGCGCCATGGCCGAGCGGGCGTGGGTGCTTCTCGCCGACCGCTTCGTGGAGACCCCGGACACGCCGGTCCAGCTTCTCCTGACCGACCACACCGACATCACGAACGGTTTTGCGTCGCCCGCGCCCTACAACCGGATCACGATCTTCGCGCGGCCCCCCATGGAGGGCGGGACCATTTCGTACTTCGACGACTGGCTCGAACTGGTGATCACCCACGAGCTGGTGCACACCTTCCACCTCGACATGACGGGGGGGCTGGGCAAGGTGATCCGCGCCGCCTTCGGGAGGGTCCCGATGGCGTGGCCGATCTTTCCCTCCGCAGCAGCCCCAACATGGTTCCTGGAAGGGCTCGCGACCTACTTCGAATCGGAGCTGACCGGCGCGGGGCGCGTGAAGGGGACCTGGCAGGAGATGGTGATGCGGGCGGCGGCGCTGGAGGGCGCGTTCGGCACGGTACAGCAGGTGTCGGGGGACTCGCCGGTGTGGCCGGGCGGACATCGACCGTACGTGTACGGCGCGCGGTACCTGGAGCACATGGCCGATGTGCACGGAGAGGCGACGCTGGCCGGGTTCGCACGCTCGGTAGCCGGGCTGTGGGTGCCGTACCGGATGAACGCCGCCGCACGGGACGCCTTCGGCGTGAGCGTGAGGGAGAGCTGGGAGGCGTGGGGCGAGGACATGACCGCTGCCTATCACGCGGTGGCCGAGGAACTCGCACGGACCGCGCCGATCACGGTCGGGGAACAGGTGGAGGGGGCGGGGCGCCTGGCCGAGCAGGCGGTCGTGTCGCGCGACGGCGCCACGCTGGCGTTCGTTCGCTCCGACGGGGTGGACGCGGCCCAGATCCGCGTTTCAGACCCCTCGGGGGCAAACGCGCGCCGTCTGACCCGCGTGAACGGGACCGGCGGGTCGCTGTCGTGGGGTCCGGACGGCGCGCTCGTGTTCACCCAGCTCGACTTTACCGACCGGTACCGGCTGACGAGCGACCTCTACAGGGCGGATCGTGACGACAGGGTGGAGCGCATCACGCACGGCGAGCGGATCAGCTTCGCGGACGCCTCGCCGGACGGGAGCCGAGCGGTGGCCGTGCAGGAGGGGGACGGGACCAACGCCCTGGTGATAGTGGAACTGTCCACGGGCGAGGTGACGCCGCTCGTACTCCCCGAGCAGGACCGGCACTGGGCGTTCCCGCGCTGGTCGCCCGACGGGACGCGGATCGCAGTGGTGCGCTGGGAGGCTCCCGCGCTGATGGACATCGTCGTGCTGGACGAGGAGGGTGGCGTGGTCGCAGAGGTCACCCGGGACCGGGCGGTGGACACCAACCCCTTCTGGGCTCCGGACGGGTCGACGCTGGTGTGGTCCTCCGACCGCACGGGGATCCCCAACCTCTTCTCCACCAACCTCTCCGGCGGAGGGGCACCGGAAGTGCGCCAGGTGACGAACATGCTCGGGGGCGCGTCTCATCCTTCGGTCGACCCGACAGGCGCGTGGATCTACTTCTCGTCGTATCATGCCGACGGGTGGCACATCGAGCGGATCCCGTTCTCGCCGGCCGAATGGTTTGCGCCCCAGCCGACCAGTGAGCGATTCGAGGCGGTGCCGGAGGCGCGCCCCGAAGCGAGTCCCGTAGAGGCGACCCCCCCGGGGGGATATCAGGCATTCGGCACGCTCAGACCGTACTACTGGACGCCGCTCTTCGAGCCGCGAGAGGAAGGGAGCGACCAGTCGGGGGCGACTCGCACCGTCATCGAGGATTTCGTGGGTATCTCGATCGGGGGCACCGACATCGTCAGGCGGCACAGCTACAACCTTTCGGGACGCGTGACGGTCGACGGCAGCCGCTTTGCGGGGCGCTTCGGGTACAGCTACCGGGGCCTGGGCAATCCGGTGCTGGGGCTCTCGCTCTCGCAAAGCTACGACGCGTCCTCGCGCACGCTCGCCGTGAGGTTCCCCGACGAGAGCACGCGAGAGTACTTTCTCGTGGAACAGGAGCGCGCGGCAACGCTCTCGACGTCGTTCCTGAGGCGGCGATACCGCAGTTCGACCTCGCTGACCCTGAGCGGCGGTCTGGTTCGGGAACATCTCACCCTGCAGGATCCGGCGGGCGAGGCGGGTCCCGAGTTGAGCAATCCTTCGCCGCACTCGACCTTCACGCAGCTCCGCGCGACGCTGTCCGCCGCCAACACCCAGCGCAGAGCGCTGTCGATCTCGCGTGAGGACGGCCTGCGGGGGTACTTGAGTGCGCGCGTGCGAAGGGAGAACGGGCTCGAGGCGGCTTCGCGCAGCGTCGCAGGGATGGACAGGGGCTTCGGGGAGGTCACGGGGGAGCTTTCGGCCTTCAAGTCGATCGGCAGGCTGGGATTCGCCAACCACGTACTGGCCCTGCGATTCTCGGCCGGCGTCGGATTCGGCCCGGGGGCCAACCAGTTCCATTTCGATATCGGCGGCGCCGAGGGTATGCTCGAACCGATCACGGGAGTGGGGCTCTTCGGCGGGTCGTCGCGCCTGTTCCCGGTGCGCGGCTACCGGGGCAACTTCCGGTCCGGGCGGATCGCGTGGACGTCCAGCGCCGAATACCGCTTTCCGATCGCCCTCCTGGACAGCGGCCTGCCCTTCGCGCCGCTCTTCTTCGACCGGATTCACGGCTCCGTCTTCTTTGACGCCGGTAACGCCTGGGGACCGACCCTGGGCCAGCGGAACTACGACAATCCGCGCCAACAGGCGCTCGCGAGCTTCGGCGGGGAGGTGTCCGTGATCGTCGCGCCCGTCTACCTTCCCGGCGTCGGCTTCCGGTTCGGCGTGGGCGTGCCGCTGAACGGAGGCGAGGGCGCGACGTTCTACGTGCGGGTCGGAAACGCCTTCTAGGAGGCCTGCTGGCCTTGACCACAAGCTGTTGGGGTGTTAACGTTTCTATCCCACTAGATATTGGGTCACGGCATAGGAATCCACAGGACCAAGCCCTTGAAAGACATGAGCTTTCACGGGCTTTCAACATCTTGGCACGCCTTTTTGCGTGCGTTTTCCACAGTTTCCACAGCAGCCACAGGAACCGGACCCATGACCAGAGGTGTGGAGCCCCACCAGGTCTTCGACGATCAGCCCCCGGCCGATCTGCCCCCCGCCCAGCTGTCGGAGAACGCCCGCATCGTCCTTGCCAAGCGGTATCTGAAGAAGGACGAGTCCGGCGAGCCCGTCGAGGAGCCGGAGACGATGTTCTGGCGCGTCGCCCGCGTGATCGCCGAGGAGGACCGCAGGTACGGGGCCTCGGACGGCGCGATCGAGGAGGTGGCACGCAGCTTCTACGACCTGATGACGACGGGCGGATTCGAGCCCAATTCGCCCACGCTCATGAACGCAGGGCGCCCGCTGGGGCAGCTCTCGGCATGCTTCGTGCTGCCCGTGGAGGACGCGCTGTCGAATGGCCGTAGCGGCATCTACGACACCCTTCGCGCGATGGCGCTGGTCCACCAGTCGGGGGGCGGCACCGGTTTCTCGTTTTCGCGGCTCCGCCCCGAGGGCGACACCGTGCGCTCGACCATGGGTGTGGCGTCGGGTCCCGTTTCCTTCATGCGGCTCTACGACGCGTCGACCGAGGTGGTCAAGCAGGGGGGCACGCGGCGCGGGGCCAACATGGGGATCCTGCGCGTCGACCACCCCGACATCCGCGAGTTCATCGGCTGCAAGAACGACACCTCGCAGGTCACGAACTTCAACATCTCCGTCGGGGTCACCGACGCGTTCATGCGCGCGGTCGAAGCCGGAGACGAGTACGACCTGATCACCCCGCGTACCGGCAGCGTGGCCAGGCGCGAGAACGCCCGCGAGATCTTCGACATGATCGTGGAGGGGGCCTGGAAGACCGGCGAGCCGGGCGTCTTCTTCATCGACCGCGCCAACGAGCACAATCCGGTCCCGGCCCTGGGGGAGTACGAGGCGACCAATCCCTGCGGCGAGCAGCCGCTCCTGGCCTACGACGTCTGCAACCTGGGCAGCCTCAACGTCGGCATCTTCGCGAAGAAGGGCCGGTTCGACACCCCGGAGGAGGGGATCGACTGGGACGGCATGCGCCGCGTGGTGCACCTGTCGATCCACTTCCTGGACAACGTCATCGACGCGAACCGGTACCCTCTGGACGAGATCTCCGAACTGGCGCACCAGATCCGCCGTGTGGGCCTCGGCCTGATGGGATGGGCGGACCTGATGGTGCGGCTGGGCGTGCGCTACGACTCAGAGGAGGGGGTCGCATTGGGCCGCGCGGTCATGCGCTTCATCGAGGAGGAAACGAGGGTGGCGTCCGAGCGGCTGGCCGAGACGCGCGGCGTCTTCCCGGCGTGGGAGGAGTCGATCTGGGGGCCGGACGCGAGTTGCGCGCGCAACGATGCGGGCGAGCGGATCCGCCCCGAGCGGCGGCTGCGCAACTGCAACCTGACGACCGTGGCTCCCACCGGCACGATCTCGATCATCGCCGGGTGCAGCGGCGGGATCGAGCCGCTCTTCGCCGTTGCGTTCATGCGGAACCAGGCGGGTGTGATGATGCCCGACGTGAACGAGGACTTCGTGGCGCGCGCCAAGGAGGAGGGGTGGTACAGCGCCGCCCTCATGGAGCGTATCGCCGAGGAGGGCCACATCCACTTCGACAAGGTGCCCGTCGAGGTGCAGGAGACGTTCCGAACCGCGCACGACATCACGCCCGAGTGGCACGTGCGCATGCAGGCGGCCTTCCAGGAGCATGTGGACTCGGCCATCTCGAAGACCACGAACTTCCCCTTCGAGGCCACACGCCAGGACGTGCGCAAGATCTACGAGATGGCGTTCGCGCTCGGGTGCAAGGGCGTGACGGTCTACCGCGACGGCTGCCGCCCCATGCAGGTGCTGTCGACGGGCAAGACCGGGCAGGAGAACACCGCAGCCGACTCGGCCGAGGTGGAGATGCTCACAGGCGAGCTGGCGGACGCACGAGAGAAGGCGCACCGGCTCGAGGGCGAGCTGGAGGAGATCAAGAAGACACTCGTCGAACACGACAGGGAGGTCTCGGCCCTGCGCCACAAGCGCGAGCGCCCGTCGATGCTCAAGGGCCGCACGATCAAGATGGTCTGTCCGCTGGGCGACCTGTACGTCACCGTCAACGAGGACGACACCGGACGGCCCTTCGAAGTCTTCTGCACCCTGGGCAAGGCCGGCGGAGCCGCGATGGCCGACTCGGAGGCCATCGGGCGCCTGGTGTCGCTGTCGCTGCGCTCCGGGATACCCATTACCGCCGTCCGGGACCAGCTGCGGGGCATCTCCTGCGACCGCGCCGTGGGGATCGGGCCGAACAAGGTCCTGTCGGCCCCGGATGCGGTCGCGCAGGCACTCGACCTCTACATCGCCGAGAAGGAAGGGGTGCAGGTGGAGATGAAGATGGACGCCACCGCGCCGGCCCGTGCCGAGGCGACAGCCGCAATGGCGGCCCCAGGCCGGTACGTCGACGAGAACGCCGCGGCGCTGGGGGCGTGCCCGTCGTGCGGCGCCAGCCACCTCGCCTTCGAGGAGGGGTGCAAGAAGTGCTACGTTTGCGGGTACTCGGACTGCGGGTAGGGTTCTGAAATGTAAACTGCACGCTACGTTGTGTAACGTGAACTTTACTTTCCTGTCGATCTTGACCGTTGCGGTCCGGCTCCCGGTTCAGCGCCCCGCCGTCGCCGGGTTCCGATAGTCCAGCGGCGGCGGTCGGTCGCCCACCAGGGAGACGTATCTGAAGTCCGGGCCCACGCGCTCCTCGTACTCGGCCCTGGCCGCGCTCAGCAGGTCATCGTCCGTAAACAGGTCCATCGCGGTGATGGCGAGTGTCTTGGCTGCGGCGATCATGCCCTTCTCGCCGATCGACATGCCGCCGGCGGCGATGGCCTGCCATGAATGGGCCGGCGTGCCGGGCACCCAGGTGGCGGTCGTGATCCCTACCGTGGGCACCACCCAGCTCACGTCGGCAACGTCGGTGGAGCCGCCCGCCGGGCGTGGCTGGTAGGGCTGGATCTCGCCCGCGCTCTCGAGGGGCAGCGGGTTGGCCAGCGTCTCCTGGATCATCATGGCGAACGCGCGCTCGGGGTCGTCGTATTCGAACCCGCCGACGCTGGTGAGGTTCGCGTGCGCCCGCCGCTGCAGCGCCTCGTTGGGGAGCATGGCATAGATGCCGTGGATGACCTCGTAGTCCATGGTCGTTCCCGTCCCCATCGCGGCCCCTTCCGCGGCCTGGACGACGCGGTCGAAGATGGTCCGCACGTTCTCCGAGTCCGGGTTGCGGACGTAGTAGTACACCTCGGCGAAGTCGGGAACGACGTTCGGCGCCGCGCCTCCCGAGGTGATCACGTAGTGGATCCGGGTCTCCTGGGGGACGTGCTCGCGGAGCAGGTTGACCATGTGGTTCATGGCCTCGACCCCGTCCAGCGCGGAGCGGCCCTGATCCGGGGCGCCTGCGGCATGCGCGGACAGGCCCCGGAAGCGGAACTTGGCCGACTTGTTGGCGAGCGACGCGGAGGGGCTCGCGCTGTTCACGCCCGACGGGTGCCAGTGCAACACGGCGTCGACATCGTCGAAGAGGCCGCCCCGCACCATGTACACCTTGCCGGCGCCGCCCTCTTCGGCGGGGGTGCCGTAGACCCGGATGGTGCCCGGCGTGCCGGACGTCGCCAGCCACTCCTTCACCGCGAGGGCGGCGGCCACCGAGCCGGCGCCGAAGAGGTGATGCCCACAGGCGTGCCCGGCCCCCATGGCCGGCAGTGCCTGCCGCTCGGCGCTCCGCCCCTGCGTGATTCCGGGCAGGGCGTCGAACTCGGCCAGGATCCCGATCACGGGCGATCCCTCGCCAAAGCTCGCCACGAAGGCCGTGGGCATCCCGGCCACGTCCGCTTCCAC
This sequence comes from Gemmatimonadota bacterium, assembly GCA_022823145.1. GTDB lineage: Bacteria > Gemmatimonadota > Gemmatimonadetes > Longimicrobiales > Gaopeijiaceae > Bin94. Next base: position 37,241 of record JAJDXS010000001.1, read on the forward strand.
GTCGAATCCCGCGCCTTTCAGCTGGGCCTGGAGGAGACCCGAACTCTCCGTTTCCTGGTACCCCACCTCGGCCAGGTCCCAGATCCGCTGGGCGACGGTCCCGTAGCCATCGGCGTTGGCTTCCACATGGGCGATCACCGTCTGGTGGCCGGACTGGGCGGCGGCCGGCACGGGGATCAGCAGGGCGGCGAGCAGCAGCGTTGGACGCGATTCAATGGTCTTGATCATCGGGGTCTCCGGATGGTGCGAATTGCGGGTGGTGCGAAGGACCGGGTCTGGACAGATTGTTCCCCTGTCCATCACATCGCAACCGGAGAGATCACGGGATGCCCGCCAAGGATCACGTTCGCGTCGCCGCCGCGCAGCCCCGCGGCTTCCCCTTCGATTCGGCCGCCGCGGTCGCCCGGCTGTGCGAGATGACGGCCGAAGCCGCGGCCGGCGGCGCGGAACTGGTCGTCTTTCCGGAGGCCTTCGTGGGCGGATACCCATGGGGGTTGGCCTTCGGCACCGCGGTCGGGGGACGCAAGCCGCCCGGACGCCGAGCCTTCGGACGCTACCACGACGCGGCGATCACCGTGCCGGGGCCCGAAACGGAGCGCATGGGGCAGGCCGCCGCCGAGGCGGGGGTCTACCTCGCCGCCGGCGTGATCGAGAAGGGCGCGGCCCGGTCTCCCGGCACGCTCTTCTGCACCCTGCTCTACTTTGCGCCGGACGGATCGCTGGCCGGGCTTCACCGCAAGCTGAAGCCCACCGCGGCCGAGCGCCTCATCTGGGGCGAGGGCGACGGGAGCACGATGCCGGTGCTGGACACGCCGTTCGGCAAGGTCGGCGGGCTGATCTGCTGGGAGAACTACATGCCGCTGGCCCGCACCGCCATGTACGGGAAGGGCGTGGAGATCTACCTGGCGCCGACCGCCGACTCCAGGGACCGCTGGCAGGCCACGCTGCGCCACATCGCGCTGGAGGGGCGGTGCTTCGTGATCGGCTGCAACCAGTTCGTCACCCGGGACCACTACCCTTCGGACCTCGAAATCATTGCCGACCTCGAGAGCTGGCCCGACCCGCTGTCCCGGGGCGGTTCCGCGATCTACGGCCCCCTCGGCGATACCCTGGCCGGACCGCTGCTCGGCGAGACGGGAATACTGTACGCCGACCTGGACCTGGGCGACATTGCACGCGGGAAGTTCGATTTCGACGTGGTCGGCCACTACGCGCGCCCGGACGTCTTCCGGCTTCACGTCAATGATGCACCGATCGACGGGCTGAGCGGGTAGTCGGCGCCCGCAGACGCGCTGCAGGCGTTGCGAATTCCGCGCTATTACATTTTTATTCACATACCATGAATTTTTTCGCATTCAAGAGGCAAAGACCATGACCACGATGTCCGCAGCCACGGCTTCATTGACCGAGCGCTATCTGGAAGAAGCCGAGCGCTATTCCGCGCACAACTACCACCCGCTGCCCGTCGTGCTCGAGCGCGGCGACGGAGTGTGGGTCTGGGACGTGGACGGGAACCGCTACCTGGATATGCTGAGCTCGTACTCGGCAGTGAACCAGGGGCACAGGCACCCCGCCATCGTCGCCGCGGCGAAGGAGCAGCTCGACCGCCTCACCCTCACGTCGCGGGCCTTCCACAACGACCAGATGGGCCCCTTCCTGCGCGAACTGTGCGAAGCCAGCGGATTCGACGCCGCACTGCCGATGAACACCGGCGCCGAGGCGGTGGAGACCGCGATCAAGATGGTGCGGAAGTGGGGCTACCAGGCGCGCGGCATCCCCGAGGACAAGGCCGAGATCATCGTTTGCGAAGACAACTTCCACGGCCGCACGACCACGATCGTGGGCTTCTCTTCCGAGGCGCAGTACCGCGAGGGATTCGGCCCGTTCACGCCCGGCTTCAAGCTCATCCCCTACGGCGACATCGACGCGCTGCGAGCCGCGATCAACCCGAACACGGCCGGCTTCCTCGTCGAGCCCATCCAGGGCGAGGCCGGGGTGATCGTCCCGCCGGACGGCTACATGCAGCAGGCGGCGGAACTCTGCCGCGAGAACGGAGTGGCGCTCGTCGCCGATGAGATCCAGACCGGGCTGGGTCGCACGGGCCGCTTCTTCTGCTGCGACTGGGAGGGGGTCCGCCCCGACGTGCTCATCGTGGGCAAGGCCCTCGGGGGCGGTGTCTACCCGGTCTCGGCCGCCATCGCCGACAAGGAGTTCATGGACGTGTTCCGCCCCGGCGACCACGGCTCGACCTTCGGCGGCAACCCGCTGGGCGCGGCCGTCGGCATGGCGTCGCTGCGCGTGATCCGTGACGAGCAGCTGTCCCGCCGCTCCGACGAGCTGGGGAGCTGGTTCATGGAGCAGCTGCGCGCGATCCCGTCGCCACACGTGCAACAGGTGCGGGGCAGGGGGCTCATGATCGGGCTGGTGATCCGGGAATCGTCGGGGACCGCGCGGCCGTTCTGCGAAGCGCTGGAGCAGCGTGGGATCCTGGCCAAGGAGACGCATCACCAGGTCGTGCGGTTAGCGCCACCCCTCACCGTAAGCCGCGACGTGCTGCAGGATGCGCTGGTGGAGATTGCCGCCGTACTGAGGTGATCGCCCTCTAGCGGCCCCCGCCGCTAGCCCCCCGGCGGTCCTATCGTACCCTGCTTCGAGACGTCGATTTCCGCGACCTCACCCTCGCCGAAAAGCACGGCCCGGGTTTGCGCGTAGAGGAACTCCCGTGACTCCGGCTTGCGGGGATCGAGACCGAAGTGGTTGATCAGCAGCGTCTGGTGCTGGAGCCAGTCTCGCCAGCAACGCGAGCAGATCTCACGCTGGATCCGCTCACCCAGCTCCGAGCGGAAGGGGGGGCGGGCGAGGGGTGGGCCGGGGTTGTCCGGGTGTTTGCAGCAAGCCATCGCGTTCAGAAGTCCTCCCAGGCGGTCCTCTTGGCCGAGTCGGGGTGTTCGTGTATAGGTTACCTTGTCACACCCGCTGCTGGAAGGAGCCTGCCATGTCATCGTCCGGGATTCCGAAGGACCAGAGCATAAACAACGGTGAGGGCCCCCTTCTGTCGAAGGACCAGCTTGCTCACCTGGAAGAGCGACTCCTGCAGGAAAGGGCGAAGGCCCTTCGCGCCCTCGGCCTCTTCAACGAGGTCGCCAAGTGGGGACGGGCCGACGGCGACTCCGACATGTCGGGCTATACGGACCACATGGCCGACCAGGGCACCGAGTCGATGGAACGCGAGAAGGCCGCCGTCTTCGCCACCAAGGAAGGCCGGTACCTCTACCGGATCGAGCAGGCGCTCCGCCGGCTCTACCGCGATCCGGACAACTTCGGGCGCTGCCACGGGACCGGCAGGCCGGTGGGATTCGAGCGGCTGGACGCCCTGCCGCACGCCCGCTACTGCATCGAGTACAAGCGGGAGCTGGAGGAGCGCGGAGAGTAGGCGGGCGCCGGCGGCCTGGCCGCGTCACCGTCTGCGGCGTGCCTCGGGTCCCCGATTCAGAGCGGTCAACAGTTCGTCCCCGATCGTCTCCACCTGCCACTTCCGGATGTCGGGGATGGCCGCCAGTGCCTCGCGGGTCCGCGGGCGGGCGCTGACGACCTCGCGCAGCAGGTGGTTCGCCATCATGCGCCCCCGTTCGAGTTCGAGCCGGCCCGCCGCGCTGTTGCGCACCTCCTTCAGGCGCTCGAAGGCGGCTTCCTCTTCCGGGGTCGGCCGTGTGCCGCGGCGGGTCGGCGCCGGGTAGGGTACCAGTTCCGCGACGGGGAGGCGGTCGACGCGGACCAGGGCGTCCAGCAGGGACATTCCGCTGGTGCGGGCCAGGCGGGGCGGAAACCCCTTCAGCCCGGCCAGCGCCCCGACGGAAGCAGGCCGGGCGGCTACGACCTCGGCGAGCGCGGCGTCGCCGACCACCCGGAAAGGCGCCCGGTCCTTCATGCGGGCGATACGGTCGCGCCAGGCGATGACCTCTCGGAGCGCAGTGACGGAGCGGTCGTCCATCTTGCGCGCCTGCTTGAAGCGGGTCACCGGGTCGGCCGGCCGGTCGTCCTCAGGCGCGGCGGCGCTCGCCCCCAGCCAGCGATACTCCTCCTCGGCCCAGTGGAGCCGCCCCTTCCTGTCCAGTTCCCTCTCAAGGACCGCGATCAGACGGTGAAGATGGCGCGTGTCGCCTGCCGCGTAGTCGATCATCTCGCGGGTGAGCGGCCGCCTGGCCCAGTCCGCCCGCTGGAACTTCTTGGAAACGCGGATGCCCAGGTGTTCGCCGAGCAGTGCCTGCAACCCGGTCGCCGGTGCGCCGAGGAGACTTGCAGCGACCTGGGTATCGGCGAGTCCAGCCACCGTGATTCCGAGGTCTCGGCTCAGGAGCCGCAGGTCGTAGGCGGCGCCATGCATGACCACCCGGCGGCGCGGGTGTTCCAGGAACGGCTTGAGGTACGGCGCGGGGTCGAAGGCGAGCGGGTCCAGCACATACGTTTCGAGCGGGGTCGAAAGCTGGACCAGACAGAGGCGGTCGGAGTATCGGTGAAAGCCCGCCGCTTCGCAGTCGAGCGACGCGAAGCCGGTTTCGGAGAGCACTTCCGCCACGCGGCGCGCCGCCTCGGGGGTCTCGACGTAGGTTGTGGCCTTGCTGGACGGCATGCAGTCGCGCGGATTCGTTACAGGGTCGCTACGCCGCCGATGCGGCACGCTGACCTTCGTGGTGGAGGGTTACAGGCTAAGATAGCTTCGATGGATGTCGCGGCTCTCACGGCCGTGCGCGTCGGGACAGCCCCGGGTGTCCTGCCGCGATCGTCTCCCCGCGACCCGACAACCGCCACGGAGGACCCACGACTCGGATGATCAGAACCAAGGTCATTGCCACCATCGGGCCGGCGAGTGCGAAGCCGGAGACCATGATCGGGCTGGTGCGTGCCGGCATCGACGTGGCGCGGATCAACATGTCACACGGCGATCATCGCGGTCACGAGCACAGCGTCAGGCTCGTGCGGGAGGCCGCGGAGACCGTGGGGCGTCCGGTGGCGATCCTGGTCGATCTGCAGGGCCCCAAGATTCGCATGGGCGCGCTTGAGGAGCCTGTCCTGCTCGAGGACGGACAGATCGTGACGATCGCCCCCGAGGGACTGCACGCCCCCGGTGAGCTGCCGACCGCCTACACGTCGCTGGCGCGGGAGGTTACTCCGGGCACCCAGATCCTCCTCGACGACGGGCTGCTTGAGCTCGTCTGCGTGGAAACGGACGGCGGGAGGGCGCACTTCGAGGTGGTGCGGGGCGGGATGCTGGCCTCCCGCAAGGGGATCAACCTCCCCGGTGTCGAACTCAACACGCCTGCGGTGACGGGCAAGGATCTGAAGGACCTGGAGTTCGCGTTCTCCATGGATGCGGAATACGTGGGGCTGTCGTTCGTGCAGCGGGTCGAGGATGTAAGAGTGCTGAAGGCGCGCATGCGGGGACGCGGCTGGCTCGTTGCGAAGATCGAGCGGGCCAGCGCGGTCGAGGAGCTGGACGGCATCCTGGAGTACAGCGACGCCGTGATGGTGGCGCGGGGCGACCTGGGTGTGGAGCTCCCCTTCGCATCGGTGCCGCTGGTGCAGAAGCGCATCATCCAGGCGGCGAACGGGTACGGCTGCCCCGTCATCACCGCCACCCAGATGCTGGAGTCGATGACGTCGTACCCCAACCCCACCCGGGCCGAAACGTCGGACGTCGCCAACGCGATCATCGACGGCACCGACGCGGTCATGCTCTCGGGCGAGACGGCGGTGGGGAAGTATCCGGCCCGGACGGTCGAAGTGATGGTGCGGATCGCCGAGGAGATCGAGGGAAGCGGAGTATTGGCCGAGGGGCCCCACTACCTCCAGGAGATGGGGCCCGTCCAGCGTCGAGGCGCGTCGCGCCGCGAGCACGCGGTCGCCGCCTCGTCCGTGCGTTCGGCGCGCGACCTCGACGCGCCCGCGATCCTGGTGATCACCCGCAGCGGCTTCTCCGCGCGACTCGTTGCGTCGTACCGCCCGGTGACCCCCATCTTCTCGGTGTGCACCGAACCCAAGGTCTACCGGCAGCTCGCCGGCGTGTGGGGGGTGAGACCCGTCCTGGCTGAACACGGCGAGATCACCTACGAGAACCTGACCGAACTCGGAAAGCGGGTCGTTCTGGAGTCGGGCCGGGGAAAGGCCGGCGATCCGGTCGTGGTGACCTCTGGCATGCCGTTCCACCGGCGCGGCTCGACGAACACCATGCGCGTCGAACGCTTGTGAAAACGTTCACAAAGGGAGCGATCTCCCTGCCGAGGCCCCTGTCGGCCCCATACCGCCGGAACGCACGGTGCGCCTGACCTTTCTGGGCACCGGCACCTCTTTCGGCGTCCCCGTCATCGGCTGCCACTGCGTCAACTGCACATCGGACGACCCGCGCGACCGCCGCACGCGCCATGGCGCACTCGTGGCCCTGGAAGGCGGCAACCTCCTCATCGACACGCCGCCCGAACTGCGGCTCCAGCTGCTGTCCGCCGGAATCGACCGCGTGGACGCCGTGTGGTACACGCACCTCCACGCCGACCACGTCCACGGCATCGACGACGTGAGGATCTTCTCGACCCGCGGCAGGGGTCCGGTTCCGGCCTACGTCCCCGACGAGATGACGCGGCAGATGAAGGCCCGTTTTCCGTACATCTTCAGCGACCGGGTCAGGGTCCCGCGCGGAACCACCAAGCCCCGTCTTGATCTCCGCAGCTACGAAGAAGGCGCGGCGGTGAAGGTGCTGGGGCACGATATCACCCCCTTCCGCGTCCCGCACGGTCCCAGCAGTGCCTTCGGCTTCCGCGTCGGCCGCCTCGGCTACGTCACCGACGCAAAGCGGCTTCCCGGCGCGGCCCGCGAGATCCTGGCCGGGGTCGATGTGCTGGTGCTCAACGCGCTGTGGTGGGGCTCTCCCCACCCCACGCACTTCAACATCGACGAGGCGATCGAGGCGGCGCGCGGAATCGGCGCCCGGCGCACCTTCCTGACCCACCTCACGCACAAGGTGGGCTACCGCGAGCTGGCGGCGGCCCTGCCGCCAGGCATCGCGCCCGCCCATGACGGCTTGAGCGTGGAAATCGCGTGAGCCGGCCCGTGCCTCCGGGGCCGTGCCCCATCTCGGTCCGCTTCGACAACATGATCGCCGGGGTGCTGGAGGGCGGCGGCATCGACCCGGCGCGGTTCGGGGCCCCTGGGGCGGCGGAGCCGGGCGCGGCGGCGAAGGAGGGCGACCTCGCCCGGCGATTCCACGAAGCCTCGCGCGTGGTGCGCTCCTGGCGCGGGCGGGGCGTGCTCGGGTTCCTCGATCTCCCGGACAACCGTGCCCTCGCGGCGCGCACGCTCGAAACGGCGGCGGCGCTGCGCGGGCGGTGCGACAACGTGGTGGTCGTCGGGATCGGCGGCTCGGCGCTGGGCGCTGCGGCAATGCGCGACGCTCTCCTGCCGCCCGGCTGGAACGAACTCGGCGCGGGGGCGCGGGGGGGCCACCCCCGCCTGTACATCCTCGACAACCCCGACCCCGACACGACGGCCGGGCTTCTCGGCCGGATCGACCTCTCCCGCACGCTCTTCAACGTCGTCAGCAAGTCGGGATCGACGGCCGAGACCCTGGCCCAGTTCCTGGTGATCCGGCAAAGGCTGGCAGCGCTCGAACGGCGCGGCGAGGCCCGGGACGGGCGCTCTCGCATGCGGGACCACGTGGTCGTGACGACCGGCCGCGACCACGGGTTCCTGCGGCGCCTCGCCGACGAGCACGACCTGCGTTCGCTCCCCGTGCCCGCGAACGTGGGGGGGCGCTTCTCCGTGCTCTCGCCCGTGGGCCTCTTCCCGTCGGCGCTGGCGGGAATCGATACAGCGGCCGTTCTCGAGGGCGCCGCCGGGATGGTCGAACGGTGCGCCAACCCCGAGCTGCTGAAGAACCCGGCCGGAATCCTCGCCACCCTCCTCCACCTCGCCGACACCGAGCTGGGCGCCGCCGTACAGGTCTTCATGCCGTACGCGGACCGGCTGAAGGGGCTTGCCTATTGGCTGCAACAGCTGTGGGCGGAATCGCTGGGCAAGGCGGTTCGGCTGGATGGGACCAGGGCCGAATCGGGCCCCACCCCGCTGCCGGCGTTCGGGGCCGTCGACCAGCACTCGCTGCTGCAGCTGCTCATGGAGGGCCCCCGCGACAAGGTCGTCGTCTTCATCGCCCGCGGGTCCACCGACGTGGACGTGCCGATCCCGCGCATGAACGACGAGGATCCACGAGTGTCCCACCTGGGCGGGCGCACCCTCTTCGAGCTGCTGAACTGTGAGCGCGCGGGTACGGCCGAGGCCCTGCGGCGCGCGGGCCGTCCGAACATGACCGTCGCCGTGGATCGCGTCGACGCGCGCTCGGTCGGCGCGCTCTTCATGCTCTTCCAGATCGCTGCCGTCTACGCGGGGGCGCTCTACGGAGTCGACCCGACGGACCAGCCCGGCGTCGAGCTGGGCAAGGCGCTGACCGGCGGGCTGATGGGTCGGCCGGGATGCGAGCGGCCCACCCTCCCGGCCCCCGACCCTCGCTGGCGGGTCTGACGCCGCCGACGCGGTGAGTTGCGCGCCCGGGCGCGGCCCGGGCGGCGGGCGTGGCTTCGTTGGCGGGTCCGGGGCGCCGCGTTAGCTTTGGTGGCGTGCGGGGCGGGGCGCCGGGACCGGAATCGCTCACCCCGCGCTGCCCCGCGCGTTCACGAACTGGGAGGCAAGATGAGCAACGGTGAACAGCCTGCCGTGATCGTCGAAAGGGACCATCGGACCGAGATCGGCGCGTTCCTGCTTGGAGCGCTCGTCGGGGCCGGAATCGCCCTCCTTTTCGCCCCTGGTTCAGGCGAGGAAACCCAGGCGCGCCTCCGCACGCAGGCCAGAAGGCTCAGGGAGCTCACCGGGGAGCGGGTGCGGGGCCTGCGCGAGGATCTGGGCGCGCGCGTGGATTCGGCGAAGGGCGTCCTCGGCCAGGGGCGCCAGCTCGCGGCGGAGGCCCGCGAGGAGCTCGAGGACAAGCTGGCGCGCTCGAAGGCGGCGTACCGCGCCGGCCTCGACGCGGCGAGGGAGGAGTTCGAGGCCGAGGCGCAGGAGCACGGCTGATTCGGCGGGAATTGACAGGCAACCGGACCGGCGCGTGCGCGCCGTCACCTGATTCTCTGGCACGCGGGAGGAACCGCAGTTGAAGATCTACCTGGATACGGCAAATCTGGGAGAAATCCGCGAGGCGGCCCGATGGGGCATCCTGAGCGGTGTCACGACCAACCCGAGCCTCATGGCGCAGGAAGAGGGCGCCGACTTCGAGGACACCATCCGCACCATCTGCGAGCTCGTCAACGGGCCGATCAGCGCCGAGACCGTCTCGGAAGACGCCGATGGAATGGTGCGGGAAGGCGTCGAATTCTCCGGGTGGCACTCCAATGTGATCATCAAGGTCCCCAGCACCACCGAGGGGCTCGAGGCCGTCTCGCGGCTGGGCCGGCGGGGCATCCGCTGCAACGTGACGCTGATCTTCAACACCAACCAGGCGTTGCTGGCGGCATTGGCGGGTGCCTTCGTGGTTTCGCCGTTCATCGGCCGTGTCGACGACATGTCCTACGACGGGATGGAGCTCATCCGCGAGATCGCCGAGGTCTTCGCCCAGGATCCGGAGATCCGCACCCAGATCCTGGCCGCCTCGATCCGGCACCCGCGGCACGTGACCGAGTCGGCGCTGGCGGGCGCCCACATCGCCACCTGCCCGTTCAACGTGCTCAGGAAGTGCATGCAGCATCCGCTCACCGACCGCGGCATGGCCAGCTTCCTGGCCGACTGGCGCAAGCGGGAGGCGGCGATGGCACTCGCCACGGCGGGCAGCTGACCGAGTCCGGCCCGCGACGGCTGGTGGCGCGCAACAGGAAGGCCCGTCGCGAGTACGAAGTGCTGGATTCCTGGGAGGCCGGACTGGTTCTCCAGGGCACGGAGGTCAAGTCCATCCGCGCCGGCAACGTCGCGTTCCAGGATTCCTACGCGCGCGCCGAGTCCGGAGAGATGTGGCTCCATAACCTGCACGTCGCTCCGTACGAGCCCGCGAACCGCTGGAACCACGACGAAACCCGGCCTCGGAAGCTGTTGCTGCACAAGGACCAGATCCGCCGGATCGTCTCGCGGGCCGAGGAAAAGGGCCTGACCCTGGTCCCCCTCGACCTCTACTTCCGCAGGGGACGCGCGCGCATCACCCTGGGACTGTGCCGCGGTCGCAAGCACCGCGACCGCCGCGAGGAGCTGAAGCGCCGGACGATGCAGCGCGAGGCGGAGCGCGCCATGAGGGATCGACGGTGACCGCCGTCGCCGAACTCTTCGGGACCACCTTCCGGCACCGCGTGCTCGCGGCGTCCGGAACCTGCGGCTTCGGCGAACCACTCGTCGACGTCATGCACCCATCCCGAATCGGCGGGCTGGTCACGAAATCCGTGACGGTCGAGCCCCGGTGGGGAAACCCGGCCCCGCGCGTCGCCGAGTATACGGGCGGAATGCTCAACTCGGTGGGCCTGGCCAATCCCGGCCTGAATGCGGTGGTTGAAGTGAAGCTTCCCTGGATTCGGCGCCATCTGGCCGGGCTGCCCGTATTCGTGTCGGTCGCGGGTGCGCGTGCGGAGGAGTACGCCGAGGTCGTCGCGGGAACGGACGGCGAGCGCGGCTTCCTCGGCTACGAACTCAACCTGTCCTGCCCGAACGACTCGCACCTGGGGGGACGACCGTTCTGCCTCGATCCCGCCGCGCTGGCCGAGGTGCTGGACGGCGTCCGCCCGCTCACCTCGCGGCCGATCCTCGTGAAGCTCGCGCCGAACGACCCCGACATCGGCGCGACGGCCGCGCTGGCGGCGGCCCACGGAGCCGACGGGATCACCGCGATCAACACCGTACCCGGCTTCCTCGGCGATGGAGACGGCGGCGCGCGCCTCGGCGCCGGACGGGGCGGCACGAGCGGGCCCGCGCTGCTGCCGGTCGGCCTGGCGGCCGTGCGCGAGGTAGCCGCCGCGGTCGAGGTGCCCGTGATCGGGGTGGGGGGGATTCTCACGGCGGCGGACGCGCGGGCCTATTTCGACGCCGGCGCGTCCCTGGTGCAGATCGGGACCGCGTCCTTCGCCGATCCCCGCTGCACGGCCAGAGTGGCCCGCGATCTGGAGGTGTTCGCCGGGTGAGGGACCGGATCATCGTCGCACTCGACGTTCCCGACGCCGCGGCCGCGCTCGCCATGGCCGACCGCATCGGCCCGGCCTGCACCTTCTACAAGGTCGGCCTCGAGCTCTACACGGCCGAGGGGCCGGCGGTGGTGGCGTCGCTCCGCGACCTGGGCAAGAACGTCTTCCTCGACCTGAAGCTGCACGACATCCCCAATCAGGTTGCGCGCGCCACAGCGCGGGCGGGCGAGCTCGGCGTGCGGTTCCTCACGGTGCATGCGAGCGGCGGCGGCGCGATGCTCATGGCCGCCGCCGCTGCCTGCCCGCCGTCGCTTGACCTGCTGGCCGTTACGGTGCTGACCTCGCTCGACGCTGCCGGGCTGAGCGCGGTCTACGGGCGTCCCGTCGCCGATGTGGGGGCGGAAGCGGACCGGCTAGCCGCACTTGCCCGGGACGCGGGCATCGACGGCGTGGTATGCGCGGCGAGCGAGGCGGGGCGGGTGCGGGCCGTCATGGGTCCGCACGCCCTGATCGTGACGCCGGGGATCCGTCTCGCGGGCGACCCGCACCACGACCAGCGCCGGGTGCGCACCGCGGGGCAGGCGTTTCGGGCCGGGTCCACGCACATCGTGGTGGGACGTCCGGTGACCGCGTCCGGCGACCCGCGCGGGGCGTTCGAGCGCATCGCGGCCGAGGCCGAAACGCGCTCCTGACCATCCCCTGTTCCAGCGCCCCTATATTTGAAGGCATGCAACTGTACGACTCCCTGCGCCGGGAACTCCGCGCTTTCCAACCCCTCGATCCCCACCGGACCACGGTCTACGGGTGCGGGCCCACCGTCTACGACTTCGCACACATCGGGAACTTCCGGGCGTTCGTCGTCTACGATCTGCTGCACCGGCACCTGCGTGCCGGCGGGCGGCGGGTCGAGTTCGTGGTGAACTTCACCGATGTCGACGACAAGACGATAGATGGCGCGGCGGAGGCCGGCAGGAGTCTGACCGAGCACACGGAGCGGTTCATCGGTGCTTTCCGGGAGGACTGCGGGCGGCTCGGTCTGCTGGCGTTCTCGCAACATCCGAGGGCCACCGGACATATCGGGCCGATGGTGGACTTTGTCGAGCGGCTGGTGGAGCGGGGCGGCGCGTACCACGCGGGTGACGGGTCGGTGTACTACTCGGTTCCGTCGTTCGGCGACTACGGGAAGCTCTCGGGCAAGGGGGGCGAGGACGACGCGCGGCGTTCCAGGATCGAGGGCGACGAGTACACCAAGCGGGACGTGCGGGATTTTGCGCTCTGGAAGGCGGCGCAGCCGCGGGACAGGGAAGTGGGCGCGGTATGGGACTCGCCCTGGGGTGCGGGGCGGCCGGGGTGGCACCTGGAATGTTCGGTCATGGCGCACGCGCTTCTGGGCGAGACGGTCGACATCCACCTGGGCGGCGAGGACCTCATGTTCCCGCATCACGAGAACGAGATCGCCCAGTCGGAAGCGGCCAACGGCGTCCCGTTCGCGCGGTTCTGGCTTCATGTGAAGCACCTTAAGGTCGACGGCCGAAAGATGTCGAAGTCGCTTGGGAACTTTTACACGGTCAGAGATCTGGTCGAGCGGGGCTACGACCCCGCCGCGATCCGCTGGGTCCTGCTGTCGGCGCACTATCGCAACGAACTCAACTTCACCTTCGACGGTCTGGACGAGGCGACGGCCCGGGTGCAGCGGTTGCTCGACTTCCGGCGTCGCGTGAGCGAGTTCCCCTCGGCGCCGGGGACGGACCTGGGGCTGGCGGCCGGCGCACGCGAGCGGCTCGGCGCCTTTCGCGCGGCGATGGACCTGGACCTGAACGTTCCGCGCGCCGTCGCGGCCCTGTGGACGATGGTGAAGGAGGTGAATGCGGAGCTCGACGGAGCCCGGGACGGGATCGGCGAGGCGGACCGCGAAGGGGTGCTCGGGGCTTTGCGGGGAATGGATGCCGTGCTGGGGGTGCTGGATCCGGCGGCCGCAGCCCGGGAGGTGGACGACGAGGCGGAGGATCGCATTCGCCACATGGTCGAAGCGCGGAACCGGGCCCGTGCGGCACGCGACTTCGGGACGGCGGACCGACTGCGCGCGGAGCTGGAGGCCGAAGGCGTCAGACTGGAAGACACCCCGTCCGGCACGCGCTGGAAGCGGGTGCGCGCCGGGTCCGCCTGACCGTCGTCCTCTTCCATGGCCCTCCCTGATGGGCCAGTTTTCTGGACGTCGCTGACGTAGCTCAGTTGGTAGAGCAGCTGATTTGTAATCAGCAGGTCCGGGGTTCGAGTCCCCGCGTCAGCTTTCGGGCCGCCCGGTCGCGCCGGGATTCGCGCCCGTCGGGCCAGTTGATTCGATCCCGGGCATTAGTTATGCTTCAATGCTCGTTTCCATCCGGGGCCCGATCCACCGAAAAGCAATCTGGCGGGCAGGGGTGGGAACGTGTTTTTTGGTGGGGTACCGAAGCGGCCAACCGGGGCAGACTGTAAATCTGCTGGCAAATGCCTACGTAGGTTCGAATCCTACCCCCACCATGGAGGGCGGAGCGCCCTCTGGACAGCACGCGGGAGTAGCTCAGTTGGCTAGAGCATCAGCCTTCCAAGCTGAGGGTCGCCGGTTCGAATCCGGTCTCCCGCTCTGGGGCTCGCGGCGGCGGGTCCGGCTGGAAGCAACCACGAGGGTGCTCTGGTAGCTCAGTGGTAGAGCGCTTCCTTGGTAAGGAAGAGGTCGCGGGTTCAATCCCCGCCCAGAGCTTGGCGGGACGATGCGCGTCGCCGCCTGCCAGACCTGCAGACCACCGCAAACCCGGACGAGGAAAGAATGGCGAAGGAGACCTTCGAGCGCACGAAGCCGCATGTGAACGTGGGGACGATCGGGCATGTGGACCACGGGAAGACGACGTTGACGGCGGCGATCACGCTGGCGCAGGCGAAG